>NZ_DAMCGF010000002.1:0-644461 GCF_032104925.1 Kosakonia sp.
TATGCGGGAATAGCTCAGTTGGTAGAGCACGACCTTGCCAAGGTCGGGGTCGCGAGTTCGAGTCTCGTTTCCCGCTCCAAATTTTCAAATCCAATAAATTATCCACAGCGGGTTTCCTCGTTGGGGATGTTTTTTATTGTCTTCGCTAAACGTTTGTGAACAGACTTATCCACAGGCGAGCCTTTCATTCGCAACACAACGATTACTTCGATAAGCAAACGATTTTCTTTTAATACGTTGAAAATAAATAAGAAAATAACATTTCAAACTGTTAACGCGATCGCTTGACGATTTTGTGAACGTTGAATCGTAATGTGTTTTTAATTTTATTCACAAGCTGTGGATGGCTCAGGCATCGCGTGGTAACCCTTTTTCAACCACCCGAACCAGCCGTTGTTTTTTCGACGTCTGGACTTCCACCACGCAGGCGTTACGCTTCTCAATTTGCTGCGCAATCGCCCACTGTATGTGTTCGTCGAGAAGTGGGTGCTCACCCAGACGTTGTTCCAGTGCCTGAATATTGGCAACGTCCCACGGCGCATTCCCCAGCGCGACGGCAATATTCCGCAGCCAGCGCAGATGACCAATACGGCGTATGGCCGAACCCTCAGTGATTTTCAAAAAATACGCCTCGGTCCAGCCGAACAGTTCAATCAACTCTGGAGCGTGCAGCGCTTTACGCGGGCTGAAATCCTCTTCTTCGGTTAACTGAGAGAAACGGTTCCACGGGCAGATCAACTGACAATCGTCACAGCCGTAGATACGGTTACCTATCAGCGGACGAAATTCTTCTGGGATAGCGCCTTCCAGCTCAATGGTGAGGTAAGAAATGCAGCGCCGGGCATCGATCGTATAGGGTTCAACAATTGCGCCGGTCGGGCAGATGGTCATGCAGGCCACACAGCGGCCACAGCCTTCTTCCACCGGTTGGTCGACGGGAAGCGGTAAATCGATCAATAACTCGCCAAGAAAAAAGAACGAGCCAGCGTCGCGGCTTAAGATAAGTGAGTGCTTACCTGTCCAGCCAAGCCCGGCTTTTTCCGCCAGCGGGCGCTCGAGAATGGGCGCAGAATCGACAAAAGGTCTAAAATTCAGCGAAGCACATTGCTGCTGGATCAGCTCGCCGAGCTTTTTTAACCGGTTGCGCAGCAGCTTATGGTAATCGCGGCCCAGCGCATAACGGCTGACATAGCCAAGCGTCGGGTTTTTCAACGTGCTGGCGAAGGCCGCTTGTGCGGGAAGGTAGTTCATTCGCACGCTGATAACGCGTAGCGTGCCGGGGAGAAGCTCGTGGGGGCGGGCGCGCATCATACCGTGACGCGCCATCCACTCCATCTCGCCGTGATATTGTTTATCCAGCCATGCCTGTAACGCAGGTTCGCTGGCGCTGA
The DNA here is from genome assembly GCF_032104925.1 of Kosakonia sp. NCBI lineage: Bacteria > Pseudomonadati > Pseudomonadota > Gammaproteobacteria > Enterobacterales > Enterobacteriaceae > Kosakonia > Kosakonia sp. The sequence continues at coordinate 1,392 of NZ_DAMCGF010000002.1, forward strand.
GATCGGTATCGGTAATACCGACCTGCTGAAAACCCAGTTCAGTGCCCCACTGTTTGATTTGTTGCGCTAAGTGATTGAGATCGAGGGGTTCTGACATGACGGACCATACAATGAAGAAAATCGCAGCAAGTATACCACACTCTGTCTGGCCTGCTGAGGACCTCAGACGCGCTGAAAAAGAGGCGGCGGATAGCCTTGGCATTACGCTTTATGAACTGATGCAGCGCGCGGGAGAAGCGGCGTTCAACATTGCGCGGGAACACTTTCCTGATGCGCGTTGCTGGCTTGTGCTTTGTGGCCACGGTAATAACGGTGGCGACGGTTATGTGGTGGCGCGTTTAGCCGCAGCGGCGGGGCTTTCCGTGACGCTGCTGGCGCTGGAAAGCAACAAACCGCTGCCGGAAGAGGCCGCGCAGGCGCGCGAGGCGTGGCTCAACGCGGGTGGCGAGATCCATGCGGCTGACGTTCTGTGGCCGGAACAGGTTGATCTCATAATTGATGGGCTGCTTGGTACCGGCCTTACCAGTGCGCCGCGCGATGATGTGGCGGCGCTGATTGATCATGCCAATGCGCACCCGGCTCCCGTGCTGGCGCTGGATATTCCCTCTGGCCTGAATGCGCAAACCGGCGCGGCCGCTGGTGCGGTGATGCAGGCGCGTCATACGGTGACGTTTATCGCCCTTAAACCCGGTTTGCTAACGGGCAAAGCGCGCGATGTGGTTGGTCAATTACATCACCATGCGTTGGGGCTTGACGCCTGGCTTTCAGGCCAGCAAACATCTCTTTCCCGTTTTGATGCAACCCTGCTTACCCAATGGTTTACGCCACGGCGGCCCACTTCGCATAAAGGTGATTTCGGGCGGCTGGTGATTATCGGTGGCGATCACGGAACGGCTGGCGCGGTGCGCATGGCGGGAGAAGCTGCGTTGCGCACAGGCGCTGGCCTGGTGCGGGTACTGACGCGTAGCGAGAATATTGCGCCCATTATTACCGCGCGCCCGGAACTGATGGTGCACGAACTCACCGCCGAGTCGCTGGATGAGAGCCTTGAATGGGCAGATGTGGTGGTCATTGGCCCCGGTCTTGGGCAACTGGAGTGGGGTAAAAAGGCGCTCCAGAAAGTGGAAAATTTTCGCAAACCGATGTTATGGGATGCGGATGCGCTGAACCTTCTGGCAATCAATCCCGATAAACGTCACAATCGCGTTCTGACGCCGCACCCCGGCGAAGCCGCTCGCCTGCTTAACTGTAGCGTGGCAGAAATTGAAAGCGACCGCTTACTTTCCGCGCGGCGTCTGGTAAAACGTTACGCAGGTGTTGTCGTGCTGAAAGGTGCGGGTACGGTTATCGCCAGCGACGATGGCGAAACGGGCATTATTGATGCCGGTAACGCCGGGATGGCAAGTGGCGGAATGGGCGATGTGCTGTCGGGCATTATCGGTTCGCTACTGGGGCAAAAATTGAGCCTGTATGACGCGGCCTGCGCCGGGTGTGTCGCACACGGCGCGGCGGCGGATCGCCTGGCGGTGCAGTACGGCCAGCGAGGCATGCTGGCAACCGATCTTTTTAGCACGCTGTTGCGTGTTGTTAACCCGGATGTAATTGAAACAGAAGATGATTAATCGAGTTATTCCTTTACCTGACGAGCAATCAACACTGGATCTCGGCAAGCGTGTGGCGCAGGCCTGCGACGGCGCGACAGTGATTTATTTATATGGCGATCTTGGTGCAGGTAAAACCACCTTTAGCCGGGGATTTCTGCAGGCTTTAGGCCATAACGGCAATGTCAAAAGCCCGACTTACACACTGGTTGAACCTTACACCCTCGATAAATTAATGGTGTATCACTTCGATTTGTACCGCCTTGCGGACCCGGAGGAGCTGGAATTTATGGGGATCCGTGATTATTTTGCCAACGATGCGATTTGTCTGGTCGAGTGGCCGCAACAAGGTGCGGGTGTACTGCCTGACCCGGATGTCGAAATCCATTTAGATTACCAGGCGCAGGGGCGTGAGGCGCGCATTAGCGCTGTATCCTCATCTGGCGATTCGTTACTGGCACGTATGGCCGGTTAACCGGAAGGATGACGGAATGATCTGTCGCGTGAAAAGTTGGTTGGCACTCGCGTTGTTACTGCTGTGTACACAGGTGAGTGCGGCGAGTTTAGCGGATATTCAGGTGTCGAATGGCGATAGCCAGGCGCGTATTACCTTCACTTTTATGGGCGATCCTGACTATTCGTTTTCGCAGCAGGGCAAGCGCAGCGTTGCGCTGGACATCAAGCAGACCGGCGTGATTCAGGGTCTGCCGCTGCAGTTCAGTGGCAATAATCTGGTGAGAAGCATTCGTGCCGGTACCGCACAGGACAACCAGTCGATTCGGCTGGTGGTGGATCTGACGCAGAACGGCAAAACCCGCGCGGTGAAACAGCAAAGCGGAGCGGGCTACACTGTCGTCTTTACTATTGATGCTGATGTTCCTCCGCCGCCACCGCCGCCAAAAGTGGTAGTGAAACGCGCAGAAACCCCGGCGGTTATGCCGCAACAAACGGCACCGGGGCGCAACCCGTTTAAAGGCGAAAACGATCGCATCACCAGCGTCACCAGCAGTAATACCATCACGCGTCCAGCGATGCAGTCGCGCGCGGTTTCTGGCGATAAAGTAGTGATTGCCATCGATGCCGGGCACGGCGGTCAGGACCCCGGCGCGATTGGCGCAGGGGGAACGCAGGAGAAAAACGTCACTATCTCTATCGCGCGGAAACTGCGGACGTTACTGAATGGTGACCCCATGTTCAAACCGGTGATGACTCGCGATGGCGATTACTTTATTTCGGTGATGGGCCGCTCCGACGTGGCGCGTAAGCAGAATGCAAACTTTCTGGTTTCGATCCATGCCGATGCCGCGCCTAACCGCGATGCAACCGGCGCTTCGGTATGGGTGCTGTCTAACCGCCGTGCAAACAGTGAAATGGCGGGCTGGCTGGAGCAGCATGAGAAACAATCCGAGCTGCTTGGCGGCGCGGGCGATGTGCTGGCAAATAGCCAGTCTGACCCTTATTTGAGCCAGGCGGTGCTGGATTTACAGTTCGGCCATTCGCAGCGCGTAGGCTATGATGTCGCCACCAGTATGCTCAGCCAGCTTCAGCGTATCGGTGCATTACATAAACGCCGCCCGGAACACGCCAGCCTTGGCGTTCTGCGCTCACCGGATATTCCGTCGGTGCTGGTCGAAACGGGCTTTATCAGTAACAGCAGCGAAGAGCGGCTACTGGGAAGCGATGCCTACCAGCAACAAATTGCCGAAGCGATTTACGGTGGGCTGCGTAACTATTTCCTCGCACATCCGTTGCAATCCTCGCCGCAGAGTGGCGGGCAAACCGCCAGTGCGGGCTCATCTGCTAACGGGCTGCTCAACTAAGGATTTATTTCATGCCGATACAGGTTCTACCGCCACAGCTTGCGAACCAGATCGCCGCGGGCGAAGTGGTTGAACGCCCTGCGTCGGTGGTGAAAGAGTTAGTGGAAAACAGCCTTGATGCTGGCGCAACGCGTATTGATATTGATATCGAGCGCGGCGGCGCGAAGTTAATTCGTATCCGTGATAACGGTGTCGGCATTAAAAAAGAGGAGCTGGCGCTGGCGCTGGCACGTCATGCCACCAGTAAAATTGCCTCTCTGGATGACCTGGAAGCGATTATCAGTCTTGGTTTTCGCGGCGAAGCGCTGGCGAGTATCAGCTCGGTTTCCCGTTTAACGTTGACTTCCCGTACAGCCGAACAGCAAGAAGCCTGGCAGGCTTACGCCGAAGGGCGCGAGATGGCGGTGACGGTGAAACCCGCTGCGCACCCGGTGGGCACGACGCTCGAAGTGCTGGATCTGTTTTACAACACGCCGGCGCGGCGCAAATTTATGCGCACGGAAAAAACCGAGTTCGGCCATATCGATGAAGTGATCCGCCGTATCGCACTGGCGCGTTTTGATGTCACCATTAACCTCAATCACAACGGTAAACTGGTGCGTCAGTACCGCGCGGTTGCTGAAGGGGGGCAGAAAGAGCGCCGCCTTGGCGCGATTTGCGGCACGGCATTTTTAGAGCAGGCGCTGGCCATTGAATGGCAGCATGGTGACCTAGCCCTGCGCGGCTGGGTGGCCGATCCCAAAAGTACCTCCAGCGCTTTCGCTGAAATCCAGTATTGCTATGTAAATGGCCGCATGATGCGCGACCGGCTGATAAACCACGCCATTCGCCAGGCATGTGAAGATAAGCTGGGCGCGGATCAGCAGCCTGCGTTTGTGCTTTATCTGGAAATCGATCCGCATCAAGTGGATGTGAATGTCCATCCGGCAAAACATGAAGTGCGCTTTCATCAGTCGCGCCTGGTACATGATTTTATCTACCAGGGCGTGTTAAGTGTGCTGCAACAGCAGATAGAAACACCGTTACCGCTTTCTGAAGAACCCGCGCCAAGAGCGCTGCCGGAAAACCGTGTCGCGGCAGGGCGTAACCAGTTTGCTGAACCGCTGGTCGCTCGCGAGCCGCCAGCACCGCGTGTTTCCACTCTTTCTTCTGGGGGAGCGCGTAGCAATACCGCAGGTGCTCAACCGTGGCCTAACGCTCAGCCGGGTTATCAGAAACAGCAGGGGACGCTCTATCGGCAATTGCTGGAAACCCCGGTTGTCGAACGTAAAAATGAAAACGTGGCGCCTGTCGCTCCGGCACTTGACGGGCACAGCCAGAGTTTTGGTCGCGTATTAACGCTTATTGCGCCGCATTTTGCGCTACTTGAGCGGGACGGAAAACTGGCACTACTGGCGCTGCCGGTTGCTGAACGCTGGCTGCGCCATGCGCAACTGTCGCCAGACCACGCGCCTGCCTGCGGTCAACCGTTATTGATTCCGGTGCGTTTAAAAATCTCTGCGCAAGAGAGCGCCGTATTGAAGCGTGCCCAGGCAGTGCTTGCGGAAATGGGCATCGAATTTATTCCCGATGGACAACACGTGACCATTCGCGCAGTGCCTTTACCCTTGCGCCAACAAAATTTACAAATCTTGATTCCCGCTCTGATAGGCTACCTGGCGCAGCAGACAAGCATTGATGCGGTGAATATTGCTCACTGGCTGGCGCGCCAGCTGGCGAGTGAGCATCCACAATGGAGTGTGGCGCAGGCGATAACCCTGCTTGCCGACGTTGAACGGCTTTGTCCGCATCTGGTGAAGACCCCGCCGGATGGTTTATTACAACCTGTTGATTTACAAAAGGCGATGAACGCCCTGAAAAATGAGTGAAGTGAGTAAGGCTGGCCTGCCGAAGGCTATTTTTTTGATGGGGCCCACGGCCTCCGGCAAAACCGCATTAGCCATTGAGCTTCGTAAAGTTTTGCCAGTAGAGTTGATAAGCGTAGATTCAGCCCTTATCTATCGGGGAATGAATATTGGTACCGCCAAGCCGAGCGCGGAAGAGTTACAGGCGGCGCCGCACCGGTTGTTGGATATTCTCGATCCGGCGGTAGCCTATTCCGCCGCTGATTTTCGCCGCGATGCGCTGGCGGAGATGAAAGAGATAACCGATGCAGGGCGAATTCCTCTGCTGGTGGGCGGTACGATGCTCTACTTTAAGGCGTTGCTGGAAGGGTTATCGCCTCTTCCGTCGGCAGACGCGCAAGTGCGAGCAGACATTGAAAAACAGGCGGCAGAGCGGGGATGGGAAGCGTTGCATCAGCAGTTGCGGGAGATCGATCCCGTTGCCGCAGCGCGGATTCATCCAAATGATCCGCAAAGGCTTTCCCGGGCACTGGAAGTTTTTTTCATTTCGGGTAAAACTTTAACGGATCTGACGCAAACGTCAGGAGACGCTCTGCCTTACCAGGTGCATCAGTTCGCCATCGCCCCGGCGAGCCGTGAACTGCTCCATCAACGAATCGAGCAGCGTTTTCATCAGATGTTGGCTTCAGGTTTTGAAGCAGAAGTGCGGGCGCTTTTTGCTCGTGGTGATTTGCATACGGATATGCCTTCCGTTCGTTGTGTGGGATACCGCCAGATGTGGTCATACATTGAAGGCGAAATTTCATACGATGAAATGGTTTATCGAGGTATTTGCGCGACGAGGCAGTTAGCCAAGCGGCAGATAACCTGGTTGCGGGGCTGGGATGGCGTTCACTGGTTAGAGAGTGAAAAGCCGGAAAAGTCTTACCGTGACGTGCTACAGGTTGTTAGTGCTATCGCAGGGTGAATGTGTACAATTAAGTCGTATGGCGCGCAAATTTTTACGCAGTTTTCAGAACTTACGAGTTCTAAGTACAAAACAAGCATATAAGGAAAAGATAGAATGGCTAAGGGGCAATCTTTACAAGATCCGTTCCTGAACGCACTGCGTCGGGAACGTGTTCCAGTTTCAATTTATTTGGTGAATGGTATTAAGCTGCAAGGGCAAATTGAGTCTTTCGATCAGTTCGTGATCCTGTTGAAAAACACGGTCAGTCAGATGGTCTATAAGCACGCGATTTCAACTGTTGTTCCATCTCGTCCGGTTTCTCATCACAGCAACAATGCCGGCGGCGGTACCAGCAGTAACTACCATCACGGTAGCAACGCGCAGGGCTCTGCACAGCAGGAAGGCGAAGAGACCGAATAAGGTTGACGGCTGATTTTCCAGATCGGGGAGCCAGTAAAGCTGTGTTCCCCGCTGGTATTTTATGAGGGTTTACGCTTGTTTGACCGTTATGACGCCGGTGAGCAGGCGGTACTGGTACACATCTATTTTTCGCAAGACAAAGATATGGAAGACCTCCAGGAGTTTGAATCTCTGGTCTCTTCCGCCGGTGTCGAAGCAATGCAGGTGATTACCGGTAGCCGTAAAGCACCGCATCCAAAATATTTTGTTGGTGAAGGTAAAGCAGTTGAAATTGCGGATGCCGTAAAATCTGCGGGCGCTTCTGTTGTGCTCTTTGATCATGCGCTAACCCCAGCCCAGGAACGTAACCTGGAGAGACTGTGCGAATGTCGAGTCATCGATCGCACCGGTCTGATATTAGATATTTTTGCCCAGCGTGCGCGTACGCATGAGGGTAAATTGCAAGTTGAGCTGGCGCAGTTGCGCCATCTGGCGACACGCCTTGTGCGTGGCTGGACCCACCTTGAACGACAAAAGGGCGGCATTGGTTTGCGCGGTCCGGGTGAAACCCAGCTCGAAACCGACCGTCGTTTGTTGCGTAATCGTATTACTCAGATCCTCTCGCGCCTCGAAAAGGTTGAAAAGCAGCGTGAACAGGGGCGTCGTTCCCGCACGAAAGCCGATATTCCAACGGTCTCGCTGGTGGGGTATACCAACGCCGGTAAATCCACGCTGTTTAACCAGATAACGGAAGCGCAGGTCTACGCGGCCGATCAGCTATTCGCCACCCTCGATCCGACGTTGCGTCGTATTGATGTCGCGGATGTCGGTGAAACGGTGCTGGCAGACACGGTAGGGTTTATTCGCCACTTGCCGCACGATTTGGTTGCCGCGTTTAAAGCAACCTTGCAGGAGACGCGCCAGGCGACGTTGTTACTGCATGTGATTGACGCCGCCGATGTGCGAGTACAGGAAAACATCGATGCAGTGAACACCGTGCTGGAAGAGATTGAGGCACACGATATCCCGACGCTGCTGGTGATGAACAAAATCGATATGCTGGACGATTTCGAACCGCGTATTGACCGGGATGAAGAGAACAAACCGATCCGTGTCTGGCTCTCCGCGCAGACAGGGGTTGGCGTACCACTGTTATTCCAGGCTTTGACTGAGCGTCTTGCGGGTGAAGTGGCGCAGCACACGCTGCGATTACCGCCGCAGGAAGGGCGTCTGAGAAGTCGGTTTCACCAGCTTCAGGCAATAGAAAAAGAGTGGATGGAAGACGATGGCAGCGTAGGTATGCAGGTGCGTATGCCGATCGTCGACTGGCGTCGACTCTGTAAACAAGAACCGGCACTCGAAGAGTACGTCGTTTGACCGGCAGCCTGAAGATTTTTCCCCTTTGGGGGTGCCCGCCAAAGGCCGGGTATACACCGCAAATAAATATGGAGCACATACATGGCGTGGAATCAGCCCGGTAACAACGGACAAGACCGCGACCCGTGGGGAAGCAGCAAACCAGGCGGCAACTCTGAGGGAAATGGAAACAAAGGCGGTCGCGATCAGGGGCCACCTGATCTGGATGATATTTTCCGTAAACTGAGTAAAAAACTCGGTGGCCTGGGCGGTGGTAAAAGCACCGGCGGCGGTAATCCGGGTTCTTCTGGCCCACGTGGTCAGGCGAGCGGGCGTATTGTGGGTATCGTTGCCGCAGCGGTCGTTATTATCTGGGCTGCAACCGGGTTCTACACCATTAAAGAAGCCGAGCGTGGCGTTGTGACCCGTTTGGGCAAGTTCAGCCATTTGGTTGAACCGGGTTTGAACTGGAAACCGAACTTTATCGATGAAGTGACGCCAGTAAACGTGGAATCCGTGCGTGAACTGGCGGCATCTGGCGTGATGCTGACGTCTGATGAAAACGTCGTGCGCGTTGAAATGAACGTGCAGTATCGCATTACCGATCCTGAGCGCTATCTGTTTAGCGTTACCAGCGCCGATGACAGCCTGCGTCAGGCAACGGACAGCGCGCTGCGTGGCGTCATCGGTAAATACACCATGGATCGTATTCTGACCGAAGGCCGTACCGTTATTCGTAGCGATACCCAGCGCGAACTGGAAGAAACCATTCGCCCGTATAACATGGGGATTACCCTGCTGGACGTTAACTTCCAGGCCGCTCGTCCGCCGGAAGAGGTGAAAGCCGCGTTTGATGATGCGATTGCCGCCCGTGAAAACGAGCAGCAGTACATCCGTGAAGCCGAAGCTTACACTAACGAAGTTCAGCCGCGTGCGAACGGTCAGGCGCAGCGTATTCTCGAAGAGGCGCGTGCGTATAAAACGCAAACCATCCTGGAAGCCCAGGGTGAAGTGGCGCGCTTTGCTAAGATCCTGCCGGAATATAAAGCCGCGCCGGAAATTACCCGCGAGCGTCTGTATATCGAAACCATGGAAAAAGTGCTGAGCCATACCCGCAAAGTGCTGGTTAACGATAAAGGCGGCAACCTGATGGTGCTGCCGCTGGATCAGATGCTGAAAGGGGGTAACGCCGCTCCTGCAGCAAAGAGTGACAACAGTGGTGCGAACAACTTGCTGCGTTTGCCGCCAGCGTCAAGCTCCAGTAGCAGCGCTAACAGCGCCCCCGCAACGTCTGCGGGAGATATCATGGACCAACGCCGCGTTAACGCGCAGCGTAACGACTACCAGCGTCAGGGGGAATAACGATGCGTAAGTCAGTTATCGCGATCATCATCATCGTGCTGGTAGTGCTCTACACCTCTATCTTTGTAGTGAAAGAAGGCGAGCGTGGTATCTCGCTGCGCTTTGGTAAAGTGCTGCGTGATGATGAAAACAAGCCGTTGGTTTATGCGCCGGGCCTGCATTTCAAACTGCCGTTTATTGAGTCGGTTAAGCTGCTTGATGCACGTATCCAGACCATGGATAACCAGGCAGATCGCTTTGTGACCAAAGAGAAAAAAGATCTGATCGTCGACTCCTACATCAAGTGGCGTATCAGCGATTTCAGCCGTTACTATCTGGCGACCGGCGGCGGTGACGTCTCCCAGGCAGAGGTGCTGCTGAAACGTAAGTTCTCTGACCGTCTGCGTTCTGAAATCGGTCGTCTGGACGTGAAAGACATCGTTACCGATTCTCGTGGCCGTTTGACGCTCGAAGTGCGCGATGCGCTGAACTCGGGTTCTGCCGGTACAGAAGACGAAGTGTCGACGCCTGCTGCCGATGATGCCATCGCGAAAGCGGCTGAGCGCGTTCAGGCTGAAACCAATGGTAAAGTGCCGGTTATCAACCCGAACAGTATGGCGGCGTTAGGTATTGAAGTGGTTGATGTGCGTATTAAGCAAATCAACCTGCCGACTGAAGTGTCGGATGCGATTTACAACCGTATGCGCGCCGAGCGTGAAGCGGTTGCCCGTCGTCATCGTTCACAGGGTCAGGAAGAAGCGGAAAAACTGCGTGCCGCAGCGGATTACGAAGTGACCAAAACGCTGGCAGAATCTGAGCGTCAGGGGCGTATCCTGCGCGGTGAGGGTGATGCTGAAGCGGCGAAGCTGTTTGCTGATGCATTCAGTCAGGATCCGGACTTCTATGCCTTTATCCGTAGCCTGCGTGCCTATGAAAGCAGCTTCCAGAGCAACCAGGATGTGATGGTGCTTAGCCCGGATAGCGATTTCTTCCGTTATATGAAGACGCCGACTTCCGCGACTCGTTAAGATAACCTGCGATTTTCATCGTAAAAACCACCGCCTTCTCCGGCGGTGGTTTTGTGTTTATAAGGATCAGCAATGAATTCGACAATCTGGCTCGCTCTGGCGCTGGTGTTGGTACTGGAAGGGCTTGGGCCGATGCTTTATCCGCGAGCATGGAGGCGTATGATTGCTTCTCTAAGCCTGCTGCCGGACCATCTTTTGCGTCGATTTGGCGGTGGGCTTGTGGTCGCGGGAGTGGTTATCTACTACATGTTGAGGAAAACGATTGGCTGACGAAATTGAGGCGTTCTTTGGGCATTTTTGCACAGAAAAAGTGCTGAATCTGAAAAAAAGCGGTGGTAGAATCCATTTTTAAGCAAACGGTGATTTTGAAAAAATGGGTAACAACGTCGTCGTACTGGGCACCCAATGGGGTGACGAAGGTAAAGGGAAGATTGTTGATCTTCTGACTGAACGGGCTAAATATGTTGTACGCTACCAGGGCGGTCACAACGCAGGCCATACTCTCGTAATCAACGGTGAAAAAACCGTCCTCCATCTTATTCCATCAGGCATTCTTCGCGAAAACGTCACCAGCATCATCGGTAACGGCGTTGTGCTGTCTCCCGCTGCGCTGATGAAAGAGATGAAAGAACTGGAAGACCGTGGTATCCCGGTTCGCGAACGTCTGCTGCTCTCTGAAGCATGTCCGTTAATCCTTGATTATCATGTGGCGCTGGACGTGGCGCGTGAAAAAGCGCGCGGCGCGAAAGCTATCGGTACTACCGGTCGCGGTATCGGCCCGGCGTACGAAGATAAAGTCGCTCGTCGCGGTCTGCGCGTTGGCGATCTGTTCGATAAAGCCACTTTCGCCGATAAACTGAAAGAAGTGATGGAGTATCACAACTTCCAGCTGGTGAATTTCTACAAAGTGGAAGCGGTTGACTACCAGAAAGTGCTGGACGATGTGATGGCAATTGCCGACATCCTGACCGCAATGGTGGTGGACGTTTCCGATCTGCTGGATCAGGCGCGTAAACGCGGCGACTTCGTGATGTTCGAAGGCGCGCAGGGGACGTTGCTGGATATCGATCACGGCACCTATCCGTACGTGACCTCCTCCAATACCACCGCTGGTGGTGTAGCGACGGGTTCCGGCCTTGGCCCGCGTTACGTGGATTACGTGCTCGGCATCATTAAAGCTTACTCCACGCGTGTAGGCGCGGGTCCGTTCCCGACCGAGCTGTTCGACGATATCGGTGAGTTTCTCTGCAAGCAGGGTAACGAATATGGCGCCACTACGGGTCGCCGTCGTCGTACCGGCTGGCTGGACGCGGTTGCTGTACGTCGCGCAGTGCAGATCAACTCCCTGTCTGGCTTCTGCCTGACCAAGCTGGACGTGCTGGATGGTCTGAAAGAGGTGAAAATCTGCGTTGCTTACCGCATGCCGGATGGCCGCGAAGTCACCACTACGCCGCTGGCGGCTGACAACTGGGAAGGTATCGAGCCGATTTACGAAACCATGCCTGGCTGGTCTGAATCGACCTTTGGTGTCAAAGATCGCAGCGGTCTGCCGCAGGCTGCGCTGAATTACATCAAACGCATTGAAGAACTTACCGGCGTGCCGATCGACATTATCTCCACCGGTCCGGATCGTACTGAAACCATGATTCTGCGCGATCCGTTCGACGCATAATGTGGTTTAAGGGCGCGTAAATCGCGCCCTTTTTCTTCGCTTTTTTCACCCTTCCGTTCAAATAAATTAGCGACCTGACAGGTGGCTGGTTTATCATCAATAGTGTCAATACCTGCGGGTATCTCATCTTTTTCCCTTTTATGAGGTTGATGTGCAGTTAACAAGCTTTACCGATTACGGTTTGCGCGCCCTGATTTACATGGCGTCGCTGCCGGCAGGACAAATGACCAGCATTACTGAAGTTACAGAAACGTATGGCGTGTCCCGTAATCATATGGTCAAGATAATCAATCAGCTGAGCCGTGAAGGCTACGTCGCGGCCGTCCGTGGGAAAAACGGTGGGATCCGGCTGGGGAAACCCGCGCAGGATATTCGTATTGGTGATGTTGTCCGCTCGCTGGAGCCGCTGGCGCTGGTCAATTGCAGCAGCGAGTTTTGCCATATTACCAGTGCCTGTCGCCTGAAAAAGGCGCTTGCCAAAGCAGTGCAAAGTTTTCTTAAGGAGCTGGATAACTACACGCTGGCCGATTTGGTTGAAGAGAATCAACCGCTTTACAAATTATTGCTGGTGGAATGACGAAAATTTCCACCAGAGCTGACAACGGAGGAACCGCAATGTCACAAGATCCTTTCCTCGAACGCGAATCTGAAAAATATACCAACCCCATTCCCAGCCGCGAATTCATCCTCGATCACTTAGCCAAACGCGAAAAACCAGCCAGCCGGGATGAACTGGCGATCGAACTCAATATCGAAGGTGAAGAGCAACAAGAAGCGCTGCGCCGCCGTCTGCGCGCTATGGAGCGCGACGGGCAATTAGTCTTTACCCGCCGTCAGTGCTACGCCTTACCGGAACGTCTCGATCTGCTCAAAGGCGTGGTGATTGGTCACCGCGACGGCTATGGTTTTCTGCGCGTTGAAGGCCGCAAAGACGATCTTTATCTCTCCAGCGAGCAGATGAAAATGTGTATTCACGGCGATCAGGTGCTGGCGCAACCGCTGGGCGCGGATCGTAAAGGCCGCCGCGAAGCGCGTATCGTACGCGTGCTGGTGCCGAAAACCGGGCAGATCGTTGGCCGCTACTTTACCGACGCAGGTGTCGGTTTTGTCGTGCCGGATGATAGCCGCATGAGTTTCGACATTCTTATCCCGCCTGAAGAGATTATGGGCGCGCGCATGGGCTTTGTGGTGGTCGTTGAGCTGACGCAGCGTCCAACCCGCCGCACGAAAGCGATTGGTAAAATTGTCGAAGTGCTCGGCGACAACATGGGTACCGGCATGGCGGTCGACATGGCGCTGCGCACCCATGAAATTCCGTACCAGTGGCCGCCAGAAGTAGAAAAACAGGTCGCCGGGCTGAAAGAGCAAGTACCGGAAGAGGCCAAAGTCGGGCGTGTAGATTTACGCGATCTGCCGCTGGTGACCATTGATGGCGAAGATGCCCGCGACTTCGATGATGCCGTTTACTGCGAGAAGAAACGCGGCGGTGGCTGGCGCTTGTGGGTAGCGATTGCCGATGTGAGCTATTACGTGCGTCACGGCACCGCGCTTGATAACGAAGCCCGTAACCGTGGCACATCGGTTTACTTTCCATCGCAAGTAGTGCCGATGCTGCCGGAAGTGCTGTCAAACGGCCTGTGCTCGCTGAACCCGCAAGTGGATCGCCTGTGCATGGTCTGTGAAATGACCGTCTCCTCAAAAGGGCGCTTAACCGGCTTTAAATTCTACGAAGCAGTGATGAGCTCCCACGCACGTCTGACCTACACCAAAGTGTGGCATATGTTGCAGGGCGATCAGGAACTGCGTGAGCAGTACGCGCCGCTGGTGAAACACATCGAAGAGCTGCATAACCTGTATAAAGTGCTCGATCAGGCGCGCGCTGAGCGCGGCGGCATCTCGTTTGAGAGCGAAGAAGCGAAGTTTATCTTCAACGCCGAGCGCCGCATTGAGCGTATTGAGCAGACTCAGCGTAACGATGCGCACAAACTGATTGAAGAGTGCATGATCCTCGCCAACATCTCCGCAGCACGTTTTGTGGAGAAAGCCGACGAGCCGGCGCTGTTCCGTATTCACGATAAACCGACCAACGATGCGATCACCGCGTTCCGCTCCGTGCTTGCCGAGCTGGGGCTGGAGCTGCCGGGCGGCAATAAACCGGAGCCGCGCGATTACGCCGAGCTGCTGGAATCGATTGCCGATCGCCCGGATCACGAAATGCTGCAAACCATGCTGCTGCGCTCGATGAAACAGGCGATCTACGATCCGGAAAACCGCGGTCACTTCGGCCTGGCGCTGCAATCTTATGCGCACTTCACTTCACCGATTCGCCGCTACCCGGACTTATCACTGCACCGCGCCATTAAATATTTACTGGCGAAAGAGCAGGGGCTGAAGGGCAACAGCACCGAAACTGGCGGCTGGCACTACAGCATGGAAGAGGTGCTGCAACTGGGTCAGCACTGTTCGATGACCGAACGCCGCGCCGATGAAGCCACTCGTGATGTTTCGGACTGGCTGAAATGCGACTTTATGCAGGATCAGGTCGGCAACACCTTCCCGGGCGTTATCGCCAGCGTTACCGGCTTCGGTTTCTTCGTGCGGCTCGACGATCTGTTTATCGATGGGCTGGTGCATGTCTCTTCGCTGGACAACGACTACTACCGCTTCGATCAGATCGGTCAGCGCCTGATTGGCGAATCCGGCGGACAGACGTATCGCCTCGGCGATCGGGTGCAGGTAAAAGTCGAAGCGGTCAACATGGATGAGCGCAAGATCGACTTCTCGCTGATCTCCAGTGAGCGCAGCCCGCGTAACGTGGGGAAAACCGAGCGTGAAAGAGCGAAAAAAGGTTCGGCAGGCAAAAACGGCTCTGCGAAAAAGCCGCCGCGTCGCCAGATGGGTAAAAAAGTGAATTTCGAGCCAGACAGCGCCTTCCGTGGTGAAGGTGGAAAAGGCAAAGCGAAAAAAGCCAAAAAACCGTCGGCGAAAACGCAGAAAATCGCCGCCGCGACCAAAGCGAAACGCGCGGCGAAAAAGAAAGCCGCCCAGTAATACCAGCAAAGCCCTTCCCGTGAAGGGTTTTTTTCTGCGTCACTTATTCAATACTCCACGGGTTGTTATCTTTTCTGAGCGGTTTACACCGATATTGGTGCGCGTATAAAACAGCCCTGGAAAATCGCCGCATTAGCTCAGTACGATTATCTGCCAGCCTGTTTTATCTCATTCGTCCTCCGGCATTTACCCGCTGCGTCATTAACTGAAGTGATGCATCACATCGCCACTCAACCTTTCGTGGTTTCCGGGAAACGCTGTTCAACAGTTACCGGGCAAAAGCGAAACCATTCCCTTTGCGCGGGCGAAACATCACGGTGCAGCGAAATTCCGCACTCCATACCATGTTCGGCAAAGCGGCAACTGAGCCCGCGGAGGTACTTTCTGCAGCGCGTGTCGGTTATAATGAGCGCAAGTGATGAGTGTCACGGCCCACATAACGCGGCGAAACCGCCCCAAATGAGTACCATCAATGAGTGAAATGATTTACGGCATCCATGCGGTGCAGGCCCTGCTGGAGCGCGCCCCGGAGCGTTTTCAGGAAGTGTTTATTCTGAAAGGCCGCGAGGACAAACGTCTGCTGCCGCTGATCCACGCGCTGGAAGCGCAGGGCGTGGTGATCCAGGTGGCGAACCGCCAGTATCTGGATGAAAAAAGCGAAGGCGCGGTGCACCAGGGGATCATTGCACGCGTGAAACCGGGGCGTCAGTACCAGGAAAACGATCTGCCGGATCTGATCGCCAGCCTCGAGCAACCCTTCTTTTTGATCCTCGATGGCGTCACCGATCCGCACAACCTGGGGGCCTGTTTGCGTAGCGCAGACGCGGCGGGTGTGCATGCGGTGATCGTGCCGAAGGACAAATCCGCGCAGCTGAATGCCACGGCGAAAAAAGTCGCCTGCGGCGCGGCAGAGAGCGTACCGTTGATCCGCGTGACCAACCTGGCGCGCACCATGCGCCTGTTGCAGGAAGAGAATATCTGGATTGTCGGCACAGCGGGCGAAGCCGATCACACCCTGTTCCAGAGCAAAATGACCGGGCGCATGGCGCTGGTCATGGGCGCGGAAGGTGAAGGTATGCGCCGCCTGACGCGTGAGCACTGTGATGAGCTGATCAGCATTCCGATGGCGGGCAGCGTGTCGTCGCTCAACGTCTCGGTCGCCACCGGCATCTGCTTGTTTGAAGCGGTGCGCCAGCGCGCGCTTTAAACTTCCAGCGCACGGTAAAACCACCCTTATTCGGGTGGTTTTTTTTGCCCTGAACACTGGTAGAATTTGCCGGCAGATATTTTCTCTTTTTACTTTTATTGCGATGGAATAATCAGGGTATAAATGATGGCATGGACTGTAGAGACACTTGGCGCGGCATTATTGCAATCATCGACGCTTACGTTAAATATCCAACACGAAGCTGATGCGTTAATTATTAAACTGGATGACTACGGCGATTTGCAATTAAATCTGTTGCTCACTTCCCGGCAGATAATTATTGAAACCTATATTTGTCCTTTAAGTGAAATTAAACAACAGGACGCTTTTAACGCCTTCCTGCTGCGCAATCAAAAACTTTTACCTTTATCGTCCGTTGGCATCTCGCCTGTCGGCGGGGAAGAGTATTATGTCGCCTTCGGCGCGCTGTCGCTTAACTCCTCGCTCGACGATATCCTGCTGGAAATCTCCACGCTTGCGCAAAACGCGCTGGATCTTGCTGAACTAACCGATGATTTTACCCAATAACATTGTCAGGGAGTGGTGGTATGGGAATTTTAAAAAGCCTGTTTACGCTGGGTAAATCCTTTATTGCTCAGGCGGAAGAGTCGATTGAAGAGACGCAGGGTGTGCGCATGCTGGAGCAACATATTCGCGACGCGCGCGCTGAGCTGGATAAAGCGGGTAAATCCCGCGTCGACCTGCTGGCGCGCGTTAAGTTGAGCAACGACAAACTCAACGATTTGCGTGAGCGCAAAGCCAGCCTTGAAGCCCGCGCGCTGGAAGCGATGGCGAAAAATGTGGATGCCGGTTTGCTGAATGAAGTCGCCAGCGAAATCGCCCGTCTGGAAAATACCATTGCGGCGGAAGAACAAGTGCTGGCGAATCTTGAAACGTCGCGCGATGCCGTTGAAAAAGCGGTAACCGCCACGGCGCAACGTATTGAGCAGTTTGAGCAGCAACTGGAAGTGATTAAAGCCACCGATGCGATGCAGCGCGCGCAACAGGCTGTCACTACCTCCACCGTGGGCGCGTCCAACAATGTGGCCACGGCGGCAGAGTCCCTGAAACGCCTGCAGGCACGTCAGGCTGAACGCCAGGCCCGACTGGATGCGGCAACGCAGCTTGAAAAAGTGGCTGACGGACGCGATCTCGACGAAAAACTGGCGCAGGCCGGTATTGGCGGCAGCGATAAAACTTCGGCGCAGGATGTGCTGGCGCGTCTGCAACAGCAACAGAAACCGTGATGCTCTCTTTTCTGAAAAACCTGCTGGGGCGGCCTGATGCGGCGGCCCCGGTAAGAGGTCCGCTTGGGTTGCATCTGCACGCGGGTTTCACCATTGATACGCTGCTGTTTCGCCTGTGCGAAGAGGATTTGCTGGTTCAGCTTCCCGGCGAAGAGTACACCATTGGCGCGTGCGGGTCGTTCGATCTCGGCGCCGGATGCATGATTCATCGCTACTACACAACGGGCGATGAGTTCCTGCAAATCAGCACTTCGGGCGGTCTGGAAACGCACAATATCGATGACATCAAACTGTTTGTGTATGAAGAGAGCGCGGGGGTTTCCGGCGAAAAAGCCTGGCGCGATATGTTGAGCGCAAACGCGATGGGCAAACCCGTGCTCCGCTGGCGGGATTGCCAGTGGCAGCGCGTGTTTAACGCGGAAGAGCGGGGCGATATCGAACCGGTCTATACGCTGGAAACCGTCAACAACCACGCTGGCGCAAGCTGGGAAGTGCACAACTTTATGATGGCGTACCAGCGCGAAGTCACCGCTGACGTGTTCGAATATTTGCTGTTAAACGGCGAAGAGACCTTTAATGCGCAAAACCAGCCGGAGTGGATCTACTCGCGCGCGCTGGGCGTGGATATTCCGCTGACATCATTAAAGGTCATTGGTTAATTATGGGAGTAGATATGCATATTCTCGGATCGCTGCTGGCGTTTTGCTCTTATTTTTTTATTGGCATTGCGATGGTGCTCTGTTTTCTTTTCGTTTATACGCGCATTACCCCGCACGATGAATGGCGATTAATTAAAGAGAATAATGTCGCCGCATCGTTAGCGTTTAGTGGTTCTCTGCTGGGCTATATTATTCCGCTTTCCAGCGCGGCGATTAACTCGGTGAGTATTCCGGATTATTTAATCTGGGGTGTTATTGCGCTGGTGGTGCAGTTACTTGTTTACGGCGGTGTGCGTCTGTATATGCCGAAACTGAGCGACAAAATAATTAACAGTAATACTGCCGCCGGGTTATTTATGGGTGCGGCGGCACTGGCGGGCGGGATTTTTAATGCCGCCTGCATGACGTGGTAATGGAACATCATGGCCAGAAAGAGAGCAAATCGGCAAAGAAATCCTATTCTTTCGCCTGCGCAGAGCCGCGCCCAGCGGCCCATTTTCACCCAGCCGAAAGAGCGTAAAAGCGGGCAATACCTGACGCTGGCGATTATGGGCGGCGCCGCCTTTTTTGCTTTAAAAGGCTGCAACGATCATAAAGACGATAACGACGGTGACGGGGTTTATTACACCTCGCAGCAGGATTGCGTTGACGACGGTAACGCTGCGCAGGTGTGTAACGATGCGTGGAATAACGCACGCATGAACTTCGAGCAAGAGATCCCGCGTAATATGTCGCAACCGTATTGCGTGCAGCAATACGATAATTGCTACTACGACAATATTGGCCAGCGCTGGATGCCAGTGCTCAGCGGTTTTCTGTTAAGCCAGGCCGTGCGCAAAGACCGGGATGAGCAATACAGCTACAGCAGCGGCGGCAGTTACTACGCTTCCCGCCCGGTGTGGCGCAACCGCGACGGAGATTACAGCTGGCGCTCCGGTGGAAGCAGCAGCGCGAGCAACCATTATGGTTACACCACCAAAAAGGCGACCACTTCATCACGTGGCGGTTTCGGGCGCTCTTCCAGCGCGCGCGGAAGCTGGGGAGGCTAACGATGCTGCGTCATGATGTTGCTGTGCGCCCGGATCTTGAGCGGATCGCCCGCGACCACGGCTTTGACTTCCATATCATTGATAACGAAGTCTACTGGGATGAGAGCCGCGCTTACCGTTTTACGCTGCGCCAGATTGAAGAGCAGATTGAAAAGCCGACCGCCGAACTGCATCAAATGTGCCTTGAGGTAGTCGATCGCGCCGTGGCGGACGAGGCGATCCTTCGCCAGCTCGCGATCCCGCCGTTGTACTGGGATGCGATTGCCGCAAGCTGGCGCAACCGCGATCCGTCGCTCTACGGGCGAATGGATTTTGTCTGGTGCGGCAAAGACCCGGTGAAGTTGCTCGAATATAACGCTGATACGCCAACCTCGCTGTACGAATCCGCCTACTTCCAGTGGCTGTGGATGGAGGATGCGCGGCGTAACGGTACGCTCCCACGCGATGCCGATCAGTACAACGCGATTCAGGACAAGTTGATTGCCCGTTTCGCCGAGATCCAGAGTCGTCACCCGCTCTATTTTTGCTGCTGCAAAGGAACCGAGGAAGATCGTGGCACAGTGCTCTACCTGGAGGATTGCGCCCGCCAGGCCGGACTCGATACGCGGTTTATTTATATCGAAGACGTTGGGCTGGGGCTGGGCGGTGTATTGACGGATCTGGATGATAATGTCATTCGCCAGGCGTTTAAGCTCTATCCGCTTGAGTGGATGATGCGCGACGAAAACGGCCCCTTGTTGTGTAAACGCCGCGAACAGTGGCTGGAACCGTTGTGGAAAAGCGTGCTCAGCAATAAGGGGCTACTGCCGCTGCTGTGGCGTTTCTTCCCCCATCATCCGAACCTGCTGCCCGCCTGGTTTGATGGGGAAAAGCCGCAAATCGCGGCGGGTGCCAGCTACGTGCGCAAGCCGCTGTTTTCCCGCGAAGGGGGCAATGTCACCCTTTTCGACGGGGCGCACAACGTGATTGACCATGAAGAGGGCGATTACGGCGAAGAACCGATGATCTACCAGGCTTTTCAGCCGCTGCCGCGCTTTGGCGACAGCTACACGCTGATTGGCAGTTGGGTGGTAGACGATGAAGCGGTCGGCATGGGCATCCGCGAAGATTGCACCTTGATTACCAAAGATACCTCGCGGTTTGTACCGCACTACATCGCCGGGTAATGCACCGCCCGGCAAGCGCAACGCGGCCGGGCAACGAACGTTACTCCTCAAGCGAGCGCAAATGGTCATCTTTTTTGAGCGTCATCAGCGCCACAATGCTGACTAACGCCGTTGCCATCACGTAATAGGCCGGGATATCGACATTTCCTGTCTCTTTGATAAGACCGGTGATGATTAACCCCGCGCAGCCGGAAAACAGCGCGTTCGACAGCGAATACGCCAGACCCAGCCCGGTATAACGCACGCGGGTTGGAAACATCTCCGCAAGCATCGCCGGGCCAGGTCCTGCCAGCATACCGACCAGACCGCCCGCTACCAGTACCACCACGGCTTTTATCGCCAGCGTGCTTGATTCCGCCTGCAGGATTTTCAGCAGCGGCAGCGCCAGGATCAGCAGCAGCGCGGTGGCAATCACCATCACCGTACGACGCCCGATGCGATCGCTCAGGATGCCGGAGGGAATGATCGTCACCGCAAAGCCAATATTGGATATCACCGCAATCAGCAGCGCCTGGTTAAAGCCAGTATGCAGCGCCGACTGTAAATACGCAGGCATGATCACAAGGTAGGTATAACCGGCGGCGGACCACACCATCACCCGGCCAATCCCCATGATGATGGCTTTGAACGTGTCGCTCAGCCGGGCGTGTTCGGTAACAGGATGCGCCTGCTGTTGCACAAAACTTGGCGTCTCCTCCATGCTCACCCGCAACCACAGCGCGACAACGCCCATCGGCAGCGCAAGGAAGAAGGGGATGCGCCAGCCCCAGTCATGCAACGCCTCTGGCGTCAGCAACACGGAAAGCAGCGCCACAATACCGGCACCTGCCAGCAGCCCCAGCGCCACGGTAAACGATTGCCATGCGCCATACAGCCCGCGTTTGCCGCGCGGCGCGAACTCCGTCATTAGCGATACCGCGCCACCGTATTCGCCCCCGGCAAACAGCCCCTGCAAAATGCGTAAACCGGTAATAATGAGCGGTGCGGCGATGCCAATGCTGGCATACACCGGGACCAGACCAATTGCGGCGGTAGCGAGCGTCATCATCACCAGCACGATAATCAGCGTCGGCTTGCGGCCAATCCGGTCACCGATACGCCCGAACACCATTGCGCCAAGTGGGCGGAAGAAAAAGGCGACGGCAAAGGAGGCATAAGTCAGGATCAGACTGGTGAGTCCCGTTTCGCCCGAGAGTTGAAAGAAGTTTTTCGCAATTACGGTGGCGAGAAAGCCGTAGACCGCGAATTCGTACCACTCGATAAAGTTGCCGATCGAGCCGGCAATCAAAGCGCGTTTGTGCGCATTCGGTGCGTGTTGGGAAGCTGGCATCAGGATTCTCTTTGGCAAGGTGAGAATAAATTATTCATCAGTAATCGCATTCATGAAATATATTATTCTTATATTGTGTGAGCCGTTTCACGAATGATTACCGTCAAATTGCGGCCTTGTGAGCCTACTCCCATGCAGCGTTAGCGCGGGCTGTCCATACTTATCTTCATTGCCATTGAAGGAGGGAGACACGATGCACTGGCAGACGCATACCGTTTTTAACCAACCCATTCCGTTAAAAAACAGCAACCTTTTTCTTTCCGATCGCCCTTTGTGCGAGGCGGTGATGCGCGAAGGCGCGGCGTGGGACGCCGAGCTGCTCGCCAGCATTGGCCAACAATTGGGCGCGGCGGAATCGCTGGAGCTGGGAAGATTAGCTAACGCCAATCCCCCGGAGCTGCTGCGTTATGACACCACCGGCGAGCGGCTGGATGATGTCCGTTTTCACCCGGCATGGCATCTGTTGATGCAGGGGCTGTGCGCCAACCGGGTGCATAACCTGGCCTGGGAAGAGGAGGCGCGCGTCGGTTCTTTTGTCGCGCGGGCGGCGCGGTTTGTGCTGCACGCCCAGGTTGAATCCGGCACCTTGTGCCCCATCACCATGACTTTCGCGGCCACGCCGCTGCTGCAACAGGCCTTGCCGATGCCTTTTCATGACTGGTTAAAACCGCTGTTGAGTGACCGTTACGATCCTCATTTAGCGCCGGGTAATCAGAAACGCGGCCTGCTGATTGGTATGGGAATGACCGAAAAACAGGGCGGAACGGATGTACTGAGCAATACCACCCGAGCGGAAAAAAGCGGGGATGAATACCGGCTGGTGGGACATAAATGGTTCTTTTCCGTACCGCAAAGTGATGCGCATCTGGTGCTGGCACAGGCCAAAGGCGGGCTCTCCTGCTTTTTTGTACCGCGCTTTCTGCCTGGCGGTCAGCGTAACGGCGTGCGGCTTGAGCGTCTGAAAGAGAAACTCGGCAACCGTTCTAATGCCAGTAGCGAAGCGGAGTTTTGCGATGCCAGCGGCTGGCTGCTTGGCGAAGAGGGCGACGGCGTGCGGCAGATCCTCAAAATGGGTGGGCTGACGCGCTTTGATTGCGCGCTGGGAAGCCATGGGCTGATGCGCCGTGCCTTTTCGGTGGCGCTCTATCACGCACACCGGCGTCAGGCGTTTGGTAAAAACCTGGTCGATCAGCCGCTGATGCGTCACGTGCTGAGCAGGATGGCGCTGGAACTGGAGGGGCAAACCACCATGCTGTTTCGCCTCGCCCGCGCATGGGACAGCCGCCGCAATGAGCAAGACGCGCTCTTTGCGCGTCTGTTTACTCCGGTGGCGAAATTTGCGGTCTGTAAGGGCGGGATCCCGTTTGTCGCCGAAGCGATGGAAGTGCTTGGCGGTATCGGCTATTGCGAGGAGAGCGAGTTACCGCGCTTGTATCGCGAAATGCCGGTCAATAGCATCTGGGAAGGTTCCGGCAACGTCATGTGCCTGGATGTGCTGCGTGTGCTGGGTAAACAGCCGGGGATAGTGGATTTGCTCAGTGATGATTTTGCGACGGTGAAAGGGCAGGATCGCCATTTTGATCGCGCATGGCGACAGCTTCAGCAGCGGCTACGCAGACCGGATGAAGCGCAGGGAAGGGAGATAACGCAACTGCTTTGGCGGCTGGGAACAGGAGCGCAAATGCTGCGCCACGCATCGCCGCCGATCGCACAGGCGTGGTGCCAGATGATGCTGGATACCCGTGGCACGTCGCCGATTGGCGAGCAGGTGCAAAATGACCTGCTGCTACGCGCCACGGGGGCAGCAAATTAATCCATCTTCAGGCGGAACAGGCTTACCAGCTCGCTCAGGTGTGCGCCTTTTTCCCGCAACGTACGGGCCGTCTCCTCGCTTTGCGAAACGCGCCCGGCGTTGACGTGCGTGGCGTCGCCGATGTGCGTCATCGCCAGGTTAACCTGGTTGATGCCCGCTGATTGCTCGTGGGAGGCATGGTTAATTTCATGCACCAGTTGGTTGATCTGATCCATGTGGCTGATGATCGTTTGCATGGCAACGCGCGTGGCTTCTGACTGGGAATGTCCTTCGCTCACCTTTTTCAGCGTGTCACCAATCAGCGCTTCAATCTCTTTCACCGCGTTGGCGCTGCGCGCCGCCAGGGCGCGAACTTCCTGGGCAACCACGGCAAAACCTTTACCATGTTCACCTGCGCGCGCGGCTTCTACTGCGGCGTTGAGCGCCAGGATATTGGTCTGGAAAGCGATGGATTCAATCACATGGGTAATGTCGGCAATGCGCTGTGATGCTGCGCGAATGTCTTCCATTGTCGCCACGGAGTGATCGACGGTTTTCCCGCCTTTTTGCACCGCGTCGGTGGTTTCATTCACCAGGCTTTGCGTTTGTTCCATGTTGGCAGCGTTTTGCTGCACGGTGGCGGCAAGCTGCTCCATGCTGGCGGAGGTCTCTTCCACACTGCTGGCTTGCTTGTTGATCTGCTCGCTGATTTCGCCGCTGTCGGCGGCCAGCGCGTTGGTGCCGAGGTTAATTTCGGCGGCAGATTCGCGCACCTGCAACACAATCTTGTGCAGCCCGTCGCCAATGCCGTTAATGGCTTCGATCAACTGCCCGACTTCATCATGACGATCCACCACGAGAGTGGCGCGCAAATCGCCTGCCGAATATTGCTGAGCGAGTTCGATAACATTACGCAGCGGGCGGCTGAGCCAGCGGCGAATAATCACCACAAACAGCGCGGCAAACAGCAGGGAAACCACGATACCAGCCAGCAGGAACTGGTTACGCATGGTGGTGACATCGCGCAGCAGTACGGCTTTGTCGACTTCGCCAACCACTGTCCAGTTCCAGCCGGGCAGCACGGTGTAGGACATCAGCAATGTGCGGCCGTCTGCGCTCTGGCGCGCCAGCGTACCGCTGCTGTTTGTCAGCAAGGTTTGTAGATCTTTTTCATCCCACTGCGGGCGTTTGCCTTCGTCGGTATCGTGGAACAGATAGTTGCCGTAATTCTTGCCCTGGTTGCGATCAAGCACGAAGAAATGGCCGCTTTCACCCAGCTTACGACCGAGGATCTTATTGCGCATCACCTCCCACGAACGGGAGATATCAACGCCAACAAACAGAATGGCAATGGTGTTGCCGCTGGCGTCTTTTACCGGTTGGTATTGGGTGATATAGCGTTTGCCAAACAGCAGCGCCAGCCCGCGATAGACTTCACCTTTCATTACCGGCGCAAAAGCCGGGCTGGCTTTATCCAGCTTTGTGCCGATGGCGCGATCGCCGTTCTCTTTGCGCAGTGATGTTGCGACACGCACAAAGTCGTCACCGCTGCGCACGAATAGCGTCGCGATAGCGCTGGTTCGGTTGAGGAAATCGTCCGGGATAGCGTTGTTGTTATGCAGTTCAGTATCGCCGCCTTTGAAGAGCGGCACATCGATACCGTTAATCTCGCGGCGCTGCTGTGAATCAACCGCGAGCGGCTGTGGCAGAAAACTGCTGAACAAGCGCGTGTAGCTCTCCACCTCATCACTGAGACTACTGTTGAACATTTCAACCATATCCACTACCCCGGTAGACTGGCTGTGCAGGTCTTCCATGGCCAGCGTTTCCAGCTGTTGGCTGGCTTTATTGCTCATCAGAAAAGTGAATAAGAGGAAAAGCGTTGCAACGCTTGCGCCAGTCAGAAGTGACAATTTTGCACCGAGGCCGGTGCGGCGAAAAAAGGCGCTCATAATTTGTCCGTTGTTCTGTGTATGAGGCTCCTTCAACGGCACAATTGCGATAACATTTAGTTTGTCAATGTAACAAAATGTTACATCGATGCATCCTTACAATAACATAATCTTAATGATTGTAGGGGCATAAAAAAGCCACCAGATTTAGGTGGCTTTTTACGACGGCTCAGGCGTACAAAATGGCCTGCACTCGCCAGTTGTCAACTTGTTGATCTTCCTGCATTCGCACAATGCGATACCAGGAGGCTCCCTGTTCATCTGCTTTTAACGCGATAACCCGCTCAACGTCCTGTAGGCTCCCTGAGACATTATTGACGGAGATAAGACCGATTTCGTTTAATCCCGTCACACAGTCAGCGCTGGCGAACTCTGCAGGCTGCGCTGTTGTATTTAGCAAACCGGTAGAAAGCAACAGTGAGTTTAAAGCAAGAGATCGTTTCATAGTCAGCTCCATTTTACGTTACCCCGATAGTGTGCAGGGCTTCCTTTCGCGCAACGGATTCGAAAAATCCTATTGTGCACAGGAGAACATCAATGGACGCAAAGCAATGTAAATGTCCTGAAAATCAACGCCTCGCTACTGTTTATACAGCAGGGCGCGTCCGAACCAACGACCGGGAATTATGGTGTCATCCATCATGATGATGACGTAATAATTGGCGCCGGCGGCCACGGCTTTGGCTTTGATTGCGTCTTCTACGTCCATGGGAGAACCCAGTACCGTTACGCTAACGGCACCAATCTCGCGGAGATCCTGCGTTTGATTACGGCGGATTTCCTGCGGATGGTCGCTAACCGGCGGTGCAGATTGCGGCTTACCTTCCAGCACTGCGCAGCCGCTTAATAACAAGGCGAACAGTAAGCACGGTAAAGCACGCATGGTTTTCTCATCTCTCCTGATTGCCATAGTGTAGTTCCTGGTGAATTTCCGTTTGGGGGAATGTTCCCGAAATGTTATCCCGAGCACTAATTTCGAATGAAAGTGTTTTGAAAGCGTAAGCTATCTCTCAACGTCGTCAGATGCTCATGCGAAATCTGACTTGCGCCACCCTGTCGCCAGTGGCATACCAGCACTATAGATCAAGGAGGGAGTAATGATTGAACTTCAGGTTGAACAATTTGCGGGTATCGAAACGCTGCATGCCTTCCCGGCGGGAAAACGCGCCGAACCGCTGCCTTGTGTCGTGTTTTATCACGGTTTCACCTCATCAAAGCTGGTCTACAGCTACTTTGCCGTGGCGCTGGCGCAAGCCGGTTTCCGCGTGGTGATGCCGGACGCTCCGGATCATGGTGCGCGCTTTAGCGGTGATGTTGAGCGGCGTTTGCACCGGTTCTGGCAAATTCTGCGTGGCAATATTGAAGAGTTCGCCGCGCTGCGCTGCGCGCTGGAGCGTCTTGAATTGATTGATAACCGGCGGCTGGCGATCGGTGGTGCGTCAATGGGCGGGATGACTGCGCTAGGCATTATGACCCAACACCCGGAAGTGCGCTGCGTCGCAAGCCTGATGGGCTCCGGCTATTTCACCACGCTTGCGCGTACGCTTTTCCCGCCGCTGGCCGTGACCACGCCGGAACAGCAATGTGAATTCGACGCGATTATTGATCCGCTCTCACAGTGGGACGTCAGTACGCAACTGGCGCGTATCGCCGATCGCCCGCTGCTGCTGTGGCACGGTGAGCAAGATGATGTGGTGCCAGCAGTGGAATCTTTCCGTTTACAGCAAGCATTGCAGGAACAGGGGCTGGACACCAATCTCACTTACCAGTGGGAAGCCGGGGTAACGCACCGCATCACCCCGCAAGCGCTGAGTGCGACAACGGACTTTTTTAGCCGTTATCTTTAAGCCGTTCGGCGCAAGTGTATAACCACCAGCGCGAGCACACAGATGATGGCTCCCGCCCAGAAGGTTGACGCCGCGCCATGGGTTTCCCACAAAACGCCGGCACCGAGGCTCGCCAGCAGCAGCGCAACACCGCTGAGTAAATTGAACATGCCAAACGCCGTGCCGCGCAGTTCCGCTGGCGCGGTATCGGCAACCATGGTCGCGAGCAAGCCTTGCGTCATGCCCATATGCACACCCCACAGTGCGACACCGAGCAGCAATGTGCTCCAGTGCTGGCTGAGCGCCAGCGCCATATCCGCGAAGATCAGTACCACCAGACCCAGCTGTAGTAACCGGCTGTGGCTGATGCGGTCTGACAGTTTGCCAAACGGATAGGCGGTGACCGAGTAGACCAGGTTCATGGCGACCATCACCAGCGGAATGGTCGCCAGCGGGATCTCCAGCTGCTGGGCGCGCAGCACCAAAAATGCTTCGCTAAAGCGGGCGAGGGTAAAGATAAAACCGAGCGCCACCACCCACCAGTAAGCACGGCTTAACCGTTTGAGATTTTCGCGGCGAATGGGATTGGTGCGCTTATGGGTGATGGGGGTTTTCGGTTCGTGCAGGCCAAAGAATAACAGCGCGACCGCCAGCACTCCGGGGATTACCGCGATCCAGAATACGGCCTGAAAGTCGTCATTCCACAACAGCATCAATGCGACCGCCAGCAATGGCCCGAGGAACGCGCCAACGGTGTCCAGCGACTGGCGCAAACCAAACGCTGCGCCGCGGATTTCCGTCGGGGTGACATCGGCAACCAGCGCATCGCGCGGCGCCCCGCGAATACCTTTGCCAAGCCGATCCATCATGCGTGCGCCGAACACCAGGCCGGACGTTGAGGCCAGCGCAAACAGCGGCTTGCTTAATGCGCCCATGCCATAACCCAGCAGCGCCAGCCCTTTGCGTTTGCCGATGTAGTCGCTGAACATGCCGGAAAAGACTTTAATCATCAGCGCGGTGGCTTCCGCCAGCCCTTCAATCAGGCCAATAATCACGACGCTTGTGCCGAGCGCCGTGGCCATAAACAGTGGCAGCAAGCTGTGGATCATCTCCGAGGAGATATCCATCAACATACTGACGCCGCCTAATACCCAGACGCCTGCAGGTATGCGACCTAACGTTGAAAACCGCTTGAACATTGCTTTCCCCGCACCTTTTCATCACCGCAGCCAGAACGCTATTAAACCTGCCGGAAAGGGGTTTGATAAGGGGGATAAAAAAAGAATTCTCACGTCGGTGAGCGGCCCCAATGCGGGGCCGCAAATGCAAGAGGGACTGGCCTGTAAAACGTATAATTAGCGGTAGATAAACGCGCTGGCGTGCAGGTTGCCGTTGCTTCCCGGCTCATGAGTGAGCTCTGCACGGTAATATTTGGCGCTGTGGGCGTCGGCCTCGTCATTGAGCGCCTCGTCAGCTTCATGCTCAGTAGCGAAGTTATGATTGATATAGATAACGCCTAAGCTGTGCACATCATCCATGTTGTGGGCTTGCTGGTTGTTGAGTTTAATTGCCGCTGCGGCATTGGCGCTAAGCAGCAAGGTTGTTAATAACATTGCGATGTATTTCATGATGTTATGCTCCGATAAAACGTCGTTTTTTAGTTTTTTAACATCTCTCCTCCTTATGTTTGAGGCCTGTTTAAAGTGTACGCGTTAGCCCAAAAAGGTATCGCGACCATTTCTGATGCTGTCGTTCAAAAAATTGCCGTAATGCGTTGTGCTTAATTTTAATTCGCCAGGCGCGCTTCTCTTTGCGCTTAGTGCGAATTATTTGTGCAATTGCCTTGAGTTTGGCAGGGGACATCAGTATTATGACGCGTCAATTTTTCAGCCGACCTTTAACACGTTCCTTGCCTCCCCGGGATTCGGCTGACCCAGACAGGAGGCTGAATAATCCGTAAGGAGCAATTCGATGCGTCATTACGAAATCGTTTTTATGGTCCATCCTGACCAGAGCGAACAGGTTCCGGGCATGATCGAACGTTACACTGGTGCAATCACTGCAGCAGAAGGTACGATCCACCGTCTGGAAGACTGGGGCCGCCGTCAGCTGGCTTACCCGATCAACAAACTGCACAAAGCACACTACGTTCTGATGAACGTTGAAGCTCCGCAGGAAGTGATCGATGAGCTGGAAACAAACTTCCGCTTCAACGATGCCGTTATTCGCAGCATGGTTATGCGTACTAAACACGCTGTTACCGAAGCATCTCCGATGGTTAAAGCGAAAGACGAGCGCCGTGAGCGTCGCGATGATTTCGCTAACGAAACCGCAGATGATGCAGATGCTGGGGATTCTGAAGAGTAATTACTGATGGCCAACCGCCTGGTGTTGTCCGGCACAGTGTGCAGGGCGCCGCTTCGTAAGGTCAGCCCGTCAGGAATTCCTCACTGCCAGTTCGTGCTTGAGCACCGTTCTGTGCAGGAGGAAGCCGGTTTCCACCGGCAGGCGTGGTGCCAAATGCCTGTAATAATCAGCGGGCAGGAGAACCAGGCCATTACTCACAGTATAACGGTCGGCAGCGCAGTAACTGTTCAGGGGTTCATCAGTTGCCACAAGGCAAAGAACGGCTTGAGCAAAATGGTTCTGCATGCCGAGCAGATTGAATTGATAGATTCTGGAGACTAGCCAAATGGCACGTTATTTCCGTCGTCGCAAGTTCTGCCGTTTCACCGCGGAAGGCGTTCAAGAGATCGACTATAAAGATATCGCTACGCTGAAAAACTACATCACCGAAAGCGGTAAGATTGTCCCGAGCCGTATCACCGGTACCCGTGCAAAATATCAGCGCCAGCTGGCACGCGCTATCAAACGCGCTCGCTACCTGTCCCTGCTGCCGTACACTGATCGTCATCAGTAATCGGTCACGGTCCATTAATACGACTTTGAGAGGATAAGGTAATGCAAGTTATTCTGCTTGATAAAGTAGCAAACCTGGGTAGCCTGGGTGATCAGGTTAACGTTAAAGCGGGCTACGCTCGTAACTTCCTGGTACCGCAGGGTAAAGCTGTTCCGGCTACCAAGAAAAACGTTGAGTATTTCGAAGCTCGTCGCGCTGAACTGGAAGCCAAACTGGCTGACGTTCTGGCGGCTGCTAACGCTCGCGCTGAAAGCATCAACGCACTGGGCTCTGTTACCATCGCGTCTAAATCTGGCGACGAAGGTAAACTGTTCGGTTCCATCGGTACTCGCGACATCGCTGACGCTGTAACTGCAGCTGGCGTGAAAGTTGCGAAGAGCGAAGTTCGCCTGCCGAACGGCGTTCTGCGTACTGTTGGTGAGCACGAAGTGGACTTCCAGGTTCACAGCGAAGTATTCGCTAAACTGACTGTAAACGTTGTTGCTGAGTAATTCGTTACTCTAAAACAATGTGTAAAACGCCGGCCTTGTGCCGGCGTTTTGCTTTTCAGGCCTCGCAGAACAGGCCATTGTGGCTTGTTTAATCTCGCATTCTGACGCATCCTCAGGTAATAATTGAAACGCAATTTTATCTTTGAGATTTGTCATGGAAACCGCTCTGCCCGCGTCCGTTTTTGCCCGCCGCAATGTGGCTTACGCCTGCGCCACGCTCTGTTGTCTGCTCTGGGGTAGCTCCTACCCGGCCATTAAAAACGGCTACGAACTCTTTCACATCGCCACCGACGATATCCCGTCAAAGGTGGTATTTGCCGGTTACCGTTTCCTGTTTGCAGGCGTATTGCTGCTGCTGTTCGCCCTGGCGCAGCGCAAACCGATTGGCAGGTTATCGGCTACGCAGTTTGGGCAACTGACGGTGCTCGGGTTAACGCAAACGACCCTGCAATACACCTTCTTCTATATTGGTCTTGCTTATACTACCGGCGTAAACGGGTCGATCATGAATGCGACCGGCACCTTCTTCAGCGTGCTGTTGGCGCACTTTATCTATCAAAACGACAAGCTCAGCTACAACAAAAGCCTCGGCTGTATTCTGGGATTTGCCGGCGTCATGCTGGTGAACTTCCACAGCGGTATGCGTGACTTTGTTTTTGTCTGGAACGGCGACGGTTTCATTGTGCTGGCGGCGTTTATCCTCTCTGCCGCCACGCTGTATGGCAAACGCATTTCCCAGACAGTAGATCCCACGGTGATGACCGGCTGGCAGTTGGCTATCGGCGGCGTTGCGCTGCTGATTGGCGGCTATCTGTCGGGGGGAACGCTGGAAGTGCATAGCCTCAGCGCGGTCGCGATCCTCGGTTATCTTACGCTGCTGTCTGCGGTGGCTTTTGCGCTGTGGAGCATGCTGCTGAAAGTGAACCGCGTCAGCATGATCGCGCCGTTCAATTTCGTGATACCGGTTGCCGGTACGGTGCTCTCCGCCATTTTCCTCGGTGAAAATATTCTTGATATCAAATACGCGGTCGCGCTGGTACTGGTCTGCTCAGGGATCTGGTGGGTCAATAAACGAGCCGGGTAACAGGTACCCGGCATAGTGGCTTAACGTGCGCGGATAAAGCTGCCGTCCGGCTGGCGGGTAAACAGCACCGGCTGGCCGCCGGTTTCGATGGTCAGCCCGGTTACTACGCCGTTAGCGTTCTGGCGAATTTTCACCATCTGGCCGCTTTGCAGGGTGCTCAGCGGTTTACCGTCACCTTCCACTTTGGCCATCGCATAGACATCGGTTGGCGGCAGGTTGTGATCGCGGAACAGTTGCGCCAGCGTTTTCCCCTCTTCAACACGGTAAGCGCGCCACTGCTGCTCGATGCCGCTGGAAGAGGGCAGCGTGTTCTGCGCTACATGCTGACGCGGTTGCTGCACCGGTTGCTGTTGCTCTACGGCTTGTTGCTGTTGCATTGATTCTTCCGCGCTCGGCGCGGTTTGCTGCGGCTCACTCACCACCTGCGGCGGTGTGGGTTCCGCTGTGGAAGGTTGCGGCTGTGAAGAGGCAGGAAGATTGAGTTGCGCTTCGCGAGCACCGGATGGCGTAGTGGAGCGGTTGCTGTCGTCAGTTGACGGTAACAGAAAACCGATAACCACCAGCAAAGCCGCGAGGATCAGGCCGCGACGGTGCAATGGCGGGAGCGGATCCATCAGGCGAAAATGGTCCGGGGCTTGCCAGATTTTCACCAGGGTAGGTTTCAGTTCAAATCGCCCGGGCATGGCTTTCCTCCTGCTCCGCGTCATTTAATGTCCTGTCTCGTTGAGTATATACACTTTATCCCGCCACCGCGGCGTACGCCGTTTTTAACTGCCTGAAAGTCGACAAAAAGCTGCATTTTGTGACCGCAATTCGGGATAAATCTTACTTGCTGTATTCTTTCCCTTTCCCTGCGATTTGTCATCTTTCCTGCGACAAAGTTTTACCCGGTGCAGCGCGGCTGTTATGCTGCGCGCTACCTTAAAAAGCGATGAAAGGAAAACCCATGACAACCCCAACTTTTGACACGATCGAAGCGCAAGCCAGCTACGGCATTGGTTTGCAGGTAGGACAGCAGCTGAGCGAATCCGGGTTAGAGGGGCTGTTACCGGAAGCGCTGGTCGCAGGCATCGCTGATGCACTGGAAGGCAAACAACCCGCTGTTCCGGTAGATGTTGTACATCGTGCGCTGCGTGAAATTCACGAGCGTGCTGACGCTGTGCGTCGTTCCCGTTTCGAAGAGATGGCGGCGGAAGGCGTGAAATATCTGGAAGAGAACCGCGAGTGTGAAGGCGTGAACAGCACCGAATCCGGTCTGCAATTCCGCGTTATTACCCAGGGCGAAGGCGCTATCCCGGCGCGTACCGACCGTGTACGTGTGCACTACACCGGTAAACTGATTGATGGCAGCGTGTTCGACAGCTCCGTTGCGCGCGGCGAACCGGCTGAATTCCCGGTTAACGGCGTGATTGCTGGCTGGATCGAAGCCCTGACGCTGATGCCGGTGGGTTCCAAATGGGAACTGACTATTCCGCACAACCTCGCGTACGGCGAGCGCGGCGCTGGCGCGTCTATTCCGCCGTTCAGCACGCTGGTATTTGAAGTGGAACTGCTGGAAATCCTGTAATTCCCCGCATAAATGCCTCTTCCCATTAGGGGAGAGGCTGCACCTGCTGCGCTGATCGTTTGTTAATAAAACCAATACCGACAGATTATCTTGCAAATGGCGCAATCGGGTGTATTTTTGTGAGCTATTTCGCGTTACCTGAGTGATATGACACTCACTTTAAACAAATATTTAACATTGTTTTTAATTCCGAGTATTCATCCCGCCGATTCTTACCTAATATCTTTGCGTCCATACAAGGGCGGAACACGCAACTAAAAAAGGCCAGTAGAGCCCCAACAACACAGACAGGAATACAACATGGTAGATCAGGTTAAAGTCGTGGCCGACGAACAGGCGTCGACTGAACAGTCGCTACGGCGAAATCTCACAAACCGGCATATTCAGCTCATCGCCATTGGCGGTGCCATCGGGACCGGGCTGTTTATGGGCTCCGGGAAAACCATCAGCCTCGCCGGTCCGTCGATCATTTTTGTGTATATGATCATCGGCTTTATGCTGTTTTTCGTCATGCGCGCCATGGGTGAATTACTGCTGTCGAATCTCGAATACAAATCCTTTAGCGACTTCGCCGCCGACCTGTTAGGCCCGTGGGCGGGGTATTTTACCGGCTGGACATACTGGTTTTGCTGGGTAGTGACCGGTATGGCTGATGTCGTCGCCATCACGGCTTACGCGCAGTTCTGGTTCCCCGGCCTTGCCGATTGGGTAGCGGCGCTGGCCGTTGTCGTCGTGCTGCTGAGCCTCAATCTCGCGACGGTAAAAATGTTCGGCGAGATGGAATTCTGGTTTGCGATGATCAAAATCGTCGCCATTGTCGCGCTGATCATCGTGGGTGTGGTGATGGTGCTGATGCACTTTAAATCCCCGACCGGCGTTGAAGCTTCCTTCTCGCATCTGTGGAATGACGGCGGCTGGTTCCCGAAAGGCATCAGCGGGTTCTTTGCTGGTTTCCAGATCGCGGTGTTTGCCTTTGTGGGGATTGAGCTGGTCGGTACGACCGCAGCGGAAACCAAAGATCCGGAGAAATCCCTGCCGCGCGCCATCAACTCGATCCCGGTGCGCATTATTATGTTCTACGTTTTCGCGCTAATTGTGATCATGTCGGTGACACCGTGGAGTTCCGTGGTGGCGGATAAGAGCCCGTTTGTTGAGTTGTTCGTGCTGGTGGGTATTCCGGCGGCGGCGAGCATTATCAACTTCGTAGTGCTGACATCGGCGGCGTCTTCCGCCAACAGCGGCGTCTTCTCCACCAGCCGGATGCTGTTCGGCCTGGCGCAGGATGGCGTGGCGCCAAAAGCGTTCGCTAAGCTCTCTAAACGCGCGGTTCCGGCGAAAGGGTTGACCTTCTCCTGTATCTGCCTGCTGGGCGGTGTGGTGATGCTGTATGTCAATCCGAGCGCGATTGCCGCGTTCACCATGATCACCACCGTATCGGCGATCCTGTTTATGTTCGTCTGGACGATCATCCTCTGCTCGTACCTGGTGTACCGTAAGCAGCGCCCGCAGTTGCATGAAAAGTCGAACTACAAAATGCCGCTGGGCAAACTGATGTGCTGGGTGTGCATGGCGTTCTTCGTCTTTGTACTGGTGCTGCTGACGCTGGAAGCAGATACCCGCCAGGCGCTGATCGTGACGCCGTTGTGGTTTGTGGTGCTGGGCGCGGGCTGGCTGTACGCGGGCAAAAAGCGTCTGGCTAACCGCCAGCCATAAAAAAAGAGCCGCGCGGCGGCTCTAAACTTCCATGAATCAGGGCGCTCTCGGGCGCCTTTATTTATTCGCCAGCGAGGGCACGCGGGAACAGATTGTTGTTTTCCAGGCTGATGTGTTCCATCAGATCGTCAATCAAGGTATTGATGCCGTTATACATCGCTTTCCAGGTGGTGCAGGCTTCCGGCGGCGGGGTGACGTTATTGGTAATGTGTTTGATCACTTCCAGCAGTTCGCCCGCTTCATCGTGCTCGCTCTCCATTACGCTTATCGGCCCCATTGCCTGCGAACCCATGCCCTGTTTGATCATCGGGAACAGGATCTGCTCCTCTTTCATCATGTGGCTGGAAAGCTCTTCATGCAGCATCGTCAGGTATTTGGTTAAGCCGCGCGGCACGTTCGGTTTATCGGCATGGACGCGCTCGACTTTGGTGGCCTGCAGGATCAGTTCCGGCAGTTGTTCGCGGTGACGGTCATGGTAACGCACGATAATGTGGTCAATGATTTCCGCCAGCCCCGCCACGCGCCAGTCTTTCTCAATCGGCTGCTCGGCAAGCGTCGCCAGCTCGGCTTCGATGACGTCAATATCCAGCTCTTTGCGGGCCGCAGAACGTCCCAGCGTCTGCTTACCGCCGCAGCAGTAATCCATATCATATTTACGGAACAGTGCGGAGGCGCGGGGGATAGAGAGCGCCAGCTCACCCAGGGGTTGATCGCGGAAAGCCATAGCAGTTACCTCATGTGTAATTTATAAGTTGTATTTTAGATGCATCTTTAAGCCGATGATATACCCCTTTTGGGGTGGCGGAAATCGCCTTATTCCTTTCTTACACGAAAAACTGTGATATTCATCACAAAAAATCTTACGAATTTAACATGTTGAATAGCGGTGTTTTTATTGGAAATTACTGGATTGCGACCTGCATCACAATTAAACAACTCCGCTTCGCTGCCGATACCAAGACTCCAGACAATATCCTGCACGCTATAAAGGCTTACAATGTTCAAAAGAATAAAAGTTATTACTTTATTAATCATGGTATTACTTGTACTTGGTGCAATGCAGCTGATCTCCGCTGGCGTGTTCATCAGTGCGCTTAATAACGATAAAAACAACTTCAACGTTTCTCAGGTTTCCAGCCAGAACGTTTCCGAATTTACCGATGCCTGGATCAGCCTCAACCAGGCGCGTGTGACGCTGAACCGCGGCATGCTGCGTCTGCAAAGCAGCACCGCCAGCCAGATTAATGGCGGTCAGCTTAATGAACTGGCGCAAACGGCCACCAACTTGCTGAACCAGGCGCAACAGCATTTCGAGAAGTACAAAACCATTCCGGACACGCCAGGGCTGGATAAAGCGCTGTCGAAAGATCTGGAAACGCAATACGGCATCTACCATGCGACGTTGACAGAGATGAACCGTCTGCTGCTCGCCGGTAGTCTGGAAGATATGTTCCGCCAGAACGCCGAAGCGAAACAAGTTGCCATGCAGAAGAGCTATCGCGCGTGGCGCGATGCGCAAACCGTACTGGCGAGTGAAGGGATCGTCCAGAATGAACGCGATTACCAGCGTATCCTGTGGATCCTCGGTACGGTGATGCTGGTCGTGCTGGCGGTGATCGTCATGAGCTGGGTTGCGATGCAGCGCGTCCTGCTGAAGCCGTTGCATGAAGTGATGAGTCATATCCGCCACATCGCAAGCGGCGATTTGACGCATGACATTGATGCCGAAGGCAAAAACGAAATGGCGCTGCTGGCGCAGAATGTGCAGGAAATGCAGCAGTCGCTGGTGAAAACCGTCAGCGTAGTGCGCGACGGCGCTGATACCATTTACACCGGCGCGGGTGAAATTTCCGCTGGCAGTAACGATCTCTCTTCACGCACCGAGCAGCAAGCCGCGTCGCTGGAAGAGACCGCCGCCAGCATGGAGCAGCTTACTGCCACGGTGAAACAGAACGCCGACAACGCCCGTCAGGCAACGCAACTGGCGCTGAACGCGTCCGGTACCGCGAAGAAAGGTGGGGAAGTGGTAGATGGCGTGGTGCGCACCATGGATGAGATTGCCACCAGTTCCAGCAAAATCGCGCAGATCACCAACGTGATTGACGGTATCGCCTTCCAGACCAACATCCTGGCGCTGAACGCCGCCGTTGAAGCGGCCCGTGCGGGCGAACAGGGCCGAGGCTTTGCCGTGGTGGCGGGTGAAGTGCGTACCCTGGCGCAGCGCAGTGCGCAGGCAGCAAAAGAGATTAAAGGGCTGATTGAAGACTCCGGTAATCGTGTCAATGCGGGTGCCGCCCTGGTGCATGAAGCCGGGGAAACCATGGCTGAAATCGTCAGCGCCGTCACGCGCGTGACCGACATCATGGGCGAAATCTCGTCTGCTTCTGACGAGCAGAGCCGTGGTATCGATCAGGTAGGCCAGGCCGTTGCTGAGATGGACCGCGTTACCCAGCAGAACGCCTCGCTGGTGGAAGAGTC
This sequence comes from Kosakonia sp., assembly GCF_032104925.1. Classification (NCBI taxonomy): domain Bacteria; kingdom Pseudomonadati; phylum Pseudomonadota; class Gammaproteobacteria; order Enterobacterales; family Enterobacteriaceae; genus Kosakonia; species Kosakonia sp. The sequence continues at coordinate 38,934 of NZ_DAMCGF010000002.1, forward strand.
CGCCGCTGCGGCTGCGGCACTGGAAGAGCAGGCGGCACGCCTGACTGAAACCGTGGCGGTATTCAAGGTCAACCGTACACGCAGCGCACGCCGTCCGGCGTTAATCACGCCAGTCAGCAAACCGCAGGCCAAAGCGACCGAAAGCTTCAGCGAAGCCAACTGGGAAACGTTCTGATAACGGTTGCGTTGCTCTCCCGAAACCCGGCATATGCCGGGTTTTTTTATGCCCATTTGAAAAACACAGGCGGGGGAGGCACTCAGCGGCACAGAGTGGCTGTGCCTGATTGTATGGCATTCACTCTTACCTAACGGGCAGACGCCTGATTTTCGCGCCGCGTGTCGGCGAGAAAGCACTACGAATGCGGCGGTTTATTCGGTCCTTAGTGCGGTGATGCTGGCTTTTTCCGGCTTCGACAGTACCGCCATCAACACGCCGCCGACCAGCAAGGCAATACCGCAGACGGTGAGCAGCGGCGGCAGGCTTTGGCGCAGCACAAAGGTATAGAGCAGCCCGGCCAGGGTTTCAAAGACAATCAACGGGCCGACAATCACCGTCGGTAAGCGCTGGCTGGCAATGTTCCAGCACAACGCGCCCACCCATGAGCAGAGCACCGCAATGGTGAACATCAGCGTAATAAACACCAGCGGACGCGGGCCGAAGGGCAGGATGAAATCCGGTTGCTGAACACCAAGCCACAGGCACGCCGCAATATAGCCCACCAGTGACACCGGTAGCGTCACCAGCGCTTGTGCCGTGGCCCACATCATCGGGTTTTTGTCCGGGTTTTCCCGCAACCAGCGGGCATTGCGTAGCGCATACCAGGCCCAGCAAGCCACCGAAGTGAAAGCCAGCACAATACCGGAACCGTAGCGCCAGCCGCTGAAATTCGGCAGCCCGTGGCGCAGCTCGGCGATATTGACGCAGCCTAACCCAAGCGCAATGCAGAGTAGCGCGGGAGCCAGCCGCCGCCATGCGAGTTTGCCGTCACGCTGGCTATAGAGCAGGTTAGCGCACACCGGGATCACCACCGGCAGCGTGGCGATAATCATCGTCGACACCGGCGCGCCCGTACGCTGAATGGCGCTTGCCAGGCAGACGTAATAGACAAGGTTGCCCATGATCGTCAGCCATAAGGCTGTGAACCAGTCGCTGCGCGTAAGCTGGCGCAAACGCGCGCGACCGAGCCACGCCAGCGGCAGGGCGATAATCCCCAGCGCCAGATAGCGCCCGGTGGATTGCAGCGCCGCCGGATAATCCGGCACGATCAACGGCCCGACAAAAATAAGCCCCCAGAATAGCCCGGCGAGCAGGGCATACAACACACCACTAATCATCATTCCACCTGCGTTTACATCGGCAGCGGACAGTGTAGGAGAGCGACGGGCGGGAATATTGTATGAGATTGCGCATTAACGGCGCGTAACCTGCTTCTGGTAACGCACCGGCGTGATGCCGTAGCGGTGTGTAAACGCGCGGGTCAGGTGTGATTGATCGGTGAGGCCGGTAACGGCGGCGACATCGGCGGCGGGCATGCCCTGAGTCAGAAACGATTTGGCGCGCCACAGGCGGATCGCCATCAGCATCTGATGCGGGGTGACATGAAAATGCGCCTTGAACTGGCGTTGAAAATGGTACGGGCTGAGCGCCGCGACTTTCGCCAGCTCGTCGAGCGTCAGGCTGTGCATATAGTTGTCATGCAGGTAATCGCGCACGCGCTCAAACCGGTGCGCGCCTTCCGGGCGCTGCGGCGCGTGGTGCGCCAGCGGGCGGAAGGTATCGATGAGATCCAGCAAAATCCCCTGTTGCGCCAGCGGATCGTCGGTGTGCCACAAGCCGTGGATCTGTGCGCAGATCTGCCGGGTGCGCAGCGGATCGTGACGCATCACATCGCTAAACCACCAGTGGCGGATCCCGGTGACCTCTTCGAGCAGTTCGGGCTCAAGATAAACCATGCGATAGCGCCAGCCGTCGGCGGTTTCCGCCTCGCCTGTGTGCAGCTCGTCAGGGTTCATGGTGACCACGGAATGCATCGGCGCGACATACTGCGTACCGCGATAACGAAAGCGTTCGGCTCCGGCTTCGATAGCGCCAATACCAAACGCTTCATGAGTGTGCGGCTCAAAGGCGTAACGCGAAATATGCGCGTGGTACAGCTCCACCCCCGGCAGTAACGCCAGGTGGCGAAAGCGCGCGCAATCTCGTTCGTCAGTAAACTGTTCGGGTACGCCTTCCACGTTCTCTCTCCACACGGATCATACCTTCATTATTAGGGATGACCCGGCGGGAGGCTACAAAAATTAACCACTTTGTAACCTTTACAGGAGGTCGTTGACGCTCTTTTCAATCGACGTGGTCGGGCGTCCAATCAATTTGCTGAGCGTTTTACTGTCATCAAACAGGCCACCTTTGGCGGCACCCGCATCGGAATCCGCCAGCATGGTGGCGAGCCAGTCCGGCAGGCCAGCACCTTTCAGCGCGGCGGCGAAATCGGCTTCGCTCAGGTTCTGGTAGACCACGTTTTTACCGCTGGCTTTGCTGAGCAGCGCGGCCAGTTCAGTGAGCGTCCAGCCGCGATCACCGGCCAGTTCATACACTTTGCCCGCATGCCCCTCTTCGCTTATCACGCGCGCGGCGGCGGCAGCGTAATCAGCGCGGGTGGCGGAGGCGATTTTGCCGTCACCGGCGGCGCCAATAAATACCCCGTGCGCCAGCGCCGCTGGTGCGCTTGCCAGGTAGTTTTCGCTATACCAGCCGTTACGCAGCAGGGTGTAAGGAATACCGGAATCGGCGAGCATTTTCTCGGTTTCAACGTGTTCAACGTGCAGACCAAGCGGGGATTTATCGGCGTGCAGCAGGCTGGTGTAAGCAATGAATTTCACCCCGGCGGCTTTGGCGGCGTTTATCACATTGCGGTGTTGCGCGGCGCGCTGGCCCACTTCGCTACTGGAGATCAGCAGCAGCTTGTTCACGCCTGCTAACGCCTGGGTTAACGCGGCCTGGTCGCCATAATCAGCCTGGCGTACCAGTACGCCTTGTTTGCTGAGGGCTTCGGCTTTCGCCGGGTTACGGACGATAGCGACAATCTCTTTTGCCGCCACGGTTTTCAGCAGTTCTTCTACCACAAACTGGCCCAGTTGGCCGGTCGCGCCGGTGAGTGCGATCATGAGTATTCTCCTTCGGTGTTCGGTGAGTGTTGTGGTACGCTAACACCTTAACTAACTTTTAGTAAGTACGCACAAAAAGGTAAGTATGAAAACGCAACTCCGACCGCAAACGTTGAGTGAACAGATGCGCGACGGCAATCTGTTCGCCGAGCAGTGTCCCTCGCGGGATGTTCTGAAACACGTCACCAGCCGCTGGGGCGTGCTGATACTGGTGGCGCTACGCGAGGGCACTCACCGTTTTAGCGATTTACGCCGCAAAATGGGCGGCGTCAGTGAAAAGATGCTGGCGCAGAGCCTGCAATGGCTGGAGCAGGATGGTTTTATTAACCGCGTGTCGTATCCCGTCGTTCCGCCGCATGTTGAATATAGCCTGACCCCGCTGGGTGAGCAGGTCAGCGAGAAGGTGGCGGCGCTTGCCGACTGGATCGAGCTGAATATCGAGCAGGTACTGGCCTTCCGCGATGAACGGGAAGGCCAGCAGGCATTGGTGGAATAATTATTTGTTTAGCTGGATGTTATAGATAGCAAAGCCGATGTCGTCATTGGCGACTTTCGCCATCGGGTAGCGAGCTTTCTCTTTGATAAACGCGGCGGCTTTGTCCGTGGGCGCGGTTTCAAAACGAATATCCAGCTTCGCGTCGCTGTGGATCGGTGCCAGTTGCCAGTTGTTGTCGGCAGCCGGATGGATTTCCCCTTTCTGTTTGGTTTCATCGCTTATCCATTTCGCCAGCACCGCGCGGTTTTCATCTGGCGAGGCAAAAGCGATATGGCTGTCGCCGGTACCGGCAAACTTGCCGCCGTAGGCGCGGTAGTTATTGGTCGCCACAAGGAACACGGTGTTCGGATCAATCGGCTTGCCGTTAAAGGTCAGATTCTTAATGCGTTCCGCCTGCGGGTTAACGCTCTGGCATTCGCCGTCGTAGCGTGCCGGTTGCGTGACATCAATCTGGTAGTTCACACCATCGATCACATCGAAGTTATAGGTGCGAAAACCGTCCCAGTTGATCAGGCTTTGCGGCTTATCGCTGTGCGGATCGATCTGGTTAAACTGACCGGCGGAGCACTCCAGCCACTCTTTAACCTCTTTACCGGTCGCTTTCACCACCACCAGCGTGTTCGGGTAGAGGTACAAATCGGCGGCATTGCGGAAGGTTAACTGGCCTTTTTCCACTTCGACATAACTGGCGGGATCGTTTTTGCGACCGCCCACTTTAAACGGCGCGGCAGCGGAAAGCACCGGCAGTTTCGCCAGATCCGGATCGCCCTGAATAAAGTGTTCGACATAGGCTTTCTGCGCATTGTTCACCACCTGCACGGTCGGATCGTCCTGCACCAGCGCCAGGTAGCTGTACATGTTGTCGGCAGATTTGCCGATCGGTTTGCTGACAAACTCGCGGGTGGCGTCGTGATCGTGTTTCAGGATCTCCACCAGTTTACTGTCCTCGCCCACGAGGGCTTTTTTCGCCGCGGCGTCATAAATCGGGCGCGCTTCGGCTTTGGATTCGCGTACCTGCCATTTGCCAGAATCATTGTTCAGCACCAGATCGACCACGCCAAGATGATCGCCCCACATGCCCGGCATCACGGACGGAATGCCGTTCAACGTTCCTTTCTGGATATCCGCGCCTTTTATCGCCGCGAAATCTTTACCCGGGAAAACAGCGTGAGCGTGACCAAACAGGATCGCATCAACGCCTGGCACTTCGCTGAGGTAATAAACGGAGTTTTCCGCCATCGCCTGGTACGGCTCCGCCGACAGCCCGGAGTGTGCGACCACGACCACCAGATCGGCCCCTTTGGCGCGCATTTCCGGCACATATTTACGCGCGGTTTCGGTGATGTCGTTCACCGTCACTTTGCCGCTCAGGTTGGCTTTATCCCAGACCATGATCTGCGGCGGTACAAAGCCGATATAACCGATGCGCAGCGTGTGCGTTTTGCCGTCGCTGTCGGTGACCGGCGTCTCTTTGATTAAGTAAGGCGTGAACAGCGGTTTTTTGCTTTTCGCATCAATGATATTGGCGTTCACATAGGGGAATTTCGCGCCAGCCAGCGCCTTGTGCAGGTAATCCAGACCGTAGTTAAATTCGTGGTTGCCCAGGTTACCGACGGCGTAATCAAGGGTGTTCATCGCTTTATACACCGGATGAACTTCCCCGGCTTTCAGCCCTTTCGCCGCCATGTAATCGCCCAACGGGCTGCCCTGGATTAAGTCACCGTTATCCACCAGCACGCTGTTTTTGACTTCATTTCGCGCGGCGTTAATCAGGCTTGCGGTGCGTACCAGGCCGAATTTTTCCGTCGCCGTGTCTTTGTAGTAATCAAAATCCATCATGTTGCTATGCAAATCAGTGGTTTCCAGAATACGTAAATCCACCGTTGCAGCCTGCACGCTGGCCGCAATCAGCGTGGCCAGAAGCGTTGCACTAAACTTAATCATCAGAGGCATCCTTTTTCGATCTAAGCCACAAAAGAAAGTGTTATGTACATTTTGTTGCTTACAGAATTGTGAATACTGCCATAAAAGCGCGCAAAGAAAACGCAATCGCTATCACAGATGGCAGATTCCGCCGCAATACGATATAAGTAAAACAATGAGTTACAAACCACTGAACAGAAGAGGTGGAAAATGTTAGATGCAATTTGCAAGCTCGCGCGCGAAGCGGGCGATGCCATTATGCAGGTCTACGATGGGCATAAGCCGATGGAAGTCACCAGCAAAGTGGATGACTCACCGGTGACGGCCGCCGATATTGCCGCACACGGGGTGATTGTGCGCGGTTTACAGGCGTTGACGCCGGACATTCCGGTGCTGTCAGAAGAAGATCCGCCCACCTGGGAAGTTCGCCAGACATGGGGGCGTTACTGGCTGGTGGATCCGCTGGACGGCACCAAAGAGTTCATCAAGCGTAACGGCGAGTTTACCGTCAATATCGCCCTGATTGAGAACGGAAAACCGGTGCTTGGCGTGGTTTACGCGCCGGTGCTGAATGTGATGTATTCCGCCGCGGAAGGGAAGGCGTGGAAAGATGAGGCGGGGCACCATCAGCAGATTCAGGTACGCGATGCGCGTCCGCCGCTGGTGGTGGTGAGCCGCTCACATGCAGATGATGAACTGAAAGAGTATTTACAGCATCTTGGTGAACACCAGACCACCGCCATTGGCTCTTCGCTGAAGTTTTGCCTGGTGGCAGAAGGCAAAGCGCAGCTTTACCCGCGCTTTGGGCCAACCAGCGTCTGGGACACCGCGGCAGGCCATGCGGTGGCGGTCGCCGCCGGGGCACATGTTCACGACTGGCAGGGGCGCACTCTGGATTACACCCCGCGTGAATCTTTCCTTAACCCCGGCTTTCGGGTTTCGCTCTACTGATTAAGCAGTTTGTGCAGCAGGTCGATGACTTGCTGCACCTCTTGCTGGCTCAGCCCGCCATCTTTTGCGTACTGTATGCGCCCGTCTTTATCCAGCACCACAATCGCCGAGCTCTCCTCGTCCAGCTTCCAGGCTTTGCGCGTCACGCCTTCGCTATCCACAATAAATTGTGACCACGGATAAAGCTTCTTATTGCTTTCGATACTGCTGCGCACAAACATCGCGCTGCCGGGAATGGCATCATCGGTGTTAACGATGGTGGTGGTTTGGTATTTATCGTGCGGCAGCTTTGCGGATTTGATCGCTTCAATCAGAGCGGCATTCTTCTCTTTTGCTGACGTTCGACCAGCAATATGCTGCACCACTCGCACTTTGCCTGGAAGTTGGGCGCTATTCCATTTTTTATAGCTAAACTTATCGTTATCCAGTATCAACTCCCCTCTGTCGGCTATGCCCACAGGCGGCACGCGTTGGTTGTTTTCAAAATTATGGGCTGAAGCAACCAGCGGCAGTAACAGGCATGTCGCTGCCAGGATGTTACGTAGGGTCATGGCGTTTCCTTATTATCTCTTGTGTTTGTGCAGGTGATCCGACCACTTGGGCTCGCGTTTTAATCATAAATGCGATCAATGCGTTTTTCCCGCAATCTGGATGCCAGTTTGCGGGCGAACGCACATAACCGTGAAAAAATGTGGGCTTATACTGCGCAGAGTAAGGTGTTGAAAAGAATATTCTGAATAATTGTCATCAAAAGGTAAATAAAGTTATTCACACTATGTATGGGTTAGGTTCTGAACTATAGTCATTGAGCATTAAAATTTGCGCTCACCTACGTTGGTCCGATTGTGGAACCGCAAGAGCGTAATGTTTCACAGGAGATACAAGAATGAAAATTTTCCAGCGTTACAACCCACTTCAGGTGGCTAAGTACGTAAAAATCCTGTTTCGTGGACGGTTGTATATCAAGGACGTTGGCGCTTTCGAGTTCGATAAGGGCAAGATCCTGATCCCGAAAGTGAAAGACAAACAGCATCTGTCTGTCATGTCTGAAGTTAACCGTCAGGTGCTGCGTTTGCAGACCGAGATGGCTTAACAGCTGTGCTATGCAGTAGTTTAAATACGATAAAAAAACGGCCCCAAAGGGGCCGTTGACATTTCTGCGACAGATTACGCCGCGCCTTTACCTTCGGCGTCCGGCAGCTTCGGCGTTAACACTGCCGCGCGGGTATCGATGCGGGTCACCAGCAGCTGATCGATGCGGTAGTTATCAATGTCCACCACCTCAAATTTGTAGCCTGAAAACTTCACCGCATCGGTGCGTTTCGGGATTTTACGCAGCATAAACATCATAAAGCCGCCGATGGTTTCGTAGTTACCGGACTGCGGGAATTCATCGATATCCAGTACGCGCATCACGTCATCAATCGGTGTGCCGCCGTCAATCAGCCACGAGTTTTCATCACGCGCGACGATCATCTCTTCCACCTGGCCGACCAGATCGCCCATCAGTGTCGTCATTACATCGTTAAGGGTGATAACGCCCACCACCAGCGCGTATTCGTTCATGATCACCGCGAAGTCTTCGCCTGCGGTTTTGAAGCTTTCCAGCGCTTCAGAGAGCGTTAACGTATCCGGAACAATCAACGTATTGCGGATCTGCACGCCGCTATTCAGCGCCATGCTCTGGTTTGCCAGCACGCGGTTGAGCAGATCTTTGGAGTCGACATAGCCGACAATGTGGTCGATATCATCGTTACAGACCAGAAACTTCGAGTGCGGATGTTCCGACACTTTCTTTTTCAGGCTCTGCTCATCTTCGTGCAGATCGAACCAAATCACGTTTTCGCGTGAGGTCATCGACGACGGCACGGTGCGCGATTCCAGTTCAAACACGTTCTCAATCAGTTCGTGTTCCTGCTTACGCAACACCCCGGCTAACGCACCGGCTTCCACCACCGCGTAAATATCATCAGAAGTGATGTCATCTTTACGCGCCATCGGCAGCTTGAAGATGCGGAAAATGACGTTGGCCAGGCCGTTGAAAAACCAGACCAGAGGGCGGAAAACAAATAAGCAGAAGCGCATCGGGTTGATGATACGCAAAGCCACGGCTTCAGGCGCAATCATACCGATGCGTTTCGGGGTGAGATCGGCAAACAGGATGAACAACCCGGTTACCAGCGAGAACGAAATAATAAAGCTGAGCTGTTCGGCCATTTCCGGCGAAACCACGTTGATCAACATGCTGTGAAAAACGGGAGAGAACGCCGCGTCGCCGACGATACCGCCAAGAATGGCGACGGCGTTCAGGCCGATTTGCACCACGGTAAAGAACGTGCCGGGCGTTTCCTGCATTTTCAGAATGCGTTGCGCGTTGATATTGCCTTCATCGGCAAGCAGTTTGAGCTTAATTTTTCGCGATGCGGCGAGTGAAATCTCAGACAACGAGAAAAACGCACTTACCGCGATCAGACAGAGTATGACTAAGATACTGTTTAACATAATTTATCCAGCTATTAACCGGATCCTCGGAAGGGGTTTTTGAATATCCATGTGGTAAACACTTATGAAAGCCGGCCCGAAGCGGTGGACCGGCAATTTCGAGGGGTAGTATAGCGTAAGCCTGTCGCAGGCTGCCAGAGGCTTAATTTGCGCCGTTTTTCGGCGATAAAACCCGTGATTTTTTAAGGGTTAAGCTGCGGTGGCAAACAAACACCAATACCGCCGATACCGCAGTAGCCGTGCGGGTTTTTATACAGATATTGCTGATGCTCATCTTCCGCGTAATAGAACGGTGTCGCAGGTTTGATTTCCGTGGTCACCTGGCGCGCGTCGCCTGCGCTGCGCATCGCTTGCTGAAAGCGCGCAAGGCTGGCTTGTGCGGCGTCGCTTTGCTCTGGCGTCAGCGGGTAAATCCCGGAACGGTATTGGGTGCCAGAATCATTACCCTGGCGCATGCCCTGCGCCGGATCGTGGTTTTCCCAGAAAACCTGCAGCAGTTTTTCATAACTCACCACGTTCGGGTCGTATACCACCCGCACCGCTTCCGCGTGGCCGGTCAGACCGGAGCAGACTTCGCGGTAGGTCGGGTTCGGTGTGTACCCGCCGGTGTAGCCCGCGGCGGTGCTGTAAACGCCATCTAACTGCCAGAACAGACGTTCCACGCCCCAGAAACAGCCCATGGCGAACAGGGCAACTTCCATCCCTTCCGGAACATGACTCATTGAATGCTCGTTAACAGCATGTAAACTGGCAACGGGCATCGGTGTATTGCGTCCGGGCAATGCATCTGATTGGGAAACAAGCTCTTTTTTATCAAACAGACTCACGGTGATACCTCCCGGAGGGGCTAATTGCGGTTAGGGTTGTGTTGCGGCCTGTGTTTTAACACAATAAACGCCATAAATCAGACTAGATTTAAACATAAGAAATTTTGGGGTAGTCGTCTGTTTTTCAACCTGTGTTAACGGGTTTTTATCGGCTTGTGTTCTGTCGTAAGGCAAAACCTGGCTCAGCGCGGAGCTGCGCTTACGTTTCCTTCCAGGGGTGGGAACAAGGATATTCAGGAGAGAACGTGCCAAAGATCCGTCTGTTATGTTTTGCCGCTTTACTGCTGGTGAGCGAAACGGCTTTCGCCGCCAATGTGCGATTGCAGCTGGAGGGGCTAACCGGGGAGCTGCAAAAAAACGTGCGCGCCCAGTTGTCCACCATTGAAAGTGATGAAGTGACCCCGGACCGCCGTTTTCAGGCGCGCGTGGATGACGCCATCCGCGAAGGGTTAAAAGCCTTAGGTTACTACGAACCCACCATCGATTTTGAACTGCGCCCGCCACCGGCGAAAGGGCGTCAGGTGCTGATTGCGCGCGTGCAGGCCGGTGAACCGGTGCGCATTGGCGGCAATAGCGTGATCCTGCGCGGCGGCGCGCGTACGGACCGCGATTATCTCGACTTACTCAAAAAACGCCCCGCTATCGGCACGGTGCTGCACCATAACGATTACGATAATTTCAAAAAATCGCTCACCAGCGTGGCGCTGCGTAAAGGCTACTTCGACAGTCAGTTTCTTAAAAGCCAGCTTGGTATTGCCCTTGAGCGCCGCCAGGCGTTCTGGGATATCGATTACGACAGCGGCGAGCGTTACCGCTTTGGTACGGTGACGTTTGAAGGCTCGCAAATCCGCGACGAATACCTGCAAAACCTGGTGCCTTTCCACAAAGGCGATTATTACCAGACGCAGGATCTGGCAGAGCTAAACCGCCGCCTGTCCGCCACCGGCTGGTTTAATTCGGTGGTGGTCGCGCCGGAGTTTGATAAAGCGCGTAAAACCAAAGTGTTGCCGCTTAAAGGCGTGGTATCGCCGCGCACGGAAAACACCATTGAAACCGGGGTGGGTTACTCGACCGACGTCGGGCCGCGCGTCAAAGCAACATGGAAAAAGCCGTGGATGAACTCCTACGGCCACAGCCTGACCACCAGCACCAGCATCTCCGCGCCGGAACAGCAGCTTGATTTCAGCTACAAGATGCCGCTGCTGAAAAACCCGCTTGAACAATATTACCTGGTGCAGGGCGGCTTTAAGCGTACCGATCTGAACGATACCGAAGCGGATTCCACCACGCTCGCGCTGTCGCGCTACTGGGATCTCTCCAGCGGCTGGCAGCGCGCTATTAACCTGCGCTGGAGCCTCGATCACTTTACCCAGGCGAACGTGACCAACACCACCATGCTGCTTTACCCTGGCGTGATGATCAGCCGTACCCGCTCGCGCGGCGGCTTGATGCCAACCTGGGGGGATTCGCAGCGCTACTCGGTGGATTACTCGAATACCGCATGGGGATCGGATGTCGACTTCCTGGTATTACAGGCGCAAAACGTCTGGATCCGCACGCTTTACGATCGCCACCGCTTTGTCATGCGCGGCAATCTGGGCTGGATCGAAACCGGGGACTTTGAACGCGTGCCGCCGGATCTGCGCTTCTTCGCCGGGGGCGATCGCAGTATTCGCGGCTACAAATACAAATCTATCGCGCCTAAAAATGATGACGGCAAGCTGATTGGTGCCTCCAAACTGGCGACCGGTTCACTGGAGTATCAGTACAACGTCACCGGCAAATGGTGGGGGGCGGCGTTTGTCGATAGCGGCGAAGCGGTGAGCGATATCCGCCGCAGTAATGTGAAAACCGGCGCGGGTGTTGGCGTGCGCTGGGAGTCGCCGGTCGGGCCTATCAAGCTCGATTTCGCCGTACCGGTCGGCGATAAAGAAGAACACGGATTACAGTTTTACATCGGGTTGGGGCCGGAATTATGAGTTTATGGAAGAAAATCAGCCTCGGCGTCCTGGTGTTTATCCTGCTGGTGCTGGGCAGCGTGGTCTTTCTGGTGGGCACTACCAGCGGGCTGCATCTGTTATTTAACGCGGCCAACCGCTGGGTGCCGGGGCTGGAAATTAGCCAGGTGACCGGCGGCTGGCGCGATCTGACGTTAAAAAATATCCGTTTTACCCAGCCGGGCGTGGCGGTGAACGCGGGCGAAGTGCACCTGGCGGTGAAGCTCGGCTGCCTGCGCGACAGCAGCCTGTGCGTGAACGATCTGTCACTGAAAGATATCAATGTCGTTATCGACAGCAAAAAAATGCCGCCCGCCGCACCGGTAAAAGAGGAAGAGAGCGGGCCGCTGAACCTCTCCACGCCATACCCGATAACGCTAAGCCGGGTGGCGCTCAACAATGTCAATATCAAAATCGACGACACCACCGTTTCGGTGATGGATTTCAGCACCGGTCTGAACTGGCAGGAGAAAAACCTGACGCTAAAACCGACATCGCTACAAGGGCTACTGATTGCGCTGCCGAAAGTGGCCGATGTGGCGCAAAAAGAGGTCGTTGAACCGAAAATCCAGAACCCGCAGCCGCAGGAAAAACCGCTCGGCGAAACCCTAAAAGCGCTGTTTGAAAAGCCGCTGCTGCCGGAAATGACCGATGTTCATCTGCCGCTCAATCTCAACATTGAAGAGTTTCGCGGCGAACAACTGCGTCTTACCGGCGATACCGACATTCTGGTGCGCAGCCTGTTGCTGAAAGTAAGCAGTATCGACGGGCAGATGAAGCTTGACGCGCTGGATGTGGATTCTAATCAGGGCCAGGTGCGCGCCACCGGTAACGCCCAGTTGCGCGATACCTGGCCGGTGGATATTACGCTCAATACCACGCTGAATATTGATCCACTGAAAGGCGAGAAAGTGAAACTGAAAGTCGGCGGCGAAATGCGTAAGCAACTCGAGGTTGGCGTCAATCTCTCCGGGCCGGTCGACATGGATCTGCGGGCGCAAACGCAACTGGCCGAAGCCGGTTTGCCGCTGGATCTGCAGATAACCAGCAAGCAGCTTTACTGGCCGTTTAGCGGGGAAAAACAGTACCAGGCTGATGACCTGAACCTGAAGCTTACCGGCAAAATAACCGACTATGTTTTGTCGTTTCGCACGGCGGTGAAAGGCCAGGATCTACCGCCTGCGACCATTACGCTTGATGGTAAGGGCAACGAACAGCAACTGAACCTCGATAAACTGGTTATTGCGGCGCTGGAAGGCAAAACCGAGTTAAAAGCGCTGCTCGACTGGCAGCAAGCGATTAGCTGGCGCGGTGAATTAACGCTGAAAGATATCGATACCGCGAAAGCCTTCCCGGAGTGGCCATCGAAACTGAATGGCCTGATCAAAACGCGCGGCAGCCTGTATGGCGGCAGCTGGCAAATGGAGGTGCCGGAGCTGAAACTGAGCGGCAATGTGAAGCAGAACAAGGTCAACGTTGACGGGCAGCTAAAAGGCAACAGCTATTTGCAGTGGACGATCCCCGGCCTGCACCTGGAACTGGGGAAAAACAGCGCCGATATTAAAGGCGAACTGGGGGTTAAAGACCTCAACCTTGATGCCACGATTGATGCGCCGGGGTTGAATAACGCGCTGCCAGGTCTGGGCGGCACGGCGAAAGGGCTGGTGAAAATTCGCGGTACGGTGGATGCGCCGCAGGCGCTGGCGGATATTACCGCCAATAACCTGCGCTGGCAGGATCTTTCCGTGGCTCGCGTGCGCGTGGAAGGCGATGTGAAATCCAGCGACCAGATTGGTGGCAAACTGAACGTGCGCGTGGAACGCATTGCCCAGCCTGGCGTGAACCTGAGCCTGGTGACCCTGGCGGCGGACGGCAATGAGCAACAGCATAAACTCCAGTTGCGCGTGCAGGGCGAGCCGGTTTCCGGCCAGCTTAATCTGGCGGGCAGCTTTGACCGCCAGCAGCAGCGCTGGAAAGGGACACTGAGCGATACGCGCTTTGCCACGCCGGTTGGCCCGTGGTCGATTAACCGCCCGGTAACGCTGGATTACCGCAATCAGGAGCAGAAAATCGCTATCGGCCCGCACTGCTGGCTGAACCCGAACGCCGAACTCTGCATTCCGCAAACCATCGATGCAGGCGCAGAAGGGCGCGCGGTCGTGAACCTGAACCGCTTCGACCTGGCGATGCTGAAACCCTTTATGCCGGAAACCACGCAAGCAAGCGGTGTGTTCAGCGGTAAAGCGGATGTCAGCTGGGACACCACCAAAGCGGGGCTGCCACAAGGTGAAGTGACGCTCGCCGGGCGCGGTGTGAAAGTGACGCAGGTGGTAAACGACGCGCCGCTGCCGCTCGCGTTTGACACCCTCAATCTCAACGCAAAACTGCGCGATAACCGGGCCGATCTCGGCTGGTTGATCCGCCTGACCAATAACGGCCAGTTCGATGGCCAGGTGCAGGTCACCGATCCGCAAGGGCGGCGTAATTTGGGCGGCAACGTGAATATTCGCAACTTCTCGCTGGCGATGGCGAACGCCATTTTCAGCCGGGGCGAGAAAGCGGCAGGTACGTTGAATGCCAGTTTACGTCTTGGCGGCAACGTGCAAAGCCCACAGCTGTTCGGGCAACTGGGGCTGAACGGGCTGGACATTGACGGCAACTTTATGCCGTTTGATATGCAGCCCAGCCAGCTGGCGATGAATTTCAACGGCATGAGTTCGACCTTGCAGGGTGTGGTGCGTACCGGGCAGGGGCAGATCAATCTGAGCGGCGATGCCGACTGGAGCCAAATCGATAACTGGCGCGCGCGCGTGGCGGCGAAAGGCAGCAAAGTGCGCATTACCGTGCCGCCGATGGTGCGCCTGGATGTCTCGCCGGATGTGGTGTTTGAGGCGACGCCAAGCCTGTTTACGCTGGATGGCAACGTGGATGTGCCGTGGGCGCGCATTGTGGTGCATGACTTACCGGAAAGCGCGGTGGGTGTCTCCAGTGATGAAGTGATGCTGAATAACGACTTGCAGCCTGAGCAGCCAAAAAGCGCGTCGATTCCGATCAACAGCAACCTGACGGTGCATGTCGGCAACAACGTGCGGCTCAATGCATTCGGCCTGAAAGCGCGGCTGACGGGCGATCTGAAAGTCGCACAGGATAAGCAGGGGCTGGGCCTGAACGGGCAGATCAACATTCCGGAAGGGCGTTTCCATGCTTACGGCCAGGATTTGCTGGTGCGCAAAGGCGAACTGCTGTTCTCCGGGCCGCCGGATCAACCGATGCTGAATATCGAAGCGATTCGTAACCCGGAATCGACAGAAAACGATGTGATTGCCGGGGTTCGCGTCACCGGCACCGCCGATGAGCCGAAAGCGGAGATCTTCTCCGATCCGGCAATGTCGCAACAAGAAGCGCTCTCGTACCTGCTGCGTGGTCAGGGGCTGGAGAGCGAACAGAGCGACAGCGCGGCGATGACATCGATGCTGATCGGCTTAGGGGTTGCACAAAGTGGGCAGGTTGTGGGTAAAATCGGCGAGACTTTTGGCGTCAGCAATCTGGCGCTGGACACCCAGGGCGTCGGCGACTCCTCGCAGGTGGTGGTCAGCGGCTATGTGCTACCGGGTCTACAAGTAAAATATGGTGTAGGAATTTTTGACTCACTGGCGACTCTCACGTTACGTTATCGCCTGATGCCTAAGCTGTATCTTGAAGCGGTGTCTGGCGTAGATCAGGCACTAGATTTGCTCTATCAGTTTGAGTTTTAGCAATGCGAATATTTGTCTACGGCAGTTTACGACGCAAGCAGGGCAACAGCCACTGGATGACCAATGCTCAGTGGCTGGGGGACTTTTGTGTCGAAAATCATCAGCTGTATAGTCTGGGGCACTATCCGGGCGCAGTAGCCGGTGAAGGAAGCGTCAAGGGCGAAGTTTATCGTATCGACGCAGCAACGCTCGGTGAGCTGGACGCTCTGCGCACCGCGGGCGGTGAATACAAACGCCAGTTGATCCAGACGCCTTATGGCAGCGCCTGGATGTATGTTTACCAGCGTTCGGTTGAGGGAAAAACCTTGATCGAGAGCGGTAACTGGCTCGACCGCGAGCAGTACCAGAAGTAATCACACTTAGAGAACCGCGCCGCTGGCGCGGTTTTTCTTTTCAGCCGAGTAAGGACGAGAAACATGTTACGTAAGACAGCCTGGGTAGTTGCCGCAGCGCTGCTGCTGGCGGGTCTCTTTAGTTTTGGCTACCTCACTTATTACCCTTTCCTCCACTTTTTCTGGGGGCGTGCCGGGCTGGTAACGACCTCCGTTTCCGCCGCTATGCTGGCGACGCTGATTAACGGTCTGCTGTTCGCTTTTTCTGGCTTGCTGATACTGCTTTTGATGCTACGACAAAATGCCCGGCAGCGTTTTTCCGCGCAGAAGATTGTGGTAAGAAGCCTGGCGGCGGCGCTGGGTAACGTGGCGCTGTTTAGCCTGTTTGTCGCCGGGCATAAATTTCTGCTGGCACCGCAAATACCGCCAGGTGTGAGCGTGAATATCACTCATGACTATTTCCACACGGAGCGGGTGCTGAGCACGGTTATTGTGCTGGCGTTCTCTGCCTGGCGGCATAAAACCCGGCCAGCGTAAGGTGGCCAACGCGCGTTCCGCTTAATCCGATCTCTGCCCTTTTGTGGCCTGGCTCAGGCAGAGTCATTAAACCCGCAACCCACAAAGCCTGGACGAAAAAAAGCCCCGGTCGCATTACGCGCACCGGGGCTTTTTTCACTAAAACGGATTACTTCTTCGCTGCGCGCTCGAAAGAGGCAACGATTTCAGCTTTCGCCGCTTCAGCGTTGTCCCAGCCGTCCACTTTCACCCATTTGCCTTTTTCGAGATCTTTGTAGTGCTCGAAGAAGTGGGTGATCTGCGCTTTCAGCAGTTCCGGCAGGTCGTTCACATCTTTAATGTGATCGTACTCTTTGCTCAGTTTGGTGTGCGGTACGGCAACCAGTTTGGCATCTTCACCGGATTCGTCGGTCATTTTCAGCACGCCAACCGGACGGCAGCGGATCACAGAACCAGGCTGCAGCGGGTACGGCGTCGGCACCAGCACGTCTACCGGGTCACCATCCAGCGAAAGGGTGTGGTTGATATAACCGTAGTTGCACGGATAGAACATCGCGGTGGACATGAAACGGTCAACGAACAGCGCGCCGCTCTCTTTGTCGACTTCGTATTTGATCGGGTCAGCGTTAGCCGGAATTTCGATAACAACGTAGATATCTTCTGGCAGATCTTTACCCGCCGGGACGTTCAGTAAGCTCATGTTTGTTTCCTTTAAAATGTGTGGCAAACAAGTGCCGGGTATTATAGCCAACTGGCGGTGAATGTCTTGGGCTGTTTTAACTTACTCACACTTTTTCAGACGCTTTCTGACACGCCATTTATGACCGTTTTATCCATAACCATAGCAGCATCATCAATAATTTTTTGTAACCGATTACAGCGAAATTTCGTTCTAATCCGTACGCAGTAAATTTCTGCAATTTCAATGGATAAATGAGGTGAATTAAAACCGCGCTTTTCGCGCGCCAGATCGCAACTGGTCATCAACAATTCATTCACTTTTCCGATTTGTGATGTAACGCATTCTGTTACATCCTCGATTGTCTATAGTTTTCCCGCAGGTGAAGTTGTAGCCAACAATAACCCTCGAGGATGCTCTTATGTGGAAGCGCTTACTTCTTGTCACAGCAGTTTCGGCAGCCATGTCGTCTATGGCAATGGCCGCCCCGTTAACCGTAGGATTTTCGCAGGTCGGGTCTGAATCCGGCTGGCGAGCCGCTGAAACCAACGTCGCCAAAAGCGAAGCCAGCAAGCGCGGCATTACGCTGAAGATTGCTGACGCCCAGCAGAAGCAGGAAAACCAAATCAAAGCGGTACGTTCGTTCATCGCCCAGGGCGTTGACGCCATCTTTATTGCGCCGGTGGTGGCAACAGGCTGGGAGCCGGTATTGAAAGAAGCCAAAGACGCCAAAATCCCGGTGTTCTTGCTCGACCGCTCCATCGATGTCAAAGACAAATCGCTCTACATGACCACGGTGACCGCCGACAACATTCTTGAAGGCAAGCTGATAGGTGACTGGCTGGTGAAAACGGTCGATGGCAAACCGTGTAACGTCGTTGAGCTGCAAGGCACCGTGGGTGCGAGCGTGGCGATCGATCGTAAGAAAGGGTTTGCCGAAGCCATTTCGAAAGCCTCTAACATCAAAATCATCCGTTCTCAGTCTGGCGACTTTACCCGCAGTAAAGGTAAAGAGGTAATGGAGAGCTTTATCAAGGCGGAAAACAACGGCAAAAACATCTGCATGGTTTACGCCCACAACGATGACATGGCGATCGGCGCTATTCAGGCCATCAAAGAAGCGGGTCTGAAACCGGGTAAAGACATTCTTACCGGTTCTATTGACGGTGTACCGGATATCTACAAAGCGATGATCGACGGCGAAGCGAATGCCAGCGTTGAGCTGACGCCAAATATGGCAGGCCCGGCGTTCGACGCGCTGGAGAAATACAAAAAAGACGGCACCCTGCCGCCGAAGTTGACCATTACCAAATCGACGCTCTATCTGCCGGATACGGCGAAAGAGGAGTTAGAGAAAAAGAAAAACATGGGTTACTGAGTCGCAAAAACCCTCTCCCCGGCGGGGAGAGGGTAAATGTGTAAGGGGTCAACAATGAACGCGGAAGCACACCAGGAAATCCTGCGTACTGAAGGCTTAAGTAAATTTTTTCCCGGCGTAAAAGCGCTCGATAACGTGGATTTCAGCTTGCGCCGCGGCGAAATCATGGCCCTGCTCGGGGAGAACGGTGCAGGAAAATCGACGCTGATTAAAGCGTTAACCGGCGTTTACCACGCCGATAAAGGGGCTATCTGGCTGGAAGGCCAGCAAATCAACCCGAAAAATACCGCCCACGCCCAGCAGCTTGGCATCGGGACGGTGTACCAGGAAGTCAACCTGCTACCGAATATGTCGGTGGCGGATAATTTATTCATTGGTCGCGAACCCCGGCGTTTTGGTTTATTGCGTCGTAAAGAGATGGAAAAGCGCGCGACTGAACTGATGGAATCCTACGGCTTTTCACTGGATGTGCGCGAGCCGCTTAACCGCTATTCGGTGGCGATGCAGCAGATTGTGGCAATCTGCCGCGCTATCGATCTCTCCGCCAAGGTGCTGATCCTTGATGAACCCACCGCCAGCCTCGATACCCAGGAAGTGGAGATGCTGTTTACCCTGATGCGCCAGTTGCGCGATCAGGGCGTCAGCTTGATCTTCGTTACCCACTTTCTCGATCAGGTGTATGAAGTCAGCGACCGCATCACCGTGCTGCGTAACGGCGGTTTTGTCGGTTGCAAACCGACCAGTGAGTTGCCGCAAATCGAACTGGTCAAAATGATGCTGGGCCGTGAGCTGGAAAGCAACGCCCTGCAACGTGCCGGGCGCACGCTACTGAGTGAAAAACCGGTGGCGGCGTTCAATGGTTACGGCAAGAAAGGGGTGATTGCGCCGTTCGATCTGGAAGTGCGCCCCGGTGAGATTGTCGGTCTGGCCGGGTTGTTAGGCTCGGGTCGTACCGAAACCGCTGAAGTGATTTTTGGCATTAAACCCGCCGACAGCGGCAGCGCGACCATCAAAGGCAAGTCGCAATCTTTACGTTCGCCACACCAGGCTTCGTGTCTGGGCATCGGTTTTTGCCCGGAAGACCGTAAAACCGACGGCATTATCGCCGCCGCATCGGTGCGGGAAAACATTGTGCTGGCGTTGCAGGCGCAGCGCGGCTGGCTGCGGCCGATCCCGCGCAAAGAGCAGAACGCGATTGCCGAGCGTTTCATTCGCCAGCTTGGCATTCGCACACCGAGCGCCGAGCAGCCGATTGAATTTCTTTCCGGCGGCAACCAGCAGAAAGTGCTGCTTTCACGCTGGCTGCTGACGTGCCCGCAATTCCTGATCCTCGATGAGCCAACGCGCGGTATCGATGTGGGGGCGCATGCGGAGATCATTCGCCTGATCGAAACCCTCTGTGCCGATGGCCTTGCGCTGCTGGTTATTTCGTCCGAACTGGAAGAGCTGGTCGGCTATGCGGATCGGGTGATTATCATGCGCGATCGTAAACAGGTGGCGGAGATCCCGCTCGCTGAGTTGTCCGTTCCGGCGATCATGAATGCCATTGCGGCGTAAGGAGTAGAGTGTGATGCCTCAATCACTTGGCCAAACGACGCCGCCAAAGCGCCGTTTTAACTGGCCGACCGGAACGCCGCAGTTGATAGCGCTGCTGCTGGTGTTGGTGGTGGATAGCCTGGTCGCGCCGCATTTTTATCAGGTGGTGTTACAGGATGGTCGCCTGTTCGGTAGCCCGATAGACATTCTTAACCGTGCCGCGCCGGTGGCGCTGCTGGCCATTGGTATGACGCTGGTGATTGCCACCGGCGGTATTGATCTGTCGGTCGGGGCGGTGATGGCGATTGCCGGCGCGACGGCGGCGTCGTTAACGGTCGCCGGACACAGCCTGACGGTGGTACTGCTGGCGGCGATCGGCACCGGTGTGCTGGCCGGTTTATGGAACGGCATTCTGGTGGCGATTTTGAAGATCCAGCCGTTTGTCGCCACGCTGATTTTGATGGTCGCCGGGCGCGGCGTCGCGCAGTTGATCACCTCCGGGCAGATTGTCACCTTTAACGCTCCGTCGCTGGCCTGGCTGGGCAGCGGTTCGCTGCTGCTGTTTCCCACCCCGGTGATTATCGCGCTGGTTACGCTGGTGCTGTTCTGGCTGTTCACGCGCAAAACCGCGCTCGGCATGTTCATTGAAGCGGTGGGCATCAACATTCGCGCGGCGAAAAACGCCGGTGTGAATACTCGTGTTGTGGTGATGCTGACCTATGTGCTGAGCGGCGTGTGCGCGGCGATAGCCGGAGTGATTGTCGCGGCTGACATTCGCGGCGCGGATGCCAACAACGCCGGGCTATGGCTGGAGCTGGACGCGATCCTGGCGGTGGTGATCGGCGGCGGTTCGCTAATGGGCGGGCGCTTCAATCTTGTGCTGTCGGTGGTGGGCGCGCTGATTATTCAGGGTATGAACACTGGCATTTTGCTCTCCGGTTTCCAGCCGGAACTCAACCAGGTGGTGAAAGCGGTGGTGGTGATGTGCGTGCTGATTGTTCAGTCGCCGCGCTTTATCGCGCTGATTAAAGGAGTACGCGGTCATGATAAAACGTAATTTACCGCTGATGATAACGCTGGGCGTGTTTGTGCTCGGCTACCTCTACTGCCTAACGCAGTTTCCCGGTTTCGCGTCGACACGTGTGATTTGCAACATCCTGACGGATAACGCTTTCCTGGGGATTATTGCCGTTGGTATGACCTTCGTGATCCTCTCTGGCGGCATTGATTTGTCCGTCGGCTCGGTGATTGCCTTTACCGGGGTTTTTCTGGCGAAAGCCATTGGCGACTGGGGCATCTCGCCGCTGCTGGCGTTCCCGCTGATTCTGCTGATGGGCACTGCGTTTGGCGCGTTTATGGGGCTTATGATCGACGCGTTAAAAATCCCGGCGTTTATCATCACCCTCGCGGGGATGTTTTTCCTGCGCGGCGTCAGCTACCTGCTGTCGGAAGAGTCGATTCCGATTAATCACCCGGTCTATGATTCGCTCTCCAGCCTGGCGTGGATGATCCCCGGCGGCGGACGTTTGAGCGCGATGGGGCTGCTGATGTTATTCGTGGTGGTGATCGGTATTTTCCTCGCACACCGCACCCGCTTTGGCAACGAAGTCTACGCGATTGGCGGTAATGCCACTTCCGCGAACCTGATGGGTATCTCAACGCGCAGTACCACCATTCGTATCTATATGCTCTCGACTGGTCTTGCGACACTGGCGGGGATTGTCTTCTCCATTTACACCCAGGCCGGTTACGCGCTGGCAGGCGTGGGGGTTGAACTGGATGCTATCGCCTCGGTGGTGATTGGCGGCACGTTGCTTAGCGGCGGCGTCGGCACCGTGTTGGGTACGCTGTTTGGCGTGGGTATTCAGGGACTTATCCAGACCTATATTAACTTCGATGGCACGCTCAGCTCATGGTGGACCAAGATTGCCATTGGCATCCTGTTGTTTATTTTTATCGCGTTGCAACGTGGCTTAACGGTGCTGTGGGAGAACCGCCAAAGCTCACCTGTTACACGCGTTAGCACAACGGCAACAAAGTAATAACATATTGAAATGACTATTTTTCCCTAAAGTAATTCCGGTGGCGGTCGATAACTGACGAATCGGCTTAATTTACGCCAAAAAGTATCGCTGCTACCGGGATTCACATCATGCTTAAAACGCTTTCGATCCGTACTGGTTTACTTTCTTTGCTGGCTGTTATGACGTTTCTCCTGCTGCTGGTTAGCGGCATCGGAGTTTATGCACTCAATAAAAGTTCCTCATCGCTGGAGCGAATTAGCCAGCTTCAGGGCGAAAAGATGGCGCGCCTGAGCGAAGGCTACACGCTGATCCTGCGTGCGCGTAATGAAGCGGGTCAGGCCGTGCGCATGATGGAAGTTGGTTTGCTGGACGATGCCGCCAAATCGGTAAAGATGATCAATGGCGAAATTGAACACGGTGAGCAATCGCTTGCTGGTGTGATTAAGGCGGGCGTCGATGATGAACAAGGTGCTGCACTGCTGGCGGCGTTAGCGAAAAGCTACGGCGACTACGTCAATCAGGGCATTAAACCGATGCAGGATGCGCTCAACCAACAGAGCGCCGATGCCTATTACGATCTGCTGGAAAACAAACTTATCCCTATCTCCCGCCAGTTCGACAACGACATGCAGGCCTTCCAGAAATGGGGCGAAGTGCGCGGCAAAGCGGAAGTGAGCGCCGTTCAGAGCAGCAAAAACGGCGTTATGCTGCTGATTCTGGTGGTGGCGTTACTGGTGGCCGGGATCATCGTACTGGCCTGGCTGGCGCTGCGCCATTTACTGCTCAAGCCGCTGGATACGTCTATTCAGCAACTGGAACAGGTGGCGGCAGGGGATTTGACCTACCTGAAAACCGACGTCAGTAGCAAAGAATTTAACCGGCTGAACGCGGCCATCGAAGAGATGCGCCAGTCGCTGGTGGGTTCGGTCACCCGCGTGCGCGATGCCAGCTCGCAAATTGATACCGGCAGCCGTGAACTGGCGGCGGGCAACATCGATTTGTCGCAGCGTACGGAATCGACCGCCACATCGCTGGAGCAAACCGCGGCCAGCATGGAGCAGATCACCGCCACGGTGAAACTGAACGCCGACAACGCCGAACAGGCACACAAACTGGCGAAGACGGTTTCCGATACCGCCGATCGCGGCAGCGAAATGGTCTGCTATGTAATTGAAAAAATGCGCGATATCTCCGCCAGTTCCGATCGCATTGCCGACATTCTTAGCGTGATTGACGCCATTGCTTTCCAGACCAATATTCTGGCGCTGAACGCCGCCGTTGAAGCGGCACGCGCGGGTGAGCAGGGGCGTGGTTTTGCAGTCGTAGCCGGTGAAGTGCGTAACCTTGCCAGCCGCAGCGCCGAATCGGCGAAAGAGATCCGGGCGCTGATCAGCAGCTCGCAGGCGCAGGTGTCTGAAGGCAGCGATCTGGCGATGCAGGCCGGCGAAACGATGGACGAAATCGCCGAAGAAGTGTTGCGCATGACCAAACTGATGCGCGAAATCGCCAATGCGTCGCAGGAGCAGAGCCGCGGTATTGAGCAGGTGAATATCGCCGTCAGCCAGATGGATGAAACCGCGCAGCAAAACGCGGCGCTGGTACAGCAATCTTCTGCGGCGACCCGTTCGCTGGAAGAGCAGTCGCGCGAATTGTTGCAGGCAATGGCTTCATTCCGTTTACAGACGCAGGGATAACGAAAGGCAACGACATGGGAATCTGTATTCAATGCGATAAGGAAGCGCTGAAAGAGAGTGATTTCTGCGCGGAGTGCGAGGTGCGCGAGTTTAAAAAAATTCGCGGCTGGCTGTTTGTTCCTGCTATTGGGCTGGTGCTGTCGCTGCTGAGCGTGATTGTCTCTTTCAGCGCGACGCTCAAAGTGGTGATGGAGCATTACAGCGTGCTCGTTGGTGGACAAAAAGGGATGCTCGTTTTCGAACTGGTATTCTACGGGGTAATGTTCGCCTACACGGTCTTCGTCGGGAGTCTGTTCTTTCGCAAGAAACGGCTGCTTCCGCGTTTTTACATTGGTTTTCTGCTGTTATGGATTGCCTTTCATGGCGTAGATGTATGGCTGGCGCATCAGGTGTTTGATGTGCCGTATGTCTACGATACCGTAAGCTCACTGGTTCGTAGCGTAATAAGCGCGGCGATTTGGATCCCCTATTTTGTGGTGTCTGAGCGCGTCAAACGCACCTTCGTACGCTAAAAAAAGCGCCACAATCGTGGCGCTTTTCTCGTTTTGCCCGGCTGATTACGCGTCCGGGAACTCACGCATATAGCGTTCTACGTCATCCACCATGTGCTCGTTGCCGACAAAGAACGGACGGCGCTGATGCAAGCTTTCCGGCTGGATATCCAGAATACGGTTTTTGCCGTCGCTGGCTTTACCGCCCGCTTGTTCCGCGAGGAACGCCATCGGGTTGCATTCGTACAGCAGACGCAGCTTCCCTTCCGGGTGGCTGGCGGTGCTTGGGTAGAGGTAGATGCCGCCTTTCAGCAGGTTACGGTGGAAATCCGCTACCAGCGAGCCGATGTAGCGCGTGGTGTAAGGGCGGTTGGTCGCTTTATCTTCTTCCTGGCAGAACTTCAGGTATTTCTTCACGCCCTGCGGGAATTTGATGTAGTTGCCTTCGTTAATGGAGTACGTGTTGCCACGATCCGGGAAGCGCATACGCTCCTGACACAGGCAGAACACGCCAAGTGACGGATCGTAAGTGAAGGCGTGTACGCCACAGCCGGTGGTGTAAACCAGCATGGTGGACGAACCGTAAACCACATAACCGGCGGCGACTTGCTTGTTGCCCGGTTGCAGGAAATCTTCCATGGTGACCGGCGTGCCGACTGGCGTTACGCGGCGATAGATGGAGAAAATTGTCCCGACGGAGACGTTAACGTCGATGTTGGAGGAACCATCCAGAGGATCCATCAGCACCACATATTTTGCGTGCTCGCAGCCTTCGAAAACGACGATCTCATCTTCTTCTTCAGAGGCGATGCCAGCCACGATATCGCGGGCGCGGAGTGCGGCTTTCAGTTTTTCGTTCGCGAACAGGTCGAGTTTTTGCTGCTGCTCGCCCTGCACGTTTTCAGCACCGCTTGCACCCAGGATATCGACCAGACCGGCCTTGTTGATATCGCGATGAATGATCTTGGCGCCCAGTTTTATCGCCGACAGCAAAGCAGTCAGTTCACCCGTTGCATGCGAGAACTCATGCTGCTTTTCGACAATAAATTCACCTAACGTTTTCATAACACTTTCCCTGCATTTTTCATGATGGAGTAAAGCGATTGTAGCCTGTGGTTTTCAGGTTGCTGCTCACAGCAAGTTCCGGATAGTAAACAGCCGACGCCGTAACAGCCAGAGCTTTCGCAAACGAAAACGCGAAGGTCCTGTAACAATACTAACAAACATTCAAAAGCTCGCGCACAGGTGAATCGCGCCAGCTATATGCGGATTATCCTGAAATGCATTTCTCTGTGCGTAAACATATGAGTAAAATGTGCGCCAGTTTAAGAAAGGATAACGACGTATGCGCATTCATATATTGGGGATTTGTGGCACTTTCATGGGCGGGCTGGCAATGCTGGCGCGCTCGCTGGGACACCAGGTAACGGGCTCGGACGACAGTGTCTATCCGCCGATGAGCACGCTGCTTGAGAATCAAGGGATTGAACTGATTGAAGGTTATGACGCCAGCCAGCTCGATCCGGCGCCGGATTTGGTCATCATCGGCAACGTGATGAAGCGCGGTAATCCCTGTGTGGAAGCGGTGCTGGAAAAGAACATTCCGTTTATGTCGGGCCCGCAATGGCTCCATGACTTTGTGCTGCGCGACCGTTGGGTTGTCGCCATTGCCGGTACGCACGGTAAAACCACCACCGCTGGCATGGCGACCTGGATTCTGGAAGCCTGCGGTTACAAACCGGGCTTCGTGATTGGCGGCGTACCGGGCAATTTTGATGTATCCGCGCGTCTGGGTGAGAGCCCGTTCTTCGTGATTGAAGCCGATGAATATGACTGCGCCTTCTTCGACAAACGTTCCAAATTTGTCCATTACTGCCCGCGCACGCTGGTGCTCAATAATCTTGAGTTTGACCACGCGGATATTTTCGATGACCTGAAAGCGATTCAGAAACAGTTCCACCACCTGGTGCGCATCGTGCCGGGGCAGGGGAAAATCATCTGGCCGGAAAACGACATCAACCTGAAACAGACGATGGCGATGGGCTGCTGGAGCGAGCAGGAGCTGGTGGGCGAGCAGGGCCACTGGCAGGCGAAAAAACTGAATACTGACGCCTCCAGTTGGGAAGTGTGGCTGGATAACGAATGCGTAGGCCAGGTGAACTGGGGTCTGGTGGGCGAGCACAACATGCATAACGGCCTGATGGCGATTGCCGCCGCGCGTCATGTTGGCGTTGCACCGGCAGATGCGGCGAACGCGCTGGGCTCTTTCATCAATGCGCGTCGTCGTCTGGAGCTGCGTGGCGAAGCCAATGGCGTGACCGTGTATGACGATTTTGCCCATCACCCGACGGCAATCCTGGCAACCCTCGCGGCGCTGCGCGGGAAAGTGGGCGGCACCGCGAAAATTATCGCCGTGCTGGAGCCTCGCTCGAACACCATGAAAATGGGCATCTGCAAAGCCGATCTGGCTCCGTCGCTGGGACGCGCCGACGAAGTGTACCTGCTGCAGCCGCCGCATATTCCCTGGCAGGTGGCGGAAGTGGCGGATGCCTGCGTACAGCCTGCGTACTGGAGTGCGGATGTAGATACGCTGGCGGAGATGATTGTCAAAAGCGCCCAGCCGGGCGATCACATTCTGGTGATGAGCAACGGCGGCTTTGGCGGTATCCACCAGAAACTGCTGGACGGGCTGGCGAAAAAAGCGCAACTCGCTGCTGAAAGCGCCTGATTAGATTAAGCCGAATAAAAAACCGCGCCTGAAACCTGGCGCGGTTTTTTTATGCCTGCGCGTTACTCTTTCGCCATCGGCGTTTCAATCGACTGCGGGGTTTTGCTGCCCTGAATTTCCTGCACGCGTTTCTCTACTTCAGCCACCTGACCGCTGTTGTGCAGCAAGGTATAGGTTAAATCGAAGCGGGTGCTCTGGCCTGGTTGCAACTGTTTCACGCGTTTTTGTTCACGCTCAATAGTCACCGGATAGGCGTAGCTGGTGCCCGGCTCGATACCGGTGACGTAGCCCTGTTTTTCCGTGTCGGTATTTTTCCACAGCGTCAGCACTGGCAGCTGTTCAGTGTTATAGCTGATCGCCACGCCTTTATCTCCGGCCTTGTTGAGCAGTGCCGCGACAGTCTGTTTACTGGCGTCGGCCAGCGGCTTGATATTAAACACCATTTCGTCAAAGCCCTTGGTTGGCCCGGCGTAGGTTTGCCACTCTTTCAGCCCTTTTTTAGCGTAATCGTTGAACGGGCTGACGTTTTCATACGGCGTAATAAAGCGCGCGCCCTGTTCAAGGATCGGTTTGCTGAAGTTGCTGTGGTAGATGATTTGGTAATCGTGCGGATAGTCAGCATGGTTGGTCAGCACGTCATGCAGACTGAAACTGTTGCTGCCCGGAATGTAGCGCAACTCCATTTCCGTTTGCAGATCCGCTTTTTTGAAGGTGCTCTCTTTCACTAATCCGCGAATGCGAATTTCATAGGGTGCCGTTTCGCTAACATCGACGGAAACCTGCGAAGCGGGCGTGTTACCCACTTTGCCATGCAGGGTGTAAATCTGTCCGTCCGCCGTTACCGGATGGCCGGTCCACTCGTAACCGCAGCGCACCACCATCTCGTTGAAACCTTCCAGCCAGCCGAGTCCGTTGCGGCTTTCCAGATTGATGAATGCCGGGTTAACGACCTCTTTTACCGGTGAATTCCAGCCCATATGCACGCCAAAACCGTCTGCATAGAGTAAATTCATCCCGCGCGTCGGGCTCAGCGCGATAGTCAGGCCGTTTTTACTGCTCAGTTTGATAACTTTACTGCCCTCTTGTTTGCCACCATGCAGTACCACCTGCTCAATGCTGAACTGCTGATCTTTGATGTTCAGCTGATCGCTGCTGATGCGCCAGTTTCCCTGCTCAACGCCGCCTTCAGCACTTGTCAGCACCCAGGTTTTCGCCATTACCGGAGCAGATACAAGCAGAGCAAGTGCGGAAAGCATTACGGTTTTTTTCATCATTTCGTCCTTTTTAGCTGAATCGATTATTTGCACCACGGCTGAAATCTACGTTTTGCGCAGGGGAGAAAATGTGATCCGTTTCATTTGGTGAAAATGAGCGAGGATGAGAATGAAAATAGCTGATATTGATCGCATTTATCTATGAAATGAAAGATATATGCATGATAAATATGTGATAGAGAATGTTATTAGCTTTAACGATTCAGCTAGTTTTTTATCACATTAAGAAGGGAATAACTGAAACAGGAAAAGGGAAGCAGGAAAAGCCCTCTCCCGCAGGAGAGGGATAATGCAGAAAGGTTATTGCTCGCTGGTTTCAGCCAGTTCACGCAGATACTGGAAGATTAAACGCGCGGATTTCGGCGGTTTGTTCCCTTCTTTCTCTTTTTTCGCATTACGGATCAGCGAACGTAACTGCTGGCGGTCAGCATCCGGCCACAGGTTCAGCACCTCTGGCACCGCATCATCACCCTCTTCAATCAGGCGATCGCGGATCTGCTCCAGCTTGTGGAAAAAGGCAACTTGCTGGTTGTGGCGGTTTTTCAACTTATCCAGCGCCTGGCGAATCGGATCGACATCGCGCTGACGCAGCATTTTACCGATCAACTGCAACTGACGGCGGCGACCCTCTTTCTTAATGCGCTGCGCCAGCTCAATAGCGTCGCGCAGATCCTGGTCGAGCGGGAGTTTATCCAGCGCGTTTTTACCAAGATCGACCATTTCCGCGCCGAGCTGCTTTAACTCTTCAGCATCGCGCTTAATTTCACTCTTACTGACCCAGATGATCTCGTCATCTTCGTCTTCAATATCATCACCGGGCACGTCGTCGAGCCAGTCGTCGGGCTGCTTTGTCATCTCAGGCTCCTTAAAAAAAGAGGCTAATGTTACCAGTTAAGGCGCGCACTGAAAAACGGTTCTCTGTTAGACTTCAAAGAATCTCTCCCTTAATTATGGCATTGGCAATGAAAGTAATCACACAAGTTGCACAACAACGCAAAACGCTGGAAGAGGCGGTTTCCACAGCGCTGGAATTAGCTGCCGGAAAAGCGGACGGTGCGGAAGTGGCTGTCAGCAAAACCACCGGGATCGGCGTGAGCACGCGCTACGGCGAAGTGGAGAATGTCGAATTTAACAGCGATGGCGCGCTGGGAATAACCGTTTATCACCAGAACCGTAAAGGCAGCGCCTCGTCAACCGATCTCAGCCCGGACGCGATTGCCCGCACCGTACAGGCGGCGCTCGATATCGCGCGTTACACTTCGCCGGATCCTTACGCGGGCGTGGCAGATAAAGAGCTGCTGGCGTTTGAGGCACCCGATCTTGACCTGTTCCACCCGGCGGAAGTGACGCCGGATGAAGCCATCGAATGGGCCGCGCGCGCCGAGCAGGCGGCGCTGAAAGCGGATAAACGCATTAATAATACCGAAGGCGGCAGCTTCAATAGCCATTACGGCATAAAAGTCTTCGGTAACAGCCACGGCATGCTGCAAAGCTACTGCTCCACGCGCCACTCGCTGTCGAGCTGCGTGATTGCCGAAGAGAATGGCGACATGGAGCGCGATTACGCGTACACCATCAGCCGTGATATTAACGAACTGCAAACGCCGGAGTGGGTGGGCGAAGAGTGTGCGCGTCGCACGTTGTCCCGCCTGTCGCCGCGCAAGCTGCCGACCATGAAAGCGCCGGTCATTTTCGGCCACGAAGTAGCGACCGGCCTGTTTGGTCACCTGGTGGGGGCGATTGCCGGTGGTTCTGTCTACCGCAAATCGACGTTCCTGCTGGACTATCTTGGCAAGCAGATCCTGCCAGAGTGGCTGACTATTGAAGAGCATCCGCACCTGCTTAAAGGGCTGGCATCTTCACCGTTCGACAGCGAAGGCGTGCGTACCGAACGCCGCGATATCGTGAAAGATGGCGTACTGATGCAGTGGCTGCTGACCAATTATTCCGCGCGTAAGCTGGGACTGAAAAGCACCGGACATGCAGGCGGTATCCATAACTGGCGCATTGCCGGACGCGGCTTGAGCTTCGAACAAATGCTAAAAGAGATGGGCACCGGGCTTGTTGTCACCGAGCTGATGGGCCAGGGCGTGAGCGGCATTACCGGTGATTATTCGCGCGGTGCGTCCGGTTTTTGGGTAGAAAATGGTGAAATCCAGTACCCGGTGAGCGAAATTACCATTGCAGGAAATTTGAAAGATATGTGGCGTAATATCGTTACCGTTGGTGACGATATCGAACACCGTAGCAATATTCAGTGTGGTTCAGTGTTACTCCCGGAGATGAAAATCGCCGGACAATAACTCCGTGGCGTACAGAGCTGCGCCTTTAGCGTGAATAATAAAAAAAGGAAGTGAGCAATGCGTAAAAACCTGTTAGCGATCCTTGCTGTGTCATCGTTGTTTGTTGGATCGTCGGTGTTCGCCGCCGATCTCGAAGATGATATGGGCACCCTGAATGACAATCTGAAAGTGGTGCAGAAAACCAGCGACGCTGGCGAGATGAAAGATGCATTAACCAAAATGCGTACCGCTGCGCTGGATGCACAAAAAGCGACACCGCCGAAACTGGAAGGTAAAGCGGCAGATAGCGCGGAGATGAAAGATTATCGTCACGGCTTTGATGTGCTGGTCGGGCAGATTGACGGCGCGCTGAAACTGGCTAACGAAGGCAAAGTGAAAGAGGCGCAGGACGCCGCCAAAGGGTTCATTGACACCCGCAATACGTATCACAAAAAATACCGTTAATTCGGTATCTGATTAAACGAAGCGGGGCAATCGCCCCGCTTTTTACTTCAGCTTCTCGACCGGAATTTCCGGTGTCCGCTTTTTATTATGTGCTTCCCTGGTGCTGTTTCATTTTTAAAACGCGTTATGTCAGGGGATCAAAATCACCTTCCCGCTAAACTCTCTGTTTTCCAGCAAGTCATGCGCCTCTTTACCCCGATAGAGCGGAAAAGATGTCACCTCCGGCAATTTAATATGTCCTGCTTTCAGCAGCGCAAACAGGCGATCGGCGCGGCGCTGCCGTTCTTGTTGCGAGGTCAGATAAGTCCACAGATCGGCACCGATAACGCCGGTGGAACGCAACAAAAACTGCGCCGGATCCGGCGTGGGGATCGTGCCGCCGGACATACCGAACAGCACAACGCGCCCGCCATCTTTCAGGCTGTCCAGGCTTTGTTGCAGCGTGCTGCCAACCGAATCAAACACGATATCGCAACCCGGCGTATGCCAGGCGCGAACCTGTTCAGGCCATGAGTCGTAATCGGCGGCGGCGTCTGCGCCGTTACGCAGGCAGAGGCGTTGCTTGGCCTGGTTTGAAGCCACGGCGAACACCTGCACCCCCCGGTGTACCAGCATTTGCGTCAGCAGGCTGCCCACGCCGCCAGCGGCGGCCAGCACGGCGACACGCATGCCGGGTAGCACCGGTAACACATCATGTACCAGATAATCTGCGGTTAAGCCTTGCAACAGAATCGACGCGGCCTGCGCTTCAGAAAGCCAGTCGGGAAGGCGAATGGCGTTTTCCTGCGCCACCACAATATGGCTGGCGTGCGCCAGCGGCACATCGGCAAAACCCACGCGATCGCCCGGCTGCCAGCCGCTTACCCCGCTTCCCACGGCAATCACCTGACCGGCGCCTTCATATCCGGCAACCCAGGGGGCGCTTCCTGCCAGCGGGTAACGCCCCTGGCGGCGATAAATATCCGCAAAATTCAGCCCGGCGGCAGACACGTCAACCAGCAACTCACCCGCGCCGGGCTGCGGCGTAGGGTGATTGTGCAGGTACAGCACATCCGATGCGCCAAATTCATTGAAAACCAGCGATTGCATCATTAAGAACCCAATAAACGATAATGGCGCTATTATTTCCCGCGTCCTGTTGCGGATAAATGGGGCATTGTTATCTTCATTTGATACTGTGGGTTTAGAATGCGGGTGGAAAATGGATTATCTCAAATGCGTTGAGTCGTTTGTCAGCACCATCAAGTTCGGCAGTTTTACCGCCGCCGCCGACTCGTTAGGCATCACGCCGGCAATGGTCGGTAAACATGTGCGCGAACTCGAGCATCGTACCGGTTGCAAGCTGCTGCACCGCACCACGCGCCGCCAGGGGCTCACCGAAGCGGGCCAGCGTTTTTACCAGTATGGTCTGCAAATCCTCGCCACCGTTCGCGAAGCAGACGGGTTAGCCAGTCATCTTTATGAAAATGTCTCTGGCCTGCTGCGCATCAGCGCGCCGGTGGCCTGGGGCAACCATGTCTTAACGCCGATCCTGTCGCGTTTTTTACAGCAATATCCCGGCGTGAATGCGGAAATGGTGCTGAGCGATCGCAAAGTCTCGCTGATTGAGGAGCGTTTCCAGCTCGCTGTGCGCGTCGGTGCTGTCAACGATGAAGGGATGATTGCCATTCCGCTGGCGCCGTACCAGATGATCCTCGCCGCATCGCCAGACTATTTAGCGCGACACGGCACCCCCGAAACCCCGGAAGAGTTGAAACAGCACCACTGCATCAGTTTTAGCCAGTGGCGATCCGATCACAGCTGGCAGCTGCAAGGGCCGGACGGTAAGCAAGAGGTGGCGATTACCCCGCGGCTGATGGTGGATTCCGGCGAGGCGATTCGCCAGGCGGCGCTGGCCGGGCTGGGGATTGTGCAGCACGCCGACATCATGTTGCAGCGGGATATCGACGCAGGTCGCCTGTGTGCTGTACTGCCGGACTATTTACCGCCGCCGCGCCCGATGCACTTATTACATTTACCCGGCAGGCCGTTGCTGCCGCTGGTGTCGTCATTCACAGATTATCTGTTGCGGGCGCTGAACAACGGGCAGGAATAAGTAAACCTTATTCACCTCACACTTTTCCTCTCCTGCCCGCCGTTTTTTTGTGCTTTTGGGCTGTCGTTTTTCCGCCGCTTTTGGTCAAAATTGTGACCGCAATACAGTGAAAAATCCCTCAGCGGCCTCATTTTGAGGCGCAGATCACTAAAGCCTTCCGCGTTTCCACTTCGAAGTGGAAAACTCCTCGCTACAAACTCTTAACCTGCAACGTTAGTTTTATTCCGAAGCCATTAACGGGGTACGACGAGTGAATAACGGAGCGGTAATAAACGACGCGGAGCAGGCTGCGCAAACGGCAACCCTCGCTGAACGCATGCTGAAGCAGGTGTATGCCTTACTCAGTTCTCAGAACATTACGCCGAACGCGGTGCAGCAACAGATGCTGACCTCTCATGTCCGCGCGATGGCGCACCGGTCGGTAACCGGCGAACCGCTACCGGAAGTGGATGCCAGCCTGTTTGATGAGATCTCGGCGGATTCCATGAACCTTGCCCGCGACGTCGTGGCGGCCTTTAGCAACCTTCCGGAAGAAGAAGCCTGGCTGCTGTCGGTGCATTTCGAAGTGGCGAAAGACAACCTTTAAGGAGCGAACAATGGAACAGATTACCGTAGTGATTGGCGACCGTCTGGGGAAAGGCCAGAAAGTGGCGGCCGGTGTAGAAAAAGCGGGCGGCCGCGCGGTGGTCGTGCCGGGCGTGGCGGCGGATATGAAACTTGGCGACGTGATGAAAGCGGAAAACGCCACCTTTGGCATCTCCTTTTGCGGCAGCGGCGGCGCGGGCGCTATCACCGCGCAAAACAAACATGGCTACAAAGCCAAATATGGCATGCGTTCTGTGGAAGAGGGCGTGACGGCGATTAACGAAGGCTGCAACGTGCTGGGCTTTGGCTTTATGGACAAAGAAGAGTTAGGCGAGCGTCTGGTGCAGGCGTGGCAGAAAAAATACGGCGCATAACCATGAAAGAACAGTTCACCACCACGGTCAGGGTAAAGGGCAAGGGCGATGCGAAAGCGCGCGCCTTCGCCGATGCGCTGAACCATGTTCAGGCCGCGGTGATGAAAACGTCGCCGCACATTTTACTGCGCATTGAGCCACAGGACGTGCAGGTTGTTCAGGCGCAGGAAACGACGCGCAAAGAGGCGTTTTTGTTCCTCTTTCTGCGCCGTATAAGACGCACGTACAGCGTGGAGCTGGACGTCACCGTCAACGTGACCGCCATCAATCTCGATAAAGTGGATTTCGTCACGCAATAACTCACCGCATACCCCAGAAATCACTATCACAGGGTAGAAGAGGGCAGACTGATGTTCTTAATCATACTAATAAAATCGCTCATTATCGGCGGCCTGGTGGGCGTCGGCGTGGGCGCAGGGGCTGCACGCATGTTCCATGCGCCGACCACGCAAGGGATGGGCGCGTTTCGTACACTGGGCGAACTGAACTCCTGCGAAGGGGACCCGGCTTCGCACTTCTCTTTTGGTCTGGGTTTCTTCTTTAACGCCTGGGCGTCATCCGTTGCGGCGGGGTCGTTCACCCAGGACGTTGATCACCGCATTATTCCGAACTGGGGCGCTGCTGCGTTGATGGTGAAAAACCGCAACGTGGGCGAAACCCTGCACGATCCGAAAAAGATGGCTATCGCCTGCGGCTTGATCGGCATGGTGGTTGTCACCTTCCTCAACCTGACTGCTTCCTCCGTTCCGGCGGCGTTGCAGGTGACGGCGGTGAAAGTGCTGGTTCCGGCCGCGAACCTGCTGGTCAACACCGTGATGCCGGTGATTTTCTGGCTGGCGGCAATTGATGCAGGCAAGAAATCCGGTTTCTGGGCGACCGTTTTTGGCGGCGCGGCGCAGCTCATTATGGGTAACGCCGTACCAGGTCTGGTGTTGGGCATTCTGATTGGTAAAGGTGTGGAAGAGAGCGGCTGGAACCGCGTCACCAAAGTGATGATGACAGCGATTGTCGCTCTGTTTGTGCTGAGTGCGTTCTTCCGCGGCTTTGATCTGAAAATGATCGAGTCCTTCCACCTGAGCGCGCCGGACTGGCTGTCGCTTATCCACAACTCGCTCAGCGGCAAATAAGGAACCGAGATGGAACAGAATAAAGGCTTTTGGTACGCCGACTGGTCATTCCCGATTTTCGTCGGCCTGCTCTCTTCCGGCGTGTTCGCCGGGACACACATGTACTACCTGTACGGCATTGGCGCGTTTAACGAAGTGGCGTTTGTTTCGATGCTGCGTTCCGGCATGGATACCGGCGTTTACGGCGCGGTGGCGGCGTTTGGCGCGAGCTTCCTGTTTGCCCGCATTATCGAAGGTTCGCTGGTCGGTATTCTCGATATCGGCGGCGCTATCCAGACCGGGGTGGGGCTTGGCGTGCCGGCGCTGCTGCTCGGCGCGGGCTTTGTCTTCCCGGTGGCGAACTTTGTGGCTTCGCTGGCTACCGGGCTGATCATCGGCCTGGCGATTGGCTACCTGATTATCCTGGCGCGTAAGTTCACCATCAACCAGAGCGACTCCACCTACGGCGCAGACGTGATGATGGGCGCGGGTAACGCGTCCGGCCGCTTCCTCGGCCCGTTGATTATCCTCAGCGCGATGACCGCTTCCATTCCGATTGGTATTGGTTCGCTGATTGGCGCGCTGCTGTTTTACCTCTGGCAGAAGCCGATCACCGGGGGCGCGATCCTCGGCGCGATGCTGCTGGGCTCCATTTTCCCGGTAGCCCTCTGACACCCACGGGCGCTGCGGCGCCCGTTACTCCTGGAGATACGCATGTTTGATTTACTCCTGCGCCGGGCGCGTCTGGTTGACGACACGGTGACGGATATCGCCATCGCGGCGGGCAAAATCGCAGCGCTTGGCGATATCGACGGCCCGGCGGCGAAAAGCGTGGATTTACGCGGCGAACATTATGTCAGCGCCGGGTGGATCGACTCCCATGTCCACTGTTACCCGAACTCACCCATTTATCACGACGAGCCCGATAGCGTCGGCATTCAGTCCGGTGTTACCACGGTGATTGATGCCGGTAGCACCGGCGCGGATGACATCGATGATTTCTATGCCATTACCCGTAAGGCGTCGACGGACGTCTATGCGCTGCTGAATATCTCGCGCGTCGGGCTGATCGCGCAAAACGAGCTGGCGAACCTGAATAATATCGACGCCGACGCTGCGCGTGAGGCCATAAAACGCCACCCGGATTTTATTGTCGGCCTGAAAGCGCGCATGAGCAGCAGCGTGGTCGGCGACAACGGCATCACACCGCTGCAACGCGCCAAAGTCATCCAGCAGGAAAACGGCGATTTGCCATTGATGGTGCATATTGGCAACAACCCGCCAAACCTTGATGAGATTGCTGAGCTGCTGACCTCCGGCGACATCATTACCCACTGCTATAACGGCAAACCGAACCGCATTTTGACGCCTTCCGGCGAGCTGCGCGCCTCGGTGACGCGCGCCATTGCGCGCGGGGTGCGGCTTGATGTCGGGCACGGCAGCGCCAGTTTCAGCTTTGCGGTGGCACAGCAGGCCATCGCGCTGGGTATTTTGCCGCAGACCATCAGCTCCGACATTTACTGCCGCAACCGCATCGATGGCCCGGTGCGCTCGCTGGCGAATGTGATGGCGAAATTCCTCGCCATCGGCATGTCGCTGCCGCAGGTGATCGCCTGTGTGACCGACCACGCCGCTGATGGCTTGCGCCTGCAGCATAAAGGGCGTCTTGCCGTGGGTTTCGACGCCGATCTGACCATTTTCGACCTGAAACGCCAGCCGGTGCTGTTCACCGATGCGGAAAACGAGACGTTACAGGCCGAACAGATCCTCACGCCGCTTGCCGCCATTCGCGCGGGCAAGGGCTATATGACCGAACAAGGGAGTGCCGAACATGCCTTCGATTTATGATAAGTACCAGCTAAAACAGGTGATTAATGCTTCCGGGCGCATGACGGCGCTCGGCGTTTCCACGCCGCGCCCGGAAGTGGTCGACGCTGTAGTCAGCGGCATGAATCACTACTTCGAAATGAAAGACCTGGTGAATAAAACCGGGGAGTACATTGCAAAACTGCTGGATGTCGAAGGCGCGACCGTGGTGTCGTGCGCTTCCGCCGGCATTGCGCAATCTGTCGCCGCCGTGCTGGTGAAAGACAGCGACTGGCTGCTGGAAAACCTGCACAGCACGCCGATTGAGAACAACGAAATCGTACTGCCGCGCGGGCACAACGTTAACTTTGGCGCACCGGTAGGCACCATGGTGGCGCTGGGCGGCGGCAAAGTGGTGGAAGCCGGTTACGCCAATGAATGCTCTGCCGATCAACTGGCGGCGGCAATCTCACCGCGCACGGCAGCGATCCTCTTTATCAAATCTCATCACTGCGTACAAAAAAGCATGCTCAGCGTGGAGCAGGCCGCCGTGG
Source organism: Kosakonia sp. (assembly GCF_032104925.1). Classification (NCBI taxonomy): domain Bacteria; kingdom Pseudomonadati; phylum Pseudomonadota; class Gammaproteobacteria; order Enterobacterales; family Enterobacteriaceae; genus Kosakonia; species Kosakonia sp. The sequence goes on from NZ_DAMCGF010000002.1 coordinate 76,469, forward strand.
TGGCACGCAAGCACAACCTGCCGCTGATTGTCGATGCCGCAGCCGAAGAGGATTTGCAGTGCTACTACCGCGCCGGAGCCGACCTCGTTATCTACAGCGGCGCAAAAGCGATTGAAGGGCCAACCAGCGGGCTGGTGATCGGCAAAACACAATATGTGGAGTGGGTAAAACGCCAGACGGCGGGCATTGGCCGCGCAATGAAAGTGGGCAAGGAGGGCATTCTCGGCCTGACCTGCGCCATTGAACACTATCTTTCAGCCAGCAAAGAGAGCGGGGCGGAGATGGTCGCCAAAATGACACCGTTTATTGAGCAGCTCAACACGCTAAAAGGCGTGAGTGCGCGCGTGGTGTGGGATAGCGCCGGGCGCGATATTGCCCGCAGCGAAATCAAATTTGATGAAGCCGTCACCGGTATCGCTACCGGCGAGCTGGTCAGCGCCCTGAAACAGGGGGAATACGCCATTTATTTCCGTGGTTATAAAGCCAACGAAGGGATTATTGAAGCCGATGTGCGCAGCGTCACCGCCGATCAACTGACGATCATTTATCGCCGCATCGCCGAAGAACTGAACAAGGGAGCAAATGCATGAAACTGACGCCGAATTTTTACCGCGACCGCGTATGCCTGAACGTGCTGGCGGGCAGCAAAGAGAACGCCAGCGCGATTTACGAGGCCGCGGAAGGCCATGTGCTGGTCGGCGTGCTGTCGAAAAACTACCCCGATGTCGCTACTGCCGTCGCGGATATGCGCGACTACGCGGCGCGTATCGATAATGCACTTTCTGTTGGCCTTGGCGCAGGCGATCCAAACCAGTCGGCCATGGTCAGCGCCATCTCCCGTGAAGTTCAACCGCAGCACGTTAACCAGGTGTTCACCGGCGTGGCGACCAGCCGCGCGCTGCTCGGGCAGAACGACACGGTGGTTAATGGCCTGGTCTCGCCTACCGGTACGCCGGGAAGGGTAAAAATTTCCACCGGGCCGCTGAGCAGCCAGGCGCCAGACGGCATTGTGCCGGTGGAAACCGCCATTGCACTGCTAAAAGATATGGGCGGCAGCTCCATTAAATACTTCCCGATGGGCGGGCTGAAATGCCGCGACGAATTTATCGCCGTGGCGCAAGCCTGTGCGCGCCAAGATTTCTGGCTGGAGCCGACCGGCGGCATCGATCTGGACAACTTCAGTGAAATCCTGCAAATCGCGCTGGATGCGGGTGTTCGCAAGGTGATCCCGCATATTTACAGTTCGATCATTGATAAGGCGAGTGGCGACACGCGCCCGGCGGATGTTCGCCAGTTGCTGGATATGACCAAAGCACTGGTGAAGTAAACGATCTTCCCTCCCGATACGGGAGGGCCCTCTCGTCACGTAAGGAGCCACCATGCTTACCGCTCGTCATCTGCTTACCGTTTCACTTTCTCTGCTGGCAACCAGCGCCATGGCACAAACGCAGTACGCCTGGGTCGGAACCTACAACCCGAACGGCGAAGGGCTTTATCGCTTTACCGTTGATCCGCAATCCGGTGCGCTTGGCAATAAAACGCTGGTCAGCCCGTTGCCGAATGCGGCACAGCTAACGGTGGCGCGGGATGGTAAAACCCTCTACCTCGCCAGCGAAGTGGAAAAGGGCGCGGTGCAGGCGCTGCGTATTGGCGCTAACGGCGAGTTAAGTGTGCTGAACCAGGTGGCGTCCGGCGGTGCCGGACCGGTCTATCTGTCGCTGACGCCGGATGGCCGTTTTCTGCTGGTGGCGAACTATGTCAGCGGGTCGATTGCCGTGCTGCCGGTGAAAGCGGATGGCAGCCTCGGCGAAGCGGTGGATACGCGTCAGGATCAGGGCGAACCGGGGGCCGCGAAACCGGCTGCGGCGGTGGAAGGCAGTTTTGCGATTAGCGATCACAATGGCCCCCATGCGCATATGATCGCCGCCGATCCGAGCGGGAAATTCGTCTTTTCCACCGATCTTGGGCTGGATCGCATTTATCAGTATCAGTTTGATGGCAAAACGGGCGCGTTAACGCCGAATGATCCACCCTTTATTAGCGCCTCTTCGCAAGGTGCCGGGCCGCGCCACTTTGTGTTCACGCCAAAGGGCGATGGCCTGTGGCTGATCAATGAAGAAGCCTCGACGCTTACACACTATGCGCTGAACAAAACCACCGGCACGTTGCAGCCGGGGAAAACCTTTTCGGCGCTGCCGAAAGAGTATAAAGGCACCAGTTTTGCCGCCGGGCTGGTATTAAGTGGTGACGGTAAACAGCTGTATGTCGCCAACCGGTTGCATAACAGCATCGCGCACTTTACGGTGAAAGCCGATGGTTCGCTAACCCATCAGGATGATGTCTGGACGCGCGGCGATTACCCGCGCACGCTAACGCTGGCGGAGAATGGCCGCTGGCTATACGTGATGAACCAGCGCAGCGATAACATCACCCGTTTTCGCGTGGAACGCGACGGTAAATTGCAGTTTGAGCCGGACTATACGCCGGTAGGCAGCCCATCTCAGATGGTTATTTCATCTCACTCTTAAGCCTGGAGAGCGACGTGCGATTCCCGAACCAACGTTTGGCGCAACTGTTCATGATGTTGCAAAACGAGACGCTACCGCAGGATGAGCTGGCACAGCGCTTGTCGGTCTCGACGCGTACCGTTCGGGCCGATATCACCGCACTGAACGCTCTGCTGCTGCACCACGGCGCGCAGTTTATTTTGACGCGCGGCAGCGGCTATCAACTGAAAATTGATGACGTCACACGTTACCAGAGCTTGCAGGCGTCGCGCCCGCGCGCGCTGCGCATTCCGCGTAGCGGGCCGGAGCGCGTGCATTATCTGGTGGTGCGTTTTCTCACCTCCGCCTTCTCGCTCAAGCTGGAAGATCTGGCGGATGAGTGGTTTGTCAGCCGCGCCACGCTGCAAAATGATATGACCGAGGTGCGGGAGTGGTTTTCCCGCTACCGTCTGACGCTGGAAACGCGCCCGCGCCACGGCATGAAACTGTTTGGCAGCGAAATGGCGCTGCGCGCCTGTCTGACGGATCTGTTGTGGGAACTGGCGCAGCAAAATGCCGATAACCCGCTGATCACGGAAGAAGCGCTCAATCCGGGGGTGCCTGAGGCGCTGGCTACTATTCTGCATGACTGTTTTAACCGCCATCATATTCGCCTGACGGATGAGGGCGATCTGTTTATCCGCCTTTACTGCGCGGTGACGGTTCGCCGCATCAGCGAGGGCTATCCGCTCTCTGAATTCAGCGCCGAAGATGGGGACGAAAATGTCAAAGAGGCGGCGCGGGATATCTCTGCTGCGCTGCAACATCTGGCGGGAAAACCGCTGGCGGCGGCGGAAGAGCACTGGCTGCGGGTGCATATCGCCGGGCGACGCGTGCAGGAGATCGCACCCAGCGCCATCAGCGCCGATGACGACGAAGCGCTGGTCAACTACATCCTTGGCTACATCAACACGCACTATAACTACAACCTGCAAAACGATGACCAGCTACATGCGGATCTGCTCACGCATATCAAAACCATGATCACCCGCGTGCGCTACCAGATAATGATCCCTAACCCGTTGCTGGATAACATTAAACAGCACTACCCCATGGCGTGGGATATGACGCTGGCGGCGGTCTCCAGTTGGGGGAAATACACGCCGTATGTGATCAGCGAAAACGAGATCGGTTTTCTGGTGCTGCATATCGGCGTGGGTCTTGAGCGCCATTACAACGTGGGTTATCAGCGCCAGCCGCGGGTGTTGCTGGTGTGCGATGTCGGAAATGCGATGGTGCGGATGATTGAAGCGGTGCTGTCGCGTAAATATCCGCAGATTGTGGTAACACGCACCGTGACGCTGCGTGAGTACGAGCAGTGCGACGGCATCGCGGAAGATTTTGTCATCTCCACCGCGCGGGTAAATGAAAAAGATAAGCCGGTCGTCACCATCGCGCCGTTTCCCAGCGAGTATCAACTGGAGCAGATCGGCAAGCTGGTGCTGGTAGACAGAACGCGGCCGTGGATGCTGGAAAAGTATTTTGATGCCGCGCATTTCCGCATCATTAACGGCGCGATGGATCAACAAACGCTGTTCAACACCTTGTGCCATCAGTTGCAGGATGAAGGCTTTGTCGATGCGGAGTTTCTCGATTCGGTGGTCGAGCGCGAAGCGATTGTCAGCACCCTGCTCGGCGAAGGTATTGCGTTGCCGCACGCCCTCGGGCTGCTGGCGAAAAAAACGGTGGTCTACACCGTGCTGGCTCCGCAGGGGATCGCGTGGGGCGATGAAACCGCGCATGTCATCTTCTTGCTGGCGATCAGCAAGAGCGAGTATGAAGAAGCGATGGCTATCTACGATATTTTCGTCACCTTCCTGCGCGAGCGCGTAACGGCGAGGCTCTGTGCCTGCGCGGATTTCGCGTCGTTTAAAAGCGTGGCGATGGAGTCGCTGAGCCGCTTTTGAGCCCATACCGGGGCGCTTGCACGCCCCGTGCCCGTTAACCATCGGTAGAGCGGGTCAGTGCCTCCCATGCGTCAATCTCCGCAGTGAGTGCCGCCAGTTTTTCACGTACCAGGCTGAGCGCATCGCTGCCCAGCAGCAGGTGCGCGGGCGGCGTGTCGCTGTCTATTATCGCCAGCATGGCGCGAGCCGCTTTGACGGCATCGCCGGGCTGCTTTCCGCTCTTTTCCTCGCGCGCCTGGCGAATCGGATCAAAAAGCGCATCGTAATCGGCAATGGCGCGCGGGGTGCGGATCATCGAGCGCCCGGCCCACTCGGTACGAAACGATCCCGGCGCTACGGCCGTGACGTGGATACCAAAAGGCTTCACCTCTTTGCCCAGCGTTTCGCTGATCCCTTCCAGCGCGAATTTGCTCCCGCAGTACCAGGCGATCCCCGGCATGGTGATATAACCGCCCATTGAGGTGATATTGATAATGTGCCCGCTGCGGCGCTGGCGCATGCCGGGCAGCACGGCTTTCATCATGGCTGCGGCACCAAATACATTGACGTCGAATTGGTGGCGCATCTCTGCAAGCGAGGACTCTTCCATGATCCCTTCATGGCCGTAACCGGCGTTGTTTACCAGCACGTCGATTGCCCCGATGTGTGATTCAACCTCTGCGGCTACGTCATTGATTTGCGCAAAATCAGTGACATCAAGCAAGCGGGCAAACGCCCGATGCGGATGCAGGGCTTCAAATGCCTGCTGCGCGTCGTGGTTGCGCACTGTGCCAATAACGTTGTGGCCCGCCGCCAGTGCTTCCTGCGCCAGCGCGCGACCAAAGCCGCTGCTGACGCCGGTGATGAAAAGTGTTTTTACAGATGACATAACGTCTACTCCCATGAAAAATGGAAGCTGCATAGTATTCTCAGATTTGCTGGCTTTTTAGGCCATATCTTCTCTTTTTATTGCCTGATCTTATGAGGTACGCGATGTCAGATATGATCGCCAGGTTAATGGAACTTGCCCCGCAGGAGGGGTACAACCTGACCGCGCTGGCGGATGTGCGCATTTTGCGTTCCGATCGCCCGCTGGCCCGCACGCCGGTGCTGTACGATCCGGGGATCGTGATTGTCTGCCAGGGCAGCAAGCGGGGGTATTTCGGTCAGCAGATCTATCTTTACGACGAACAGCACTACCTGGCGGTATCGGTTCCTGTGCCTTTTGTAATGGAAACGGATGCATCGGCAGATCACCCGCTGCTGGCGATTTACATGCATCTGGATTTTCAGGTTGCCGCAGATGTGATGCTGCAAATTGAACAGCACGGCTTTCCGCTGTTATCCGCTTCGCCGCAAAGCATGATCTCCAGCCCGATGGACGAGACGCTGAAAACAGCGGTGCTGCGTTTACTGGAGACGCTCGGTAACCCGCTTGAGGCGGCAATCCTTGGTCCGGCGCGGGTACGGGAACTCTATTTTCGTGTTTTGACCGGCGCACAAGGCAATGCGATGCGCGCCGCGTTAGCCTTGCAGGGGCAGTTCGGTAAAATTGGCAAAACGCTGCGTTACATTCATGCGGCTTATGCTCAACCCTTAACGCTGTCGCAACTGGCTCAGCAAGCCGGGATGAGCGTGCCAACATTCCACAGCCATTTCAAAGCGATAACCCGCATGCCGCCAATGCAGTATGTGAAATCGGTACGGCTGCACCAGGCGCGGATGTTAATGGTTCGCCAGCAACTCACTGCCGCAGCGGCCTGTTACGCCGTCGGTTACGAAAGCCCGTCACAGTTTAACCGCGAATTCAAACGGCTCTTCGGTTTACCGCCGGCTGAGGAGGTCAGACGTATGCAAAACAGTTTTGCCGTTCCTCCGGCGCATTCAGCGTCGGAATACATATCGTCGCACTGAAATGAGAATATGCAGGGAAGTATTGTGAAAATTGCGCGAGGAAATCAACGCAAGTGATGCACAACCTGGTTGCTGCTGCCACGCCAGATAAGCATCGGGTCTTTCAGATCCTGAACAAATTTGCCGTCGATCAGCACGTTGATCAACCCGACCACCTCCCGCTGCGCGGCGTTCAGTTCGTCCATTTTGTAGCCGGTCCACACCCAGATATCTTTACCGGGGCACTCGGCGCGGATGCGGGTCACCAGCTTTAAAATATCCGGCACGTTTTGCGGGTGCAGCGGATCGCCGCCGGAGAGCGAAATCCCCTGGCGTTTGATGCGCGTATCGTTGAGATCGGCAATGATCCGATCTTCCATTTCTTCGGTAAACGGCACGCCGGAGTTCAGCCGCCAGGTGCTTTTGTTGTAGCAGCCAGGGCATTCGTGTACGCAGCCGGAGACGAACAGTGTGCAGCGGGTGCCGGGGCCGTTGACGATGTCGACAGGGTAGTATTGATGATATCTCATAGGCATAAATAAGCCGGGGCAACCCGGCTTAGGGTTTCTTATTTTTCAACTTCATAGTCAATTTGGTCGACACAACTTTGGGCTCTGCTGTGGTTTTCCGCGGTATACCATTGCCCATCGCGTATCTGGACATTCTCCAAATCAACCAAACGTAAACATCGCCAATTATCAGTTGAAGTTGAATCGACTCTCCCTTTGCTGCTTTCCCCTCCAAACTGGTAGAACAAGGCTTGTTGTTTACCGTTTTTCGTACCGAGCGCATGGGGACACATCTCCCGGTAGTAACCTTTGTATACAGCCGTTATCTGTTGCTTCTTCAGAATCGCTTGCTTGATTAACTCGTAAGTATTCATATCGCAGACTCCTTTTTGCTGTGTATAACAAATAATCAACCGATTTGCCCGTTGCCGAGGTGTTTCACGCGGCGTTTCACTTCTTCCTGCTTGCCGGCGTTGAACGGACGCGCGTCCGGGCTGCCGAGGTAGCCGCAAACGCGGCGGGTAACGGAGACGCGGGACGCGTCGTGGTTACCGCATTTCGGGCAGGTAAAGCCTTTGCTGGTGCATTCGAACTCGCCGGTAAAACCGCACTCGTAACACTCATCAATTGGCGTGTTGGTGCCGTAATACGGCACGTGCTGATAGCTGTAATCCCAGACATCTTCCAGTGCGCGCAGGTTGTGCTGAATGTTCGGATACTCGCCGTAGCAGATAAAACCACCGCTGGCTAACGGCGGGTACGGCGCTTCGAAATCGATTTTGTCGTACGGGTTCACCTTTTTCTCGACATCAAGGTGGAAGCTGTTGGTGTAGTAACCTTTATCGGTTACCCCTTCCACCACGCCGAAATCGGCGGTATCGATACGGCAGAAACGGTCACACAGGTTTTCGCTCGGCGTGCTGTAAAGGCTAAAACCGTAACCGGTCTCTTCTTTCCACTGATCAACCGCCTGGCGCAGGCGTTCCACAATTGCCACGCCTTTGGCGCGCAGTGCTTCGCTGTCGTAGATATGCTTGTTGCCGGACAGCGCGTTGATCGTTTCGTGAATACCGATATAACCCAGCGAAATCGACGCGCGGCCGTTTTTAAAGATCGGCGCGATATCGTCGTCCGCTTTCAGGCGCACGCCGCAAGCCCCTTCCATATAGAGGATCGGCGCAACGCGGGCTTTCACCCCTTCGAGGCGCGCGATGCGGGTCATCAGCGCTTTTTTCGCCAGTTGCAGGCGGCTGTCCAGCAGTTTCCAGAACGCCGCTTCATCGCCTTTCGCTTCCAGCGCGATGCGCGGCAGGTTAAGGCTGATGACGCCGAGGTTGTTACGCCCGTCATGAATTTGTTCGCCATTCTCTTCATACACGCCAAGGAAGCTGCGGCAGCCCATCGGCGTTTTAAACGAACCGGTCACTTTGACGACCTGATCGTAATTGAGAATATCCGGGTACATGCGCTTGCTCGCGCACTCCAGCGCCAGTTGTTTGATGTCGTAATTCGGATCGTCGAACTTGTGATTCAGACCATCGCGAATGGCGAACACCAGTTTCGGGAACACGGCGGTTTTACGGTTTTTACCCAGACCTGCAATGCGGTTACGCAGGATCGACTGCTGGATCAAGCGGGATTCCCAACTGGTGCCCAGCCCGAAACCGAAGGTGACAAAGGGTGTCTGGCCGTTCGCGGTATGCAGGGTGTTAACTTCATATTCCAGCGACTGGAACGCGTCGTAACACTCTTTCTCGGTGCGGCTGCGCGCATAGCCGTCGGCATCCGGGATGTTCCATTCGCTGGCGGCTTTGCGGTGTTTCTCGAAGCTGGCGCTGACGAACGGTGCCAGCACTTCATCGATCCGGTTGATGGTGGTGCCGCCATAAATATGGCTGGCGACCTGGGCGATGATCTGCGCGGTAACCGCCGTGGCGGTCGAGATCGATTTTGGCGGTTCAATCTCCGCGTTGCCCATTTTGAAGCCATGGGTCAGCATGCCTTTCAGATCGATCAGCATACAGTTGAACATCGGGAAGAACGGGGAGTAGTCGAGATCGTGATAGTGGATCTCACCGCGTTCGTGCGCCAGTACCACATCGCGCGGCAACAAGTGCTGGCGCGCGTAGTGTTTGGCGACAATTCCCGCCAGCAGATCGCGCTGAGTCGGGATCACTTTACTGTCTTTGTTGGCGTTCTCATTGAGCAGCGCCGAGTTGGTTTGCTCAACAAGACCGCGAATATCCTGGTTCAGACGGCCGCGTTTTTCACGGGCGATATCGCGATCGTGGCGATACTCAATGTAGGCACGCGCCAGTTGTTTGTACGGCCCGGACATCAACTGGTTTTCGACGGCAGTCTGGATTTCGCTAATATCGACCTGCGATCGGCCCTGCATCTGACGACTAATTACCTCTGCGACGGTGGCGCAATAGTCTGCGTCATCGACTCCCGCTGCTTTAGCTGCACGCAAAATGGCTTCTTGTATGCGCTCTGAGTTGAAAGGCACTTTACAGCCATCTCGTTTCATCACATGCGGTGTCATGATCACTCCATTTTAGAAAACAGGTTATCCACAATATGAGGACGCGCAGACTGGCTGGTTATTCATTACTAAAACCAATAAGTTCGTCCCATCCAGGCCCGTGTTATCCACAGCGTGTATCGCTTTCGCGGTGGTCAGCTTGTTCGAATAGTAGTCGATTAATACAACATATAGGGCCGGGGTGCATTCTAATTTCTATATATAGTGATTTGCATCAAACATGTTTGCGTTTTTATTGACTCAGGACAAAGTAAAAACCGGATAGCGCAGAGGACGGGCGCTCTGAGGAAATGTAAATTCAGGCATTCTTGTTTTGACTAAAAATTCAACAAAAACAGCAGGTTTATGCCTGCTGTTTTTTTGCGCCAGGGAAGTGAAAAACGCTTATTTTTGATGCCACCACACGGCTTCGAACGGCCGCAGGGTCATTTCACCGGGAACAGGGGAAACTTCCGCATAGTTGCTGATGACCACCTGCCAGTCGCCCGGCAGGGTTTCTGGCCGCCACGGCTGGAACTGATTGCTGAGGTTGGCGATAACCAACAACGTTTCTCCCTGCCACTGACGGCGGTAGCACCATAAATGTGGGTGAGTGGGAAGCAGATCCTGATAATCGCCCCAACTGAGTATCGGCAAGTTTTTACGCAGGCGAATCAACGACTGGTAGGTATAGAACACCGAATCGCGATCGTTGACCGCGTTTTCGACGTTGATTTCCCGATAGTTATCGCACAGACCAATCCACGGATCGGCAGTGGTGAAACCGGCGTTTTTACGCGCGGTCCACTGCATCGGCGTGCGGCTGTTATCGCGCGATTTACTGGCGAGGATCGCCAGCAGCGCTTCCGGCTCGCGCCCGGCGGCACGCAGTTCGGCAAACATATTCTGGCTTTCCACATCGCGGTAGTCGGTAATGCGCGCAAAGTGCGGGTTGGTCATACCGATCTCTTCGCCCTGATAAATATACGGCGTGCCCTGCATGCCGTGCAGCACCAGCGCCAGCATTTTGGCGGCGGGCACGCGCAGCGCGCCTTCTTCGCCAAAGCGCGACACAATGCGCGGTTGATCGTGGTTACACCAGAACAGCGCGTTCCACGCCACGTTGTGCATCCCTTGCTGCCAGTGGCGGAACAGCGATTTCAACGCCACAAAATCCGGTTTCGCCAGCGACCATTTTTCACCGTCGGGGTAGTCGACTTTCAAATGGTGGAAGTTAAACGTCATCGACAACTCGCTGCCGTCGAGTGCGCCGTAGCGCTGGCAATGTTCCAGCGTGGTGGATGACATCTCACCGACCGTCATCAACTCGCGCGGGCGAAAAACCTCGCGGCTCATCTCCTGCAAAAACTCATGGGCGCGCGGGCCATCGGTATAAAAACGTCGCCCGTCGCCGCTGTGATCGTCGGGGAAATCCTGCTGTTTGGAGATTAAATTCACCACATCGAGACGCAAACCGTCGACACCGCGATCGGCCCAGAAGGTGCAGACTTTTTTCAGCTCGTCGCGTACCGCCGGGTTTTCCCAGTTGAGATCTGCCTGCTCCGGCGCGAACAGATGCAAATAGTACTGGCCGCTCTGGCTGTGCCAGCGCCATGCGCTGCCGCCGAATTTCGAACGCCAGTTATTCGGCGGCGTTTCTGGTTCGCCGTCGCGCCAGATATAGAAAGAACGGTATGGGCTGTCCGGATCCTGCGATGCCTGGAACCAGGCATGCTGGGTCGAGGTGTGGTTGAACACCATATCCAGCACCAGGCGGATACCGCGCTGGTGCGCCTGGGCGACCAGTTCATCAAAGTCTGCCAGGGTGCCGTAAAGCGGATCGATGGCGGTGTAATTCGCCACGTCGTAGCCGTTATCCACCTGCGGGGAGATATAAAATGGCGTCAGCCAGATGGCGTCGACGCCGAGGGTTTGTAAGTAGTCGAGGCGCGTAATCACGCCGCGTAAATCACCGGTGCCAGTGCCGGTCGTGTCCTGAAAACTCTTTGGGTAAATCTGGTAGATAACGCCGTTTTGCCACCAGTGGGGAAGGGTATTCATCATGATTTCCTGCGAAAACGAAGGGGCGCAAACGCGCCCCAAAAATTACACAATCTGCAATGTGCCGTGACGGAACTTACGCTGATAAACAAAGGAGGTCAGCACCAGCGGGATGACAACCGCCACCGCTGTAGCCAGTGCGAAGACCTGCCAGAAAGCGGGTTGAATCGAGAGGAAACCCGGCAGACCCGCCACGCCAATTCCGTTCGCCAGCACGCCGTTAAGGCCGCACAACAACCCGGCAAGGCCGGAACCGATCATCGCGCACAGCATCGGGAAGCGATATTTCAGGTTGATGCCGTACATGGCCGGCTCGGTTACGCCGAGAAACGCGGAGATAGCCGCCGGAACCGAGATTTCACGTTCATTTTCTTTACGGCTGGAGATAATGATGCCCACTACCGCCGAGGCCTGTGCAACGTTTGACAGCGCAATCAACGGCCACACCGGCGTACCGCCCATGTTCTGAATCATCTGCATGTCGATAGCCAGCGTGGTCTGGTGCACACCGGTAATCACCAGCGGTGCGTAGAGGAAACCAAACAGTGTCGCGCCAATCGGGGCGAAACTGCCTGTCATCAGATGGCGAACCGCCCACGCCACGCCGTCACCAATCATGCGACCGAACGGGCCGATTAGCGCATGCGCCAGGAAGACCGCCAGGATCAGCGAACAGACCGGAACAATCACCAGATAGAGGGAGTCCGGTATCAGCTTTTTAAGCCGCGTTTCAATGATGCCGAGCGCCAGGCCCGCCAGCAGTGCCGGGATCACCTGCGCCTGATAGCCCACTTTCGCGATGCTGAACAGACCAAAGTCCCACACTTCCGGCACTTGCGAACCCAGTAAATAAGCATTCATCAACTGTGGTGAAACCAGCGTTACGCCGAGGATGATGCCGAGGATTGGCGTTCCGCCCATTTTGCGCACCGCAGACCAGCAAACGCCGACCGGCAGATAGAAGAAGACCGCTTCACCAATCAGCCAGAGAAAGTCATACACGGTTTTCAATGGCGGAAATATCTGCACCAGCGTCTGGCCGTTGCTCATCGGCACATCGCCGACAATGTTGCGAAAACCGAGGATCAAACCGCCGCTAATCAGTGCGGGCAGCAGCGGGAAGAAGATTTCCGCGAAGTGGGAGATTAAGCGCTCGTGCCATTTCATATTTTGTCGCGCTGCCTGTTTGGCCTGCTCTTTATCCGCATGAGCCAGACCGGTGGCGGCGCGCAACGCCTGATAGTAGTCGCCGACGTTGGTGCCGATCACCACCTGGAACTGCCCGGCGTTGGTGAAACAGCCTTTGACCATCGGAAGCTGGTCAATCGCTTTTGGGTCGGCGGCGCCCGGGTTATTTAATACAAAACGCAAACGGGTAATACAGTGACTGACCGTCGCGATGTTTTCGCGTCCGCCAACCAGCGTAATAAGTTGTTCAATATCTGATGGATTGACTTTGCTCATCCTGGTGCCTCTCGGGGGGAGAAATGATGCGTAACATGACCGAGGCAAAGCGTAACCGCAGGCAAAAAAATTAAAAATGGGAACGTTCCCGAAACTTGGCGAGGATCACAATAAACGATAAAGCGGCTTAAACGAGGCGGGCAGGGATCACGATTTGGCGAGGCGTGGCGCGGCCATTAATCTGTTCTATTAATTGCGCGGCGGCCTGGCGACCCGCTTCGGCGTAACCGGGATCAACGGTTACAATTTCCGGGTGCAGAAACTTCATCAGCGGCGTATTGCCGACGCTGGCCAGTTGCAGATTATCAATGCGCTGTTCCTGCAAATATTTACTGGCACCGAGCGCCAGCGTATCGGTCGCGCAGAGCAGCGCGGTGGTGTCCGGGGTTAAAACGTGGGCGACATGTTCATAACCCTGCTTCATGGCAAGGCCCGGTAAGGCGAACGTTGGTTCGAGCTGGTGTTTTTGACAAAACGCCATATAGGCGTCGTGGCGGCGTTTGCCGGTGGTGGCATCGCTGTGCGGGACGCCAATAAAACTGATATGGCGATGCCCACGGGCATAAAGATTTTCCATCAATAGCTGGATTGCGCCGTCATCATCGTAACAGACCGAGGCGAAACCGCTGGCGTCGCGCGCCAGCAGCACCAGCGACGACTGCCAGGCAGTAAGCAGGCTTTCGGTGACGCCGGTAAAGCCAAACAGCACCACGCCATCAATATTACGGTGGCTTAGCATCTGCAAATGCTCTTCGACTAACTGCGGCGAGAACTGGCTTTCCATCATAATCGGGTCATAACCCTGTTCGTAAAACGCCGGGAGCATGGTCTGTACGGCAAGGTTTTCCGAGAGTGAATCCAGACGCGAGACGATAATCGCCACCACTTTATCGCTCTGTCCGCGCATGGCGCGCGCGGAGCGGGAAGGGGAGAAACCGTGCTGATTGACCACCGCTTCCACCCGTTCGCGTGTGCGCTGGCTGACGCCGCTTTCGTTATTCAGCACACGGGAAACAGTGGATTTGCCCACGCCGCTTAAGCGTGCGATGTCTTTGATTGTCAGCCGGTTTTGCATACTTCAATCCTTTCCTGATAGGGGCGGGTTGCAGGATAAAGGAGTTTTGCATCCCTTCCAAGCGCCAGCAATGAGCAAAGTCTGGTTTATGCACTTTGTGCTACCAATTGATGGTGTGTATATGTTTGGTTTAATTCAGCGGAGCTATGATACCGCTACGTTATGATTCGCCCTTCACACCTTACCGGAGGCCAGATGGATCCCGATCCCACCCCTCTCCCGCGACGGAGATACTTTTTCCGGTAAGCCTGCTGTTGCTGCCTTACCGGATGCGTAAGGCAGCGACGTCGTTTTCGTCCCTGCCCGATTAAAAACGCCAGCTGGCGCGGCTTTGTTACGCCAGTTGTCAATCGCACCCGCGTGATGCGGGGGCAAGGACACTATCATGCTGAAAAACATTACCCGGCAGCTTTTCGCTCGCCTCAACCGCCATTTACCGCGTCGTCTGGTGCAGCGCGATCCGCTTCCCGGCGTACAACATATCGCCCAGGGCGCTATCCCCGCCTCGATGGGTGAACGCTGTCTGCAGATTGCTGCGATGGAACATGAGCAGCTCTGGCACACTTTTGCCAGCCACCCTGAAGGGCTGAACCCGCAGGAAGTGGAACTGGCGCGGGAAACCCACGGCGAAAACCTGATCCCGGCGCAGAAACCCGCCCCCTGGTGGGTGCATCTGTGGGTGTGCTATCGCAACCCGTTTAACCTGCTGCTGACCTGCTTAGGCATTATTTCCTATGCCTCGGAAGATCTGTTCGCCGCCTGCGTAATTGCGTTGATGGTGGCGATTTCGACGCTGCTCAATTTCCTGCAAGAGGCGCGCTCGACCAAAGCGGCTGATGCGCTAAAAGCGATGGTCAGCAACACTGCGACGGTGCTGCGCGTGGTGAATGAAAAGGGCGAAAATGGCTGGTGCGAATTGCCTATCGACCAACTGGTGCCGGGCGATATCGTCAAGCTGGCCGCAGGCGATATGATCCCGGCGGATCTGCGCGTGTTGCAGGCGCGGGATCTGTTTGTCGCCCAGGCTTCGCTGACTGGCGAATCCTTACCAGTAGAAAAAGTGGCGACGACGCGCCAGGCCGCGCAGCGCAACCCGCTGGAAGCCGATACCCTGTGCTTTATGGGCACCAATGTGGTGAGCGGCACGGCGCAGGCGATAGTCATCGCCACCGGCGGCAATACCTGGTTTGGCCAACTGGCCGGGCGTGTCAGTGAGCAAGAAACCGAGCAAAACGCATTCCAGAAAGGCATCAGCCGCGTCAGCATGTTGTTGATCCGTTTTATGCTGGTGATGACGCCGATTGTGCTACTGATCAACGGCTTTACCAAAGGTGACTGGTGGGAAGCGGCGCTGTTTGCGTTGTCGGTTGCCGTGGGGTTGACGCCGGAAATGCTGCCAATGATTGTCACCTCCACGCTGGCGCGCGGTGCGGTGAAACTGTCGAAACAGAAAGTGATCGTTAAACATCTGGACGCCATTCAGAACTTTGGCGCGATGGATATCCTCTGTACCGATAAAACCGGCACCCTGACGCAGGACAAAATCGTGCTGGAAAATCACACGGATATCAGCGGTAAAGTCAGCGAACTGGTGCTGCACAGCGCCTGGCTGAACAGCCACTACCAGACCGGACTGAAAAACCTGCTCGATACCGCCGTACTGGAAGGTGTGGACGCGGAAGCGGCGCAGACGCTGGCGGCGAGCTGGCGCAAAGTGGATGAGATCCCCTTTGATTTCGAGCGTCGCCGCATGTCGGTGGTGGTGGCGCAGCAGGCGGATGTTCATCAACTGATTTGCAAAGGCGCGTTAACGGAGATCCTCAGCGTCTGCTCGCAGGTGCGCTTCAACGGCGAGATCTTCCCGCTGGATGACACCATGCTGCGCCGCATTGAACGCGTAACCAGCACACTGAACCGCCAGGGGCTGCGCGTGGTTGCGGTGGCGACCAAATATCTGCCGGCGCGTAGCGGTGACTACCAGCGTATTGACGAGTCGGATCTGATCCTCGAAGGCTACATCGCCTTCCTCGATCCGCCGAAAGAGACCACCGCGCCGGCGCTCAAAGCGCTAAAAGCGAGCGGGATCACCGTCAAAATCCTTACCGGCGACAGCGAACTGGTGGCGGCGAAAGTGTGCCACGAGGTGGGGCTGGAAGTGGGCGATGCGCTGATCGGCAGCGAAATTGAGCACATGAGCGATGATGAACTGGCGCAAATGGCGAAGCACATCACGCTCTTTGCCCGCCTGACGCCGATGCATAAAGAACGCATTGTCCGTCTGCTGAAACGCGAAGGGCACGTGGTCGGTTTTATGGGCGATGGCATAAACGACGCCCCGGCGCTGCGCGCGGCGGACATCGGGATTTCCGTCGATGGCGCCGTCGATATCGCCCGCGAAGCGGCCGATATTATTTTGCTGGAAAAGAGCCTGATGGTGCTGGAAGAGGGAGTAATCGAAGGGCGCCGCACTTTCGCCAACATGCTGAAATACATAAAAATCACCGCCAGTTCCAACTTCGGCAACGTCTTCAGTGTGCTGGTGGCGAGCGCGTTTCTGCCGTTTTTGCCCATGTTGCCGCTGCACTTGCTGATCCAGAACCTGGTGTATGACGTCTCGCAGGTGGCGATCCCGTTTGATAACGTCGATGAAGAACAGATCGCCAAACCACAACGCTGGAACCCGGCGGATCTGGGCCGTTTTATGATCTTCTTTGGCCCGATCAGTTCGATCTTCGACATTGTAACGTTTTGCGTGATGTGGTGGGTGTTTAAAGCTAACGTGCCGGAAGCGCAAACCCTGTTCCAGTCCGGCTGGTTTGTCGTCGGTTTGCTGTCGCAAACGCTGATTGTGCATATGATCCGCACCCGCCGCGTGCCGTTTATCCAGAGCCGCGCCGCCTGGCCGCTGGTGGCGATGACGCTGATGGTGATTTGTGTCGGCATCGCGCTGCCATTCTCGCCGCTGGCGCAATACCTGCAATTACAGGCGCTGCCGCTGGCGTACTTCCCGTGGCTGGTGGCGATCCTCGCAGGTTATATGACGCTCACGCAGTGGATGAAAGGCTTCTATAGCCGTCGCTACGGCTGGCAATAAACTTTTGTCTTAAACCCGGTCTGCGCACTCTGTGCAGGCCGGGTATTTCTCTCAATTCCCGCAAGCTGTGATCCCCGTCGCCCGGCGCGCTTGACGCTCCTGAGGGCGCATGTTAACAAAATGTTTTCCCTCGCCTGACGTCGTCTGAAGGAACATTTATGTTGCGTTACAGCCTGTTAACTGCCGGGTTGCTGCTCGGTTCTTCCGCTTTTGCTGCACCCGCAGGTGACTTGCCTCTGATGCCGTGGCCGACAAAGGTTGAACGTCCGGCAACGCAGGGCTCGCTGGTACTGACGGATACGCTCTCTGTCAGCGTCAGCGGCGACGATCTGGGCGACGCCGTTACGCGATTGCGTCAGCGCATCGCCCGGCAAACCGGCTGGACGCTGCAACCGCAGGCCGAAAAACCGCAACATCCCACCATTTCGATAACCATCGCCCAAAAAGTGGCGCCGCTGCCGAAGCTGGATAGCGATGAGCATTACACGCTGACCATTGATGCGAATGGCGTGCAGATCGCCGCAAATACCCGCTTTGGCGCACTGCGCGCCATGGAAACGTTGCTCCAGCTGATACAAAACGGCACGGAAAAGACCACCTTGCCGTGGGTGACCATTGACGATTCGCCGCGCTTCCCGTGGCGCGGTTTGCTGCTCGATTCCGCCCGCCATTTTATACCGGTTGAGGATATTAAACGGCAGATCGACGGCATGGCGGCGGCGAAACTGAACGTGCTGCACTGGCATTTAACCGATGACCAGGGCTGGCGTTTTAGCTCGAAGCGCTACCCCAAACTGACGCAGCTTGCCAGCGATGGTCTCTTTTACAGCGAAGAACAAATGCGCGATGTGGTGCGTTACGCCACGGCGCGTGGCATTCGCGTGGTGCCGGAAATCGACATGCCGGGACACGCGTCGGCGATTGCCGTCGCCTACCCGGAACTGATGAGCGCGCCGGGGCCGTATCAGATGGAGCGCCACTGGGGCGTGCTGAAACCGGTGCTGGATCCGACAAAAGCGGCGACGTACACCTTTGCTGAAGCGATAGTCAGCGAACTGGCGGCGATCTTCCCGGATGCGTATTTGCATATCGGCGGCGATGAGGTGGACGATACGCAGTGGAAAAATAACCCGGCGATCCAGCAATTTATGCGCGACAACAAACTGGCCGACAGCCACGCGTTGCAGGCCTATTTCAACCGCAAACTGGAGGCGATCCTCGAAAAACATCAGCGCCAGATGGTGGGCTGGGATGAGATCTTCCACCCGGATCTGCCCAAAAGTATTGTCATCCAGTCCTGGCAGGGGCAGGACGCGCTGGGCGAGGTGGCAAAGCAGGGTTACAAAGGCATTCTCTCGACCGGTTTCTACCTCGATCAGCCGCAGTACACCGCCTATCACTACCGCAATGAGATTGTGCCGCAGGGCTTAAATGGTGTGGATGTGATTGCCGATAACGACAGCGCGCAAAGCTGGTCGTTTTCGATGCCGCGCCTGAAAGGCAGCCCGGTGGAAGGGACGTTTACGCTGGTGAAAGGCGAAAGTGGATGGCGCGGATTTATTGATTTCAAAGGCAAATCTCGTCGCGCCGTGCAGCATATCGACTGGCGCAGCGATCGCCAGGTGAGTTTTGTCGTCGATACGTGGATGGGCGAAACCCGCCCGGTCATCACTCTCACCGACGATAAACTTGGCGGTTACTTCCTGCTGGGCAACGCGCGCTACCCCGTCACCGGCACGCGGTTAAACGAGGTGCCGAAAGGCATTGCTCCCGCGGTGCCGGACGCCAGCCAGCAGGCGAATTTACTGGGAGGCGAAGCCGCGCTGTGGGCGGAAAATGTGGTCGCGCCGGTGCTGGATATCAAACTGTGGCCGCGTGCGTTTGCCGTGGCGGAACGGTTGTGGTCGGCGCAGGATGTGAACGACACCGATAACATGTACAGCCGTTTACAGGCGATGGACAGCTGGTCGACGGTATCGGTCGGCCTGCAGCAGCACAACCAGCAATCGGTGCAGTTCACGCGCCTTGCGAACAGCGCCGATACATTGCCGCTGCAGATCCTCGCCCAGGCTGTCGAACCGGCGCACTACTACACGCGCCAGCATCTGAAATTCCAGGCCGGTAACTATCATCAGTTCGAGCCGCTGAACCGCTTTGCCGATGCGCTGGCACCGGAGAGCAGCACCGTTCGCCAGATGAACCAGTGGGTCGACAGGCTGGTGAGCGATGCGGAAGACAACACCAGCGCCGTGGCGCTGCGCCACCTCTTTAGTCGCTGGCAGGGTAACACCAGCGATGCGCTGGCGCTCAGCGACAGCAATTACCAGCTAAAAGCGATGCGCCCGGTGATTTTGCAGGTGGATAAGCTCGCCACTATTGGGCTGCGGCTGACGGATTTGGTGGCGCGTCAGGGGACGCTGGACGATGGCGAGATAGCGTCTATTCAGGGAGAACTGGATAACGCGGCGCAGATTCAGGATGAAGTGGTGATAGCGGCGGTCTATCCGCTGGAAAAACTGCTGCGCGCTACGCGCAACCGGTGAACGCCTGGGTGATAAGCGTACATAAATTGATTCCCTGGAAAGGTGTACCCACTTCTTCGAAAGAAATCTCTGCAGCCTGTGAGATTTAAATTTAAAGGTAAGCGGGCAGAGCCAAAAACCGGTCGCGTTTTAGTTTTAAGTGGGCAATAAAAAAGGCAGCGTAAGCTGCCTTTTATCTCTCGCTTAGCCGCCATTAACGGCGAACGGCGATGGCTTCAATCTCGATTTTCACGTCTTTTGGCAGACGGGCGACTTCCACGCAGGAACGCGCCGGGAAGCTGGCGTTATGTTCGTTGAAAAAGGCTTCATACGTGGCGTTAACGGTAGCGAAATCGTTGAGATCTTTCACGAAAACGGTGGTTTTCACGATGTCGCCTACTTTCAGACCCGCCGCTTCAACAATCGCTTTCACGTTGTCCAGCGACTGACGCGCCTGCGCCGCCACATCTTCCGGTACGCTACCGGTTTTCGGATCAACCGGGATCTGACCTGAGGTCAGGATCATGTTGCCAAGATCAACAGCTTGAACATAAGGGCCAATCGCTGCTGGCGCGTTTTCCGTGGCGATAACTTTGGTCATAATAACTCCTGAATGACAGCGGTATTGAGGTTCCGCCCCATTATAGGGAGGGAAAAACGCAATACCAACCGCAATTAGTTAGCCAGCACCACATGGTGCGAGAACTCTTTCTCACAATATTTGCACTTCAGCGCGATGTCGCTTTCGCGTTTTTTTACCGCAAAGCTGGAGGCAACCGGCTCTGCATGGCTGATGCAGTTGCTGTTCGGGCATACCAGCACGCCAGTAATGCGCTCCGGCAGGCTCGGGCGCGATTTACCCACCACTTCATACTCATCAATGCGATTAACGGTGGCCTGGGGGGCGTACAGCGCCAGCTGGTTTACCTGCTCGTCGGTCAGAAATGTGTTCTCGATCTTGATCAAATCTTTGCGCCCCATCTCGCCGGACGGCAAGTTCAGGCCAATGGTGATGCGCTGATCGGTTTCCGTCAGCTTAAACAGCGTCAGCAGTTTAAATCCGACGCGCGCCGGGATGTGGTCAATCACGGTGCCGCGTTTGATGGCTTCGACCTGCAGTTTGTTATCGTGTGTCATTGTCGTTTCTCCTTACAGCGCCAAATCGCGATTGAGAACCAGCGCCAGCAGAGCCTGGCGAGCGAAGATGCCGTTACCGGCCTGCTGGAAATACCAGGCGTGCGGCGTTTTATCCACGTCGGTGGTGATTTCATCCACGCGCGGCAGCGGGTGTAGCACCTTCATATTGCTGCGCGCGTGGGTTAAGTCGCTGGCGCGCAGGACAAATTGAGCTTTGACGTTGGCGTATTCCGACGGGTCCAGACGCTCTTTCTGCACGCGCGTCATATAGAGAATATCCACCTCTGCCATCACCTCTTCGATGCTGGCGTGTACGCTCCAGGCCATGCCTTTTTCGTCCAGCATATCGAGAATGTACTGCGGCATCGCCAGCGCGTCCGGGGCGATAAAGTAAAAGCGGTTGCCGCTGAATTTCGCCAGCGCCTGCGCCAGCGAATGCACGGTGCGGCCATATTTCAGGTCGCCGACCATCGCGATGTTGAGGTTCTCAAGGCGGCCTTGCGTTTCCTGAATCGTGAACAGATCGAGCAGCGTTTGCGTCGGATGCTGGTTAGCCCCGTCGCCAGCGTTGAGTACCGGAATGCCGCCGGAGAACTCGGTGGCCAGACGTGCCGCGCCCTCTTGCGGATGGCGCATCACAATGGCGTCCACATAGGTGCTGATTACCGAAATGGTGTCGGCCAGCGTTTCGCCTTTTTTGCCCAGCGACGTGTTGCTGCTGTCGGAGAAACCGACCACGCTCGCGCCGAGGCGGTGCATGGAGGTTTCAAACGATAAACGCGTGCGGGTGGAGGCTTCAAAGAAGCAACTGGCGATCACTTTATGCTTGAGCAACTCCGGCTGCGGGTTGGCCTTCAGTCGTGCGGCGGTGTGTAGCACCAGTTCGAGTTCTTCGCGGCTGAGATCGTTTATGGAAATGATATGTTTCTGATATAGCGGGTTAGCCATGGTTATCTCCTGACGACTGCGCAAAAAAAAGCCCCTCAATAGAGGGGCTGTGGAATTCGGTGATCAACGGGAAGGAAAACGGCAGGCCAGCGCCTTTTTTCAGACGCGGTAAGACAGTTTGTCGTACACACTGATTCATGCTTCCTCCCGGCAAATTGTCCCGGATTATACGCAGCTGTTTTCGCGGATCAAGCGATTGATGCACATTTTACGCAATGCAAACGGTTCTCTTTGAATATTAATGCGTTCTAAGTAAATAATTAATTTGCTTATGCACCAGCGCCGTATGCTTCACTATTCTCGGCGCGACCCAGACGATACTGCTTCCTGCCACCACGCCGAGGATCTCCGGCAACTGGTGGTAATCCAGAATACGTGCCACTGCGCGGCCATATCCCGCCACGGTGTGAATAAGGATAAATTCGCTATTGTGCTCAACGCTAACCACCATTTCGGAGACGGAGCGGGCGGCGTCCGGCACCGGGCGTGACTGCGGATTCAGCGAATAAATTTTTTGTCCTTTGGCGTTGCGAATTTTGATTACACCGAGCAGCTTCAACAGGCGGGAAACGGTGGACTGGCTGATACTGTCGAAGCCGTGGCGCTGCAAATCGCGCCGGATCTCCTCCTGTGAAAGATAACTTTTTTCGCTAATCAGGCGCTGGCATACCGCCAGTTGTAGCTGCTCTTTCGGTGAATAATCTCCATATTCCATCATCTCTTTTCCCGTATTGGTTGCCGAAACAAAACGCCCGGCAACGCCATGCTTACCGGGCCTGTATATTAGCCACAGACCGGGTAAGCAAAGCGCCACCCGGCGCGCTACAGCAGAGCGCCAAGGCTGAGCGCCGCCATGATCACCACCGTCAATATCGCCAGCAGTGGCGCGATCCACTTCAGGTAGCGCACATAGGGGACATGGGCGATAGCCAGCCCGCCCATCACCACCGCCGACGTAGGCGTCACCAGGTTGACGATGCCGGACGCCGATTGGTACGCGGTAACGACCAGATCGCGGTTGACGTTAGCGAAATCGGCCAGCGGCGCCATAATCGGCATGGTCAGCACCGCAAGGCCAGAGGACGAGGGCACGAGGAACGACAGCACCACTTCCAGCCAGTACATAACGTTGATAAACGCGACGGTGGATAACCCGCTGACCATGCCTTCGGCACTGTGCAAAATAGTATGAGTAATCATACCTTTATCCATGATCACTACGATACCGCGGGCAATGCCGATAATCAGCGCTACGCCCAGCAGATCCCGCGCGCCGTTGATAAATGTTGAGGTCAGCTCCTCTTCGCTCATGCGGGCGATCAAACCCACGATGATGGCGCTTGCCAGAAACACCGCCGAAATCTGCGCCATCCACCAGCCGAGCACCGCCACGCCGTAAATCATCACCACAAAGGCCAGCGCGAAAATAAGCAGGATCAGTTTGCGCACCGGCGTGAATTCGAGCATCTCCGGCGATTTATTGCCGAGGAAAAACGCCCGATCTTCGTCCTGCTTGTCGGCGACGATCGACCGCGCCGGGTTGGCGCGCACGTTGCGGGCGTAGCGCATCACCCACGCAACGCAAATCACCCAGCCTATCACCAGCAGCGCAACGCGCAGCAGGATGCCGTGGGTAAACGGGATCCCTGCGGCATTAGCGGCGATCACTGTGGCGAACGGGTTGATGGTCGATCCCAGCGTGCCGATCCCCGCGCCGAGCAGCACGGTGGAGGCGGCGACAACCGGATCAAAACGGGCGGCGAGCATCACGGGAACCAGCAGCGTATAAAACGGCAGCGACTCTTCGGCCATACCGTAGATGGTGCCGCCTGCGGCGAACAGCGCCATCAGGATCGGGATCATCCACTCTTCACGGCCACGCAAACGGGTGGTGACGCGCTCGATCCCGGCGTCGATGGCACCGGTTTTGGTGACGATGCCCAGAAACCCGCCGATGATCAGAATAAACAGCGCCACATCAATTGCGCCGGCCTGGCCGGTATCAGGATCGTAAAGGCCGCTTATTGGCGCCATGATCACCGCAATTACCCCCTGAGGATGCGCGGCGACATGTGCGTAAGTACCGGCAATCGGTACTTCTTTACCGAGGGCTGGGTTCATTGCCATCTGGTATTGCCCGGCGGGGATCACCCAACTGAGCGCGGCGACAATGGCAATCAACAAAAAGAGGATGGTGTAAGCGGAAGGGAACTTGAACTTGCCCATGATGTGCTCCTTAACCCCGGCGCACCCGCGGCGCGCCGGGGGAGTGGTTAGTCGCCGAGGGTTGCCACCATCACCGCTTTGATGGTGTGCATCCGGTTTTCTGCTTCATCAAAAACGATAGAGTTAGGCGATTCGAAAACCTCTTCGGTGACTTCCAGCCCTTTCAGGCCATACGCCATTTCGATCTCGCCGCCCACTTTGGTGTGCTCGTTATGAAACGCGGGCAGGCAGTGCATAAATTTCACCTGCGGATTACCGGTGGCTTTCACCACCGCAGCGTTTACCTGGTAGGGTTTCATCAGGCTGACGCGCTCAGACCACGCTTCTTTCGGCTCGCCCATCGACACCCACACATCGGTGTAGAGGAAATCAACGCCATGCACGCCTTCTTCCACATCCTCGGTGAGCATGATGCGCGCGCCGGTTTCACGGGCGATGGCGCGACACTGTTCCACCAGTGCAGCCTCTGGCCAGAAGGATTTCGGTGCCACCAGGCGAATATCCATGCCCATTTTCGCTGCGCCGACCATCAGCGAGTTGCCCATGTTGTTGCGCGCATCGCCCAGATAAGCAAAACGTAATTCCGACAAGCGTTTGCCCGGCGCGTGTTCCAGCATGGTCATCAGATCGGCGAGGATCTGCGTGGGGTGAAATTCATTGGTCAGCCCGTTCCACACCGGCACGCCTGCGTATTGACCCAGTTCTTCCACAATCTGCTGGCCGTAACCGCGATATTCGATGCCGTCATACATACGTCCCAGCACGCGGGCGGTGTCTTTCATCGACTCTTTGTGGCCAATCTGCGATCCGCTTGGGCCGAGATAAGTGACCTGCGCGCCCTGATCGAATGCGCCGACTTCAAACGCGCAGCGGGTGCGGGTGGAGGTTTTTTCAAAAATCAGCGCGATGTTTTTGCCGACCAGCGTTTTCTTTTCACGACCTGCTTTTTTGTCTGCTTTGAGCTGAATAGCCAGATCGATCAGGTACTGGATCTCCGCCGGGGTGTAGTCGAGCAGTTTGAGAAAGTTGCGGTTTTTCAGGTTGATGCTCATGAGATTTCCTTTTTTAAATCAGTAACGAATCAATGTGCCTTTGTCCCCGGCGAGAATGGCCGGACCATCCGCCAGCGCGCCGATGCCCGCAATGCCGTGACACTGCTCAACAAACTGGCGGCAGGCGGCGACCTTCGGCCCCATCGAGCCTGCGTCAAACTGCATGCCCTGCAGCATGTCCGGGGTGACTTGCGCCAGCGGGCGCTGCGTGGGTTTGCCCCAGTCGAGGTACACCGCGTCGGCGTCGGTAAGAATCAACAGCGCGTCGGCTTCGATTTGTCGCGCCAGCAGTGCCGCTGAGAGATCTTTGTCGATCACCGCTTCGATGCCGTGGTAGCCGTTGGCGTTTTCCACCACCGGCACGCCGCCGCCGCCGTTGCAAATCACCAGGTGATCGCGGTTTATCAGCGCGCTAATGGCGTCGCTTTCGACAATGCGTTTGGGTTGCGGGGAGGGCACAACGCGGCGGAAATAGCGACCATCAGCCTTAAATACCCAGCCTTTCTCCTGCTGCAGCGTCTGGGCTTGCGCCTCGCTGTAAACCGGGCCGATGTATTTGCTCGGGTTGCTGAACGCCGGGTCACTGGCGTCGACTTCCACCTGGGTGAGCAGTACGCTCACTTCGCGCTGTGGCAGGCTGTTTTTCAGCGACTGTTGCAGCATGTAGCCAATCATCCCTTGGCTTTCCGCACCGAGAATATCGAGCGGGTAGGGGGTAACTTTGTCGTAAGCGCTGTTTTGCAGCGCCAGCAGGCCGACCTGCGGCCCGTTGCCGTGTACCAGCACCACGCGCCACTGCGCGGTCAGCCCGGCGATGGTACGCGCGGCAAGATCAATGTTCTGGCGCTGGATGTTCGCTTCCAGCGGTTCGCCGCGTTTTAGCAGCGCGTTGCCGCCCAGCGCGACAACCAGGGTAGGTTTTCTTTCCATGATGGCTCCTTTAAATGCCGTCGCGTTCCAGTGGGCAGCTCATGCAGCGTGCACCGCCGCGCCCACGTCCCAGCTCATCTCCGGGAATGGGCAGCACGGTGATCCCGGCTTTGTCATATTTCTCGTTGGTCCAGATATTGCGCTCGTAGCCGACGACTACGCCGGGGCGCAGCGTGAGGACGTTGTTGGCGTCATTCCACTGTTCGCGTTCGGCTTCAAAAGCGTCGCCGCCAGTGGTAATAAGCCGGATCTGGTCTATACCGAGCGCTTTTTCGATGGCGTGCAGCAGGTCGCTTTCCTGCGTACGTTGCAGACCGCCGCGCCCGTCCGGAGTGAGCGTCCAGCACTGGGCGTCTTTGCGCACTACTTCGGGGTAAACGGAAAAAGTGTCGATATCGATATGGGTCATCACCGTGTCGAGGTGCATACAGGAACGGTGTTTTGGCAGTTCAACGACGATAACGCGTTCGGCCTGGCGGTGTTTGAACAGGCTATTGGCAAGAAATTCCACGCCCTGCGGCGTGGTTCGTTCAGAGAGGCCAATTAATACCGCGCCGCGACCAATGACTAATACATCGCCGCCCTCTAAGGTGGCGTGATCGTAATTAATATTCTCGTCGCCAAAATATTTAATAAAATTGCCATCGGCGAATGCAGGGTGCCAGCGATAAATAGCACGCAGATTATTCGTTTCACGCTGGCGGGCCGGTTTAGCCATCGGATTAATCGACACGCCATTATAAATCCAGCACGATGTGTCACGGGTAAATAAATGGTTGGGCAGCGGCTTCATAATAAAATCATTCGCTGTATGGGTATCAACCACCATATTTTTAATAAATGCCGGGATCTCGCCGTAGGTTAGTCCACCGCTGAGCCGCCGCGCCAGTTCGCGGTGCGGCATATCCGCCAGCCAGCTGCGCACGTCTGCGGCGAAGGTCGGGCCAAGGCGATAATCGGAGATCTGCATTTCCAGCAGCCAGGCTTTTGCCTCTGCAATATCAAGCGTTTGTGTCAGAAGATCGGTCAACAGCAGGACTTCCACACCCTGCTCGCGCAGCGTGTTTGCGAAGGCGTCATGCTCTTCCCCGGCGCGCTCGACTGATAACACGTCATCGAATAACAGCTCCTGACAATTCGAGGGTGTTAACCGTTTCAGGCTTAAATTGGGGCGGTGCAGCATAACGCTACGCAATTGACCTATTTCAGAACCGACGTAGTGCTTTTCCATAATTATTCCTTTAACTTTTTTCAGAATAAAAAGGGGGCGGCAATGAAATGTGATTAATTTCATCGCGCGTTAATAACGATTAATTTCATGGCTCATAGTAGAAGCCGTAAGAATTAATAGTGTGATTGTGCTCACGTCGAATAGGGAATTAAATCGCCGCCGTTCAAATGCATGATTCGCATCAGAGAATAGACAATTAGCCTAATTATCAGGATGAATGCTTACGCATTAACGGCTGAACTTATTCATGGTTGTTATTGTTTTGTATCTATCCATCCATTTTTATGAATATGTAACCCGTTGATTGATAAGTTTTTTCAACAGTGAATGGAATAGATATGCATAAAAATGAATAGAGCGGTGCTGCCGGGCGCAAAAAAGGGAAATAACCAGTGAATGAATGCGCAAATTACCAGGCTGCTGAAGTGTGATCGGGAAAGGTTTATTTAAATAAATACTTGTTAATCAGTGGGTAACAACTTTTCGCCCGCGCACTGGCGTCGGCTTTATGCATCTATGCTGCATAAAAGCGTAATCGGCCTTAACAGGCATATAACATATTTTCCGATAAACATGCGTTGCAACAAATCTCCCGTAAAAAGTGGTGGTATGGCAGTGTGAATTTTCGTATAAAAGCTGAAAATGAAACGATGTTTTATGTTGAGGGCTACATCATGATCGTTGGCAATATTCACAATTTACAATCCTGGCTACCGGAAGAGCTGCGCCAGGCTATTGAGCACGTTAAGCAGCACGTTACCGATGCCACGCCTGTTGGCAAACATGATATCGACGGCAACCGCCTGTTTTTCCTCGTTTCTGAAGATATGACCCAGCCGTTTGCAGAACGCCGCGCCGAGTATCACGCCCGTTATCTGGATATCCAGATTGTGCTGAAAGGCCAGGAAGGGATGACTTTTAGCACCCAGCCTGCGGGCGCGCCGGACACCGATTGGCTGGCGGATAAAGACATCGCCTTTTTGCCGGAAGGCGTGCAGGAAAAAACCGTGGTACTGAACGAAGGGGATTTTGTGGTGTTCTACCCGGGTGAAGTGCACAAACCGCTGTGTGCGGTAAACGCGCCAGCCCAGGTGCGTAAAGTGGTGGTGAAACTGCTGATGGCGTAAGCGTAATGCCCGGTCGCGCTGCGCAACCGGGCTTGTTAGGTCACTGGCTTAAGGTGGCGACCATCACCGCTTTGATGGTGTGCATCCGGTTTTCCGCCTGATCAAACACAATACTCGCCGGTGATTCAAACACCTCGTCAGTCACTTCCATGCCGCCGTGCAGTCCAAACTCTTCTGCCATTTTTTTGCCGAGCGTGGTCTTATCGTCATGAAACGCGGGCAGGCAGTGCAGGAATTTCACCTGCGGGTTGCCGGTGAGCGACAACATTTTGCTGTTGACCTGGTAAGGCCGCAGCAGCGCGATACGCTCCGCCCATTTCTCTTTCGCTTCGCCCATCGATACCCACACATCGGTGTAAATGAAATCGGCGTCTTTCACTCCGCTCGCGATATCTTCCGTCAGCAGAATGTTGCCGCCGTTTTTCACCGCCAGCGCTTTGCATTCGGCGACCAGGCTCGCGTCCGGCCAGCAGGCTTTTGGCGCGACAAGGCGCAGATCCAAACCCACCAGCGCGGCGGCTTCCAGCATCGAGTTGCCCATGTTGTTACGCGCGTCACCGGCATAAACCAGTTTCATCTGGTTAAAAGCTTTGCCCGGCAAGTGCTCGCGCATGGTCAGCAGATCGGCCAGCAACTGGGTCGGGTGAAATTCATTGGTTAAGCCGTTCCACACCGGCACGCCGGCGTATTGCGCCAGTGTTTCGACAATCTCCTGGCCATAACCGCGATACTGAATGCCGTCGTACATGCGCCCCAGCACGCGCGCGGTGTCTTTAATTGACTCTTTATGCCCGATTTGGCTGCCGCTTGGGGCGAGATATGTCACGCGAGCACCCTGATCATATGCGGCAACTTCGAAAGAGCATCGTGTGCGGGTTGAGTCTTTTTCGAAGATGAGCGCGATATTTTTCCCGGTAAGTTTCTGGACTTCCTGGCCTTTTTTCTTATCTGCTTTCAGCTGAGCGGCGAGTTGCAGCAGGGTATTGATTTCAGCAGGTGTAAAATCGAGCAGTTTCAAAAAATGCTTTTGATAAAACGCGGACATATTCCCCTCACATGGCGAAGGCCACTTATTGAATTAAAATTCAATTTATATGTATGAATATGCATTTGCAACCCCGGGATATAAATCTTTTCGGCGAGGAGTGGAGGCAATGCCAGCGGTGTGTGACAATAAGTGTATCTGCCACATTGATGAGGAACGAGCCATGGCGAACCCGGAACACCTGGAAGAACAGCGCGAAGAGACGCGTTTGATTATTGAAGAACTGCTCGAAGACGGCAGCGATCCTGATGCGCTGTATACCATTGAGCATCACCTGTCGGCAGATGATTTCGAAACGCTGGAAAAAGCCGCTGTTGAAGCCTTTAAACTGGGCTACGAAGTAACAGAGCCGGAAGAGCTGGAACTGGACGAAGGTGAAGTGGTTATCTGCTGCGATGTGCTGAGCGAAAGCGCGCTGAATGCCGATTTGATCGACGCGCAAGTTGAGCAACTGCTTAACCTGGCTGAGAAATTCGATGTGGAATACGACGGTTGGGGAACCTACTACGAAGACCCGAACGGCGAAGAGGGTGACGATGACGACGAGGATTACGTCGACGAAGAAGATGACGGTGTTCGTCACTGAGTAAATATTGCGGCAGCGCTCGCTGCCGCAATGCAAGGAACCACAATGGATTACCCGCAAATACTCTCCCCGGTTTTAAACTTCCTGCACTGCCCGACACCGCAATCCTGGCTGGACAAAGCACGCGATCCATCAATGCTGCCGCTGCTGCTTACCGATCATATGGTGTGTGAACTGAAAGCGGCGCAAACCGCCATGCTGCTGGTGCGCCGTTATGTGGCGGATAAAAGCGGGTCGGACGCGCTACTGGCGTGGCTGAAACCCTATGAAGAATTTACCTTTCGCGAAGGACCGGAGCCGGATTTTGTCGCGCTGCATAAGCAGATTGGCAAAAGTGTGATGCCGCAAACGGACGATGCCTGGGGCCAGGCGCTGATTGACAGCATGGTGCTGCTGATCAAAGAGGAGTTGCACCACTTCTGGCAGGTGCGGGAAGCGATGCTCGCCCGTAACATTCCCTACGTGAAAATTACCGCCAGCCGTTATGCGAAAGGGATGCTCAAAGAGGTTCGCACGCATGAACCGCTGACATTGGTCGATAAGTTAATCTGCGGCGCCTATATCGAAGCGCGCTCCTGCGAGCGTTTTGCTGCACTGGCGCCGTGGCTTGACGATGACTTGCAGAAATTTTACCTGTCGTTGCTGCGTTCAGAAGCGCGCCATTATCAGGATTACCTGGCACTGGCGCAGCAGATTTCGACTACGGATATCAGCCCGCGCGTACGCCATTTCGGCGAAGTGGAAGCGGCGCTTATCTCCACACCGGATGCGGAGTTTCGTTTTCACAGCGGCGTACCGGTGTAAAACGCCGGTACGCGTTGGCGTCACAGCGTTTTCAGCATCCGCACTTCACAGTCTACGTGACCGGTGCAGCCGAGCGGGCCGTCGATATGCTCAAAACCAAGGTGCTCATAAAGCCCAATGGCATCGGTCAGAAATGCAGTGGTTTCCAGATAACAGCGGCTAAAGCCCTGCGCGCGGGCATGTTCCAGCGCCATCAGCGCCAGTTTCTTCGCCAGCCCTTGCCCACGCGCGCTGGGCAGGAAATACATCTTTTGCAGTTCGCAGATATCCGGCTCGCTACATTTCAGCGGCGCGACGCCGCCGCCGCCCACGACTTCGCCGTTTTGCTCCACCACCCAATAGGCGCAACCCGGTCGGTTATAAAGCTGATAGAGCTCATCCAGCTCGGGGTCGGCAACGGTGTAGCCTTTATCGGCAGTGAGGCCATATTCCGCAGATACCTGGCGGATCACAGATGCGATTGCTGCGTTGTCGGCGGCAGCAATCCGGCGCATTTTTACCTCTACCGGCGCGGTCACATTCATCTCTGCACTCTGTTTTCGGGGTTATAAGCTGATCCTGCTTAATACCACTACAGGGGCGTTCTGGCAAGACCAGGAATATTGGGCGCTATTTTTTTGACCGGCAGCTATTTAGACTTAATAGTGGAGATAACCATTTCGCAATATTGTTATGGTTGACTGCCTTTTTCCTGGCTTCTTTTTTCGATAAGGATTGTTATGACTCCCGAAACTCATGGTTCCGTGGCGGTTCCCGTGCGCCGTTTTCTCTTTCAGGGCAGCGGGAAAGGCTATTTCGTGGTTTGGCTGGTTAATATTTTACTGACCTTAATAACGCTGGGGTTATATTTGCCGTGGGCGTTAGTGCGCGCGCGTCGTTATTTTTATGAGAATACTGAACTTAGCGGTGCGCGTTTTTCTTATCACGCGACCGGGCGTTCTATTTTTGTCGGCTGGCTCTGCCTGCTGGTGCTGTATGTGATTTTCTTTATTAACGTGGCCTACCAGAACGTGCTGTTACAGCTCTGTATGATGGGGCTGTTCCTGATTTTCTTCCCGTGGTTGATTACTCAGGGCCTGCGTTATCAAATGCTGATGACAGAGATTAACGGTGTGCGTTTTAATTTCTACGCCAGTCCGTTGCGTGCCTGGTGGGTGATGATGGGATGCCCGTTGCTGGTTATTATCGCCTCGGTGGTGGTGTTCTCCCTCTTTGTGACGTCTGCATTAAGTAGCGGCTCATATGGCGCTATTTCTGTGATAATTGGTATCGGTACATTGGTATTGCTGCTGGGGATTGCCATTATGCAGGGCGTATATGTTGCGCAATGGTTTGGCATGCTGATTAATAATTTGCAGTACGGCAAACTGAAATTCTCCGCTGAAATTTCAATGAAAAAATGCATCACCATTGTGGTGCTATCGATGCTGCTGTTTGTACCGTTTATTTTGCTGGTAATGGTACTGGTTATGCCGTCACTGATGACTCTGCAAGAGAATGCCTACGCAGCAGGTGGCGATCCGGAACAATTAGCGATGATGATGGGGCCGATTTACGGCAAATTGGTGCTGAGCTATTTGATCTATATTGCCGGGGCGATAGTTTGCTTCCTTTTCGCGTTTGTGAAACTGCGCGCCTATATTTACGGGCAACTGACGCTGGAAGGGAACATTCGTTTCTCCTCGACGGTGGCGATGGGGCGTATGTTCTGGATTTCCATTACCAATATGCTGGTGTGTGGCGTCACGCTGTTCCTGGCATGGCCGTGGGCGAAAGTGCGTATGACCCGTTATTTGCTGGAAAATACCCATGTTCATGGTGACCTGGAAGCGCTGACGCTGGAAGACCATGGTGTGCAGCCCGCAAAAGATCCGGCGAACCTGCTGGCTCGCGGTTTGTCGTTCTACCCGGCGGTACTGTAATTCGGGAAAACTTGCCGGATGGCGGTGACGCCTTATCTGGCCTGCAAAATAAAAAAGCCGGGCAGCGATACCCGGCTTTTTCTTATGCGCGGTGATTACAGCGCGGCGATAACCGCCTGCTGCTCAATCAGCTTCGCTTTCGCTTCCGCATAGCCATCCAGCTTCTCGCGCTCTTTGGCAATTACCGCTTCCGGCGCGCGCGCCACGAAGCCTTCGTTGCCCAGTTTGCTTTCGATGCGGCCAATTTCCTGCTCAACTTTCGCCACTTCTTTCGCCAGACGCGCCAGCTCCGCCTCTTTGTCGATAAGACCCAGCATCGGGATCAGCAGCTCTGCGCCATCGACGATTTTGGTTACCGAAACCGGACCTTTATCGTCGGCAGGCAGAATGGTAATGCTCTCCAGACGCGCCAGCGTTTGCAGGAAGCTCAGGTTGTCGTTCACACGGCGCTTCGCGTCCTCGCTCGCGCTACGCAGCAGCAGCTCCAGCGGTTTACCCGGCGCGATGTTCATTTCGGCGCGAATGTTACGTACCGCGATGATCGCCTGCTTCAGCCACTCGGTGTCTGCCAGCGCTTTCTCATCCACCTGCGCCGCGTCGTACTGCGGGAACGGCTGCAGCATGATGGTGTCGGCGGTAATGCCTTTCAGCACTTTCACGCGCTGCCAGATGGTTTCAGTGATAAACGGAATGATCGGATGCGCAAGGCGCAGCAGACCTTCCAGCACGGTGACCAGCGTGTTGCGCGTACCGCGCAGTTCCGCTTCAGTACCACCGTTCATTACCGGTTTGGTCAGCTCCAGATACCAGTCGCAGAACTGGTTCCAGGTGAACTCATACAGAATGCCTGCGGCGATATCGAAGCGGAAGTTATCCAGCGCATCACGGTAGGCTTTGATGGTCTGGTTGAATTCCGCGAGGATCCAGCGGTCTGCCAGCGACAGCACCATTTCGCCGCCGTTGAAGCCGCAATCCTGATCTTCGGTGTTCATCAGTACAAAGCGGCTGGCGTTCCACAGCTTGTTACAGAAGTTACGGTAACCTTCCAGGCGCTTCATATCCCAGTTGATGTCACGACCGGTAGAAGCCAGCGCCGCGAGGGTGAAGCGCAGGGCGTCGGTGCCGTGCGGTTCAATGCCGTCCGGGAACTGTTTCTCGGTGCGCTTGCGGATTTTCTCTGCCAGCTGCGGCTGCATCATGTTACCGGTGCGTTTTTCCAGCAGATCCGCCAGCGAAATACCGTCAACCATATCCAGCGGGTCAATGACGTTGCCCTTGGATTTGGACATCTTCTGGCCTTCGTCGTCGCGGATAAGTCCGGTCATATAGACCGTTTTAAACGGCACCTGCGGCTTGCCATTTTCATCTTTGATGAAGTGCATGGTCATCATGATCATGCGCGCAATCCAGAAGAAGATGATGTCGAAGCCAGAAACCATCACGCTGGTCGGGTGGAACTGGCGCAGCGCGTCGGTGTTTTCCGGCCAGCCGAGGGTCGAGAAGGTCCACAGCGCGGAGGAGAACCAGGTATCCAGCACGTCATCGTCCTGGCGCAGGGCAACATCGGCAGTCAGATTGTTTTCCTGGCGCACTTCCTCTTCGTTGCGGCCAACATAAACGTTTCCGTCGTTGTCGTACCACGCCGGAATACGGTGACCCCACCACAACTGGCGGGAGATACACCAGTCCTGAATGTCGCGCATCCAGGAGAAATACATGTTTTCGTACTGTTTCGGCACGAACTGGATATCGCCGTTTTCCACCGCTTCTACCGCCGGTTTCGCCAGCACATCCGCACGGACGTACCACTGGTCGGTGAGCATCGGTTCGATAACCACGCCGCCGCGATCGCCGTACGGAACGGTCAGTTCGTGCGGTTTGATCTCTTCCAGCAGGCCAAGCGCGTCCACCGCCGCGACAATCGCTTTACGCGCGGCAAAACGCTCCAGCTTCTGGAACTCTGCCGGGATATCCGCCGGGTAAACGTCGGATTCATTGCCGTTGGTGTCGTACACTTGTGCGCTTTCACGGATATCGCCGTCAAAGGTCAGGATGTTGATCATCGGCAGCTTGTGGCGACGGCCGACTTCATAGTCGTTAAAGTCGTGCGCCGGGGTGATTTTCACGCAGCCGGTGCCTTTTTCCATGTCGGCGTGTTCGTCGCCGACAATCGGAATACGGCGGTTGACCAGCGGCAGCACCACGAATTTGCCAATCAGATCTTTGTAGCGCGGATCTTCCGGGTTCACCGCCACGCCGGTATCACCGAGCAGGGTTTCCGGACGCGTAGTGGCAACTACCAGATAATCTTTACCGTCGGCGGTTTTCGCGCCGTCAGCCAGCGGGTAGCGGATATGCCACATTGAGCCTTTCGACTCGCGGTTTTCCACTTCCAGATCGGAAATCGCCGTGCGCAGTTTCGGGTCCCAGTTCACCAGACGTTTGCCGCGGTAAATCAGGTCTTCTTTATACAGGCGGACGAACACTTCTTTTACGGCGTTAGAAAGGCCTTCGTCCATGGTGAAGCGCTCGCGCTCCCAGTCCACGGAGTTGCCGAGACGGCGCATCTGGTTGGTGATGGTGCCGCCCGATTCCGCCTTCCACTGCCAGATTTTTTCGATAAAGGCGTCACGGCCGTAGTCGTGGCGGGTTTTACCTTCTTCCGCGGCAATTTTACGCTCCACCACCATCTGGGTCGCGATACCGGCGTGGTCGGTACCGACCTGCCACAGGGTGTTTTTGCCCTGCATGCGCTGGTAACGGATCATGGTATCCATGATGGTCTGCTGGAAGGCGTGGCCCATATGCAAACTGCCGGTGACGTTCGGCGGCGGGATCATGATGCAGAAGCTTTCCTGGCTTTCATCACCGTTCGGTTTGAAATAGCCCTGCTTTTCCCACTGCTCGTACAGCGGCTGTTCGATATCTTTGGGGTTGTATGTCTTTTCCATTATTTCCAGGTTGCCGTGTTCAGGTTGAAACCAGCCATGCGGTACGCTTTATAGCGTTCGCGCGCCAGTTGTTTCAGAGAATCTTCGTGAGGAACGAAGTCTATCACTTCTGTGAAAGCGGTGGCAAAATCTGCAAATTCCGCGCGCAGGCTGATCAAAATATCGCGCGGGCTGCTGTTGCGTTTTTGGGGCCAGGCCAGCTCCACTGGCGCACCGCCGCGAGGTCCTTCGCCTGCCAGGTTGTGCGGGACAAAGCTTTCCGCCGGGCGTGCCCACAGCGCTTCATCCAGACGAATAGCTTGTTGCTCATCGGCACAGGCGATCAGCACGCGTTTACCGTTACGCCAACGTTCTGCGGCAATTTCACACACCAGTTGTTCGACGGCGCTTAAGCCATCCTGTTGGGTATCATTGTCCAGAAGGTAGAACGTCGCATTTTTCATATATAGGGCTTTTGGTTGAGGATTTAAACGCTATTGCTGTCGGTCTTTCACGCTGCCTCTTTGTTGGCTGCGAATAGTCGGCCCATCCCCGGGCCTCGCCCTCAAGGGGCCGCTGCAGGCAGCGTTCAAATCTGCTCCCGGCAGATTTGTGGCGCACCCCGGTCACATAGTTATCTATGCTGCCGGGGATTTGCTCAGTTGCCGCGCGATGCAACGCGAAATCTATTGGGTATTAAATTCAGCATTGCTGAGGCTCCAGGCCGGATAAGGCGTAGTCGCCATCCGGCAAACACAGCTATCCGGCCTTATGAGGCTTACTCTTCGCCGTTAAACCCGGCGCGGTTCAGCAGGAACTGCGACAGCAACGCAACCGGACGTCCGGTTGCGCCTTTGGCTTTACCGGAACGCCATGCAGTACCGGCGATGTCCAGGTGCGCCCAGTTATACTTACGGGCAAAGCGAGAAAGGAAGCAGCCAGCGGTGATTGCCCCGCCGGGACGGCCGCCAATGTTCGCCATATCCGCGAAGTTAGATTCCAGTTGTTCCTGGTACTCATCGGCCATCGGCAAACGCCACGCGCGATCGCCCGCCTGCTCGGACGCGCCAATCAGTTCGTGCGCCAGCGGGTTGTGGTTCGACAGCAGTCCGGTGATGTGGTGGCCGAGCGCAATCACACACGCACCGGTCAATGTCGCGACATCGATTACCGCTTCCGGCTCGAAACGCTCAACGTAAGTCAGCACGTCGCACAGTACCAGACGGCCTTCTGCATCGGTGTTCAGCACTTCTACCGTCTGGCCGGACATAGTGGTCAGCACGTCGCCCGGACGATAAGCGCGCCCGCCAGGCATGTTTTCACAGCCAGCAAGCACGCCAATTACGTTGATCGGCAGTTGCAGTTCAGCAACCATGCGCATCACGCCATACACCGCCGCGGCGCCGCACATGTCGTACTTCATCTCATCCATGCCTTCAGCAGGCTTGATGGAGATACCGCCGGAGTCAAAAGTCAGGCCTTTACCGACCAGCACGATTGGACGCGCGTCTTCCGCCGGGTTGCCTTTGTATTCAATCACCGACATCAGCGATTCGTTTTGCGAACCCTGGCCGACCGCGAGGTACGAGTGCATGCCCAGCTCGCGCATCTGCTGCTCGCCAATCACGCGGGTCACCACATTTTTGCTGTAGGTGTCAGCTAACTGGCGCGCCTGAGACGCGAGGTAGCCCGCGTTACAGATATTTGGCGGCATATTGCCGAGATCTTTCGCCGCTTTGATACCGGCGGCAATCGCCAGACCGTGCTGAATGGCGCGCTCACCGCTGGTCAGCTCGCGGCGGGTCGGCACGTTGAACACCATTTTACGCAGCGGGCGGCGCGGCTCGCTTTTGTTGGTTTTCAGTTGGTCGAAGCTGTAAAGGGTCTCTTTCGCCGTCTCAACGGCCTGGCGTACTTTCCAGTAAGTATTCCGCCCTTTTACATGCAGTTCGGTCAGGAAGCAGACGGCTTCCATTGAGCCGGTATCATTCAGCGTGTTAATGGTTTTTTGAATCACCTGCTTATACTGGCGCTCGTCCAGTTCACGCTCTTTACCACAGCCAATCAGCAAAATACGTTCGGAGAGGACATTCGGTACGTGGTGCAGCAACAACGTCTGCCCCGGCTTGCCTTCCAGTTCCCCGCGACGCAGCAGCGCACTGATGTAGCCGTCACTGATTTTATCGAGTTGCTCGGCGATCGGAGAGAGCCGGCGCGGTTCAAAGACGCCCACAACGATGCAGGCACTCCGCTGTTTCTCCGGGCTACCGCTTTTTACACTGAACTCCATGCACTACGCTCCTGAATCTTAAAGACAACGGCGGCGGCTACGGATAAAATTGCAAGCTTTCGTAACTCGTGTCCGCTGTTGCGGTGACTTCGTGTTAATCTTAATGTTACTTCGGTTTCGGCACGTCAAAATCGGGTCTTACGCGCGTATCCGCTGAGTATATTAATCTTAGCGATCATTTCGACGACTCAAGAGAATAAATGACGTTTAAGCCATGAAACAAGCTATTTTCCAGCAAAAACACTGGTTTTTACGGGCGTATTTAAAGTGATAATCATAAGATATCTGGTACGGGAGACGCTAAAAAGCCAGCTTGCGATCCTATTCATCCTGCTTCTGATTTTCTTTTGTCAGAAACTGGTCAGGATTTTAGGCGCAGCCGCTGATGGCGAAATCCCGACGAACCTCGTGCTCTCACTGCTGGGGCTGGGCGTGCCGGAAATGGCGCAGCTTATCCTGCCGTTGAGTCTGTTCCTCGGTCTGTTGATGACGCTGGGCAAACTTTATACCGAAAGTGAAATCACCGTGATGCACGCCTGCGGCCTGAGCCGCGCGGTATTGGTGAAAGCGGCGATGATCCTCGCGTTATTCACCGGTATTGTCGCTGCGGTCAACGTTATGTGGGCGGGCCCGTGGTCTTCCCGCCATCAGGATCAGGTGCTTGCCGACGCGAAAGCGAACCCCGGCATGGCGGCGCTGGCACAAGGGCAATTCCAGCAGGCGACGGATGGCAATTCGGTGCTGTTTATCGAAGGCGTTGAGGGCAAAAACTTCAAGAATGTCTTCCTGGCGCAGATTCGTACTAAAGGTTCCGCCCGTCCATCAGTCGTCGTGGCGGATTCCGGCCATCTCTCGCAGCATAAAGATGGCTCTCAGGTGGTGACGCTCAATACCGGTACCCGTTTTGAAGGCACCGCCATGCTGCGCGATTTCCGCATCACTGATTTCCAGAACTATCAGGCGATTATTGGTCACCAGGCGGTGGCGCTCGATCCGTCAGATACCGAGCAGATGGACATGCGCACGCTATTTAAAACCGATACGCCGCGCGCGCGCGCCGAACTGCACTGGCGCTTAACGCTGGTGTTTACGGTCGTTATGATGGCGCTGATGGTAGTGCCGCTGAGCGTGGTCAACCCGCGTCAGGGCCGCGTACTGTCGATGCTCCCCGCCATGCTGCTTTATCTGGTCTTCTTCCTGCTGCAAACCACGCTGCGCTCGAACGGTGCGAAAGGCAAACTCGATCCGTTGGTGTGGATGTGGCTGGTAAACATGGCCTATTTAGCGCTGGCTGTGGTGCTGAACTTGTGGGATACGGTGCCAATGCGCCGGGTTCGCGCCCGTTTTACGCGTAAAGGAGCGCTATAATGCAGGCTTTTGGCGTACTTGACCGCTATATCGGTAAAACCATTTTCACCACCATCATGATGACGCTGTTCATGCTGGTGTCGCTCTCCGGCATTATCAAGTTTGTCGATCAGCTGAAAAAAGCAGGCCAGGGGAGCTATGACGCGCTGGGCGCCGGGATGTACACCATTCTCAGCATCCCGAAAGATATTCAGATCTTCTTCCCGATGGCGGCGCTGCTTGGCGCGCTGTTAGGGCTGGGCATGCTGGCGCAGCGCAGCGAGCTGGTGGTCATGCAGGCTTCCGGCTACACCCGCATGCAGGTGGCTCTGTCGGTAATGAAAACCGCTATTCCGCTGGTGCTGCTGACCATGGCGATTGGCGAGTGGGTCGCGCCGCAGGGTGAGCAAATGGCGCGTAACCAGCGTGCGCAGTCGATGTATGGCGGCTCGTTGCTCTCCACGCAGTCAGGTTTGTGGGCGAAAGATGGTAATAATTTTATCTATATTGAGCGTGTAAAAGGCGACGATGAACTCGGTGGCGTGAGCATTTATGCCTTCAATAAAGAGCGTCGTTTGCAGTCGGTGCGTTATGCCGCGTCGGCGAAGTTCGATCCGCAGGAGAAACTCTGGCGACTGTCGCAGGTTGATGAATCTAACCTGACGGATCCGAAACAAGTTACCGGTGCGCAAACCGTGAGTGGCACCTGGAAAACGAACCTGACGCCGGACAAACTTGGCGTGGTGGCGCTGGATCCGGACGCGCTATCGATCAGCGGTTTGCACAACTACGTGAAGTACCTCAAATCGAGTGGCCAGGATTCCGGGCGCTATCAGCTCAATATGTGGAGCAAAATCTTCCAGCCGCTGTCCGTGGCGGTGATGATGCTGATGGCGCTGTCGTTTATCTTCGGGCCGCTGCGTAGCGTGGCGATGGGCGTACGCGTTGTCACCGGTATCAGTTTCGGCTTTGTCTTCTACGTGCTGGATCAGATTTTCGGCCCGTTGACGCTGGTGTACGGCATCCCGCCGGTCGTCGGCGCGCTGTTGCCGAGCGCCAGCTTTTTCCTCATTAGCCTGTGGCTGATGACGCGTAAAAGCTAGTTGATACCTGAAAAGAGAGGCTGAGGCCTCTCTTCTTTTTTCTGCAAGGAGCACTGCATGTTGATACGCGCAGCAACGCATCTCTCAGCCATGATCGTCTCTTGTTTGTTGAGTACGCTGGTTACCATAGCAATGCTTGGCGCGCAGTGGGCGCTTTCCATGCTCAGCGATAGTGCGGTGCTGGTACTTGAACTGCTGGTGGCCATTATTGCGCTGAGCCTGGTACGCTGGCTGATCCAGCGAGCGGATGCGCTGGCGCAGCAGGTTGGCACCGTGCGACGCGGTTCGCCGCAAGAGTCGCAGGCAGACCGGGTGCTCGCCCGTTTTAGCGCGGCGGAAAACACGCTGAGCAGTCTGTGGGTCGTTTTTTCACTTCCGGCCATCGCCGGGTTCTTTCTGCTGGATTCGCATATTGCCAGGTATTTGCACGCAGCGTTGCTGGTACTGGCGATTATCGGCGCGATTGTGCTGGGCAACCGTCTCGACACGCTGCGCAACCTGCGCGGTTACGCGGTGGATTTTGGTCGCAAAGCACCGTAAAACCCATTCAGTAAAATCTGTTCTTTACCCCGTCCCGCACCGCGCGGGCTATGCTTGAGGAACGATTCACAACTTTTTGGAATATTATGTCCAGATTCTTTTTCAATGACCGCAAACAGCTGGTCAATGATGCCATTGAAGGTTTGGTAATTTCTGCACCACACGGCAACCTCGTTCGACTTGATATCGATCCCGCTATTCGTATTGTGGCCCGCGCCGACTGGGATAAAAGCCGCGTCGCGGTGATTTCCGGCGGTGGTTCCGGGCATGAACCGGCGCATGCCGGTTTTGTCGGCAAAGGGATGCTCACCGCCGCCGTCTGTGGTGATGTCTTCGCTTCGCCAAGCGTGGATGCGGTGCTGAACGCGATTGTGGCAGTCACCGGCGATCGCGGCTGTCTGCTGATCGTGAAGAACTACACCGGCGACCGGCTGAACTTCGGCCTCGCGGCAGAGAAAGCCAAGCGCTATGGCCTGAAGGTGGAAATGGTGATTGTCGCAGACGACATCGCCCTGCCGGACAACAAGCAGCCGCGCGGCATCGCCGGTACAGCGCTGGTGCATAAGATTGCGGGTCATGCTGCGGAACACGGTAAGTCGCTGAGCGAAGTGCGCGATATCGCTCAGCAGGCCTGCGACAACGTTTTCAGCCTCGGGCTGGCGATGGAGACCTGCAACCTGCCGGGCGGCGATAGCGAAGAGGGGCGCATTCAGCACGGGAAAGTCGAGCTGGGGCTGGGTATCCACGGCGAACCTGGCGCGACCACTGTTGATACGCACAACAGTAAGGAGCTTATCGATACGCTGGTTAAACCGCTAAAAGCGGCGGTAGGTGACGATCGGGTGGCGGTGCTGATTAACAACCTCGGCGGCGTCTCGGCGCTGGAAATGGCGCTGCTGACCAAAGAACTGGCGCACTCAGCCTTTAAAGAGCAAATCGCCTATCTGATTGGCCCCGCGCCGCTGGTCAGTTCACTGGATATGAAAGGGTTTTCGCTATCCGTCTTGCGCCTGAATGCCACTTTCGAGCAGGCGATTTGCGCCGATGTGCAGACCGTAGGCTGGCAGAAACCGGTGCCGTTCGCGCCGATGAAAACCCAGCCACACAGCGCGGTGTATGACGGACTGGAGATTGAACCATCCGACAACCCGCAGGTGAAAGCGCTGGTCAGTACGGCGGTGAATACGTTGATTGGCCTGGAAAATCGGCTTAACGCGCTGGATGCGAAAGTGGGCGATGGCGATACTGGTTCCACCTTTGCTGAAGGGGCGCGGGAAATCAAACAGTTGCTGGAGCAGAATGCTCTGCCGTTGAACAACACCTCGCAACTGCTGCAACTGGTTGGCGAGCGGCTGGCGACAGTGATGGGCGGTTCCAGCGGCGTGCTGATGTCGATTTTCTTCACCGCCGCAGGTCAGGCCGTACACAACGGTACGCCGTTGCCGGCAGCGTTACTGCTGGGGCTGAAGCAGATGAAACATTACGGGGGTGCGGATCTCGGCGATCGGACACTGATCGACGCGCTGCAACCGGCGCTTGAAGCGCTACGCGATAGCGGGCTGGATGCCGCGGTAGCTGCGGCTAAAACTGGTGCGGACAGCACGGCGACAATGCAAAAAGCGGGTGCCGGGCGCTCATCGTATGTGAACAGCGAAAATCTCGACGGGGTAACCGATCCGGGGGCTGTCGCGATTGCGGAAGTGTTTGCTGCTATTAGCAGGTAAAACCCGCCTTGCTGGAAAG
This sequence comes from Kosakonia sp., assembly GCF_032104925.1. Lineage (NCBI taxonomy): Bacteria > Pseudomonadati > Pseudomonadota > Gammaproteobacteria > Enterobacterales > Enterobacteriaceae > Kosakonia > Kosakonia sp. The sequence goes on from NZ_DAMCGF010000002.1 coordinate 119,004, forward strand.
CGGCTTTGATTTCGCTTTTGAAGGGTATCCCGAAAACCGTAAAAGAACCGCCAGCCAGGCCAGTCAGAAGTCAAACCAAAGACATTAAGGTAGCCCAAATTCTGGCACTGGTCGCGTTAACAAGACGGGTTAGCGCAATCAAAAAGCCCGGCAATAGCCGGGCTTTTTCACATCAGAAATCCGCTTTTAACACCACGCGGTAACGGGCTTTGCCGTCGCGCACGTGCTGCAACGCTTCGTTAATCTGCGACATCGGGAACATTTCGGTGGTCGGTGCCACTTTCGCGCGTCCGGCGAATTTCATCAGCTTACGCAGTTCATACGGTGTGCCGGTTGCGGAGCCGGAAACGCTGCGATCGCCTGCGATCAGCGTAAAGGCCGGGACTTCGAGCGGCTTCAGCACCGCGCCAACGGTGTGAAAATGCCCGCCGTGGGTGAGTGCCTCAAAGTAGGGCTGCCAGTTCAGATCAACGTTTACCGTGTTGATGATCAGATCGTACTGACCCGCCAGCGCTTTCAGCGCATCCGCATCGCGGCTGTTCACCACGTAATCGGCCCCCATAATGCGTACTTCTGCCTCTTTCGCCGGGTTCGAGCTAAACGCCGTTACTTCGCAGCCCATCGCGTGCAGCAGTTTAATAGCGATATGGCCCAGCCCGCCGATACCGATCACGCCAACGCGGCTGGTGGCGGTGATGTTGTGCATCAGCAGCGGTTTAAACACGGTAATGCCGCCACATAACAGCGGGCCGGCGGTTTCGATATCAATGCTGTCCGGCAGCGGGATCACCCATTGCCAGTCGGCGCGCAGTTTATCGGCAAAGCCACCGCGATTGAGAATGGTTGGCACCGCGCCTTCCTGGCAGTTGATCTGGTTGCCATCAATACAGGCATCACAGTGCCCACAACTGCGCGCCGTCCAGCCGATGCCCACGCGTTGTCCGATTTTCAGACCTTTATTTTGTGCCGCGCTGCCCAGATCCACCACGCGGCCAATCACTTCATGCCCGGCGACCAGCGGATACTGGGAGAAGCCCCATTCGTTATCGATCATCGAGAGATCCGAATGGCAGATCCCGCAGTAATCCACCTGCACTTCCACATCTTCCGCCGCCAGTGGGCCAGCGTCATACTCCTGCAGCTCCAGGGCGGCGCCAGCCTGCGGTGCGGCGTAACTTTTAATGATGCTCATCACGGATTCCTTTGATTTAGAGAGAGACGCATGAAGTGTAGGGCATTGGCAGGCTCTGCGGCAGCTTGCGGGTGTACATACCGCCCGTTTCGTTAATGTATGGCGGTGTATGGCACGCCGCAGGCCGCTATTTTCGGATTTTCCATACGGCTATTTTGGCGCGGTGACTTTGCAACACGATGTGTCCGAACCATCCTCAAAAGGTGCTGTACCCACCCACAAACCCGGAGCAACTACCATGGTGAATCAACCGCAAAGTACAGGCGCTGGCGGCCTGGCGCTAATTAAATCTTTTGAAGGGCTTAGGCTGGAAAAATACAAAGATGCCGTGGGTAAGTGGACCATTGGCTACGGACATTTGATCTTACCGAATGAAAACTTCTCCCACCCGATTACCGAAGCCGAGGCCGAAGCGCTCCTGCGTACCGATCTGCTGATGACCGAGCGCGGGGTACACAAAGCCGTGAGGGTGGATCTCAATCAGAACCAGTTTGATGCGCTGGTGGCATTTACCTTTAACCTTGGCGCAGGCAATTTGCAGAGCTCGACGCTGCTTAAACTGCTCAACCAGGGGGAGTACGCACAGGCGGCAGACCAGTTTCTGCGCTGGAACAAAGCGGGCGGTAAAGTGCTGGCCGGGCTGACAAGGCGGCGTGAAGCCGAGCGCGCGCTGTTTTTAAAACCTGTTTAACCCGGCACGTGTCTTAGGCCATTTTCCCCGTTTTTTACCGCCATCCAGCCAATATTTTCAGCCTCTTCGCTCTATTACTGTGGGTTTGCGAATTCGCAACGCGATGTTTTCGTATAACCCACAGGAGTATGCATTATGGATTCACAATTTATTGGATCGGTCATTAATGCACTGCCGCTGGAGCACATGATTGGCGGCCCACTGCAGGCAATGATCAAAGCGCAGGTGCAGGCGAGTAAAGCGTACGCCGACTTCCTGCTCTCGGTGTGTATCAAGGACGGTAAGGCGGAGTCGGTGCAGTTTGACTACGACGAAACCGTGGTGGATGACAAGGGCGTTATCCAGGGCGTGGTGAAAAAGACCATGCGCATCCCGCTGCTGGCGGCCATTTCCCACCCTAACATCAGCATCGAAGAGGGCACCATCGACTTCGAGCTGGAAGTCTCCCAGAGCGAAGCCAGCAGTAGCCAGACCGAAGCGGAAGCCTCGCTGGAAGCGTCTGTTGGCTGGGGGCCGTTCAGCGTGAAAATCACCGGTCGCGTCTCGCACAAAGCCCAGCAAACCCGCTCCAGCGATACCCGCGCGAAGTACAGCATCCATACCCAGGTTAAACGTCAGCCACCGCCGGAAGCTCTGATGCGCGTGATTGATTTCCTGACGGATGCCGCAACACGCCCGGCTGTCCTGCCGTCAGAGGCGAAAAAGCTGGAATCGAAACAGCTTGATGCCTACCCCGAAACGCCTGCCACAGCGGAAAAAGCGCCGGCGTAATTCTCGCTATCTCCACCCTGAGGCTGCCTGGCAGCCTCATTTCTCACGGAGTGCACTATGTCAATGAAAGACTGGCTTCGCGGCAACCGTAGCGCGGCACCGAAGGCGGATTCCCCCGCGCCACAGCCTGCGCCGGAGGAGGGGGCCGGGCTGCCACCTGCCGATCCGCCACCCGAAGATATCGCCGGATTACCGCCTGCCGATCCACCGCAGGATCCGCCCCCCTCTCCGGGGGATGGTACGCCACCTTCTGCTTCGGGTGTGACGCTGGCCGATATCACCCGCGGCATGCAGCATGCGGCCTCGGCGGCAAACCAGCTTATTGCGCACCAGTACATGCAGGCGCTGGATCCTTTTTTTGAACACAGCGACGACGGGCGGCTGGTGCCGAAGATCATCGAAATGGCACTTGATGATCGCCACCACTTTGAGTTGCCGCTGGTAGCGCTCGCGACGCCGCGCGGGCTGATGCTCGAGAAAATGAAAGTGTTTCTTACCGTGCGTACCGACGCGGTGGAACAGCAGAGCGCAATGTCCGGCACGCCTGACGACGCGGTTAGCCGTTTTCACGTCAGCATGTCGCCACCGAGCCATGGAAGCAGCGGGCGCGACAGCGGGCATGTGGATATCGAAATGCAGTTCACCGTGCTGGAGCCGCCGGAGAGCGTGCTGCGGCTTATCGAAGAGTACACCCGACAAGTTCTTCCTCAAGTAACCGACAGGAGCGATGACAATGGCTAATCAACCCCTGAGCACCGGCGCTGCCGGGCTGACGCTGATTAAATCTTTCGAAGGGCTAAGCCTTGAGAAGTACCGCGACGCGGTAGGCAAATGGACCATCGGCTACGGGCACTTGATTTTGCCCAATGAAAACTTCCCCCAGGCGCTGAGCAAAGTGGAGGCGGAAGATCTGTTGCGCGCCGATCTCGGGATGACCGAACGCGGCATCCACAAGTATGTGACGGTGGATCTTAACCAGAACCAGTTCGACGCGCTGGTCGCCTTCGCCTTTAACGTCGGGCTTGGCAACCTGCAGAACTCAACGCTGCTGCGCCTGCTCAACCAGGGCCAGTATCAGGAGGCGGCCGATCAACTGCCGCGCTGGAACAAAGCTGGCGGCAAGATTCTGGCGGGGCTGACGCGCCGACGTGACGCCGAACGCGCGCTGTTTCTGGCACCGATTAACTGAGCCCAGGAGTGAAGAGATGAAACGATATCTGCCGATAGTCACCTTTGTCGGTCTGCTGCTAACGCAGCCCGCGTGGGCAGAATTGCCGCAGTGCAGCGCGGTGGTGCAGGCGGCTAATCAAGAGTTAGCAAAACTGAATAAGAAAACCGTTCAGGATGACAAAAAACTGACGGCTCTGCTCAAAACCCTGAACCGCGATGACGTGCTGCCAGCCGATTACGTCACGCGCGATCAGGCCATCAAACTGGGCTGGAGCGGCAAGGCGGAGGACTCGCTATGGAGCGTGTGGGCGCTGAACAAGAAGCAGTTGGGCGGCGACCCGTGGAGCGGTAAACCGCTGCCGGGCAAAGGCAAGTGGTACAGCGCGGATATCGATAGCGTGCGCGGTCTGCGCAGTAACAAGCACCTGATTTACAGCCCGGAAAGCGCGACGCGTTATCTCACTACAGATAACGACGCCACAACCGTCACGCTTCCTCCTTGCCAGTAGTCGCTATTGCGGCCTCATCCCATTCGTTGAGGCCGCCTGTTCAGGAGGGAAATACGATGGCCGCAGATGGGCTGCAATTGCTAAGCCAGGGGCTGGCCGCGCTCGCCGGATTGTTCGGCGGGCTGAGCGTGTCGTTTTTCTGGCAGCCGAAAAAACTGCATCAACACGGGCGCCTGGCCGCCGGGATCATCATTGGCGCGATTAGCGTGAGCACCACTTTCACGCTCGGCGGGTTTATTGCCCGCTGGCTGGGGATGAACTTTAAAGACAGCGATATCGCCATGGGGATCGGCTATTTTGTGGGCGCGATAAGCGTCGGCATGATTGCCTGGCTGGCCAACTTCTTTAACCGCCGCGAAGGGCATGACATTTTACAGGTGGCCGGTGAGTTAAAACGCGCAGCTCGCGGCGTGAAAGCCGCACCGCGTCGCCGTGCACCGCGACGCAAACCAGGGGAATCATCATGACGCTTAAACTCCTTTTTTGGGCCATCACGCTGGTGGATGTGGCGATTGCGGCGATCATTTTTATTAGCGCCCTTAGCAGCCGTATGCTTGATATTCCACTGTGGTATCGCATTGGGCTTTTAATTACGGCGTTCGGTTTTACCGTGCAGGGCTGTTTGAATTTACCCTACCTGTTGTTTAACGTGATATTAATGGCTCAGGAGTTACCTTTCTGGATCTTAAAAGATGTTGGTATTGGGATAATCTCAATTTATTATTTTTGGCACACCATGCACAAAGATGATAAATCCAGCAAAGCACCGATACGTAAAAAAACGGCGGGAGTGAAAAAGACGCCGGTCGCTAAAAAAGTCCCTGTTGCTAAAAAAACACCAACCCCACGCGCACAACGTAAGAAGACGCCCGCCCAATAATTAACGCGGAGTAGTCAATTTGTTTTGCTGCTCCGTGAAGTGGCCCAGGCCATTTATCTCGTCTGCACTGGTCACCTGGCAAATATTCAGCAATTCACTGCGGCGCTAATTTAATCCTGCGAATTCGCACTTCCTTTATTTCACTCGCAGGAGATGATTATGTCTGTAAACTCTGTTTTTTCACGTAAGGTTAAAACGCGCAGCATTATTTCTGTGGCTGCGGTATCACTATTTTGCTTTTCAACAGCGGCGATGGCAGTTAATGTTGGTCCGGCCTGTAACCTGCCCGGTGCGGGCCTGACTGCCGCGCAATGGGCGCAGAATCAGGATAACGCCGGCGGGCATATGACGACGTGCCATGTCGGTAAAGCCGACGCATGGCTGCAGCAGCGCACTGTTGCCAACCAGCCGGGATGCCCGCAAACGAATACCGCTTCGACATGGACGGATGCGAATGTGGCGTGGAATTCGATCGGTAACACCATTCAGGCGTTCTGTGCTGGCGCGGCCAACCATACCGCGGCGGTTAATTTCACCATTGCGCTGGGCGGGAATGGCACTGCGAACGTGGGCAGGGCGTATGGCAATGGGGCTTTTTATAATATCGCCAACGATCGCCACGCGTTTATCCGCTTAGTGAATAACGGTGGACAGTGGCGCGTACAAACAAGTTATCCAAGAAATTAAGTTAAACGACAGGAGCATTATGCCCACGCATAATGCTCCTTTTACGCTCAGGAAAACGAAAACAAGCTAACGTGAATCAAATAACGACAATCAGGACTACTCTTCCGAATACATCATCGCAGCCTGAGTGCGGTTATTCACATTCAGACGGCGGAAAATCGATTCCAGATGCGCTTTCACCGTGCCCGCGCTGATATTTAAATGGCGGCTAATTTGTTTATTTGACTCCCCGGCGGCCAGTAATTTCAGGATTTCACGCTGGCGTTCACTCAGGCGGGCAAGCGCGCTCTGCCCGTTGTCCAGTAACGTAATGCTCTCCTGTGGCAGACAAAACATGCCAAGCGACGCGGTACGGAGCGTTTGCGCGATGGTTTCCGGGGGAGAATCACGCCTGATAAACGCCATGGCATGATGATTTAAAAAAAGCCGTAATAATGTCGGCTGACATTTATTCATCAGCATCACTACGGGGATATTCGGATGACGACAAGCTAAAATATCCAGCAATTCGAGGCTTGAGGTTTTATTACCATCGCCATCGAGCAGAATTAACGATGCCGGAAATTCATTAAGCGTATCATCAATGTCTTTTTGATTATTCAGCCCACGAACTTTTACCTCCGGAATATATTGCGATAGTACTGATGCCATTCCTTCAATAAATATTGACTGCTTGTCAATCATGAGTACATGCATACATTATCTCCACGTAATAGCGTTCGCCATTGAGACTGGTAATCATCAAAGTATTCAATGAAATGCAAAAAAAGAAACAGGCTAATTGTCATAGGTCTTTTAACCGATATGACGGTTTAGACATTATTAGATGGTTTAAAGTGATGAAGAAAATATTATATATTAAGAATGGTCGCATTGCTATTTTACGGATTGTTAGCAGGCTTTGTTTTTACAAATATCGGCAGAGTGGCACGAACGTATATTTCGCTAGTCGGGTTATTTGCGAGACTGGCAGAAGAAGGGAAGGTTGAAGTGCTGGCGGATTGTGATGTTGGAAGGGCAGGGGCTGATGTGGAATGTTCAACGATGGGTGCTGGAAGGATGAACGTTATGGATCGAAGGGGGCAGCGGGTAAGGGATTAAGAGGATAAAAGGGGGTTAAGGAGGAAAGGATTTATAAAGAGAGAGGCGACAGCTTGTAGAACGTTGATTTTTTCAGCACTTAGCGGCGTATGACAACATCGTGACTTGCATAGCCGCCCGCGGCAGGTATAATCCAACACGTTTCCGCATCCCCTTCAGTGCCGAAGTGGCGAAATCGGTAGACGCAGTTGATTCAAAATCAACCGTAGAAATACGTGCCGGTTCGAGTCCGGCCTTCGGCACCATCGGAACATCAATAGACGTCAACGGACGTCTTTTTTTGTGCCTGAAATCCAGTATCCGCAAGGCTTTCCTCGCTTTTTCACTCAACCTAAGTCAACCTGATTCAATCTACATCAACTAACTGATGCGGGTACAACTGCGGGTATATCGCGGTTCGATAATGTCTGTACCCACACAGAACCCTTGAAAGGATACTCATCATGGCTCTGAGTGATGTGAAGGTTCGTTCGGCTAAACCTGAAGCAAAAGCCTATAAACTTACTGACGGCGACGGTATGGTTTTGCTGGTTCACCCGAATGGCTCAAAATACTGGCGGCTGCGTTATCGTTTTGGCGGTAAGGAGAAGATGCTGGCGCTTGGGAAATATCCTGAGGTTTCGCTGGCGGATGCCAGGGCTCGTCGCGATGAAGCCCGTAAGCTGTTAGCTAATGGCGTCGATCCTAGTGAGAACAAGAAAGCCGTTAAGGTAGAGCAGGAGCAAGAGGCGATAACGTTTGAAGTGGTAGCTAGAGAGTGGCACGCCAGCAATCAGAGGTGGTCTGCATCGCATAGCGCTCGTGTATTGAAAAGCCTCGAAGATAATCTCTTTGCTGCCATCGGTAAGCGGAACATTGCTGAATTGAAGACACGGGATCTGCTTGTACCCATCAAAGCCGTCGAGTCATCCGGGCGGCTCGAAGTTGCCGCCCGTTTACAACAGCGAACTACTGCGATTATGCGCTTTGCCGTTCAGAGTGGCTTAATCGACTATAACCCCGCGCAGGAGATTGCTGGTGCGGTTGCTACGGCGAAAAGACAGCATCGTGCTGCTTTGGAACTTAATCGCATTCCTGAATTGCTTCACCGCATCGATCACTATTCTGGCAGGCCGTTAACCCGACTGGCGGTTGAACTCACTTTGTTGGTTTTCATCCGTTCAAGCGAGCTGCGTTTTGCCCGTTGGACAGAAGTGGATTTTGAAACGGCTATGTGGACGATCCCAGGTGAGCGTGAACCGCTGGAAGGTGTAAAGCATTCTCAGCGTGGTTCGAAGATGAAGACTCCTCATCTTGTTCCTTTGTCGCGGCAAGCCTTAGCCATTCTGGAAAAGATCAAAAGCATGAATGGGAATCGAGAGCTGATTTTCGTAGGCGATCATGATCCCCGTAAGCCGATGAGTGAAAATACGGTGAACAAGGCACTTCGAGTGATGGGCTATGACACAAAAACGGAAGTCTGTGGGCATGGGTTCAGGACGATGGCGTGTAGTTCGTTGATTGAGTCGGGGCTGTGGTCGAGGGATGCAGTGGAGCGGCAGATGAGTCACCAGGAACGTAACTCTGTGCGGGCGGCTTACATCCATAAGGCGGAACATCTTGGGGAGCGTAGGTTGATGTTACAGTGGTGGGCGGATTATCTGGATAGAAATCGTGAAAGTAGGGTTAGCCCATTCGACTTTGGTAACCATTTATTCAGTTAAATCAAGATAGTTGCAGATAATGGCTTTACATGTTTACGAACAATATACTTGAGTGCTAAAGCAGAACGAAAGCAGTTTTTTTATCAAAAATGGCTTTTAGTACTCGGATTTGAGGAGGTATCCTGATGAACCATGAGCAGTTAGTTCAGTATGGATTCAAGTTTGGAAAAAATGGACCTCATGCAGCGCGTTGCATGATGATCGAAGAATTGAAGATATTGCTCCAGGCACGGCCTGAGAACACCTTACAAGAAGAATATAGGGTAAGTATTGTGGATGACAATATTCTTCATAAACCCAGTTCTAGTGCCAGGAAACTAACTTATCGGCACATGGTTGGTCTTTATGGGATGTCTCCGCACATACCTTTGTTCAAATTTTTTCGTCAACTTTGGGAGCTATCTGAAGAAGCTCAGCCTCTACTCGCACTGCAATTGGCTATTGCAAGAGATCCACTACTTCGAGAATCTGTTGGGGTCATTACGGCACTTAAGCCTGGGCAAATCTTACCCAGAAGCGTTATGGAAGAACACCTAGCAAAAGACGATCCAGATCGATTTAGTCAGGCATCACTTCAGTCATTTGCTCGAAACATTAGTGGCACATGGACTCAATCAGGTTATCTTTCGGGTAAGGTTAAAAAACAACGTACTGAACCAAAAGTAACGTATGTGAACGTGGTTTTTGCTCTACTTCTTGGGCACTTCCAGGGGCTTTCAGGTAAACGTTTGTTTGATAGCTTTTGGATGAAACTATTACCAGTTGATGAAACAACTTTGTACGAGCTTGCATATAGAGCAACTTTGCGCGGCCTGATTAATTTCAAACAAGCCAGTGAGGTCGTTGAAGTGTCTTTTGCACCTCTGAATCTCCTAGTTAAGGAATAACGTGATGTCTGACAGATTGTCAAAATTACTGAAAAGTTTTTCCAGTCACATCAGTGTGCCATGGGGTAACAATATCTCAGCTGAAGAGAAAGCTATCTTTGTCGTATATGACAAAGAGGATGAGCTTAAGCTTCGTGCTCGCATGACTGAATTCGAGCATGCATGCATCGAAAGCGAGCACCCATGGCTGTTGTTGGACTTGACCAATGAGTTCCCCTACTGGATGGCCAGACAGGACTACAAAGAGGCTTATTTCGAAGATCCAGAGTATCTGGAAGGAAGCTATGACTATTTTGCTGAAGAGCTTGTGTCGAAACTCCATGAGCAGATTAATGCGCACCAAACACCTGAATCTGTAGTAGCTCTTATGGGATGTGGGACCATGTTCGGCTTTGTATCAGTCTCCGCTTTAGTTAAATCTTTAACGACTCAAGTACAGGGACGCTTGGTGGTATTTTTCCCCGGAGAATATCATGAGAATAACTACAAACTGCTCGATGCCAAAGATGGCTGGGGATATCAAGCCACTGCGATCACCATAGCTTAACTAGGTAAAGAAAAATGCTAAACCGCGAAATTTATAAACTTGACCCTCTGGAAAGCAAATTGGCCAACAACGGTGTGGCTGAGGTAAAAGATGATCTCTCCAAAGGGGCTCTTGAAACATTAGATTATGAGCTGCGGACGTTTGTCTGTAGCGGGGCTTATGCCAAAGGCATGGCTGATATTCTTAGCAACTACTTACGAAACGTTAAAAGTTCTGGTGAACAACCTGCAGTTTGGATTTCAGGCTTTTTCGGTTCTGGGAAATCGCATCTAGCTAAAATGCTCAGAACCCTTTGGGTGAATCAGAAAATGGAGAGCGGAGCAGATGCTCGCTCATTGGTTGAGTTACCCGATGATGTACGACAATATTTTGACGAACTTTCAACATTGGGAAGTCGACTGGGAGGACTTCATGCCGCGTCAGGAACTTTGGGGGCGGGAGCAGAAGACAAAGTTCGATTAGCCTTGTTGGCGATCATTTTCAAATCAGCTGGGTTGTCTGAGCAATATCATCTTGCCCAATTTGAACTTTGGTTAAGATCTGAAGGGGTGCTTGAGCAAGTAAAAGCTTACATCCAACAGCATGCCAAAGGTAAAGAAGGCGAAGACCTTTGGAAGAAAGAACTGCGCAATCTCCATGTTTCACCAGTCATGGCGAATGCGCTGTTACATGCTTTACCATCTCTTGGAAGTGATGCTAAAGAAGTACGAGATATGCTGCGTGCGCAATATAAAATTGTTGATGATGTATCAAATACGGAAATGGTTCAGTCGATTGTTGATGCATTGTCAAATGAAGGCGAAATGCCCTTAACTTTGGTTGTTCTTGATGAGGTTCAGCAGTATATCGCTGATGATCCCGATCGTGCTCATCTTGTGCAAGAGACCGTTGAAACATGCTGTAAAGCTGGTGCACTTAAGTCGAAATTACTTTTCGTCGCCACAGGGCAAAGTGCCTTATCCGGGTTGCAAAACCTGCAACGCCTTATGGGGCGTTTCCAGATTTCTGTTCAGCTTGAGGATACTGATGTCGATGCGGTAATCCGGAAAGTTATTCTTCAGAAGAAAGAAACTGCCAGAGCTGAGATCGAATCCGTGGTACATCATAACCTCGGTGAGATTAATCGTCATATGAGTGGTTCTGTTATTGAAGCTCATAAAGACGATGAAAAATGGATGGTTGCAGACTATCCGTTACTGCCAGTGCGTCGTCGTTTCTGGGAGCGAGTCCTTCCTGCGCTGGATAAAACCGGAACCGGATCCCAACTACGAAATCAGTTACGTGTAGTGCATGAGGCCACAAAATCTACGGCGCTTAAACCGTTGGGTTCAGTTGTCCCTGCCGATTTTATCTATGAACAAATTGCAATCAACCTGCTACAAACGGGTGTTATTGGCAAAGAGATCTACGAAAAGATAGCTCGCTTCAAGGCTGGGGACGAAGATGAAGTCCTCCAGGGTAGAGTGCTTTCGTTGATACTACTCATTAGTAAACTACCAACAGATATCAATCACGGTATTGCCTCAACGGAAGCTTTCCTCGCTGATTTGCTTCTGGAACATTTAAGTGATGGTAAGCATGAACTGAGAGCAAAATTGCCACATTTAATTCAACAACTGGTTGATGACGGCGACTTACTGCCAATGAATACTAGTGCAGGTGTTGAATACAGGTTGCAAACACTTGAAAGCCAGCAGTGGCATGATACTTTCAAACAACAACAAAATGATCTACGCGGTAACCCACAGCGTTTAGAAACGTTCCGCAGCCTCGAAATAAAAAACCGTGTTAACATTGCTTTAGGGTTTGGTAGCGTTAATCAAGGGGTCAGTAACGAACCCCGTAAGATCACCGTGTGTTTCGATCAGGATCTTCCTGCCGATGCTAAAAAAAATCTCTATGCTCATGTAATTGAATGTAAAGAAAAAGCTTTCGAGGATGCAGTGCGTAGTGCGAACCCTGATGACGCTACTATTTTCATTCATGTTCCATCCATTCGCCGTAATGAGCTACTGAGCGCAATTGTCGATTTTAAAGCGGCGGAAACAACTCTGGAAGTGAGCGGGATACCCTCTACGGATGCGGGTAAAGACGCTCGCGCTGCAATGGAGCACCGGAAGTATGAAGCTGAGCGCACCAAGAAACTGATCCTTAAAGAAATTATTGATGGTATCCAGGTACAAATGGCTGGTGGGAGCGAAGTACCTGGCGACACATTAGTTGAGCAGTTCCAGAATGCAGGTAAGAAAGCATGTGAACGGCTCTACACAGAGTTTAAGCAAGCAGATCAAAAAGGATGGGATAAGGTATTTGAGCGGGCAAGTAAATTCGCTGATGCAAATGCTCTGGAAGCTGTAGGTCATAATGATGAAGTGGAAAAGCATCCTGTCTGTGTCGCCATTAAACGCTATATCGGTGTTGCAAAAACTGGGGGAGAGATACGAGATAACTTTATGTCTGCTCCATTCGGCTGGCCGAAAGATACCGTTGACGGCGCACTTTTTACCATGTTGGCAGCTGGTGTATTAAAAGCAAGCGATTCTCAGGAGAAATCAGTCGATGCGAAAAGTTTGGAGCGCAGCAAAGTCTCTCAAACTAACTTTCGGCCTGAAACTGTTAGCTTGACGCCACGACAGTTGGCGGGCATTAGAAGTTTGATCCATGCGATTGGTTTGAACTGCACCAATGGTGAAGAACAATCCAAATTAAGAGATGCGATAGAAACCGCCAAGCAATTGGCTCGTAAAGCGGGAGGCGACGCCCCGTTACCATTACCACCAAGAGCAGAATTACTTGTTGAAGTTGAAAGACTTTCTGGTAATGAACAGCTAATGGCTGCCTTCGAACGACATCGCGATATTATCGATGAAGTGGAGAGTTGGAAAGGGCTTGCTGAAAAAGTGTTCGTCAGACAAGCTCGTTGGGGCGAACTAAAATCGGCGCTTAAGTATTGCCAAAATTTAGTTGGTTTTGACGAGCTCATGGACGAGGTGCATGCGATTGAGCAAAATCGAAGTCTGTTAGCCGATCCTAATCCAGTACAGCCGTTGCTGAAGCAGGTAATTGAAAAAATTCGCGTTGCGATTTTGAAAAAGTACGAAGATTTTCAAACTGAATATAACGAGTGTCTAAAGGAATTGCATGAAGATGCAATCTGGAGCCAGCTTTCTACAGAGCAGCAGGAGCGATTGCTGACAAAGCATCATCTGGATAACCTGGAAATGTCACCATTATCTGATAACGACAGAGTACTCGATTGTATTGAAAATACCTCGCTAGAACAGTGGAGTGATAAAACCTCTGCTTTGGCAGGCCGTTTTAGCCGTATGCGGCAGGATGCGGTTGATATGTTGGTGCCTAAAGCAAAAATCGTACTTTTACCAAAATCAGTCATTGAAACAGAGGCTGAGCTCGATTCCTGGTTGGCAAAAGTTAGACAAGAAGTTATGTCCGCTTTAGCTGAAAATCGTCCTGCATCGTTGAAATAACCTCTCATCACACCTGAAGTTCAGACAACCTTGTCTGGGCTTCAGGTGCGAGTCTATATGCAAAATTAGAAGTAACCTCAATTTAAGAGTACTACATGCGACAGTCACTGGATAAAACGCTTAGAAATCAGCTGGAAAAAGTCGTTGTCAGGGCCCGAGAACTGATAGAAAAAGCTGCATCAGAAGCATTAATACGTTTAGGAGTGGAGACGGCGGAAGCTCCGGCATACCTGAACGATGATGAGCGTAAGCTGCGTAATCGCCTACGAGCCCATGCCCGCCAGTTGGGAGATAAGCTGCAGTCTAATGGTGTGCAGGGAACTGAACGCCTGCGGGCGGAGGTCAGCTATGAGCACTGGCATCGTATGTTGTTTGCCCGCTTTTTGGAACAAAACAATCTGCTGATGCTGGATAAATATCTTGCTGTCACGCTGACCGACTGTCAGGAATATGCTGAAGAAGAAGGCTGTAAAGATGGGTGGGAACTGGCCGGTAAACTGGCGCAGAGAATGCTGCCTCAGGTATTTAGGGTCGATTCCCCCATATTTGAGCTGCAAATTCCCGTCGACCGCATTCGTGAATTAGAGGATTTGATTCTGACACTTCCTGGTGCGGTGTTTCAGGCCCAGGATAGCCTAGGATGGTGTTACCAGTTCTGGCAAAGCAAACGTAAAGACGAAGTAAATGCCGCGGGTATTCCGATTGGTGCGGATGAGTTAAGCCCGGTCACCCAGTTATTCACTGAGCCTTATATGGTGAGCTTCCTGCTGGATAACAGCCTGGGGGCGTGGTGGGCGAAAAAACAGCTGACGGATGCGGATTTACGCTCGGCCAGTGATGAGAAAACCTTACGTCAGGCTGCCGCTATCGAGGGTGTGCCGCTGGAATATCTGCGTTTTGTTAAAACCAGCGATGAGCAGGGTGAGTTGTGGCAAGCCGCCGGCGGCTGGTTTGATGGCTGGCCACAGGAAGTTCGTGCACTGAAAGCGCTGGATCCGTGCTGTGGTTCAGGGCATTTTCTTGTTGCATTATTCCTGATGCTGGTGCCAATGCGTATGCAGCTTGAAGGTCTTGATGCCAGAAGCGCTGTAGATAAGGTGCTTGCTGATAACCTTTATGGCCTTGAACTAGACAGCCGTTGTGTGGAGATTGCAGCCTTTGCTCTGGCGCTGGAGGCCTGGCGTTATCCCAATGCCGGTGGTTACCGAGCCCTCCCTACTATAAATATTGCCTGCTCCGGGCTGGATGTTAGTGCTGCCACGCAGGAATGGCAGGCTTTGGCAAAACACAAGCCGGAAATCAGTGAGGCACTTGGCTGGTTCACCCGAACTTTCAAAGATGCCCCTATACTGGGCAGCCTGATTGATGTCAACATGGCATATTACGAAGGAAAAACTGAAGGAAAATCTGCACCTTGGCAAGTACTAATGAATTTACAAGCCACAACAAATGATGAAGCGAAAACGGCTCAGGTAACAGCTCAAGGGCTAGCTATGGCAGCGCATCTTTTGTCACAGCGGTATTATTTAATTGCTACAAATGTGCCATATTTGGGTCGAGGGAAACAATGTAAGATATTACAAGATTTTAGTGAGCAATTTTTCTCTGAAGCGAAGTCTGACTTGGCTACCATATTTATGGAGCGCTGTCTGGATTTCAGCCCAGCTGGTGGTACAACAACGATTGTTTTACCTCAAAATTGGTTATTTCTCTCCAGCTATAAAAAATTTCGCGAAAAGTTGTTGACTCGAGATACGTGGAGTCTTTTAGCTCGTTTAGGTTCTAAGGCGTTTGAAACTATTTCAGGAGAGGTGGTGCAGGCTATTCTTATCACTCTGAACAAAGGTTCAGCTCCTGAGGGTACTCTATTACATTGTTTGGATGTCTCTGAAGTAAAAAGTGCATCAGAGAAAGCAGAACAGTTGAAGATTTCTTCACCGAAAGGACTTGTGCAGTCTAGGCAGTTGGAAAACCCTGATGCAAGAATAATGATTCAAAAAGTTATTTATAAAGGTGGTTTTTTAGGCGAAAAAGCAACGGCTTATCAAGGGATAGTTACTGGAGATAGAAACTCATACATCTTCAAATTTTGGGAAATAGATACTTTAGATTTGGATTGGGAATATTTTGTTGATGGATTTGCTAGCCACGAACAAGTCACCGGACGAGAACAAATCATCCATTGGGAGCAAAGTAGAGGGAGATTATATAAATTCGCGTCAGAAAACCGTGCAAGACTTCATGATATGCATGAGTCTGGAAATAGACATTGGAAAAGAAAAGGGGTAGCAATTACCCGAATAGGGTTGAAAGCGACTCCCTATTATGGAGAGAAGTTCGATAATAACCTTATAACTATTGTTCCAGTTGATGAATGTGATCTTAATGCGATTTGGAGTTACTGCACCTCTGAGGATTTTCGAGTCAGCATCAGAGAGTTAGACCAAAAACTTAGTTTAACTAATGCTACTGCCTGTAAGGTACAAGTTGATTTGAATGAATGGGATAGTTTTTCACTCTTTCCCAAGCTTTATACTAATGACCCTACTCAATGGCTTTTCCATGGTCATCCTTGTGGTTCTGTCGTGTGGGATGAAAAGAAAAAGTGCACCGTCATCACGGATAAGCGTACCGATGAAACTGTATTGCAAGTTGCTATAGCTCGCCTATTGGGGTACCGGTGGCCAGCAGAGCTGGATGACAAAATGGAACTGGCTGATGAAATGCTTCACTGGCTTGGTAAATCTGATGAATTGCTTAAACTCGTGGATGATGATGGCATAGTCTGCCTGCCAGCACTTCGCGGGGAAAAAGCCGCGGCTTCTCGCCTGGAAGCCATGCTTCAGGCTGCCTACGAAGAGGATTGGTCATCCAGTGTTCTCAGTGATCTGCTTGCCAGTGTTGGTAGTAAGAGCCTTGAAACCTGGCTGCGGGATAAGTTCTTTGAACAACACTGCAAGCTCTTCCAGCATCGCCCGTTTATCTGGCAAATCTGGGATGGTCTTAAAGATGGATTCTCAGTACTGGTCAACTACCATAAGCTCAATTACCAGGGTTTAGAACGCTTGATTTATACCTATCTTGGTGACTGGATCCGTACTCAGGAGCACGGTTTCAAAGAAGGCATTGATGGTGCAGAAAGTCGTTTGATGGCGGCTAAAAACCTCAAAGACTCGCTGGAAGCCATCCTTAAAGGAGATGCCATCACCGGCAAGAGTGGTCTCGACATTTTTGTGCGCTGGAAACCGTTACACGAACAACCTATGGGCTGGAACCCGGACTTAAATGATGGTGTGCGCCTAAATATTCGGCCATTTATGCAGGCACCAGATGTAGATAAGAAAGGCGCGGGAATATTGCGAGCAAAACCCAATATTAAGTGGGGTAAGGATCGCGGCAACGATGTTGAATCGGCCCCCTGGTATTACCTGGGCCTGCAATATGGTGAAAAAGAAGGGGCCCGTATCAATGACCACCATATCAGTCTTGCAGATAAACAAGCTGCCAGAGACGAACATGAAAATAAGGAAAATCACGGATGATTAAATCAGTATTCAACTATCCGGTGTCAACCTTGTTGGATATTGAAGCCGGGGTGGTGTATGCCATCCCACGCTACCAACGGGAGTATACCTGGGGTAAATGGCAATGGGATGCCTTGTTTGAAGATCTGTTAGAAAACGACCTTAATTACTACTTGGGGTCGATTATCTGTATCAACCAAAGTACAGATACGCTGGCTCTGCAGCAGTTAGAGTTGGTGGATGGCCAACAGCGAATGACCACATTGTCATTATTGTTAGCTGCTATTTATGCAAGCTACAACCAGTTGGGCATTGAACTTCAGATGGAGCAGCAGATAGAGCTGTATAACCTGAAGCATAAATTGGTGCTGAAAAAGAATGCGGACCAGCCCCGATTAGTACCTCAGGTGCAAAATGCCAACCAGCAGGATTACCTGGCGGTGTTGAAAGAGGCTGGCATTCTTAAAGAAGCTGAGTGGGTTTCCAATGCAGGTAATCGTCGGGTATTTCGCGCCTATCGACATTTTTTAATGCGTATTGAACAGTATGTCAGTGAGAGCGAAACCCAATTGCAGGCACTGAATGCGCTACTTGATAAAGTCAATGCATCTACTCTAGTAAAAATAGAGGTGGCAAGTCATTCAGATGCTTACACCCTGTTTGAGTCACTTAACAATCGCGGTGTGCCTCTTACCGCGATTGATTTAATGCAAAACAAGCTACTGGCGAAGATCGAACAGATTGAGCCGGGCAGTATTGATAAGTCTTTTATCAGCTGGACCAAAGTGATGGAAGCCCTGGGGGATGATTATGGGGTACAAGAGCGTTTTTTCCGTCAGTACTACAATGCGTTCAAGCCTGAGTTAAAAGATATCGTCAATGTACCAGTAGCGACGAAATCTAATCTTATTCAAATTTTCGAAAAATTGATTGCTCATGATCCGCATCAATTCCTACAAGCTATGCGCAGTCATTCTGACTGGTATGCGCAGATTGTAGGGAATTGCGAAGTTCCGGATGAACCTAAACTAACAAAACTGCTTAAAAGTCTGGATAGAATTCAAGGCGCTCCTTCTTATCTCTTATTGCTAATGTTGTTTGCCAGACGACAGAACTTAGCATTGAGCATTGAGCATATTGAAAAAGTGGTCACTTTGCTGATCAACTTCTTTGTCCGTAGGAACACTACTGATGTGCCTGCTACTCGGGATTTAAACCGCATATTTATGGAGTTAACTGAAATTCTGCAAAGCTGCCACGGTGAGCAGGTTGTCAGTGCTATTGCTAATACCCTAGGGTCTGTCAGTACCTCTGATGAGCATTTCCGCCAAGCACTTAGTGGTGGCCTATATGAAGAAAATAGCTGGGTCTGTCGCTTTATTCTGTGTGCTCTTGAAGAGAGTATGATGACCAAGGAAAACCAAGTAGACCTGTGGGCGGTAGAAAGTAAGCAATATGTGTGGACCATCGAGCACGTATTCCCCCAAGGTATAAATATACCGGACTCTTGGGTAGATATGCTGGCAGATGGTGATAAAACGCTAGCGGAGCAGTATCGTCAAAGTCATGTCCACAAGCTTGGTAACTTGACAATCTCGGGTTACAACAGCTCTTTAGGGAATAAAAGTTTTTTAGAAAAGCGCGATCGTACAACTCGTGATAAACGCCCTGTCGGCTATAACAATGGGTTGTATTTAAATCAAGAGTTGGCTGTTGCCGAGACGTGGTCAGTAGAACTAATTGAGCAAAGAACAGCAATGATGGTGGATAAGGCCCTGACTCTTTTTAGTTTGCCGGGTGTAGTCAGGAGATAACGAATGCAAGTAATTGATAAATTGATAGAGCAGCTACGAGGTAGTGCAAATTTTAATCCTGCGGTGCAAGAGGCCCCTGCAGCGGTTCTATGGACAGATGAAGCTTGCCAATGGCAAAGTGCTATGCCTTTGATTAAACAATTCATTCCCGAGCTGCTCGAGCTTGGTGAATATCAACCAGAGCAGCGGATTGGTCCGGCTATTTGGTTAAAGTGTGCCATTGCTGGGGTGTTGGAAGAGGTTATGTTACCTGAAGGTCGCACACCAATTATCTATCTTCCTAAAATTGGGCGAAAAGCGTTACGCGCTATCGAAGATTGTCCGGACTATTTACGACCTTTAGCTGAATTGCAATATCGAGGATGTTGGTGGGCCTATAATACAGCAGGTCGTGACTGGAGTATAAGTTCTTTTCTGACAAACCCACGCGTTGGGCTTGAATTAGACGTAGCAAAAGATAAAAACACATTAGAAATTATCCCCCAAATCTTGAAGGATCTTTTAGAATCCCGTATTGAAGACCTACAAGGAAAGCGGTTAGAGGCTAAAGATTTTCAATCATTAGTATTTAATGATCCTATTAAAGATCTTCTTGGGTGGCTGAATAATCCCGAAGATAAGCGTAAGCAGTGGGACGACAATAAATGGTCGCTTTTCAGTAATACTTGCTCAAGTCAGTTTGGTTATGAACCAACAGATGCTAATTATTCTCAAATGCTCGCATCCCTTTTATCTGCCCAAGGGGCGTGGCAAGAAGTGTGGCAGCGCTTTGAAGATACCGCACATAACCTATCAGGATTAATCCTTGTCCTTCGTGATGTAACCCCTGATTTAGCTGCTGATTTAAGTCATTATCCTATTGAAAATACTCGCGATGAAAAAAGCCTTGCCGATGCGCTTGCTGGCCTTCCTCAACTTGATGTAAACAAAGTTAGAGGAACTATCTGTTCACTATATCAACAGAATAAAGAGCGCGAAAGCTGGCTTTGGTATCGATTAGGAGAATCTAAATACCTCGAGATTTTGGCCCATCTGGCAAAAGTCGCTGAATTGACCCAGCAAGTGTTCAATCATCAGTCACCGGAAGAGATGGCAGAGCTATATCAGGAGTGCTTCTGGCAAGTCGATGCTGCAGCGTTGCAGGCCATGGCATTGGCAAAAGAACCGGGCCAACAGGAATTAGTCGCAAATGTATTAAAAATAATATATTCCCCTTGGTTGAACGAGGTATCGCTCAACTTCCAACAGTTGGTTAAAAGAAAAGGATATCCCGGGAATACTGAAATTAAGGAAGCGACAGCTACTTACCAGGTTAAAGGGATGGTAGTGTTTTTTGTAGATGGTTTGCGTTTTGATTGCGCTAAAGTATTAGAGCGTAAGCTTACTGCGCGTCATTTGATTATCGATACCAAAACACAATGGAGTGCTCTGCCATCTTTAACTGATACAGCGAAAGCTGCGGTTACTCCTGTTGCTGCACTTTTGAACGGTGCTTATGACACTCAGGATTTTAAGCCTTCAGTAGTGGCAACGGGTAGTGAGTTTAGTAGCTATCAATTAAAAAAAGCATTGGCACAACAGGGGTGGCAATACCTGGAAGGATTGGATACTGGTGAGCCTAATGGCTTAGCGTGGCTACAAACAGGTGACCTGGATAACCTGGGACATCAGCAGCAAAGAAAATTACCTCTTGGTATTGATGATGTTCTTGAAGAAATAGCTGATAGGGTTAGCTATTTGTTTGAAGCAGGATGGAAGCAAATCCGTATTGTCACGGATCATGGTTGGTTATGGCTTCCAGATCAATTACCTAAAGCAGATCTTGAAAAACCATTGGTTCGTAAGTACTTATCAAGATGTGCTATTCTCAAGGATAATGCCAGTACGAATTTGCCTCAGGTAGAGTGGTATTGGAATTCCTCAGTGTCACTTGCCATGGCTCCAGGCATCAGTGCATTTACTGCGGGAGATTACTACAATCATGGTGGCCTAAGTTTGCAAGAATGCCTGACACCTGTAATTAAAGTTACTAAGGACTAGAATTTTATTACTTAAAATAAGTTTCATCGAATATTTTCTAAAAGCCGCTTATAACGGCGGCTTTTAGCTATTTGAACACGCTGGAATTGTGGATGCGAGATAGCTGTTTTGTGGTTACTTTTTTTTGTTCTGTCACTCCACTAGAGTAGTTTCCGCGCTGATATAGCACCATAATCGTATCGTCATATTCACAACCTAAGGCTTCACTAATTTCCCGCATATCCTCTCGGTCCATGGCACGTTTGTAAGCATCTTTTTGTTTAGAAAGATTATAAATACTGAATACACACGCAACTATGAGTTTGTCAGCAGTGGTCTCTCCGCCACCAGGGTTAACAATTAAGTTGAATTCTACATCTTCACCCAGCTCCAGGCGTGAATTAAAATCCAGCACTCTGCTCTTCGCACAGCTCGGCGAGAAGTCATTATAGGTGACTCCATTTACCCACTGAGCTTTTATCCAGTTCCTATCATCACCTCTCATTGCACGACCAGCTTTAGGATAGGGCGCTCCTTCATTCAGGAATTCGTCACGAATTAATTTGATTGCCTCAAGCAGCTGTGGATCGTTGGTATAGGCGCTGAAATTAGCTTCGGGCTCAGACAATTTTCCAGGAATGACTAGGTAGCTTTGAGTTAGGAATGTTTCCGAATCATCACGTTTTTTGGTGATTACAGTTTCAGTAAAAGGGGTGATAAACATTCCTCGGTCAAAGCCTCTGACTTGATATTTCGCACAAATATCTTCAAATGAATACCGTAACCCATCGAAATCATTCAATTCATCGCTGGCCTCGAGATGATCAAGTAGTTCTGAATACGCTCGAACAGCTTCCAAGTTTGTAAAATGTTTCGCCTGAGTATTCTGGTGGTATCCACATGCTCTGCCAACGTTGGCTTGCACCACTGCGGCTATATTGGCAATAGAGCTATCCCATGTGTTTATTAGCGTGTTTTTCATTTCTTGGCCAAAGTTAATACCAGCGCGAAATCCAGCCACAGTTATAGCGATTATCTTTTCATCAAACATTGCTGCTGTTTCGTACGCTCGTTTGAAGTCATCGATAGATGAGAGTTCGTGATCGTCAACGCCAACAAGCTTTTGACCTATGATTAAGATTTGCTCCTCATCTACACCTTGATTAATCAGTACTTGTTTGGCTGTGTTTGCTTGACTTGATGGAACCCTAATTAGTGACCAGCCTACGCCCTGATGTTCTTTAAACTGGCGTATAAAGCGCTTTTGTAGCAGTGAATCTTCACAAAAATCGCGCTGATCATCATCAAGTTTGACCAGCTGGTTACCGCGATGCATTTGTCGAATGCCATGATATTCATCGCTAGCTTTGTGAAATACCAAAGACGTATTGAAGCTGTGACGTAGAATGGAATCTTCGCTAGCTGAGTAGAGTGAGCTAAATGGAGTTGCGGAAATAAATACAACTTTACAGTCTACATTATCTTGTTCCAGGTAATTAAATACCTTTTCATAGCGAACACTATCAATGCCAGAACCATAGTGACACTCATCGATGATGATGAGCTTAGGTGGTTGGCGCTTAAAATCCGATTTAAGCGCATTATCTATATTTGTGAAGTTACTAACAACGACATTTTTGCAGGGTGCAAGGTCACGCTTTGCTTGCTCTTGAAGTGCCAGATCTGCCATTGTCACAAGATATAAAGTATCTTTTAAGTATTTCCGGTTAGCCAATAATTCATCGGGTAAAGATAGTCTCTGAAGGCAGGCAAGGGCAAGAGCGACACCTGATTTTCCTGACTGCATTTCCGCAATAAGGATCACTGCTTTTGAACCAGAGTTCAATTTAGTAAATGCTTTCTCAGCAGCGTTGCGTTGGTGTTCAAAAGTATTTTCAGCCATTGAGCTCTGGACATAGTTGCGATACTTATTTGAGCTATTCATATGTCAATATAAAGTTTAGGGGGCATGCAGCCCCTTGTATTAATAAGTAGATTCTACTTTGTCAGAGAAATGGGATTCATCGCTAAGCTCACCTGACTGCTCAGGAAGTTCGTTGTGCTGTTTCTTAGCAAGAGTACGTTCAAGGTCATACTCACCGCGCTTGTAGATAACAAGTAGAGTGTCATCATGCTCAACACTAAAGTAGTCGCACATCTCCCAAACATCTTCAAGAGTCATAATTTTCTTTGCGACATTTCGGCGAGAAATGTTGTAAACGCTAAAAATGGTTGCTACCACAAACTTATCTTCAGATAACTCTCCGGAACCAGGTGCTACAACGCGGTTAAACTCTAAATATTCCCCATTATCAATTTGTTGGGTGTGGGTTTTAGTTTTTTCTTTTTGAGTTCCGTCAGCGCGTGCCTTCTCAGGGTTATTGTAACTATCCCCATTGACCCAATGTGCCTTGATCCAGTTCTTGCCTTTACCTCGCATAGCTCGATTACCTTTGACGCTTGGCACACCTTTAATCGTGAACTCTTTGCGAATAATATCGATCGCCTGAAGAAGATACTTATCTTTGGTGTACTCGGTGAACTCTGCATCATCGTCAAGAAGTTTTGCGGGTACAGCAATGTAGCTATCAGTTTTATACGTTTCAACATCACCGATTGGGCGACGACGTTTGTATTTGATAGTTAACCCAACATCCAAACCGTTGACATGGTATTCCTGGCACACATCTTCAAAAAATTCTTTTAACCCTTCGAAATCAGACGCTGCTTGGTCAGAGCAGGTGTTTTCAAGATGGTCAAGGATACAAGCATAAGCCTCAGCTGCATTTAAGTTAGTGAAATGAGTTGAAGAGTTGTTTTCATGGTAACCACACGCCCTGCCAATGTTGGCTTGCACCACTGCGGCCACACTGGCAACTGTACTATCCCACGTCGAGATGAGATTATTTTTCATCATCGCACCGAAGTTGATCCCAGCTCGAGCTCCAGCAACCGTAATAGCGATTAGTTTTTCTTCGAACAACTGAGCATCATCAAACTCCTTTTTGAATTGCTCAATGCTGCAATGTTCATCTTCTGGTACCCCAGCTAATGAATTACCAATAATGTAAACAGCATTCTCATCGATGCCTTGCGATATGAGAAACTGCTTAGCTTCCATCGCCAAACCAGCGGGCACCCTTACGAGTGACCATCCCATACCTTTATGACTCAGAAATTGTTGAACAAACTCATCGCGTTGAACGGACTTGCAAAGGAAGTTACGACTTTCATCCTCAAGGCCTTTGACCTTACTATTCATTAGCATCTCTCGGACGCCGTAGTATTCATCGCTAGTTTTGTGGAATACCAGACGGGTGTTAAAGTCTCGACGCAAGATTGAGTCTTTTAGGGCCGCTTCAGCAACATTTCGGGCTTGAGTTAATAGTTCTGCATCATTATCATTCTTGGCTTCTTGTTGAAGTTCTAGAGCTTCTTGATATTCAGTCTCTGCTCCATAGAGAGCACCGAAGGGGGTGGCTGAGATGAAGACGACTTTACAACTATCGTTCTCTTGTTCCAGGTAGTCGAAGATCCTACTGTATCGAACAGCAGTGACATTTGAGCCATAGTGACATTCATCAATAATAATTAGCTTAGGTGGATTGCCTTTAAATTCATTTTCCAATGCCTTTTCGAAGTTCACAAAATTACTGACGACAACATTCTTGGCAAGCCTGAGGTCTTCTTCAGCTTGTTCTTTGAGGGCGGTATCAGGCATTGTAACCAGGTAAAGTGTGTCTTTTAGCTGCTTACGGTTGCAAATATCTGTCTCGGAGAGACTTAATCGCTGTAAGCAACACAGGGCTAGCGAAATGCCTGATTTACCTGCCTGCATTTCGGCGGCTGTCACTACTGCTCGCACATTGCCAGTTAAAGCATCAAATACTTTGGTAGCTGCTGTTACTTGGTGCTGATGTAGCGCTTCGCTCTGAAGAACAGAAAGTACTAGTTGTCGATGTTTTTGTGCTTGTGCGTTCAACTTTACATCCTGATTTTGTTTACGTTATTAATACTCGTAAGTGGTGTTTAGTTATCATGCGATAGAGTTCTATGTAACCAAACACTACGCAGATGCAAATGTTGACAGCTCTACACACCGACTTTCCTGAATAAAGTTTGGTCTGGAAGCTTAGGGAACAGGTTTTTTGTTCTTATGGATGTCATTATGAGCGTTTTTTCTAGCTATTAAAGTGTAATATCTTCGTTTTGTTAAGCCTGTTGATGACCCACGCAACAGCGTGATTGTTTGATTCGTCGATCTGCCCCTCCCTCCTAACATGCATAGCTGAGCTTTATGCATAAAGTGATGTGGTGGACGCCCCTCCCTAAGGTTGTCACTGGCTGCAAACCCTGCAAGCGCAGGCGGCATCACCAAAGCCCAAATGGGCCGTCATAAAAGTTACAGTAGGGAGTACAAAGTGGTGCTAGAAAATGCTGCTGGCGGTATACTTGCGGCCCAGGCGCTACCATACCTGACCGCACTTCTTTGATGCTTGTGCAAAATCATTTGAACGCCCTGATTATAGTTCCCAGTAGAGTCCCCCGCACAAGTTAACGGGAATGCGTTAATGTGTTTGACCTGCTCCCCGTTGATTAATACACCGCGATGTTAGTAATGTCTTCATAAGCCACATGAGGACATCCCCATGAAGAAGCGTTTTTCCGACGAACAGATCATCAGTATCCTCCGCGAGGCTGAAGCCGGGGTTTCTGCCCGTGAGCTCTGCCGTAAGCACGCCATTTCCGACGCCACCTTTTACACCTGGCGTAAGAAGTATGGCGGTATGGAGGTGCCCGAGGTTAAGCGCCTGAAGTCGCTTGAGGAAGAGAACGTCAGGCTCAGGAAGCTGCCTGCCGAAGCCATGCTGGATAAGGAGGCGCTTCAGGTGGCTCTGGGGCGAAAGTACTGACGACAGGCCAGAAGCGGGAAGCCGTGGTGTTGATGTGTGATGCGACCGGTCTGTCGCAACGTCGTGCCTGCCGGCTTACAGGTTTGTCCCTGTCGACCTGCCGTTATGATGCTCAGCGTCCGGCTGCTGATGCACATTTATCAGGGCGTATTACTGCGCTGGCGCTTGAACGCAGACGTTTTGGTTATCGGCGCATCTGGCAGTTGCTGCGTAGGGAGGGCCTTCACGTCAATCACAAGCGGGTATACCGTATTTACCACCTTAATGGACTGAGCGTAAAACGCAGACGGCGCCGTAAGGGGCTGGCGACCGAGCGGTTTCCACTTCTGCGCCCGGATGCACCGAACCTTACATGGTCGATGGATTTCGTTATGGACGCACTGGCTAACGGTCGCAGGATCAAGTGCCTGACCTGTGTGGATGATTTCACGAAGGAGTGTCTGACGATCACCGCTGCTTTCGGTATTTCAGGCGTTCAGGTCACGCGTATTCTGGACAGCATCGCGTTGTTTCGGGGGTATCCGACGACAACAAGAACCGATCAGGGCCCGGAATTTACCTGCCGCGCGCTCGATCAATGGGCCTTTGAGCATAGTGTGGAACTACGGCTTATCCAGCCAGGTAAGCCAACGCAGAACGGATTTATTGAGAGTTTTAACGGACGTTTTCGCGATGAGTGTCTGAATGAACACTGGTTCAGCGATATTCTTCATGCCCGGAAAACGATTAATGACTGGCGGCAGGATTATAACGAGTGTCGTCCCCATTCATCACTGGATTACCAGACACCAGCTGAATTCGCAACGGACTGGCGAAACAGGAAATATGAAGAAAAACCAACCGATATTACTAACTGAAGGTTGTATCTAATCCCGGGGGGCAGGTCAGAAATGGCCCGTAAGGTTGCCGAAACAGAAAGTGAAGATGGCTGGCCACCATCTCATCAGGCTGAGGGATAAAACATGATTAATGGAGAACTAGTGTTGCTTGAAATGGCTTGCAAGCAGGGTCACGGACGGAACGGGCAGGATCGGCTAATCATCCGCCCTCCTTCACAACGTTCCGCCTATTTAAGAAAGGCACAGTCCGCTGATCAATATTTTTGAATATCAATGGAAAAAACATCTAAACAATATTGCTAAAATATTCCGTTTAGAAATTAATTAACAGTTTTTGTGATTTTCATTATCCCGCTGATATATTCATTAACTTCATCTTTTTTAGGCTCTCTGTCTTTATTATGATCACATAAATTTCTTATATCGCCGAGGTGCTGTATGAATCTCCATGTGGTAGTGTCGGTAATATCATTATCTTTGAGAGCTTGATTATATTCTGAAATTGATGGATTGGATTTTTTTTGTTTGATTTTATGAACTGAACAAACATGGGCTAAATGTTTTTCAAGCACCACGCCGGCCACTGCACCCGCAGCACGGATAAACCCTTTTTTATTTAATTCGTTAGCCGTATCAAGTTCAGAGTCGTAAATATCAGCCTGAAGAATCTCTTTAATATCAAACAGTGCACTTTTAAATCTTTCTCTTGCAGAGTTAAGTATCTTTGACTGAATTATCATCTTTGGAATGGCATCTTCAGGTCCACGGGTCCTATTGCCATTGACAATGTTT
Source organism: Kosakonia sp. (assembly GCF_032104925.1). Classification (NCBI taxonomy): domain Bacteria; kingdom Pseudomonadati; phylum Pseudomonadota; class Gammaproteobacteria; order Enterobacterales; family Enterobacteriaceae; genus Kosakonia; species Kosakonia sp. The sequence goes on from NZ_DAMCGF010000002.1 coordinate 146,531, forward strand.
ATGAGATAATCAGAAATGGTGTAGTTAGAATAACTTAACTCTTTTCTTTTTGGATCTGCTTTATAAAGGGATTCGAATTCACTCAGTCGTTCAGGAATGATTTGAGATATTACCCTATATGCTTTTGTATACCAGCGCTGATACTCTTGATGTACAGATACAAATTCCCATCCTTTTTCAGTAATTTTTTTTATTGCATCTTCATCAAGCTGATCTTGCTCTTTGTACATTGAATAAACTAATTGTGTGCCCATTTTATCCAAATCGGTTAATTCTTTTTTCAACTGTTCGAATTTGGTAGTCATCATTGACCTCAATATAGAGAAGGAAAGGATGTCAAAACAAGGTGGCCTAACTTTCGTTAGGCCGGGCTTGTTACGCCATCATTTACGCAGCAGGAAAACCAGAGCGATACTTACAGGTATAACAAGAGAGGCATGAAGCCCAACACTTGCCAGAGCCAAGATAAGACCGCTCATAGCACAGATACGTTTAGACAGCAGGTCTGAGCCCTTTTCGACAGTATCCATAGAATACTCCTTGAGGTTGCCTATGAGGGGGCACTCAAACCCGTAGCACTTCTTAAATTTCAGTTGAACGGCTGCTACGACCCAACTGTAGAACACTGAGGAATACTCGGTTATACCTTACTGCGGTATCCTATGGGTATCCTAGAAAAGCAAGAGGACTTACAATATATCTAAGTCCTTGAAAAATGGTGGCCCCTGTTGGGTTTGAACCAACGACCAAGCGATTATGAGTCCCAACCTAAAATCTTAAAAAAACAAGTATTTATAAATTTATCAACGGCTTAAAACTTCGAATAGTGAAGAATGATGCAGCATAGTGATTAGGTCTGCTGCCATTTTGCTGCCAATCCTCTCGCTTCCTTGAGTGGCAGAAAAGCCTACTCAAATTTTTAGTACAGGCAGAAAAAACATTGAATTCGTATTGCAATTGGCCGATCGTATTTACAATTAAATGTCACTTTTTTTGATACTGATAAGGGGTTGAAATGTCAAGTCTAAGGGATATGGAAGAGCTTATAAGTGATATTGTTGATGTGGAATTAAAAGAGTATATGCGCGAAGCATTAACATGCTACATGACCGGAGCTCACCGGGCATGCATCGTTTTATCATTCATCGCCATATTTGAAGATTTATTAAAGAAATTGGACGGCTTAGCATCCACAAATAAAACAGCTAGAGCTATATTGACTGATGTTAATAAAAAAAGAGAAGAGCAGAAGGTGTACGAGAATGACTTACTGAATAAACTAAAAGCTGAAAAAATACTTACTGAGTTAGATGCTGATTTCCTCTCTGTGTTGAGAACTCTAAGAAATAAAGCTGCTCACCCTTCTGGTCACAAGCCAACGGCTGAAGAGGCAAGATATGTTTATTCTGAGACTATTAGACTATTCCTTTCTAAGCCAGTGCTTTCAACCACCCAAGTGGCAGACCAAATACTATCAAAGCTAACAAATGCATATTTGTTTCCCACTACAAATATACAAGATCATGCTACTGTAGTTAACGATGGTGTTAAAACTCTACATCCCGATGGTTATCCTTACCTATTAAAAAAACTAATTGAATCATTGAATGATGCTAATGAGGTGGTAAAAAATAATGCTAAGAGATATTTACTGGGATTGTCGAGTAAGCCTCTTAATCAAGATGTTTTAGAGCAAATAAAAAAACAAGTTTTAGAAGAGAGTAGCTCAGATGAAGGTAAGGGACAGTTGTTAATGGAATGTATTTCAGCAAATGCAAATTTGTTGAATGGGTTGGATGAAATAGTCTATTTAAGATTAAATAAAATGTTCGGGGATATAATAAGAACTACCAAAACAGCAGACCAACATACATACTTGAAACATCCTGTTCAGATAGTAAAAAGTATTCTATGCATAGATAAATCTTTAATTGATAAATACTTCAAGGCTAATATCGATGATGTTCTGAAGGTATATAAATTTAGCCCTGTGTTAATGGGTTTTATAGGGGGTAAAGATTGGGCAAGGAATAAGTTAATAATTAATATATTTGAAATGGCCGGTTCCTCTACCTTTGATGAGGCAAATTCTTTCGCTAAAAGTGCCGGTGCCTATGATAAAGATATTGCTGCTCTTATGAGTGATATAGAATGTTTTGAATTAATTGTTCATGTATGCGATGCAGCTATTTGGGGCTCTTACGGGGCGGACGGAATGATGAAGGGTAGATTTAACAATATACCAAGAATAAAAGAAAAAGCTATAAAAGCTCTTCAAAATAGAACAAAAGATTGCCAAGATTTAATTGAAAAAATAAAGCCTGATTTGCCTGAGGCTAGTGTTTTCGAGAAAGATGTCCTTTGATTTTTTTAAAGGGCGTTGATTTCGCCCTTTTATTGTAATGAGATAAGATTTAGAGGATTCAACTCTACAGCTTCTGTCAGATGGTCTGGAGCAAAATGTGCATAGCGCATTGTCACTTTTATATCCGTATGACCAAGGATGCGCTGGAGTACGAGAATATTGCCTCCACGCATCATGAAATGGCTTGCGAAAGTATGCCTCAATACGTGCGACATTTGGCCGTCAGGTAGTTCAATTCCTGTGCGTTTTAAAGCTCCCCTGAAAGCAGAATAGCAGCCGATAAATACTGGTTTTGATGTTCTTACTTTAGGTAGTATTTCGAAAAGCTCATCACTAATTGGAACGGATCTATTTTTCTTACCCTTTGTTTTTATAAAGGTAATCTTCCCTGGACTGATTTGCTTCCCGGTTAGAGACTCAGCCTCGCCCCAACGCGCACCTGTCGCAAGGCAAATTTTTACTATAGTTACTAAATCTTCCGCTTTGCTCTTCTCGCACTCAGCTAAAAGTTGTCTAACTTCTTCAATTGTTAACCAAGCCAGCTCAACCTCATCAATTTTAAATTCTCTGATGTTTTCAAGCGGGTTCGGTGCATTCCAATCGTCAAGCCGTTTTAGTTCATTGAACATCGCACGAAAATACGCCAGTTCAAGATTTACTGTGCGGGGAGTAACTGCCTTTACGCGATCAGAGCGAGTTATTTTTCCACTCAAACGTTGCTCGCGGTAGGTTGCAAAAAGCTTAGCGTTAAATTCTGTAGCAAGAGGGTTACCCATAGCTAAGCAGGCAAACTCCATAGCACCTTTGCGCTTGATTCCATCAGACAGGGTTACTCCATGCGCATTGAACCAGGTCTCAACCAGATCCGTAACGCGTCGTTTATCTGGTTTCTCTCCTAGCCAGGGTTTTTCCTGTGTCTGATCTTTTATATGGCGTTCGAATGCCAGCGCCTCACCTTTCGTTGCAAACTGACGACGAATACGCCTCCCGTCTCTACCATTGGGGAAAATCTGAGCCTGCCATTTACCATTAGATAATTTTGAAACAGCCATAATTAGAACGGTATGTCATCCTCGATGATTTTTGACAGATAAGGTGAATTAATGCTGACTTTTGACAGGGTTCTACCTAGCTTGAATTGTAGATGCTCTTTTCCATTTTTATCTAGGATTAAACCCTGTAATGTACCGATATTTTTATTTTCTAAAGTATCATAATATAGATTCCCTATAAGGCTTTCAATAGGATAGAAATCAAGTTGGTCCTTGAGTGACTCTCCTATATTTGAGTATCTTTTAGCATCGTCAACGGAAATTAAGGAGCTATTTACATTATTCATCGATTGTTTTGGTGGGTTCAGCTTCTGCTCCAACTCTTTTATCGCTTTGAATAAGAGGGAATTTTCTTGACTTAATACTGTTTTCTCACCAACTTGGGCTGGCTGAATCCTTAATAGCTGTACGATTGAGTTAATATCATTACTATCTGCGCCATAAGTTGAGTTCAGCGCCGAAGATATTGATTGAACGTTTAGTTGTGCATTATCTATTCGTAATGAACTATCATACTCAAAATAACGAAAAGCTTGCACATCAAATGGGCTCGTTGTTTTTTCGTCTTTAATTAATACCGTTTTTTTATTAAAGGCTTGCCTTAACCCAAGCTCATACATCACGTTAGGATTACGCCCGCTTAAGTCACATATGGCAATATCGCATTCAATAATTTTGCGGAGTATATCTAATACAATGAAGTTAGAACTTGTGACATCATCAGCCCGTATTGGATTAAAACCAGCAAGATTACAAGATGGCTTAATTATATGATTGTAGACTCGGTCAAAATGCCTTGATTCATAGCCTTGCATATCTGCGATTGGCATAATTACAAAGCAACTTGGTTTATCCTTATCTGCTTTATTAATAGCAGCTTTTTCTTGATCTTTCTCAGGGGATGTAGTCATGCTAAATCCTTAATCGATAAATTCAGTTTTAGTAATAATTTTACCAAGGACCTTAACATCAGAGGCTCCGCATTCAAATGATGCCTTGCCGTTCTCGATCCTTACACGGCCACCTGGAAATCTGTAAATTTCTCTTACACTGGCTAATTTGTCGAATTCTATTAGCCACAGACCATCTGTTACCTCACCTTCATACTTATCGACTAAATAGCGAGACTTGTCTGTTGAGACAACAAATGGTTCAGTTAACCCTTCTGGAATTTCGCTGTTGTCATAAACAATTTCGTTTTGTGATGTCAACAACCCATTTGTGATTTTAAAATATTTCAAAATAGTTGCACGTTCATCTTTGCCGTCCTCAAACATCATTCCTTCACCACAACTCAGCCAAAGAAGCGAAGCACTGGTTTCAAGGCTGCAAATAACAACCCAATCAGCTGGAAATGTATCTCTTGCATACCGATTAGCCATGGTGCTTTGTGAAATATCTAAGTGATTGCAAAAAGCCTGTCGTGAAGAGAAACCATATGCTTTAAGTATGCGTTCTATAACCTTTTGTCCCCCATGGTTTTTCATGATCGAGGATTTCAACTCATTTTTAATATGGCGAATTGTGATTTTATGTGTTGACATTGGCGTTTTGTGATCCTATTCTCCGATCTGTGAATGTTTGAATAGTTTTGAAAACTATTAAATAGTTTTGACAATACCCAAACTTAGGATAGTGCATCATGAATCGTAATTTTTCAATGCGTCCCTGCTTCAACCTTGTAGTGTCTGAGCCATACATCACTATTGATGAGTTTTGCCGCCGAACCGGCTACAAGCTTAGCTATGCCCGCCAAATGATTCGTGAGGGCAGACTTCCAATCCGTAAAAAAACAAGGCGTTAACAGCCTTATCGAAGTGAACCTGTTCGCCCTGACGGTGGAAGCGGCTCAGGGCTGCGAAATCACAATGCAAGCCTGATAAATCCATTTTGGGATATAAAGGAATTTCCAACATGTTAGATTTTCGCGTTTCGTCACATACACACTTTGATGACGCTTGCAGAAAATTCGCGACTACTCACAACGTGAAAGAGCTGGCTGTTAAGGCAAGTATCAAGCCGCACACTCTTTACAACAAACTCAACCCGGAACAACCGCACCAGTTAACACCACGTGAAATCTGGTTGCTGACAGACCTCACCGAAGATTCAACGCTGGTTGATGGTTTTCTGGCTCAGCTCCATTGCTTGCCGTGTGTGCCGGTTAATGAGCTGGCGAAGGACAAGATGCAAACCTACGTCATGCGTGCAATGGCTGAGCTTGGCGACCTGGCGGGCGGCGCAGTGTCAACAGAGCGATTAACCCAGACAAAAAAATACAGAATGGTTGAAAACGTTAATTCTGGTATCCGCATGCTTTCGCTGACCGCGCTCGCATTACAGGCGCGCCTCCAGGCTAACCCGGCAATGTCCAGTGTCGTCGATACCGTTAGCGGCCTAGGCGCGTCATTTGGCCTGATATGAGGTGAGGATGAATAACGAACCTTCATTCGCGTCTTTACTCGTTAAGCAAAGCCCTGCCATGCATTACGGACACGGCTGGATTGTGGGCGAGAACGGTCAGCGCTGGCATCCGGTGCGCTCACAAACTCAGGCAAAGCCTGTTTCTTTCAAGGGGGCTGCATGGCTATCGAAGCTGTTTCCGCAACGGTTCCGCTAAGCACTGGCGCGCGTATGGCCGGCCTGAATCATATCGCCGAAATACGCGGGCGTTTCTGGGGGGATAGCTGGAAAGAGGTCGAGCAATTCGTCGCGAATATGCGCGATACACGCGACCCACAGCATGAAGACAACGAGCGTGCACTGGCCGCTATTTTCTTTCTGGCAAAAATACCGGCAGTTCGTCACGGGCTCAAATTAAGTGAGCTGACTACTGACGAGAAAAAAGCGCTTATTTCAGCAATGAACCATTTTCGCGCAGTCGTGAGCTTATTTCCCAAACGGCTAACCATGCCGAATTAATATCAACAGAAATTTAATGGCGTAAACCCGCCGGGCATTTCTTTGCCCAAATTCAGGAGAAAGCAAAATGCAAAATATCGAAACCCGCAATTTTGAAGCTGATAACGATGTACTGGTCAGCTTGCTTAATAAAGCTAAAAACGAAGAGCGCCGAGACCGCGCTTTAGCCGTGTCTATCCGTCTTGAGGCGTTGGCTATCCATATCACTAAAAAAGGCCTGAGCGGTAAAGAAGCTGCGGAACTGCTGCGCCTTGAAGCCGTTCGCTACGAAAACGAATCTCAGGAGCTTCACTGATGGCCGATGCAATGGATCACATCCAGCAGCGCGAGCAGGAAGAACGCGAGCGCCACATCAACAACGCGCGCAGCCGTATAAGCGCGCCATCTCGTTTTATTTGCGAAGAGTGTGAATCACCAATCCCTGAAGCCCGTCGCATGGCGATTTATGGCGTATCGCTTTGCGTGACCTGCCAGCAAATGCTCGAACTCAAAAACAAGCATTACAGGGGGGCAATTTGAGCAAGACGCACAACCTCAAAACACAACCTGAACATTTTCGGGATGTTCTTCTCGGTATTAAAAAAGCTGAGCTACGTCTCGCCGACCGTGATTTCGCGGTCGGGGATTCGCTCTGTCTGAATGAATATGGCGAGTCAGAACATGATGCAAATCTTGTCGGGTTTACAGGTGCTTTTATTTTCGTGCGGATTACCCATATCACTGATGTCAGCGAATGGGCGCCGGGATATGTGATGTTAAGCATTGAGCGCCGCCAGGCCAGCGCAACATGACGGTAAACGTAACCTATGCCTGGCCGTGGAACTCGCCACGGTCAGCCATCGCCAGCCCTTATCTGACCTACGCCGAACAGCATCGCCGCGATCATATGATTGCGGCGTTGCTTCATGCCCGCAAGGCGTTATCGCTTCAGCCTGAATGCGTCCGTTATGACGTGTACCGCACCGCCGCCACTCTGGAACAACATCACGACAGCCAGCGAGCCAATGCCTTTTTAATCAGCTTTTGCAAAAAAGCATTGCCGCGCCTTGAGCTGGTCGCAAAAAAATATAAGTCCACCGGCATTAATCACGATGTATCTGCCGCCATTTTTAACAGCCATTTTGATACCGGCGTGTTGCAATATCTGGCCTCACGCCTGGTGAATATGGTGGCGCGGTTTAACCGGCTCCCGGATATGTCGAAAGCCGATATTGACCTCCTTGCCGCCGACATCGCGAATTTTATTCGCGGTGAGCTGGCGAATAATGACGACACCGATGCCGGAGAACTTAAGGCGCTTTATCGCTGGTATATGCGCGCCGGTATGATTGCGATGCAATTCAATATCACTCCGCCTAATTGGGAGCGCGTTACAAACAAATATGTCGGCCAGGATGAGATCGCACCGGCGGTAATGCGCATGTTTAATGAAACGTGGTGGCGTGGCCGCTTGCGCCGTGTTGCATCTGCCTGGCGCGAACATCTGCAAATTGCCGTTGGCAACGTCAGCAAGAAAAAACACGCCTATGCCAGCAAATCATGCGTGACAGACTGGCGCGAGCAAAAGCGCCGAACCCGCGAATTTCTGAAAGGTCTGGAGCTGGAAGACGAGGACGGCAACCGCATCAGCCTGATTGAAAAATACGACGGCTCTGTCGCTAATCCGGCCATTCGCCGCTGCGAGCTGATGACCCGCATTCGTGGGTTCGAAAATATCTGTAATGAGCTTGGTTATGTCGGTGAATTTTATACGCTGACCGCACCGTCGAAATATCACGCCACAACTAAAGCGGGCTACCGTAATCACAAATGGAACGGTGCGAGTCCGTCCGATACGCAGAATTATTTAACCTCTCTCTGGGCGCGCATCCGCGCCAAACTTCACCGCGAAGAAATCCGTATTTTTGGCATCCGCGTCGCCGAGCCACATCACGACGCCACACCACACTGGCACATGTTGATGTTTATGCTGCCGGAAGATGTCGAGCGTGTTCGCAGGGTTATTCGTGATTATGCGTGGCAGGAAGATGAGAGCGAGCTCAGCAGCGATAAAGCCAGAAAAGCCCGTTTTCACGCCGAGGCTATCGACCCGGAGAAAGGCAGCGCTACGGGGTACGTTGCTAAATACATTTCCAAGAATATTGACGGTTATGCGCTTGATGGCGAGAAAGATGATGAAAGCGGCGAGCTGTTGAAAGAGACGGCTCCCGCTGTTTCAGCCTGGGCGGCTCGCTGGCACATCCGGCAATTCCAGTTTATCGGTGGCGCGCCTGTGACGGTATACCGCGAATTGCGTCGTCTGGCTGACACTGAAACCGCCCACGGTCTTAGCGTGGAATTTGCCGCCGTTCATGACGCCGCTGATGCTGGTGACTGGGCGGGCTATGTCAACGCGCAGGGCGGCGCGTTTGTCCGTCGTGATGATTTACAGGTGCGCACGCTCTATGAGTCTCGCGCCGAGTTTAACCAGTATGGCGAGGAGACTGTCTGCATTCGTGGCGTGTACGACGTCACAGTCGGTACAGGTTCACCGATTCTGACCCGCCTCACTCAGTGGAAGATTGTCCCGAAACGCGCTGTTGATTTGGTCGTTGACCTTAAGGGCGCGACCGCGCCCTCTCGGAGTTCTGTCAATAACTGTACGGGGAGCGAAAGCGATCCACCGACGCTGGATTTATCAAAACCATTAAATCGATATCAGAGACGGCAGTTAACTAACAGGTTAAGGGATAAAAAGCCGACCGAGCGCCGCAATTTTATCCACGGAACGCCAGCGCAGGATGGAGCGATAACAAGGACGATTGACGAAATACAGCTTTTAACCGGCATCACTATAAGCCGGTGCGAAGCGCTGCACTTAATGGCGCATGGCAAAAGTTGTTTTAACGGAAAATGGTGTCGGGGATCCGAAGCGGGAGAGGTTTTTTCTACCGCCCCACCTTTTTTTGCAAAGGCTAAGGAAATCCTTGCCCGTGTTGCCGTTTTGTCTGGAATGGTGAAAGAAAACTGAGAAGACGTTCAAATTTATATCTCAAAGATACAAAGGGTTATGGTTGATTTTTTTATTTCACTTTGTACAAACAATCATTATACTGTATGTTTATACAGTATCTCATGTGGGAGAAGTTTTGTGAGAAACGAATTAAAAGAACAGGTCATGCTTGAGCGTGTTGAGTTGATTGCGCGTCTGACTACTGAGGGAGCGTGCCATGAAAGGGATCGCGAAATAGCACTGAATTTAATCGCAGAATTAGCGAGTGGTAATTTAATGAAAAACAATGCATTTTCTATTGCTTTTTCAGCTATTCCTTTGGAAAAACAATAAATAATAATTAAATTGCCGCGTCATTGATTATGTGGGATTTAGATGCATCGGGCTGAGTTAGAGAACCCCGCAATACGATAAATGATTATCGTATTGCGGGGTTGAGCAACGAGCTACGCAAGGCGGTAGGGGGCTTTATGGGGGCGTGAGTACAATTTTCAGATTATCTATCGTGGGGGAACATTACCGTTTTTTGTTGGCGGCGGTTGGGTCTTTTCCCAGCGTTTAAAAGAATATAGCGGCGGTTATTGGCTCGGACGCACGTGCCATGATGCATTTGATTTTGACAGATCTGTATCTTTGTCTCAGGGATTAGATTTTATTTTTTACTTAAGAAATTGCTGAGTGAAAACACAATGAACCTACGGCGCAGAATGCTGATCCAAATTTATTATTATTTTGAAAGTCCAGCGATATTTATTAATAATATCGCTGGAAATAATATCATTTATTAAAATATTCAAGAAGAGTTAACCCATTAGCTCCCAAGCTAACCAACCCCTCAACACGATTGATCGACTCTACGGTTGTCTTCACGATATCTTTTAATTTTGAGCCTGTTTCGGTAGTTTTCATCATTTTATTAAAAGGCTCTGACATGCAGGCATGTCCCATTGTTGCCTCCGTTGCAGAGATAATTGGTTCGATGCCAGTTAGCTCATAATCTTCGAAAGCACGAATCATATTATTGATGTAGTGCAAAATGTCTTTTCTAGTTTCTACTTCAAATTCTGATCCCATAACGGATTTTTTTAGCTCAAGTAATTGTTGCATAATTTCTTGTATTTTATCAGTTTTTAGCTTTCCAACTTGCCCTTTTGTTTTAAAAAGGATAGATAACATTCCAAGATCGTTTAAAGCAGCGTCGCTCACGCGCGACAGCGCATTTTGCAAAGGTTCATTGAGATTCAGACAGGTGAAAAACTGATGGAGCGATGGTCTCCAGTTTGGGGCGGGAATTTCTTCGTCTGGGAAATAGTCTTGTATGGTTTCATTAATTTTTTGGGGGATGCACATAAATTTAGCAATTTTTTCCCATAAAATAGAATCCCTTTCCGGACTTTCTGGTATATCAAAGACATTGATTAATGCTTTCTTAGTAGATAGACCTTGATCTTGTTGCCTTAACTTGGTCAGGAAGCTGCGTAGTGTCTGAGCAGAATTATCGATGTGCATTTTGAAAAAAAATCCCAAAAGCATTAACCCTACTGAATTGCAAGTAAAAGTTCAATAGCAATGCGTCAATAGGATGCATGAAGTCGCATTTATTTTAATATAAGTCTACTTGTCTATGATGCCAGAACTGGCATGGTGCCAATGGCTTAGTACAACTGCATCAAAACCGCCCTTTGAAGCGGGCAGGCGAGGCGGGGAAAGCATTGCGCGCTCGTTCATAAAATGTTTATTGTAAGCGCAACGCCGTGATTAGCTCAGACCCCGAGAAAAAGGAAAATCAAAATGGCAATAGAAGAGCGGTTGAGAAGCCTTGCACAAACTAATAGTAACTATTCGTTATTATTGGCGCAGTGGGAATTTGATAAAAAACTTCTGCAAAGAGCCCTTAATGCTGTATCAACTACTTTCCCTCACTATAGTCTGCATGACTCATCCCATTCATCAACAATAATAACGCAAATAGAAAAGATAATTTTACCTGATATCGATAAACTATCAGCAACTGATTGCTGGTTATTGCTGGAATCATGTTATTGGCATGATGCAGGTATGATTATTACTAAACAGCAAAAAAAAGATTTGGTTAATGATAAGGAGTTTCAAATATTTCTTGATGAACACATTGAATTTCAATCTGATTTAAGTATACATGCTAAGAAAATAAAAAATAAAACTAACATAGAGTCGTTTGATGATATACTTCAGTTTTCTGACTCAATGATGTTTTTAATTGCCGACTATTTTCGCAGAAAGCATCCAAAAGTGTCTGGTGAGTATGTTTATAACCCAGAACTTATAGAAGTTAAGTCACCGAGGAACTATCTAATCCCGAGTAGATTATTTGGAATTATGTCTGAAATTGTAGAGTGCCATGGAAAGGATAGATGTGAGATCTTGAGATTGCCGCATACTAATGACGGCATGGATGCGAACGATTATGCTCATCCTCGTTACGTAGCCGCTCTTCTGAGACTTGGGGATTTATTAGATATTGATGACGGACGGTTTTGTGAAACCTTAATGGCAAGTATAGGTGACGTTCCGAAAACATCAATTGATCATAAAGGTAAGCATGATTCAGTTACAAGTCTTTATATTAATTGTGACCTAATAGAAATTGTCTCTATATGTAAAGAATATGGGAGTTATAACGCTCAAAGAGGTTGGTTTGATTATATCGCAGATGAGTTTCATTTTCAGAAAAATAATTGGAACAATATCTCGCCGAATAATAAATATAAAACCCTGCCAGTAATATCTAAATTGGAATGCAAACTAATAGATCATATCGGGATTGATAATGCCCCCCCAAAGATAAAATTAGATATTAAAAGGGTTTATGACTATATTACGAATACATCCATTTATAATGAAAAATATCCATATATCAGAGAGATTATACAAAATGCCATTGATGCTACGATATATAAGGTCTGGAGTGATATTGATTACAAATTTCAAGGCCGGATTGAGGAATATTGCGATATAGAACTGCGGGAGCAATTTATAAATCTTTTAAATAAAGAGAAAATTGATATTCTATTACACCCTTTGACGTCATTTGATGATAAGTTAAAATATAGATTAAGTGTTAGAGATTATGCTACAGGAATGTCTTTAGAGGATGTCAAAAAAGTATTAAACGTCGGCTCTCCCTCTAGCTCAAAAAGAAAGCGTTTTTTGAATTCAATGCCAAATTGGGCAAAGCCTAATGGTTTTTTCGGGATAGGGCTTCAAAGCGTTTTTACTATGAGTGATGATGTAGTAATTAAAACACGCTGCCCTTATGGTAGTGGCTATATAATAGAGGTTATTAAAACAGGTTCGAATCCTGATTTTAAAATTAGAGAATTTAAAGATGATTATTTCCATGGGACTGAGGTGGCTTTATCAATAAGTGAGAATAAAATACCTACATCAGTTCCCTCCTCTGCTTCAAATGTAGTTAGGAGTTTTGATCCATTCTGCCATGACAAGCTTGAAATTATTCCCTCTATTATTGCGGACTTAATAGGACAAACATTTAGATCATCTCCAATAGAACTTTTATTAAATGGTGATAATTTCTTAAACCAAAATACAAATGATGAGGAAGAAGTTTTTCATACAGATTTTACTAATGGTATGGATTTCGCTCTAAGAGTGGATCTTGAATCAAAGTATACGTCCTCAGTTTATTATAAGCGAAGCAAAATAGAAGCAAAATTCCTGACTTCAGGATTGAGTGGGGTTTCAGGCGTGGTTGATTTATTTTGCGATAATGCTGGTGATTGGGTGACTATCAATAGGGCCGAACTTAAACGTGAGAAGCTTGGCGATCTTTTAGATTTGATAAATCTTGTTGTTAAAGAAAATAGAGTCCATATAACAAATAATACTGATGATAAAAGTGAAGCCGCTTTTTTTTACTACTCTAGGTTTGATATAAAAAATGATAATCTCTGGCAGGATTATGTTATTAATGGCATTCCGGTAAAAGATTATTTTTTCTCAGAGAAGCCAATTGGTTTCCATGTGGGTGGTTTAAGAAATAAAAACTTGATAGATTTTAATAGCTACCTTACTGTTTGTCTCGCGGAATTATGCGTCAGACTTAAGTATAGTGTGAGATTTATTTTTACAGGTGAGCACGAAGAGGATGTAAGATATGGCGGAAAATATCACACTTTTAACGTCATTCTTAATGATGATGGGAAAGAGAATATCAGCGTTGATAAAGCGTTAATTAAGAAAGGATTAAATTCTAAATCACGTCAGTTAAGATATGTTATCCCCTGTTATCATGAAGATTATTTGGATATATCCCTTCCAGTCGACAAAGTGCCTTTATGGGCTTTTAATATGCTTCACCCTTGGGCTTTTAATAAATTTTTGGTTGCTCCGAGAGACGATGTTTTTGGAAGTAGGCTGGAAGATGCTAGGGGGGTGTATAAGTATTATAAAGATCATGATGTTACTGTTTTGGATGTGGATGTCTTTGTTCGGAAATATATGGATATGTGGGAAGATATGTATTCTTAAAATTGCAGGGCGAGGTTTCCTCGCCCTGTCATTAAATTTTTATTTTGTGAAGTCAATAAGTGCATATAAGCTGAAATTCATTACGTCTTCACCAACCCAATTATTGATTTCTTTAAGCTGCTCTTGTAACGGAGTTAATTCATTACGAACAAATACTTGTGCAGCCTTCACGACGTCACCGAAACCACTGGTATTGTTCGGCATCATCCCCATCAGTTGCGGTGGCACACGATGTGCGCTTAACAGGTCGCTTTCGCTAACTTTTTTAATATTAAAAAAGTCATCCTTGGTTGCCACTTCACTTAGCGGAATTATTTTAATGCCGTCGGATTTCCCGTTCGGCGCATAGAAAAACAGGTTCTTAAAGTTTCCGAGCCCTTTCGAATCCCGCATCGCCTTGCGCAGCGCCTCAACATCGGTACTGCTTTGCGCGGCATCGGTGACATACATAATGTAACCCGCGTGCGCACCGTTCTGGTAATACTTGCGCCGGAACAGCGTCGCCGACTCATTCAGCCACGCTGAGTTAAGCGCGCTGAGATATTCCGGCATTCCGTAAATCTCCTGGTTAATATCGGGCTCCAGCAGGTGGAACACGGAACCGGGCGCAAACTGATGCGGTTTCGTGAAGTTCTGAATATACCAGTAGGAATCCTCCTCCACGCCGCGCCGGGTGTACTTTGCCGGCGATGTTTCAAGCTTGAGTGTCTTTCCGGATAGACTAAAGCGTCTCTCCAAAAAAGCGTTACCAAAAACAAGGAAATCTAATACAAATCGGCTGAAATCCTGACGTGATAACAGAGGGTGCGGGATATACGTCGACACCAGAATGTTGCGTTTAACGTACACCGGCGAGCTGTGGTGAACAGCGGCGCGCATACTTTTTGCCAGCCCCGAAAAACTTATCGGCGGCTCGTACCACTGGCCGTTATGGACGCATTCGACATAATCGAGAATTTCGCGCTTATCAAGCACCGGCACTGGTTCGCCGAAGGTAAACGCCTCCATACTCTGTGCGGGCGCGGCAGTGTGCTGGCGCGGTTTCGGTGTGTATTTTTGCTTTTTATTTTTGCTCATCAGTTGAAGTCCAGAATGGAAGATGACGACTGGCCGGTCGCGGCGGTCAGCGGTTCGTTAATCAGTACGTGCATGGTCGCCCAGGCTAAATCCGCGTGGCTGGCTTCCTCGGTGCGGCTGGCCTCATAGGTGGCACTGCGCCCGCTGCTGGTCATGGTTTTGCGGATGGACATAAACGACTGCGTGATGTCGGTGGCGCTGACGTCATATTCGAGACATCCGCGCGTGATGGTGTCCTTGGCCTTGAGCACCATCGCGGTTTTCATTTCCGGCGTGTAGCGAATGTCACGCGCTGCCGGGTAAAACGAGCGTACAAGCTGGAACACGCCCTGACCGAGCCCGGTCGAGTCGATGCCGATGTATTCCACGTTGTATTTTTGCGTGAGCTCGCGGATGGATTCGGCCTGTGTGGCAAAGTCCATCCCTTTCCACTGGTGGCGCTCCAGAATGCGGAACTTGCCCCCGGCAACCAACGGCGGCGCGATAACCACGCACCCGGCGCTGTCGCCACGGTGTGAGGGGTCGTAACCAATCCACACCACGCGATGCCCGAATGGCCGGTCGGCAAATGGCTGAAAATCCGTCCATTCCTCCATGCTGTCGACCATGCAGCGTTGCAGCTCCTCGAACGGAAACACTGACGCCTTGTCATCGACAAATTCACACATGAACAGGTTGCGGAAGTCATCCGCACTGTTTTCCCGCCGCAGGGCATCCAGGTCAAACAGCGTGCAGCCCCCGGCGAGCGCGTCCTCGATGGTGACAATCTGCCGCCACTGCCCGTCAGCACATGCCACGCCGCGCGCTAACGCCGCGTGACTGATATCGATATCAACCCGCTCGCTGGCGCTGGCGCGCCCCCGGTTAAACAGGTCGCCTGACCAGAACGGGTACGCGCCGTGACCGAGTGAGGAGGGCGTCGAAAAATAGGTGGTGCGCAGGTGTTTTTGCGACGCCATGCCCGACGCCACTTTGCGCAGTTTCTGAAAATTGGGGATCCAGAATATTTCATCGACATACAGGTCGCCGTTATGGCTCTGCGCGGTGTTTGAATTGGTGCCGAGAAATAACAGCTCCGCGCCGTTGTTGCCGATAACAATCGGGTCGCCGCTCAGGTCGACATCGACAAGGCGGGCAAAGGCGATGATGTATTTGCGGAACACATGCGCCTGTGTTTTCGACGCCGATAAAAATATCTGGTTCTGGCCGGTTTGCAGGGCGCGTAACAGCGCCTCGCGGGCAAAATAAAATGTTGCGCCAATCTGGCGGGATTTAAGGATGTGCCTGATGCGGTGCTCCAGCCCGGCCTTGTGCCAGCCGAGCTGATAGGCGAAAGACTGGTCGAAGAAAATCTCTTCCAGTTTTTCTATGGCTTCCTCGCTGAAATAATTCTTTTTCGGCTTCCTGCGCTCCCCTTTATTGCGGTTGGCCACGTTGGGATTCAGGTCGGCCTCGTTGCCGGTCTGGCCGTAACGGTTGATGCGCGCAAAGCGCTCCATCTGGCGCGCCAGAAAATCAGCAACCTTGAAATCATGCGCGGTCAGCTCCGGCTTGGCATAGAGCTGAATTAACCGCGCCTCTAAGGTATTTCCCACCCGGTCTAACGGGGCGGTGTCGTCCCATCCGTCGCGCTGTTTCCAGCTCTGCACCGTCGGGCGTTTGGTCTGCAACATTTCCGCGATTTGCGGCACGGAAAACCCCTGCCAGTACAACAGCGCCGCCTGTCGTCGCGGGTCATTTAAGAGTGTGGTGTCGGTGGTGATGGTCATGCCTGCCTCGCCGTCATGGATACAGGGCAAGGCTACTCAAGCGCGACCGGCGATTCGCTAAGCCGCTGATGTGCAGGGGGCAAGCCATCCGTGACTGATGGCGAACCAGCGGACGAGCCGGGAAACTAGCCCCTGAAATCAACGTGACTCCTTCACACATAATCAGGACTGCTGACGATGGCAAAAAAAGTCTCAAAATTCTTTCGTATCGGCGTCGAGGGTGACACCTGCGACGGGCGCATTATCAGCGCGGCCGATATTCAGGAAATGGCCGATTCATTCGACCCGCGTGTTTACGGCTGCCGCATCAACCTCGAACACCTGCGCGGCCTGTTGCCTGACGGCGCTTTCGCCCGTTACGGGGATGTGGTTGAGCTGAAAGCGGAGAAAATCGAGGACGATTCCGCGCTTAACGGCAAGCTGGCGCTGTTCGGCAAAATTGCCCCGCTCGACACGCTGGTCGATATGGTGGCGAAAGGCCAGAAAGTTTATACCTCAATGGAAATTCAGCCGAATTTCGCCAACAGCGGCAAATGCTATCTGGTTGGTCTGGCCGTCACTGATGACCCGGCAAGCCTCGGCACTGAGTATCTGGAATTCTGCCGCACCGCCAAACACAACCCGCTCCAGCGCTTCAAGGCCAGCCCGGAAAACCTGTTCTCTGTTGCCACCCTGGCCGAGCTGGAATTCGAGGACGCCCCCGAAACCCTGCTGAACAAGCTGACTGACTCGGTGAAAGCCATTTTCAGCCGTCGCCAGTCCTCTGATGACGCCCGTTTTAACGATGTCCACGAAGCCGTGACCACGATTGCGGAGCGCGTCCAGACCAGTCAGGACAATGCCGAAACGCGTTTCACCTCACTGGAGAGCGAGCTCACCGCGCTTAAGAAAAGCGTGGCTGATGAGGCGAGCAAAACCACTGAGCAATTCAGTGCGATCACCGCCACCCTGGACAAAACACCGGGTAACACGCAGCCGCGCCGCAAACTGAGCACCGGCGGCGACGGTGCTGCCGCTGCGCTGACCGACTGCTAACCGGCCTCCCTCTTTCATCACAGGACAAACGACACAATGCGTAAAGAAACCCGCTTTAAATTTAATGCCTGGCTGACCCGCCTCGCTGAGCTTAACTTCGTCAGCGTGGACGACCTGAGCAAGAAATTCAGCGTTGAGCCGTCGGTGACGCAGACGCTGTTTGACAAGATCCAGCAATCCTCTTCCTTCCTGCAAAAAATCAACATGGTGGTGGTCGGCGAGCTGACCGAGGAGAAAATCGGCATCGACGTCAACGGCACGATTGCCAGCACTGCCGACACGTCGAACGGCGTGGAGCGCAAGACCGCTGATTTTTCGAAAATGGACGCTTACCGCTATTTCTGTCAGCCGGTGAACTTCGATTTTCACATGAAGTACAACAAGCTCGATCTGTGGGCGCGTTTCCAGGACTTCCAGACCCGCATCCGCGACGCGATCGTCAAGCGCCAGGCGCTGGATTACATCACCATCGGCTTTAACGGCGTGAGCCGTGCGGCAACCTCTGACCGCCAGAAAAACCCGCTGTTGCAGGATGTGGCCGTCGGCTGGTTGCAGAAGTACCGCAACGATGCACCGGCGCGCGTCATGAATAAGGTCGTTGATGACACCGGCGCGGTCATTTCCACGACCATCAAGGTCGGCAAGAAAGGGCATTACAAAAACCTCGACGCGCTGGTGATGGATGCGCATGAAACGCTGATTGCCGAAATTCACCGCGAAAACCCGGAAATGGTGGTCGTGTGCGGGCGGCGCATCCTGACCGACAAATATTTCCCGATGATCAATAAATTCCAGCCGAACACCGAGCAACTGGCCGGGGAGCTGATTATCAGCCAGAAAACCATCGGCCAGTTACAGGCGGTGCGCGCGCCGTTCTTCCCGGCGAACAGCATTCTGATCACCACGCTGGATAATCTCTCGATTTATCTCTACGAGGACGGCCACCGCCGCCACATCATCGAGAATCCGAAGCTCGACCAGGTGGAAAACTACGAGCAGGTGAAAGTCGACTTTGTGATTGAAGATTACGAAGCCGGTTGCCTGATTGAGAACATCGAAATTCTTGAGCCGGAAGAAGAGGAAACCCCGGAAGGCACCACCGCCACTGTGTTTGCGGCGGCAATCGTCGACGCCATGAAAGCCCTGACGGCCGCACCTGCTGGCGGGTCGGAAACTTCCACCACCGGCGAAGGAGCGTAACCGATGGCGAGCCCCGCACAGCGTCACGCGATGCGGGTCTCGGCCATGCTGGCCGCGCAGCGGGATAACGCCCCGCTGCGCCATGCCACCGCTTATGAGCAGATGCTCGTTAAGCTGGCCGCAGACCGCCGGACGCTGAAAGAAATCCACTCGAAAGAGCGTAAAGCCGACAAAAAGCGCGAGCTGCTGCCGTTTTATCTGCCGTGGGTGACGGGCGTACTGGAGAACGGCACCGGCGCGCAGGATGCCATTTTAATGACGGTCATGCTGTGGCGTCTCGATGCCGGTGATATTCCCGGCGCGCTGGAAATCGCCCGCTATGCGCTGCGCTACAACCTGTCGATGCCGGAAAATCATGCGCGCACCGTGCCTTACATGCTGGCCGAAGAGGTGGCGCTCGCAGCTCTGCGCGCCCGCGATGCCGGTCAGCCGGTCAGTGCGGCGATCCTTCTCGACGTCATCAGCATGACCGCAAAAGCCGACATGCCCGACGAAGTGCGCGCCCGGCTGCATAAGGTCGCCGGTCTGACACTGCGCGATGCCGGTCAGCTCACTGACGCCATGACCCATCTGCAACGCGCGATCCAGCTCGACCGTAATGCCGGAGTGCGTAAGGACATTGAGCGCCTCACGCGCGAGCTGAATCCGAAGTCTGTTGCCGCAAAACCCGCGCCGAAAGCGCCCGCGAAAGCGGCGACACAGAAAAAAACAGCCACACCGGCGAAACGCGGGCGGGGACGCCCCCGCAAAAACGCCGGTTAACAGAATGCGCCCCGCGCCAGGGCGGCACGCCGGTCAGTGAAGGTGTTTCACCTTTTCAGCAACCGGCGTCCACCGCCCGCCTTTTCAGAGGTAGTCATGACGACGCTGATTATTAATAAAAACGAAGAGCCGCAGCCGGATAACACCGTGGTCATCCCGCCGCCCGCGGGCGACGAGCCGGTGATTAAAAACACGTTTTTCTTTCCCGACATTGAGCCGAAACGTGTGCGTGAGCTGATGCGCCTTGAGCAGACTATCGCCCCGGCGCGGCTGCGCCATGCCATCAAAACCGGCATTGCCGAGACGAACGCCGAGCTTTTTGAGTACCGCGAAAGCCAGATTAAGGCGGGCTTTGCGCGCCTTGCTGATGTGCCCTCGGATGACATCGACGGCGAGAGCACGCGGGTTTTTCATTACCAGCGCGCCGTGTGTGCGATGGCAACCGCCACACTGTATGAACGTTATCGCGGCGTGGATGCGAGCGCGAAAGGCGACAAAAAAGCCGACAGCATCGATACCACGATTGATGAGCTGTGGCGGGACATGCGCTGGTCAGTGGCGCGCATTCAGGACAAACCGCGCTGCATCGTGGGACAAATCTGATGAAGGTCATCGCGCATCAGGGCGACACGCTCGATGTCATCTGCGTCCGTCATTACGGGCGTACTGAGGGGGTATTCGAGGCGGTGCTCGCTGCGAATCCGGGACTGGCTGAACTCGGCGCGGTGCTGCCTTACGGCACGGCGATCGAACTGCCGGACATTCAGACCGCGCCCGTACAGGAAACGGTGAATTTATGGGACTGAGTATGGAAAAAATCACCTCCTCGCTCGCCTACTGGATAAGCGTCGCGCTGACCTTCTTTGGTGCCATGACGCCGCAGGACTTTGCCGCGTATTTCGGCGCGCTGGGCGTCGTGGCGACTGTCGGGGTGAACTGGTATTACAGGCGCAAAAGCTATGCGCTGCTTGCGCTACAGGTCGGACAAAACGCCCTGAGCAGTAAGGAGATTAACAATGTCATCAATCGTTAAGCGTTGCAGTGTGGTCGCGGTGCTGGCACTGGCGGCACTGTTGCCTGATTTTCGTTTACTCAGTACCTCCCCGGACGGTCTCGCCCTGCTGGCAGACCTTGAGGGGTGCCGTCTGCGCCCCTACCAGTGCAGCGCGGGGGTATGGACATCAGGCATCGGCCACACTGCCGGGGTCGCGCCGAAACGCGATATCACCGAGCAGGACGCGGCAAAAAATCTTGTTACTGACGTGCTGAATACGGAGCGCCGCCTTGCGGTCTGCGCGCCGGTCGACATGCCGCCGCAGGTTTACGACGCGGTGGTCAGTTTCGCCTTTAACGTCGGCACCGGCGCGGCATGTAAGTCCACGCTGGTCTATTTCCTGAACCAGAAAAAGTGGCAACAGGCCTGTGATCAGCTCCCGCGCTGGGTCTATATCGATGGCGTGAGAAATACCGGGATGGAAAACCGCCGCAAGCGCGAGCGGGATTACTGCCTTAAGGGGGCAGAATGAAAACGCTAATCGTGTTGCTGATTCTGACCGTCGTCGGCCTGCTGTGGCTGCGCCATGAAAACGGCACTCTTCGCGAGTCTTTTGATAAAGCCAGCCGCGTTGCCAGCGAGCAGAAAACGACGATTGGCATGCTGAAAAATCAGCTCATTGTTGCCAGTGACCGGGCGGATAAAAACGAACGGGCGCAGGTGGATTTACGCCAGAAGCTGCTTGCCGCCGGGGAGCGGGAAGCCCGGCGGGAACAGACCATAACGAGGTTGCTCAATGAAAACGAAGCCTTTCGCCGCTGGTACAGCGCTGACTTGCCTGATGCTGTGCGCCGGTTGCACAAGCGCGCCGCCTGCGCCAGTGCCGGTGACTGTTTACAACGGCTGCCCGAAAGTGAGCCTTTGCCCGATGCCGGGAAGTGATCCACATACCAACGGCGATTTAAGTGCGGATATCCGCAACCTTGAGCGGGCGCTGGAAAGCTGTGCGCTTCAGGTCGAAACCGTCAAACAATGCCAGGATGATATCGATGCTCAAACCCGACAGTCTGCGAAAAGCCCTGATTAATGCCGCGCCGGTGCTGGCGACTAACCCCGATATGCTGCGCCTGTACGTGGACAGCGGCAACATTGCCGCCACGCTGGCGACCTCGCTGTCGTTTGAAAAACAGTACACGCTGAATGTGGTTGTCACGGATTTTACAGGCGATTTTGATTTGATCCTCGTGCCGGTACTGGCCTGGCTGCGCGAACATCAGCCTGATATTCTCAGTACCGACACCGGGCAGAAAAAAGGCTTTGTCTTCGAGGCTGATATTAACAATGACAGTAGTTTTGATATCAGCATCAGCCTGTTACTCACCGAGCGAACGCTGGTTGATGAGGTTGGCGCGGCGCTGCATGTGCGATGCATCCCGGAACCGCCACTACCGGAGCCGGTGACGCGCCCGGATAAGTTATATATCAATGGTGAACTGGTGAGTCAGTGGAATGGATGAATTTAAGCCATTCGACGATAAGCTCGCGGGGTTGCTTGCTGCTCTTTCGCCCGCAGGCCGCCGACGTCTGACTGTCGATATAGCGAAGAAGCTGCGCCAGCGCCAGCAACAGCGGATTAAATCGCAAAAAGCGCCCGACGGGACGCCATACGCACCACGAAAAAGCCAGTCGCTACGCGCAAAGAGAGGCCGGATTAAGCGGGAGATGTTCGCAAAACTGCGCACTAACCGCTATCTGACAGCCAGCGGTAATGACAGGGCGGCAGTGGTGGAATTTACCGGGAAAGTGCAGCGTATTGCGCGGGTTCATCAGTATGGGCTTAAAGACCGGCCAGCGCGCAATAGTGAGGAGGTGCAATATCCTAAAAGGCAGTTGTTGGGTTTTGATGGGGTCACTATACAAGGAATAGAAGAAGAGATATTACTATGGCTATTAAACACATAGTTTATGTGAGTAAACGGCATGGATAGGAAATTTGGGATTTTAAGAACTAAAATCAAGCAATCGCAAGGCGTTGTGATGGAACGCATAATAGCAGAGCATAATGCAGACTTATGTGTTCTATGTGGAAGCACAGTTGAGATTACAAAAGAGCACATCATCCCGCAATGGGCGTTTGAGGCAAATCCAGCAAAATATTTGGTGAGCGCGAAGAATAATCAGCCTACTACTTACATTAGAGCAACAATTCCCGCATGTAGAACATGTAATTCAGACTTGCTTGGGGCTTTCGAAGATAACTTAAAAAGGATGTTAGTAGAAAAGGAACCTGAAGAGTTCAATAACTATGATCGTGATTGTATTATTTGGTGGTTACAGTATATAGGTTTTAAATTGCAATTAATGGATCTTAGAAATCGCTTTTTAAAATATAAAGGTAATGAATATATACCTTTCTTATCAAATATTCCTGTCGCTATGTTTTGGGGTCGCGACACCACTCCAGGACAGGTATTTCGAATATTGAGAAAGAGTAGGCGAAACCTCACTACAAAGAGGAAGGGTAATAAGTACCATTCTCTGGTTGTTTTTAAAACATCAAACGGGAGCTTTCATTTCTTTCATAAGGTTAATGAGTTTATTTTTATTGAGATACCTCAGATAAAGAAAGCTTTCTTTTTATTCTATAGTAAAGAGTTTAAAGATTATGAGAAAGCATGTGAGGAATGCAGGGAGATGATCGAAAAGTTCTATGACAGATAACTCTAAAGTTATATTGTGCGCTATGTAAGTTGCGTCGTTGCCGAAAAAATTAAGTGTTGTACGTAGCCTAGGGAGTATAAGGCTACGCACTTGTTTTATGTTGGTTATGTATTCTCAATAGAGGCTTTATATTCCCTTACTTTTTTTCCTGCTGTCAAATGTTGCACTAATGAAAATAGCCATATTGTTCCAAGTGTTAAATAAATATACGCTAATGTTGATAAGGACTTTTTAGCTTTGTTAATTGATTTTATTTCATCAGCAAGCCACCATTGATATGACTTACTCTCATCAAGGAATTTTGTGCAGGCTATCGCAAAGATTGATGTGCTATCGATAAGTTCTAAGGAATTTTTACAATCTTCTTTACTATGGATTGTTGGAGGACTGTTTTTAGTATATTTGTTTGTGATGAAAAAGTTATCCTTCGAGATATAATAACTAAACTCTTTATAATCGAATTTTGCATAGCCTTCAATAATGGGCTCTTGTACATACCATGCCACAGAGCCAAGAATAACCAGAGTTAATCCCATCATAAATGAACGGATTTTTCTTGGTAAAGACATAGGGAGTGTTACATCTCCCCATGAGCTCGTGAAATAAAAGTCCGATGATTTTAAAAATCCATCATTTAAACCTTTCTGAATTAGTCTTGCATCTTCTATTTTTGTGATATTTATTCGGTTTATTATTTTGAAAAGCTGAACATTGAACCATTTTTCATCGAGAAATTTCATTTTTCTGTCTGAGTAACCAATGTTCAGGTGGCGGAATAAAAATCTTAATAAGTTGGCTATTCCATAAGCCCTGCTCATTACAAAAATAAAAACAACAATGTAAAGGATGTAGGTTAATATTTCTTTTTTTTCAACTAATGACTCTGGCATAACTCCCTCTCCAAATGATGTGTGGTTATCCATATAACGGCTTTCAATACCATACCTTTAATGTTTTAGGCATTCTTCGTTGTATGAACATACCAGCAAACATCAACGAACTTGCCCGCGCTCTCCGCAATATGGTACGCACCGGCTTTGTGGTCGAAACCGATCTCGCTGCCGGTCGCTGCCGTGTGCAGACCGGCGGCATTATTACCGACTGGCTCCAGTGGCTGACCCAGCGCGCGGGGCGTTCGCGTACGTGGTGGGCTCCTTCCGTTGGTGAACAGGTGTTAATCCTGGCCGTCGGGGGCGAGCTCGATACCGCGTTTGTGCTGCCCGGTATTTTCTCCGATGAGAATCCCGCGCCGTCTGCCTCGGCGGACGCCTGGCATGTTGCTTTCCCCGATGGCGCGGTTATCGAGTACGAACCGAAAACCAGCTCCCTGACCGTCAGCGGCATCAAAACCGCCGACGTCACCGCATCCGAGTCCCTCACCGCCACCGTGCCGGTGGTAACAGTCAAAGCGTCTGTGCGCATCACGCTCGATACGCCGGAGGTGATTTGCACGAACAAGCTCATCACCGGTTCGCTGGAAGTGCAGAAAGGCGGCACCATGCGCGGCGATATTGAGCACAGCGGCGGTGCGCTGTCGTCCAATGGCAAAGTGCTGCATACCCACAAACACCCCGGCGACAGCGGCGGCACGACAGGAACACCATTATGACAGCCAGTTACACCGGTTTGCGCCGCAGTACCGGCGGGACAATCACCGACGCGGAACACATCAGCCAGAGCCTGAGCGACATTTTGCGGACGCCGGTTGGCTCGCGCGTGATGCGCCGGGATTACGGCTCGCTGTTGTCTTCCATGATTGACCAGCCGCAGACCCCGGCGCTGGAGCTGCAAATCAGGGTCGCCTGTTATTTCGCGGTGCTGAAATGGGAGCCGCGCATCACCTTAAGCGCGGTGACCACCGAGCGTCAGTCTGATGGTCGCATGGTGGTCAGCCTGACCGGCGAGATTGCCAGCACCGGCGACGCCCTTTCGTTAACCATCCCTGTGAGCTAACACCATGCCGATTGTTGATTTAAGCCAGCTCCCCGCGCCGGATGTGGTTGAGGCGCTGGATTACGAGAGCATTCTCGCCGAGCGCAAGGCGACACTGGTTTCGCTGTTTCCGGCGGAGCAACAGGACGCCGTCGCCCGCACACTGGCGCTGGAGTCCGAGCCACTGACCAAATTTCTGGAAGAGAACGCCTACCGGGAGGTTATCTGGCGGCAGCGCGTCAACGAAGCCGCCCGCGCGGTGACGCTGGCAAGCGCCGAAGGGAGCGACCTTGATGTGATGGCCGCGAACAACAACACCGCACGGCTGACCATCACCCCGGCAGACGAGACCGCCATCCCGCCGGTGGCGGCGGTGATGGAGTCCGATGCCGATTTGCGTCTGCGCGCGCAACAGGCGTTTGAGGGGCTCAGTGTGGCCGGTCCGGTTGGTGCCTATGAATACCACGGACGCAGCGCCGACGGGCGTGTCGCTGATATTTCTGTCGAGAGCCCGACACCGGCCTGTGTGACCATCACCGTGCTTGCCCGCGAGGGTGACGGCACCGCCGCCGGTGACCTGCTGGCCGTGGTGGAAAAGGCGCTCAACGCGGATGACGTGCGCCCGGTGGGTGACCGCGTGACGGTGCGGGCGGCGGAGATTGTGCCGTATGCGGTGGCCGCCACACTCTGGTTTTACCCTGGCCCCGAAGCGGAACCCATTCGCGCCACGGCTGAGCAGAAACTGAAAGCCTATATTACTGCGCAGCACCGGCTGGGGCGTGACGTTCGCCGGTCAGCCATTTATGCCGCGCTGCATGTTGAAGGCGTCCAGCGCGTGGATCTGAACGAGCCGCCAGGCGACATCGTGCTCGGCAAACATCAGGCGTCTTACTGCACCGGGTACAGCATCACCACCGGGGGAAACGATGAATAGTGACCGGCTGTTACCCGTTGGCTCGTCGCCGCTGGAAGTGGCCGCCGCAGCCGCAGCGGCTGAGATTGCCCGCGTCCCGGTGCCGCTGCGCACCCTGTGGAATCCGCAGACCTGCCCGGTGGCGCTATTGCCCTATCTGGCATGGGCCCTGTCGGTCGGCCGGTGGGATGCCGACTGGCCGGAAGCCACGAAACGCCGGGTGATAACGGCCTCGTTTTTCGTCCATCAGCACAAGGGCACCATCAGCGCCCTGCGCCGCGTGGTGGAGCCGCTCGGTTTTCTTATCGAGGTGCGCGAGTGGTGGGAGCTTAACGAAGAGCCGGGCACATTTCGCCTGGTGGTGGGCGTGCTCGACGGCGGCATCACCGACGAGATGTATCAGGAGCTGGAGCGGCTTATCAATGATGCGAAACCCGCCAGCCGCCACCTGACCGGGCTTGCCATCAGCCTGAGCACATCGGGCGAGTGTTACGTCGACGCGGGAAGCTATGCCGGAGACGAGCTGGTCGTTTACCCCTATTTACCTGAGGACATCACCGGCGGCGGGGAATATTTCCCGGCCTCGGCCATTCATTTTATCGACAACGTGAGAGTAAGCGCATGACCGCGAAATTCTTTGCCATTCTGACCAACCAGGGCGCGGCACTGCTGGCAAACGCGACCGCACTGGGTACAAAGCTCAACATTACGCAAATGGCCGTGGGCGATGGCAACGGCACATTGCCGACGCCGGACGCCACGCAAACGAAGCTGGTTAACCAGAAACGCATCGCCCCGCTGAATATGCTGAGCATTGACGCCAGCAATACCAGCCAGATTATTGCCGAGCAGGTTATCCCCGAGAACGAGGGCGGTTTCTGGATACGTGAAATCGGTCTTTATGACGATAGCGGCGTGTTAATTGCCGTGGCGAACTGCCCGGAAACCTACAAGCCGCAGTTGCAGGAGGGAAGCGGGCGCACTCAGACCATCCGCATGGTGCTGATTGTCTCCTCGACGGCTGCCGTCACGCTGAAAATTGACCCGTCGGTCGTGCTGGCAACACGCCAGTATGCTGATGACAAGGCTATCGAGGTGAAAAACTACGGCGACAACCTGATGAAACAGCATATCGCAGCCAGCAACCCGCATACGCAGTATGCACCCCTTGCCAGCCCGGTTTTTACCGGCGCGCCGAAAGCGCCGACGGCAGCACAGACGGCAAACGACACTCAACTGGCAACGACGGCATTTGTTAAAGCGGCGCTCACGGCGCTGATTAACGGTGCGCCGCCTGAGCTGGATACGCTCGGTGAACTGGCGGCTGCGCTGGAGGATAAGCAACCACGCAACGCTACGCTGACGGCTCTGTCGGGAAAAAGCGCGACTGAAATTCTTGAATACCTTGGTTTAGGTGAGGGTTCTGCGTTGCCGGCTGGTGTTCCGATACCCTGGCCAACGGAGACACCTCCTAAAGGCTGGATTAGGTGTAATGGCGCGGCTTTTACGGCGGAACAGTATCCCAGGCTGGCGCAGGCCTATCCAAACCTTAAATTGCCTGACTTACGGGGGGAATTTATCAGAGGGTGGGATGACGCCGGGAGAGCTGATCCGTCGCGTACTTTGCTGAGCTGGCAGGCTTCCCAGAACGCGGCTCACGTTCATGACCAGACATTGATGTTTGTTCAGGCAAACGGAACGGTCAGAGCCTCGGTCACTATCAATGAGGGACAGGGGCCATATGGTGATCGCATGGCTTCATCGGGTGGCAATGAATCAAGGCCACGGAACATCGCATTTAATTACATCGTGAGGGGGGTATGATGGCGAAAGCAATATTAGATAACAATATGATAGCCACTGTGGCCGGTGATATTACGATCTTTAATTTCAAGGGTGACACGCGGGAATTTCTTTCTTCTTCAATCGAATATATCCCAATTGGCGTTGGTCTTCCTGCTAATTCCTGTACGGATGCACCGCCGGTACGGCGCAAAGGTAAGGTCGTTTGCAGGGCTGTCGATGGTCTTTCATGGGAATCTCTTGCCGATCACCGGGGCGAAATAATTTATTCGACTACCACCGGTCAGCCTGTCGAGGTTTCTGCGCCTGGTGAATTTCCCGCCGGAACAACGATGCTCGCCCCGATAACCCCTTATGACGTATGGAGTGGCACTGAATGGGTAACAGACCGCAATGCGCAACATGCCGCAGAAATATCGGCCGCTGAATCAAAGCGAGCATCATTACTGTCAGCGGCGCAGAGTGCTATCAGTATCTGGCAAACGGAGCTGACACTCGGCATCATTACTGATGACGACAAAGCGAGCCTGATTACCTGGCTTGCCTATGTTAAGGCGCTCAAGGTAGTTGATTGTAGTTCTGCTCCGGATATCAGTTGGCCTGAACAGCCCTGATGCATTGGCGGGGGCGATAAATGCTCATTGCTCCCGTTTTTTGATTATCCGTAATTGTTGTAATACCTCCCAGCCAGCTCTGTTTGCTGGTCTGCAAATAAACCTGCCCTGAAAATATCACTCACCCCCACACCACGGAGTTAAACGGATGAGTGATTATCATCATGGCGTGCAGGTTGTCGAAATTAACGACGGCACGCGCGTCATTTCCACCGTCTCGACCGCCATTGTCGGCATGGTCTGCACCGCCAGCGATGCCGATGCCGCGACCTTTCCCCTTAACGAGCCGGTACTGATTACCAGCGTACAAAGCGCCATCGCAAAAGCCGGTAAAAAAGGCACGCTGGCGGCATCATTGCAGGCCATCGCTGACCAGGCAAAACCGGTGATTGTCGTTGTGCGTGTCGCGGAGGGCACCGGCGACGATGAAGAGGCTGCGCTCGCGCAGACCGTTTCCAATATCATCGGCACCACGGACGAGCACGGCAAATACACCGGCCTCAAGGCACTGCTGACCGCCGAAGCCGTCACCGGCGTGAAGCCGCGCATTCTCGGTGTGCCGGGTTTTGACACGCTGGAGGTGGCGACCGCCCTTGCGCCGGTTTGTCAGAAACTGCGCGCGTTCGGCTACGTCAGCGCGTGGGGCTGCAAAACAGTATCTGATGCCATCAAATACCGCGACAATTTCAGCCAGCGCGAGCTGATGGTTATCTGGCCGGATTTTCTCGCCTGGGATACCGTGAAAAATGCGACCGCCACGGCATACGCCACCGCCCGTGCACTCGGTCTGCGCGCCTACATCGACCAGTCGGTCGGCTGGCACAAAACCCTGTCTAACGTCGGCGTTAATGGCGTCACCGGCATCAGCGCGTCGGTGTTCTGGGATTTGCAGGAGCCCGGCACCGATGCGGATTTGCTTAACGAGGCGGGCGTTACGACACTGATTCGCAAGGATGGCTTTCGTTTCTGGGGTAACCGCACCTGTTCCGATGACCCGTTATTCCTGTTTGAGAACTACACCCGCACCGCGCAGGTGATTGCCGACACGATGGCCGCCGCGCACATGTGGGCGGTCGACAAGCCCATCACCGCGACGCTTATCCGCGATATTGTCGATGGCATTAACGCCAAATTCCGCGAGCTCAAAATGAACGGTTACATCGTCGATGCGAGCTGCTGGTTTGACGAAGAGGCCAACGACAAAGAGACCCTGAAAGCCGGAAAACTGTATATCGATTACGACTACACGCCGGTTCCCCCACTGGAAAACCTGACCTTACGCCAGCGCATCACCGATAAATATCTGGCGACGCTGGTTTCCTCGGTCAACAGCAAATAAGGAGCCAGACTAAATGGCAATGCCGCGCAAGCTCAAATACATGAATGTGTTTCTGAATGGCTACAGCTATCAGGGGATCGCCAAATCCATCACCCTGCCGAAGCTGACCCGCAAGCTGGAGAACTATCGCGGCGCAGGAATGAACGGCGTCGCGCCGATTGATATGGGGCTCGATGATGATGCCCTGTCGATGGAATGGTCGCTCGGCGGTTTCCCGGATTCTGCTATCTGGGAGCTGTACGGCGCAACCGGCGTCGATGCCGTGCCGGTTCGTTTTGCGGGCTCCTATCAGCGCGACGACACCGGCGAAACGGTCGCCGTTGAGGTGGTCATGCGTGGCCGCCAGAAAGAGATCGACACAGGCGAAGGTAAGCAGGGCGAAGACAGCGAGTCAAAAATCTCGGTTATCTGCACGTACTTCAAACTGACGATGGACGGCAAAGAGCTGGTTGAAATCGACACGCTCAACATGATTGAGAAAGTGAACGGCACCGACCGCCTCGAACAGCACCGCCGCAATATCGGCCTGTAATTTTTCACCCGGTCAGCGACGCTGGCCGGTTACCCGCATTCCCGATTATGAAGAGAACACCATGAAAAACGAAAACGTGATCACCCTGGAAACCCCCATCAAACGCGGCGAGCAGGTTATTGACCAGATTACCCTGATGAAACCCAACGCCGGAACGCTGCGCGGCGTCAGCCTCGCCTCGGTGGCAAACTCCGACGTCGACGCGCTAATTAAAGTACTGCCCCGCGTGACTGCGCCGTCACTGACCGAGCAGGAAGTCGCCGCGCTGGAGCTGCCTGACCTTGTGGCGCTGGCCGGTAAGGTGATTGGTTTTTTGTCGCCGGGTTCGGCGCAGTAACCTTCCCGCCCGACCTGTCAGTCGATGACCTGATGGCGGATATCGCGGTGATTTTTCACTGGCCGCCATCCGAGTTATTTCCCCTGAGCCTGACCGAGCTCGTTACATGGCGCGAAAAAGCGCTCCAGCGAAGCGGAAACACCAATGAGTGATGTGAAATTACAGGTATTGCTCAGGGCTGTTGACCAGGCGACCCGCCCGTTAAAATCCATCGAAAAGGCCAGCAAAACGCTGGCCGGCGATATCCGGGCGACGCAAACCACATTACGTGAGCTCAACAGCCAGGCATCCAGAATCGAGGGTTTTCGCAAGACCAGCGCACAGCTTGCCGTGACCAGCCAGTCGCTGGCGAAAGCGAAACAGGAAGCCGCCGCGCTGGCCGTGGCGTTTAAACAGACCGAAAACCCGACCCGCGCACTGGCCGCCGCAATGGAAGCCGCGCGCAAAAATGCCGCCGCGCTCCAGCTTAAACATAACAGTCTGCGTGAAGCGGTACAGCGTACACGGCAGGAACTCAGCCAGGCGGGCATCAACACGCGCACGCTGGCCGCTGATGAGCGCCGCCTGAAAACCAGTATTGGTGAAACCACCTCGCAACTTAACCGGCAGCGCGAGGCGCTGGCGCGCGTCAGTGCGCAACAGGCAAAACTGAGCGCGGTTAAGCAGCGTTATCAGGCGGGAAAAGAGCTTGCCGGTCAATCGGCGGCGGTCGGCGCTGCCGGTGTCGGGATTGCCACGACTGCCACGCTGGCCGGTACGGCACTGTTAAAGCCGGGATTTGATTTTGCGCAGAAGAACTCCGAGCTACAGGCGACGTTAGGCGTAGCGAAAGACTCAGCAGAAATGACCGCCCTGCGTAAACAGGCGCGCCAGCTCGGCGACAACACTGCCGCCTCGGCTGATGATGCTGCCGGGGCGCAAATCATCATTGCCAAAGCGGGCGGCGATGTAGCCGCCATTCAGGCGACTACGCCGGTCACGCTGAACATGGCGCTGGCGAACAAGCGCACGATGGAAGAAAACGCCGGTTTGCTGATGGGGATGAAATCGGCTTTCCAGCTTTCAAACGATAAGGTCGCGCACATCGGTGATGTTCTCTCGATGACGATGAACAAGACCGCCGCCGACTTTGACGGCCTGAGCGATGCGCTGACCTATGCGGCACCGGTGGCAAAAAATGCCGGTGTAAGTATTGAGCAAACGGCGGCGATGATTGGTGCGCTGCATGACGCCAAAATTACCGGCTCGATGGCCGGGACGGGGAGCCGCGCGGTGCTCAGCCGTTTACAGGCTCCGACCGGCCAGGCGGCTACTGCCATCAAGGAGCTTGGTGTCAAGACCGCCGACAGCAAGGGAAACACGCGCCCGATATTCACCATCCTGAAAGAGATTCAGACCAGCTTTGATAAAAATAAACTCGGCACCGGGCAACGTGCCGAATACATGAAAACCATTTTCGGCGAGGAGGCGAGCTCAGCGGCTCAGGTGCTGATGACAGCCGCGTCGACCGGCAAGTTAGACCAGCTTACTGCCGCGTTTAAGGCGTCCGATGGCAAAACCGAGGAGCTCGTGAAGGTCATGCAGGACAACCTCGGCGGCGACTTCAAAGAATTCCAGTCAGCTTATGAGGCGGTCGGCACAGACCTTTTCGACCAGCAGGAATCCTCCCTTCGCAAACTGGTGCAAACCGCGACCGGGTATGTGCTTAAGCTCGACGGCTGGATCCAGAAAAACAAGGGACTGGCGCAGACCATCAGCACCATCGCGGCGGTGGCCGTCGGGATTATCGGGGTTGTCGGCGCAATCGGTCTGGTGGCGTTCCCGGTTATCAGCGGTATCAACGCCATCATTGCGATTGCCGGGGTACTCGGCACCGTCTTCAGCGTCGTGGGTGGCGCGATCATGACGGTACTCGGCGCGCTCACCTGGCCGATTGTCGCGATTGGCGTCGCCATCGTCGCCGGGGCATTGCTGATTCGTAAATACTGGGAGCCCATTTCGGCCTTTTTTGAGGGCGTGATCGAAGGGCTTAAGGCGGCGTTTGCGCCGGTCGGGGAGCTGTTCTCACCGCTGAAACCGATGTTTAACTGGCTGGGGGAAAAGCTCAAAGCCGCCTGGGACTGGTTTACCAACCTGCTTGAGCCGGTGAAATCGTCTCAGGAGCAACTCAACGCCTGCAAGGATGCCGGGATGCGATTCGGCCAGGGGCTGGCTGATGCGCTGATGTTTCCGCTTAAAGCGTTCAACAAGCTGCGCGCGGGTATTGAGTGGGTTCTGGAAAAGCTCGGTGTCATTAACAAGGAATCGGGCGACCTCGATAAAACGGCGGAAAAAGCCGGTGCTGCGAAAGCAAATGCGACGCAAAACCCGGCCATCAGTAACGGCGGGTATATCCCCGCAACCAGCTCTTATGGCGGTTATCAGGCGTATCAGCCCGTTACCGCTCCCGGTGCCGGGAAAGCGTACACCGACAACCGGCAGAGCCATTACAACATCACGCTTAACAACGGCGGCGCACCGGGCGGCGACCTCGGGCGTCAGTTGCAGGATGCCGTTGAGAAAGCCGACCGGGACAAGCGCGCCCGCGAACGCGCCAGTATGCGAACCGACGGATAAGGAACCACTGAGATGATGCTTGCACTTGGCTTTTTCGTTTTTATGCGTCAGACGCTGCCGTTTCAGAGTATGCAGCGCGACGCGGAATACCGCTGGCCGTCAAACAACCGCGTCGGCAAGCGTGATGCCTTTCAGTTTCTCGGCGTGGGTGAGGAGAAAATCACGCTCAGCGGCGAACTGTTCCCGGAGCTCACCGGCGGACATCTGACGCTGACCGCGCTGCGCCTGATGGCGGAGGAGGGGCGCGCTTGGCCGTTACTGGCCGGAACCGGTCTGATTTACGGGATGTACGTTATCAACAGTGTCAGCGAGACCGGCACCGAGTTTTTTGCGGACGGCTCACCCCGGAAAATCACCTTCACCATGACACTGACCCGCGTCGACGAGTCGCTCGCGGCGGTGTATGGCGACCTGAATAAACAGGCCGACAGTCTGGTCGGTAAGGCGAAAGAAGCCGCCACAAAATTAACGTCAAGCTTGGGGTTCTGATGTCAGAAATACTGTATAGCGAAGCGGGGAGCACGCTCACCCCCGCGTTTATGCTGAAAATTGACAGCAAAGATATTACCGGCAACATCAGTGACCGCCTGATTAGCCTGACCATGACCGACAATCGGGGGGTTGAAGCTGACCAGCTCGATATCGAGCTCAACGACGCCGACGGGCGTGTCGTTCTGCCGGTGCGCGGGGCGGTGCTGACGCTTTTTCTGGGGTGGAAAGGCTCGGCGCTTATCGGCAAGGGCAGTTTCACCGTGGATGAGGTTGAACACCGGGGCGCGCCGGATACGGTGACCATCCGCGCCCGGAGCGCCGATTTTCGCGGTTCCCTGAACTCGCGGCGCGAGGAGTCATGGCACGATAAAACGCTCGGTATGATTGTCGGGACCATCGCGACACGTAACAAACTGACGGCGGCCGTTGCGCCGGAGCTGGCAAAAATCGTTATTCCGCATATCGACCAGTCGCAGGAATCTGACGCCAAATTCCTGACCCGGCTTGCCGACCGGAACGGCGGCGAGGTGTCTGTCAAAGCGGGGAAACTCCTGTTCCTCAAACCGGGCAATGCAGTCAACGCCAGCGGTAAACCCATCCCGCAGGTGACCATTATCCGCAGCGACGGCGACCGGCATCAGTTTGCGATTGCCGACCGGGGTGCTTACACCGGCGTAACGGCTCAGTGGTTGCATACCAAAGAGCCGAAGCCAAAAAAGGTGAAAGTGAAGCGCAAACCGAAAGAGCAGCACCTGCGCGCACTGCAACACCCGAAAGCCAAAGCGGCGAAAAAGAAAGAGGCCAAAGAGCCAGAAGCGCGCGAAGGTGAATACATGGCCGGTGAGGCTGATAACGTATTCGCGCTAACCACGGTCTATTCAACAAAAGCCCAGGCAATGCGCGCAGCTAAAGCAAAGTGGGACAAGCTACAGCGCGGCGTTGCCGAGTTCTCAATAAGTCTCGCTGTCGGTCGCGCCGAATTATATCCCGAAACACCGGTAAAGGTTTCGGGATTTAAAAGCATCATAGACGAGCAGGCGTGGATAATTACCAAAGTGACCCACTCGCTCAGCAACAGCGGCTATACAACCGCGTTAGAGCTGGAAGTCAAACTATCGGATGTCGAGTTTGAGGCTGATGATCACGGCGATGATTCAGACGACAGCGAAGAGTAAAAATAACCCGCTTTACGCGGGTTGTTTATTCTCTGTCCAGCTTATTTGGATGGTTTAAATAACCGGGTTTTGGACAGCAACAAAGCTTTTGCGGGCTCGTCCATCAGCTTACCCATTTCACTACAACTCGCCGCCGGGTTCTCAAACGTGTAACCCGTCGCTTTAAACTGATTAACGACGTTGATCTCACTAATATTTTTTAAGAAAGACGCGGGAACATCTTTTGTCCATATAGGGGAACATATGCCTGATGTGGCTAAGGCTTCGTAGGCTTCGGAAGGAATATTTTTCTCTGGCAGGACGATTGTTAAGGCTTTATCTGCCTGCGTGATGGCTGTTGGCTGCCAGGGTTTCAGGCTTTTTTGCAATAGCCTAACCGTATTGTCAGGCGTTCTTGCCATTACTGCAGAAGGTATTAGCAACAATGAACATAGCATACAATGTTTCAAAACAGACATAGAACATCCTTTTTCGATTAATCTGAAAACATATATTACGATTTGTGAATAATAGGGTATGATTAGTTCACGTTTCGTGAATGGAGGTGAATCATGTTCCATTGTCCACAGTGTAAGCACGCTGCGCATGCTCGTACTAGTCGCTATCTTAGTGAGAACACAAAAGAACGCTACCATCAGTGCACCAATATCAATTGCAGTTGCACCTTTGTGACGATGGAGTCGATAGAGCGCTATATTGTGACGCCAGGTAAAATTGACCCTGCACCACCGCACCCAAATCAGACCGGACAGCGCCAATTATGGTTTTAAATTTACCCGCTTTGAGCGGGTTTTTTTATGGGCTTTTCTGCAATCGGGAAAAATTCTGCTGCCATTTTGCTGCCAATTGCGAATCGGATAATAAAAAAGCCACCGTGACAGGTGGCTTAATTAGATGATTTTAAAGCTTAAATTTGGTGGCCCCTGTTGGGTTTGAACCAACGACCAAGCGATTATGAGTCGCCTGCTCTAACCACTGAGCTAAGGGGCCGTGGCGGGGAATTATAAAGTAACTTACCCCTGCAATCCAGCAGGAATCACCTAGCTGATGTTTTTATAAACAACGCATTTTCAATCTCTTATACTGGAGTTTATCGCTTTTGTACGGGAGTTAAGCATGATCCACGATATTCTGGCGCCGGGACTGCGGGTGGTGTTTTGTGGCATCAATCCGGGTAAATCATCTGCCCATACCGGTTTCCATTTTGCCCATCCGGGGAATCGTTTCTGGAAAGTTATCCATCAGGCCGGTTTTACTGACCAGCAACTGCGCCCCGAAGATGAGCGGCATCTGCTGGATACCCGCTGTGGCATCACTATGCTGGTTGAGCGCCCAACAGTGCAGGCCACGGAAGTCGGGTTGCACGAGCTGCGGAACGGCGGCAGGGAACTGGTCAAAAAAATTGAGGATTATCAGCCTGCTGCGCTGGCGGTTTTAGGAAAGCAAGCCTTTGAGCAGGCGTTTAGCGTACGCGGTGCAAACTGGGGTAAGCAAAATATGACGATCGGCGTGACGCAGGTCTGGGTGCTGCCAAATCCCAGTGGGCTTAATCGTGCAACGCTGGATAAGCTGGTGGAAGCGTATCGTGAACTGGACGAGGCACTGGTGACGCGCGGGCTGTAACGGCAACTAGCGGGCAAAAAAAAGCTCCCGTGCGGGAGCTTTTTTATCGCCTGACGAATTAATCGTCGAGGAAGCTACGCAGCACTTCAGAACGGCTCGGATGGCGCAGTTTACGCAGCGCTTTCGCTTCGATCTGACGGATACGTTCGCGGGTCACGTCAAACTGTTTACCCACTTCTTCCAGCGTGTGGTCGGTGTTCATATCGATACCGAAACGCATACGCAGAACTTTCGCTTCACGGGCGGTCAGGCCAGCCAGAACGTCGTGCGTTGCGGCGCGCAGACTTTCAGTGGTTGCAGAGTCCAGCGGCAGCTCGAGGGTGGTATCCTCGATGAAATCACCCAGATGAGAATCTTCATCATCACCGATTGGTGTTTCCATGGAGATAGGCTCTTTCGCGATTTTCAGCACCTTACGGATCTTATCTTCCGGCATCAGCATACGCTCAGCCAGCTCTTCCGGCGTGGGTTCACGGCCCATTTCCTGCAACATCTGGCGGGAGATACGGTTGAGCTTGTTGATAGTCTCAATCATATGCACCGGAATACGAATGGTGCGCGCCTGATCCGCGATGGAACGGGTGATCGCCTGACGGATCCACCAGGTTGCATAGGTGGAGAATTTGTAACCACGGCGGTATTCGAACTTATCAACCGCTTTCATCAGACCGATGTTACCTTCCTGAATCAGATCGAGGAACTGCAGACCGCGGTTGGTGTATTTCTTGGCGATAGAAATAACCAGACGCAAGTTCGCTTCCACCATCTCTTTCTTCGCACGACGCGCTTTCGCTTCGCCGATAGACATACGACGGTTGATGTCTTTTACTTGCTCAATGGTCAGGCCGGTTTCTTCTTCAATCTGTTGCAGTTTCATCAGGCTGCGTTGAACTTCTTCTGCCACTTCATGCAGTTTTTCCGACCACGGTTTGTTCATGGCCAGAGCAGCGTTGAACCAGGTTTCGTTGGTTTCGTTGCCGGTGAACAGCGTAATGAAGTTTTTCTTCGGCATTTTGCACTGTTCAACACACAGTTTCATGATGATGCGTTCCTGGGTACGTACGCGATCCATCATGACTCGCATGCTGTTGACCAGGTAATCGAACTGTTTTGGCACCAGACGGAACTGTTTGAACACTTCAGACAGCTTCAGGATCTCTTCCTGCGCGGCAATGTGGCTTCGTCCTTTGGCTTTGATAGTGTCGCGAGTCAGTTCGTACTGGGTACGTAGCTCAGCGAATTTTTCACGCGCCAGTTCAGGATCGATGCTGTTGTCATCATCGCTGTCGTCGTCTTCTTCATCTTCTTCGTCTTCATCATCATCCATCTCTTCGCTGGAGAGTTCAGAACCGACGTGGGTCGCGGTTGGCGCCATGTCTTCTTCAGCGTTTGGATCGACAAAGCCGGTGATCAAATCTGAGAGGCGAGCCTGTTCAGCTTCAACGCGATCATACTGCTCCAGCAGATAGGTGATCGCTTCCGGGTATTCGGCAACGGAGCACTGAACCTGGTTGATGCCGTCTTCGATGCGTTTAGCGATGTCGATTTCGCCTTCGCGGGTCAGCAGCTCAACGGTGCCCATTTCGCGCATGTACATGCGCACCGGGTCAGTGGTTCGCCCGATTTCAGATTCAACGCTGGAAAGCACTTGTGCGGCGGCTTCTTCCGCATCTTCGTCAGTGTTGTTGGAGTTTTCGGCCAGCAACAGATCATCGGCGTCCGGTGCTTCTTCCATCACCTGGATGCCCATGTCGTTGATCATTTGGATGATGTCTTCGATCTGATCGGAGTCGACGATATCTTCCGGCAGATGGTCATTGACCTCGGCATAGGTCAGATAGCCTTGCTCCTTACCACGGGTGACAAGAAGCTTCAGCTGTGACTGCGGGTTTTGCTCCATAAGACGGTATCCACACTTAATTCATGAGGGTTGGTGTCGGTCGGCGAAATAAACCGCCAACATTTAACGCGAGGGTGTATTTATATTTTTGCCGCTGGCCCTCATCGCGGCTGTCGGGATCTTCCCGATCGGTTATCGGCACTTAAGCCGTTGAATTCACTTTTTTGCCAGTTCCTGGTTCAATTGCCAGAGTTCCCGGCGTTCTTCGCTGCTTAAACCATGTGTGCGGTCACGAGCTATTAACTCTTCTTGCCGCCGTTCAAGCATCGAATCAAACATATGATTGAGCGCGTCGGTGAACGTTTTTTCAGCGATGTCTTTATCTGCTATATCGTCCCACATCGACAGTTTTTCAAGGGTTGCGGCCTCTTTTGTGCCGCGATAGTGCTCAAGCAACTGGCCAGTAGTCAGGCCTGGCTGTGACAAACAAGTGTTGACCAGTTCTGTAAATAAGCCAAGCCCGGCAAGCCTTGAGTGATCCAAACCCTCTAACGGCGGCACCTTCGGAGCCAGTTCCGGGTTCTGGATCAATAACCCTATCAGTATACGCATGGTTGTGCGTTTTAGCTGCGGAGCGGGGCGCGGCGTTGCGCTTTCCACCTGTTTTGGCATTAATCGATCAAGTTGCGCATCGTCGAATATGCCAATTTTATTCCCCAACAGCTGGCGCAGCTGGATGCGTAGCGTTTCGCCCGGCACCTGGTTGATTAACGGCAGCGCTAATGCGGCAAGCTGCGTTGTACCATCCGGTGTGGTTAAATCCGCCTGCGGCAACAGGCTGTTGAACAGAAACGTGGAGAGCGGCAGAGCCTGCTCCATCCGCGCTTCGAACGCCTCTTTGCCCTCTTTACGCACCAGCGTGTCCGGATCTTCGCCATCCGGTAAAAACATAAAACGCAGCTGACGGCCATCGCTCATATAAGGCAGCGCAGTTTCCAGCGCTCGCCATGCGGCATCACGGCCAGCACGGTCACCGTCGTAACAACAGATAACATTTTTAGTTACGCGAAAAAGTAACTGAATATGATCCGCCGTTGTTGACGTTCCAAGCGACGCCACCGCGTAGTTGATGCCGTATTGCGCCAGCGCCACCACGTCCATATAGCCTTCGACGACTAGCAGTCGCTGAGGCTCGTCATTGTCCTGCTGCGCTTCATAAAGGCCATACAGCTGACGGCCCTTATGGAAAATATCTGTTTCCGGGGAGTTCAAGTATTTAGGCGTATCGTTACCCAGAACGCGCCCACCAAAACCAATCACCCGGCCACGTTTGTCACGAATGGGAAACATGACCCGTTCGCGGAAACGATCGTAACTGCGTCCCTGATCGTTTGTGACCAGCATGCCCGCATCAATCAATGATTTACGGTTTTCGCTGTTGCCGCCAAAACGCTTTAATACGTTGTCCCAGCCGGGTGGCGCGTAACCAATGGCGAACCGCTCAATGATTTCGCTGCTCAAACCGCGTCTGGACAGATACTGGCGTGCAGGCTCTGCGGCAGGTTGTGTCAACGATTGCTGATAAAACGCGTTTAGCCCATCCATTAATTGATAGAGCGTTTGCCGTTGATGGCGCTCTATCAGGCTGGGTCCACTGCCTGCTTCAAATGGCACTTCAAGGTTGTGCATTGCCGCCAGTTCTTCGACGCTTTCGACAAACTCGAGCTTGTCGTAGTTCATCAGGAAGTCGAGGGCGTTGCCATGCGCGCCGCAGCCAAAGCAGTGGTAAAACTGTTTTTCACCGTTCACGGTGAAAGAGGGCGTTTTTTCGTTATGGAAAGGACAACACGCGTGATAGTTCTTGCCCTGCTTTTTCAGCTTTACACGCGCGTCGATGAGATCGACGATGTCGGTGCGCGCCAGCAGGTCATTAATAAAGACACGTGGAATTCGTCCAGCCATAAGCCCCGTTTTGATCTTTTATAGCCGTTGTTTTCCGGGCCAACATGATGCGACCGAAATCCGCAGGTTATATCAGGTTATAAACGAAAATAAGCCGCGCATTCCTTTCGGAAGCACGGCCTTACAACTACAACTCGGTCTAAACGAAAGGGCGCTTGCCCTGACAGATTAGTACAGACGAGTACGGCGTGCGTTTTCGCGAGCCAGTTTCTTCGCGTGACGTTTCACTGCGGATGCTTTAGCGCGTTTACGTTCGGTAGTCGGTTTTTCATAGAACTCACGACGACGAACTTCCGCCAGAACACCTGCTTTCTCGCAGGAACGTTTGAAGCGACGCAGAGCTACGTCGAACGGCTCGTTTTCACGTACTTTAATTACCGGCATGTGCCTCTCACCTTTGATTAATTCGGTTTGCCGCTGGCGTTCACGCCAGCTTATTTCAAAATGGTGCGGAATTTTACTGCAAGTGCTGCTGCTTTGTAAAGCACCGCCGCCCTTTTTGAAAGGGGACTTTTGTAAGGGTGAGGAGTATACACGAACTCCGCTGCAGGAGTGAGCAAAGTTTTACTTCGACCCGCATTCGCCCTACACTGCGCGCTATTGCAAAGAGGTAAACAGAGTCATGCGCATACTGGGCATTGAAACATCCTGCGATGAAACCGGCATCGCAATCTATGACGATCAACAAGGGCTGTTAGCCAACCAACTGTATAGTCAGGTAAAACTTCACGCCGATTACGGCGGTGTTGTGCCAGAGCTGGCTTCACGCGATCACGTGCGTAAAACCGTACCGCTGATTCAGGCCGCGTTGAAAGAGTCCGGATTAACTGCGAAAGATATCGATGCAGTGGCTTACACCGCAGGGCCTGGTCTTGTCGGTGCGCTGCTGGTTGGCGCGACGGTTGGTCGTTCGCTCGCTTTCGCCTGGAACGTTCCCGCCATCCCGGTTCACCATATGGAAGGGCACTTGCTGGCGCCAATGCTGGAAGAGAATCCACCGGCGTTTCCATTCGTTGCGCTGCTGGTTTCCGGTGGGCATACGCAGCTTATCAGCGTAACCGGCATCGGACATTATGAGCTGCTTGGTGAGTCGATTGATGATGCCGCCGGGGAAGCTTTTGATAAAACGGCTAAGCTGCTGGGGCTTGATTACCCGGGCGGGCCGATGCTCTCAAAACTGGCGGCTCAGGGCACGGAAGGCCGTTTTGTTTTCCCGCGTCCGATGACCGATCGTCCGGGGCTGGATTTTAGCTTCTCCGGTCTGAAAACTTTCGCGGCGAACACCATTCGTAACAACGGTTCTGACGATCAAACCCGCGCCGATATTGCGCGTGCGTTTGAAGACGCCGTAGTCGATACGCTGATGATCAAATGCAAGCGTGCGCTGGATCAAACCGGTTTTACGCGTCTGGTTATGGCCGGTGGCGTGAGCGCCAACCGTACGCTGCGCGCGAAACTGGCGGAAATGATGCACAAGCGTCGTGGCGAAGTATTCTATGCACGCCCGGAGTTTTGCACCGATAACGGCGCGATGATCGCCTATGCGGGAATGGTGCGTCTGAAAGCGGGTAATGATGCAGGGCTGGGTGTGACTGTACGTCCACGCTGGCCACTGGCGGAGTTGCCTGCGGCGTAAACCGTGATGGCCCGGTAGCACACTGTGCGCCGGGCGATATTATGACGCTTTTCCTTTCTCTTCTTTTTTCTTCTTCAGCTTCGACCAGATTTTGCCTTCCTGATGTCGCCACAGCCGCTGAATATTGTCGTGATGGCGTAGCAGGATCAGGCAGGACAGCATCGCGACCGGGAAAGTGAACTGCGGTTTGAACCACCAGACGTAAAATGGCGCGATCAACGCGCTGACAATCGCCCCCAACGATGAATAGCCGCTCAGCAGCACCGTTAACAGCCAGGTTCCCGCCATCACGCCCGTTAAATCCCAGCCGATAGGTGCGATAGCGCCAAATGCCGTCGCCACGCCTTTA
Source organism: Kosakonia sp. (assembly GCF_032104925.1). Classification (NCBI taxonomy): domain Bacteria; kingdom Pseudomonadati; phylum Pseudomonadota; class Gammaproteobacteria; order Enterobacterales; family Enterobacteriaceae; genus Kosakonia; species Kosakonia sp. The sequence continues at coordinate 189,113 of NZ_DAMCGF010000002.1, forward strand.
CCGCCTTGAAACTTAAAGAAAACCGGCCAGATATGACCCAGACAGGCGGCAATCGCGATAAGGCCGAGCCAGAACGGTGTTACGCCAAGGGCATACGCGCCCCACACCGGCAGCATGCCTTTTAAGACATCAAAAATCAGTACCGTTAGCGCGGCACCTTTGCCACCAATGCGTAATACGTTGGTCGCTCCGGGATTACCGGAGCCACTCTCGCGCGGATCGGGCAGACCGGCGATGCGGCAGACCAGAATGGCGCTGGAAATAGAGCCACAAAGGTATGCAAGGAGAATCATCCCAGGCGCGATTGCACTCATAACGCTGTTCCGTTGTGAAAATGTCGTTTTATTCTCTGCATCCATGGATAATACGCATAAATGATGGAAAGTGGTATCCAGGTTTTGCGCAAAATCTGACAGGTAGCCAATAAAGATGCGGCCTGGCGGCGGCAATGACGGGGCAAATAGCAGGCGAGGTGAAATGGACATTGTATTTATAGAGCAACTTTCGGTTATCACCACCATTGGTGTTTACGACTGGGAACAGACCATTGAGCAGAAGCTGGTGTTCGATATCGAAATGGCCTGGGATAACCGCGTGGCGGCGAAAAGCGACGATGTGAATGATTGTCTGAGCTACGCGGATATCGCTGATGTGATTATCGGCCACGTCGAAGGCGGGCGTTTTGCACTGGTTGAACGCGTTGCGGAGGAAGTCGCTGAGCTGCTGCTGGCTCGTTTTAATTCGCCCTGGGTACGTATCAAATTGAGTAAACCTGGCGCGGTTGCGCGCGCGCTGAATGTGGGTGTGGTTATCGAACGTGGCCTAAATCTGAAAGAAAGTATTTAAATTCATAATAGTTAAACCAAGCGCTAGTATTCAGGTCATAGATCTCGGTCTTTCGCGGCTTCTCCACGGGATAAGCCGTTTTTTATATCTTTTTAGGGGTTTATTTGATGGGCGATATGCATTCATTGCTGGTAGCAGCCATTCTGGGTGTCGTTGAAGGTCTCACAGAATTTCTGCCCGTATCCAGTACCGGTCACATGATCATCGTGGGGCATTTATTAGGCTTTGAAGGTGATACGGCAAAAACGTTCGAGGTGGTGATCCAGTTAGGTTCGATCCTCGCGGTGGTGGTGATGTTCTGGCGACGTTTGTTTGGCCTGATTGGCATTCATTTCGGCAGGCAGCCGCATGAAGGGACTGGCACCGGCCGCCTGACGCTGATTCATATCCTGTTAGGCATGATCCCGGCGGTGGTGCTGGGGCTGGTATTCCACGATACCATCAAATCGCTATTTAACCCGCTCAATGTGACCTATGCGCTGGTAGTCGGGGGTTTCTTGCTGATTGCCGCCGAAGTGCTGAAGCCGAAAGTCCCGCGCGCGCAGGGCGTGGATGATATGACCTATCGCCAGGCGTTTATGATTGGTTGTTTCCAGTGTCTGGCGCTGTGGCCGGGTTTTTCCCGCTCCGGGGCGACGATCTCCGGCGGCATGTTGATGGGCGTTAGCCGCTATGCGGCGTCCGAGTTCTCTTTCCTGCTGGCGGTGCCGATGATGATGGGCGCGACGGTACTGGATCTCTACAAGAGCATGGGCTTTCTCACCGTGGGTGATATCCCGATGTTCGCCGTGGGCTTTATCACCGCATTTATCGTTGCGCTGATCGCTATCAAAACCTTCCTGGAGCTGATTAAACACATCTCCTTTATTCCGTTTGCGATTTACCGTTTTGTGGTCGCAGCAGCGGTTTATCTGGTCTTCTTCTAAGACTTGCGCCCTCAGTCTTTCGGCTGAGGGCAACGATGTTCCTTCCAGACCGCCAGCGCTGCAATCCGTCGACGCGTCAGCTCTTCCCGCACTTCTGCTCCCGTAAACCCTGCCTCTATGACTGCTTTCGTTGGCACGGCGCGCGCCACTTCCCAGGCTTCACGCAGTAAACGCCCCTGCGAATAGTCGCAGGCTTCAAAACCGGTGCGCCCACGCACGTCCGCTTCGCTGGTCAGTGCGATTTGCTCGACACGCTGCGGTTTACGCCATGCGTCGATGGAATCGAACAATTTGACGATGGTTTTCGGCTGCAAAATGGGGAAGGTATGGATCAGGTCGTGAAACTCCGCCACCAGTTTGGCTAAATCGCGGATCTCGTTGGGTACGCGCAGCCGCTGGCACAACCCCTCGACCAGTTTAACGCCCGCCGGGCCGTGCCCATGATGGCGCGGCCAGAGCGATTTTGGCGTCAGCGCTTTGCCTAAATCGTGGCACAATGTGGCGAAGCGCACATCAACATGCGGGCTGAGCATCGCCGCCATCGAGAGCGTCATTAACGTGTGCACACCTGTATCGATCTCCGGATGCCATTTCGCCGGTGCCGGTACGCCAAACAGCGCGTCGATCTCCGGGAACAGCACTTTCAGCGCACCGCAATCGCGTAGCACCTGGAAATAAACCTGCGGATTGCGGGTTTGCAGCGCACTCTCGGTCTCTTTCCACACCCGTTCGGGTGTCAGGTGTTCAAGTTCACCCGCATCGGTCATCGCGCGCATCAGAGCCTGCGTTTCATCGGCGATACGGAAGCTAAGGTGCGCGTAACGGGCGGCAAAGCGCGCGACGCGTAACACGCGAAGCGGATCTTCACCAAAAGCCGGGGAGACGTGGCGCAGAATGCGGTTACGCAGATCCTGCTGGCCGCCATAGGGATCGATAATCTCGCCCTGGCTATCTTGCGCCAGCGCGTTCACGGTTAAATCACGGCGCAGCAGATCCTGCTCCAGCGTCACGTCTGGCGCGGCATAACAGGTGAAACCGGTATAGCCGGAGCCAGATTTGCGCTCGGTACGCGCCAGCGCATACTCTTCGTGGCTTTGCGGGTGGAGGAATACAGGAAAGTCGCGGCCTACCTGCTGGTAGCCCGCGTCGAGCATCTCTTGCGGCGTCGCGCCGACAACAACCCAATCTTTGTCTTTGACCGGCAGGCCCAACAACGTATCACGAACTGCACCACCGACCAGATAACTCTTCACGCCGCCACTCTCCTCTACACATTTGCCGACAGATAATACGTAAGTGTAGAGAAGATGGCGAATCTGCTTAGTTCATCCAGCGATCTTTGCGTTTACGGGTGGGGATCATATGCGGTAACAACAGGCCGAGGATCAGGCCCGCGCCCAGCACGCCGCCGCCATACATAAACCACTGCATAATGATGGTGCGCTGTTTGTCATCGAGTTGCAGGTTCGCGGCATTCACCTTCTTCTGCGCCACGATTAACTCATTTTTGAGCTTTTGATTTTCATCTTTCAGACCGCTAATCACGCCATCGCTCTGGGCGACTTTCTGCTGCATCTCAGCGGTTTTCTGGTTCCAGGTATTATCGATATTGCTCAGTTTATCGGTCAGCGTTTTCACCTGGTTTTCCAGCTCTGGCACGCGGGTGCGCAGACTTGGCTGGCTGTTCAGCTCTTTCAGTGGTATCCACGCGGTACGCCCGGTGCTATCGCGCACCTGGCCGTAATCACTGTTTTCTTGCAACAGCGTGACTTCCTCGCCGGCATTTACCGTGCCGACAAGGCGATAATTATCGCCCGGGCCGCTACGTACCCAGGTATTCAGTTCATCGGAAACATAACGTTTTTCTTCGGCGTGGGTACCAACAGACACGCTAAGTGCAAAAAGGGTTAATCCAATCAGGCGTAATTTTGGCATCAGGCAGTCATTATTTTCATTAAACGTGAGTGATAAACAGTGGCAACAGTCTGACGACACCCGGCTGCTGGCATCAATCGGAATCTTCCAGGTCAAACTGCGCACTTACGCGAACTTTTGCACCCGTCAGATTGCGCATTGCATGGCAATTTGACGCAAAATACTATCTACTGACAAACATCGGGCGCGTTAGTTCGCCGAAATTTTCACTGATGTGACATAACCATAAGTGCAAGGCCATGGCTCAGGAAATCGAATTAAAGTTTATCGTGAAGAGCGATAGCGTGGAAACGCTTCGTCAACATCTGCACACGCTGACCGAAGAACATATCGCGTCCAGCCAGTTACTCAACATCTATTACGAGACGCCGGATAACTGGCTGCGCGGCCACGATATGGGGCTGCGCATCCGCGGTTTTGACGGTCAGTACGAGATGACGATGAAAATCGCCGGGCGGGTAATTGGCGGTTTGCATCAGCGGCCTGAATACAATATTCCGCTTACCCAGCCGGAACTCGATCTGGCGCGCTTCCCGGCGGAAGTATGGCCTGATGGCGTACTTCCGCAAGATTTACAGGCGCGAGTGCAGCCGCTGTTTAGCACCGATTTCTACCGTGAAAAATGGCTGGTTAACGTTGGCGAGAGCCGCATTGAGATTGGCCTTGATTTAGGCGAAGTCAAAGCGGGTGAATTTGTTGAGCCGATTTGCGAACTGGAGCTGGAACTGCTGAGCGGTTCTCCGGCGGATATCCTCAAGCTGGCGCGCCAGCTGGTGAATGTCTCCGGGCTGCGTCAGGGTAGCCTGAGCAAAGCGGCGCGCGGTTACCACCTGGCGCAGGGCAATGCCGTGCGTGAACGCCGCCCAACGGCGATTCTGCAAACCCCTGCCAAGGCCAGCGTTGAGCAGGCTTTTGCCGCCGCGCTGGAACTGGCGTTGTCGCAATGGCAATACCATGAAGAGCTGTGGGTGCGTGGAAATGAGAAAGCGAAAGCCGATGTTCTGAGCGCCATTGCCTTGCTGCGCCACACGCTGGCGCTGTTTGGCGGTATTGTCCCACGCAAAGCGAGCGCTCACTTACGTGATCTGCTGACCCAGTCTGAAGCGACCATTACGTCTGCCGTTTCAGCGAATACGGCGGTGTGGAGCGCGCAGTCAGCCCTGGCGAAACTGGTGCTCACCGAGTGGTTAGTGACGCAGGGCTGGCGAACCTTCCTTGATGAAAAAGCGCAGGCCAAATTCGCCGACTCCTTTAAACGCTTTGCCGATGTCCATCTGTCACGCTGCGCCGCCGAGCTGAAAAAAGCCTTTGCCCAGCCGCTGGGCGACAGCTATCGCGACCAGTTGCCGCGCCTGGCGCGTGATATCGACAGCGTGTTACTGATGGCCGGGCATTACGATCGCGCACGCGCCGTGGAGTGGCTGGAAAACTGGCAGGGGCTTCAGCACGCCATTGAAACGCGCCAGAGAGTCGAAATCGAACATTTCCGTAATACCGCGATTACCCAGGAGCCGTTCTGGTTGCACAGCGGAAAACGTTAACGAAAGGATATTTCGCATGCCGCACCACGCAGGATTGTCGCAACACTGGCAAACGGTTTTTTCTCGTCTGCCGGAAGCGCTCACCGCGCAGCCACTGAGCGCGCAGGCGCAGTCAGTGCTCACTTTTAGTGATTTTGTTCAGGACAGCATCATCGCGCATCCTGAGTGGCTGGCAGAGCTTGAAAGCGCGCCACCGCCGGCGAACGAGTGGCAACACTATGCGCAATGGCTGCAGGCGGCGCTGGAGGGTATCACCGATGAAGCCTCGCTGATGCGCGCGCTGCGGTTGTTTCGCCGTCGCATCATGGTGCGCATCGCCTGGAGCCAGGCGCTCCAGTTGGTGGCGGAAGAGGATATCCTGCAACAGCTCAGCGTGCTGGCGGAAACCCTGATTGTTGCCGCGCGCGACTGGCTCTATGACGCCTGCTGCCGTGAGTGGGGAACGCCGTGCAATCCGCAAGGCGTGCCGCAGCCGATGCTGGTGCTCGGTATGGGCAAACTGGGCGGCGGCGAACTCAATTTCTCATCTGATATCGATTTGATTTTTGCCTGGCCGGAAAATGGCGCAACGCGCGGCGGACGCCGTGAACTGGATAATGCGCAGTTTTTTACCCGCCTTGGTCAACGGCTGATTAAAGTCCTCGACCAGCCAACGCAGGATGGCTTTGTCTACCGCGTCGATATGCGCTTGCGCCCGTTTGGCGACAGCGGCCCGCTGGTGCTGAGCTTTGCCGCGCTGGAAGATTACTACCAGGAGCAGGGGCGCGACTGGGAGCGCTACGCGATGGTGAAAGCGCGCATTATGGGCGACAACGACGGCGACCATGCGCGGGAGTTGCGCGCCATGCTGCGCCCGTTTGTTTTCCGCCGCTATATCGACTTCAGCGTGATCCAGTCCCTGCGCAACATGAAAGGCATGATTGCCCGCGAAGTGCGTCGCCGTGGCCTGAAAGACAACATAAAACTTGGCGCGGGCGGGATCCGCGAAATTGAATTTATCGTCCAGGTTTTCCAGCTGATTCGCGGCGGTCGCGAGCCTGCGCTGCAATCGCGTTCGCTGTTGCCGACGCTTGCGGCCATTGATCAACTGCATCTGCTGCCGGATGGCGACGCAACCCGACTGCGCGAGGCGTATTTGTGGCTGCGACGGCTGGAAAACCTGCTGCAGAGCATCAATGACGAACAGACACAGACGCTGCCGGGCGATGAACTGAATCGCGCGCGCCTCGCCTGGGGAATGGGTAAAGAGAGCTGGGAAGCGCTGAACGAAACGCTGGAAGCGCATATGTCGGCGGTGCGCCGGATCTTTAACGAACTGATTGGCGATGATGAAACGGATTCGCCGGAAGATGCCCTCTCTGAGAGCTGGCGCGAACTGTGGCAGGATGCGTTGCAGGAAGAGGACTCTACGCCTGTGCTGGCGCATCTCGCAGAGGACGATCGCCGCCGCGTAGTGGCGCTGATTGCCGATTTTCGCAAAGAGATGGATAAACGCACTATCGGCCCGCGCGGGCGGCAGGTGCTCGATCACTTAATGCCGCATCTGCTCAGCGATGTATGCTCGCGTGACGATGCGCCAGTGCCGCTGTCGCGCCTGACCCCGCTGCTTACCGGGATTATTACCCGCACCACATACCTTGAGCTGCTGAGTGAATTCCCTGGCGCACTGAAACACCTCATTTCCCTGTGCGCCGCGTCGCCGATGGTTGCCAGCCAACTGGCGCGCTACCCGATCCTGCTCGATGAACTGCTCGACCCGAACACGCTCTATCAACCGACGGCGATGAACGCCTATCGCGATGAGCTGCGCCAATACCTGCTGCGCGTGCCGGAAGAGGATGAAGAGCAACAGCTTGAGGCGCTGCGGCAGTTTAAGCAGGCGCAGTTGCTGCGCGTGGCGGCGGCGGATATCGCCGGTACGTTACCAGTAATGAAAGTGAGCGATCACTTAACCTGGCTTGCGGAAGCGATTATTGATGCGGTGGTGCAGCAAGCCTGGGGGCAGATGGTGGCGCGTTACGGCCAGCCGACGCATCTGCACGATCGCGAAGGGCGCGGTTTCGCGGTGGTCGGTTATGGCAAACTGGGCGGTTGGGAGCTGGGTTACAGTTCCGATCTGGATCTGGTGTTCCTGCACGACTGCCCGATGGATGTGATGACTGATGGCGAGCGTGAAATAGATGGCCGCCAGTTCTATCTGCGACTTGCGCAGCGCGTGATGCACTTGTTCAGCACGCGCACATCGTCCGGCATTCTTTATGAAGTCGACGCGCGTTTGCGCCCATCTGGTGCTGCGGGAATGCTGGTGACCACTGCGGAATCGTTCGCTGATTATCAGAAAAACGAAGCATGGACGTGGGAACATCAAGCGCTGGCCCGCGCGCGCGTGGTGTATGGCGATCCGCAACTGACCGCCGAGTTTGATGCCATTCGCCGCGATATCCTGATGACGCCGCGCGACGCCACTACGCTGCAAACTGAAGTGCGCGAAATGCGCGAAAAAATGCGTGCCCATCTTGGCAACAAGCACAAAGACCGCTTCGATCTGAAAGCCGATGAAGGCGGTATCACCGACATTGAGTTTATCGCCCAATATCTGGTACTGCGTTTTGCCCATGACAAGCCGAAACTGACGCGCTGGTCGGATAACGTGCGCATCCTTGAAGGGCTGGCGCAAAACGGCATCATGGATGAGCAGGAAGCGCAGGCATTGACGCTGGCGTACACCACATTGCGTGATGAGCTGCACCACCTGGCGCTGCAAGAGTTGCCGGGACATGTGGCGCGCTCCTGTTTTGTCGCTGAGCGTGCGCTTATCAAAACCAGCTGGAACAAGTGGCTGGTGGAACCGTGCGCCCCGGCGTAAGTGTGATATCATCGCGCGCAAATTTTGTATCTCTCAGGAGACAGGAATGAAAGTGACGCTGCCAGAGTTTAAGCAAGCCGGTGTAATGGTGGTGGGTGATGTGATGCTGGATCGTTACTGGTACGGTCCAACCAGCCGTATCTCTCCGGAAGCGCCAGTCCCGGTTGTGAAAGTCGATACCATTGAAGAGCGACCGGGCGGTGCGGCAAACGTGGCGATGAACATTGCCTCGCTGGGCGCAACGGCGCGTCTGGTTGGTCTGACTGGCATTGATGATGCGGCGCGCGCGCTGAGCAAAGCGCTGGCGGATGTTAACGTTAAATGTGACTTCGTTTCTGTTCCGACGCATCCAACCATCACTAAGTTGCGCGTGCTGTCGCGCAACCAGCAGCTGATTCGCCTGGATTTTGAAGAGGGTTTTGAAGGGGTTGATCCGCAACCGCTGCATGAACGCATCAGCCAGGCGCTTGGCAACATTGGCGCGCTGGTGCTGTCCGATTACGCCAAAGGGGCGCTGGCAAGTGTTCAGCAGATGATCGCGCTGGCCCGCAAAGCCGGTGTGCCGGTGCTTATCGATCCGAAAGGCACGGATTTTGAACGCTATCGCGGTGCCACGCTGCTGACTCCGAACCTGTCCGAGTTTGAAGCGGTGGCCGGGAAGTGCAAAAGCGAAGATGAGATCGTGGAACGCGGCATGAAATTGATTGCCGATTATGAGCTCTCTGCGCTGCTGGTTACCCGTTCCGAGCAGGGGATGACGCTGTTGCAGCCGGGCAAAGCGCCGCTGCATATGCCGACCCAGGCGCAGGAAGTGTATGACGTCACCGGTGCGGGCGATACGGTGATTGGCGTGCTGGCGGCGACGCTGGCGGCCGGGAATTCGCTGGAAGAGGCGTGCTACTTCGCCAACGCGGCCGCAGGCGTGGTGGTCGGTAAACTCGGTACCTCAACCGTGTCGCCAATCGAGCTTGAAAATGCCGTGCGTGGCCGTGCGGAAACCGGCTTCGGTGTGATGACGGAAGACGAACTGAAAGTCGCTGTCGCGGCGGCGCGTAAGCGCGGCGAGAAAGTGGTGATGACCAACGGCGTGTTCGACATTCTGCATGCCGGGCATGTCTCTTATCTGGCGAATGCGCGCAAACTGGGCGATCGCCTGATTGTTGCGGTTAACAGTGATGCGTCCACCAAACGCCTGAAAGGGGAAACCCGTCCGGTGAACCCGCTGGAGCAGCGCATGATTGTGCTGAGCGCGCTGGAGGCGGTGGACTGGGTGGTGTCGTTTGAAGAGGATACGCCGCAGCGCCTGATTGCCGGGATCCTGCCGGATCTGCTGGTGAAAGGTGGTGATTACAAACCCGAACAGATCGCGGGCAGCGAAGAGGTGTGGGCGAACGGCGGGGAAGTGCTGGTGCTCAACTTTGAAGACGGCTGCTCAACCACCAACATCATCAAAAAGATCCAGAAAGACAGCCAATAACGGCGCTGCTGGTGAACGGTGAAAAGAAAAAGCCCTCTTTATGAGGGCTTTTTACTATTGTTCATCAACCGGTGGAATGGCGGGGGCCGGTTTCACTTCGGCGACGTTGCCACTGCTGCGGCTTTCCAGCTCGCTGAGGCGCTGTTCCAGCAACGCCAGTTTTTCGCGGGTGCGCAGCAGAACCTGCGTCTGCACGTCAAACTCTTCGCGGCTCACCAGATCGAGGCGGGTTAACTGCGATTGCAGCGTCTGACGGATTTTCTTTTCAACGTCTTCCCCAAACTCACGGATCCCTTTCGGCATGGATTCGTGAACCTGTCGCGCAATCTGTTCAATTTTCTTCGGATCAATCATGTTGGGGTCCCTGTTCGGATAGGCTCATAGGGTTATTGTAGTGTGATAACCCCAGGTGATAAACCAGAATTGTTTGAAGCTTATGCATTGCCGAAGATTATCAATGGCGTTATAGTTATCGCGCTTATTCTCAGGGCGGGGCGAAATTCCCCACCGGCGGTAAATCAGCGCATGCTGAAAGCCCGCGAGCGCTTCAGGTTAACGCCTGAAGGTCAGCAGATCCGGTGTAATTCCGGGGCCGACGGTTAAAGTCCGGATGGGAGAGAGTAACGAATCTGTCGGGCAATGACGCCCGCTCGCGTTATTTTTTTGCCGCATTGCGACACTCCTAAGACTGCCCTGATTCTGGTAACCATAACTTTATTGAGGTCTTTTACCATGAATCAGACGCTGCTTTCTTCTTTTGGCACGCCTTTCCAACGTATTGAACACGCGCTTGCCGCGCTGCGCGAAGGCCGCGGTGTGATGGTGCTCGATGACGAGAACCGCGAAAACGAAGGCGACATGATTTTCGCCGCCGAAACCATGACCGTTGAGCAGATGGCACTGACCATTCGCCACGGTAGCGGCATTGTTTGCCTGTGCCTGACCGACGAACGCCGTAAACAACTCGATCTGCCAATGATGGTAGAGAACAACACCAGCGCATTTGGCACCGGTTTTACTGTGACCATTGAAGCGGCGCATGGCGTAACCACCGGCGTTTCGGCGGCTGACCGTATTACTACTGTTCGTGCGGCGATTGCCGATGGCGCAAAACCGTCCGATCTGAACCGTCCAGGCCACGTGTTCCCGCTGCGTGCGCAGCCGGGTGGCGTGCTGACCCGTGGTGGTCACACAGAAGCGACTATCGATTTAGTGACGCTGGCAGGCTTCAAACCGGCGGGTGTGCTGTGTGAATTAACCAATGATGATGGTTCAATGGCGCGCGCCCCGGAATGCATCGCGTTTGCGAAACAGCACAATATGGCGGTAGTGACGATTGAAGACCTGGTGGCTTATCGCCAGGAACATGAGCGCAAAGCCAGCTAACAGTTAACCTTCTCCGTAAAAATCCGCAGCTTTTAGCTGCGGATTTTTTTTGCCTGTCCTGCATCAAAGTTTGGCGCGCTTCTGGTCATCACGCATTGAAAATGAATTGTTCTACTTATAAAGTGGTAAGCGTTGCGGCGAGTATTACAAGGGATTTGAGATTTTTCTAACTCGTTCCATTTAAGTGGCTTTGTAATTAATTTGTGAAGCAATTTTTGCCGAATATATGACGGAGGCAATGTGTTCATTTCCTGGTATTGGATTGTGGCTGTTGTTGTGATTGTCTTTGGTTATATCCACGTGCTTAAACGTAATTGCAAAGCCTGCCGTCATGATCGGGAAGCGATATATAAAGGTTATTTACGCGTGGTGGAGGAGTTGAAAAAACACCGGCGCGTTGGGCAGGGCGATTAATACACCGCTGCCCGTCATCACTCTGACTTACCCGCCAAACCCCATCGCCTGTAACGCCACCAGGCTTAATCCCATCACCGACATGCCGCACAGCACGCCATAGCTTGGGTTGTTATTGGGATCGATCTCTTTTGCCAGCGGCATCAGCTCATCGACCGACAGCGCTACCATGATCCCGGCGACTGCAGCCATAATCGCCGCCATCACTACCGGTGATACCAGGCTTCCCAGAATCAGCCACGCCAGCACCCCACCAAGGATTTCCGCCATACCTGAAATACCCGCCCAGAAAACCGCACTGCGTTTTGACCCGGTCGCCGCATAGACCGGCCCTGCAACCGCCAGTCCTTCAGGAATATTGTGTAATGCGACCGCAAAAGCGATGCCAAAGCCGAGTTCCAGGTCGTTACTGGCGGTAACGTAAGTGGCGATCCCTTCGGGAAAATTATGCAGGCTGATACCGAGCGTCAGCAAAATGGCGGTACGGCGAATGCCGCGCGGAAAAGTTTGCTGTGTGCCCTGCATTAAATCTTGCGGATGCGCGTGCGGCAGCAGGCGATCCAGTGCGAAATAGCCCAGCAACCCGACCACAAACATGCCGTAGCCGAGCATGGGCGACATATTTTCCGTTGCCAGCGCGGCGGGCAGCATCTCCATCAGTGAGATAAGCAGCATGATCCCGGCGGCAAAACCGAGCGAAAACGCCAGTACGCGGTTTGAGGGCTTCTGGCCGATAACACCAAGAAGCGCGCCAATAAACGTCGCCGCGCCTGCCAGGATGGTCAGAATCAAAGGTACTGACATAAGTTACTCCTTTATGATAATCATTCTCATTAATCTAAGATTTTGTTGCAAAAAAAGCGAGACGGAGTGGCGACCTTTACGCATTCCTTACATTCAAAATTACTGATGATCTTCATCATGGTTATCTGAGTTCTTCACCCGCCGAAAAAGCGTAATCTACGTTTATCAAAATAGACACACTCAGTAAGGATATCACCATGTCAGCACCTCGCATGCCTGCACTGTTTTTGGGCCACGGCAGCCCAATGAATGTGCTGGAAGATAACGTTTATACCCGCGCCTGGAGCGCTCTGGGCGAGACGCTGCCACGCCCGAAAGCGATTGTGGTGGTATCCGCGCACTGGTTTACTCGCGGAACCGGCGTGACCGCTATGGAAGCGCCGAAAACTATCCATGATTTCGGCGGTTTCCCGCAGGCGTTATACGATACGCATTACCCTGCTCCGGGCTCGCCGGAACTGGCGCAACGCCTGGTGGAATTACTCTCGCCAGTGCCGGTAACGCTGGATAAAGAAGCCTGGGGTTTTGACCACGGTTCATGGGGCGTGTTGATTAAAATGTACCCGAACGCGGATATTCCGATGGTGCAGCTCAGTATCGACAGTACCAAACCAGCGGCATGGCACTTCGAAATGGGGCGCAAACTGGCGGCGCTTCGCGATGAAGGTATTATGCTGGTGGCCAGCGGTAATGTGGTACATAACCTGCGTACTGCGCGCTGGCATGGCGAAAATACGCCGTATCCATGGGCCATTGCGTTCAATGATTATGTGAAAGAGAACCTGACCTGGCAGGGGCCAGCCGAGCAGCATCCGTTGGTCAATTATCTTGACCATGAAGGTGGTTCGCTCTCTAACCCGACGCCGGATCACTTCCTGCCGTTGCTGTATGTGCTTGGCGCATGGGATGGCAGGGAACCTGTGTCGATACCGGTCGATGGTCTCGAGATGGGATCGCTCAGTATGCTCTCGGTGCAGGTTGGCTAAATGAATGGCGCGTTATGCGCCATTTTTTTGCCTGAAAATGGAAAACTTCGAGGAGGATCGCAAAAAAAAGCACCTGAAATACGGTTTTTTTGAAAATAAAAAGAGCTTCGCTACAAAAATGAAACGCCGTGCTGAATTTCGGCTCTTTTTGTGAACATCATCGTCGCAATAACCCACCTGAGTGACTACGCTTCAGAATGTCTGTTTTTCAGACATACCCATAAAAACAATCCGGTGTAAAGCCACGAACATTCTGTTCGCGGTCGGTCTTTTGCGCCTAAAAAATAAACCCTCTGGAGACACGGAAATATGAACTCAGCGAAAACCTTACTGAAAGTCTGTATTAGTTCCGCTCTGCTGTTTATCTCCCACGCCTCTGTCGCCCAAACCTTTCGCGCTGCCGATGTTCACCCCGCCGACTACCCGAATGTGGTGGCGGTAAAACATATGGGGGAAAAGCTCAGTAAGGCGACAGACGGTCGGCTGGATATTAAGACCTTTCCAGGCGGCGTATTAGGCGATGAGAAGCAAGTCATTGAACAGGCACAAATTGGCGCCATTGATATTATTCGTGTCTCTATGACGCCAGTGGCGGCGATATTACCGGAGATAAATGTCTTTACGCTGCCCTATATTTTCCGCGATGAAGACCATATGCACAAAGTGCTGGATGGCATGATTGGCCAGGAAATTGGTAACCGCCTGTCGGAAAGCAGCAAATCACGGCTGATCTTCCTGGGCTGGATGGACGCCGGGACGCGTAACCTGATCACCAAAGCGCCAGTCACTAAGCCGGAAGATCTTAAGGGTATGAAGATCCGCGTGCAGGGCAGCCCAATTGCGCTCGATACCCTGAAAGCGATGGGCGCTAACTCGGTGGCGATGGGGGTCAGCGAAGTGTTCAGCGGAATGCAAACCGGTGTGATCGATGGCACGGAAAATAACCCGCCCACTTTCGTTGCGCATAACTATTTACCGGTCGTCAAAAATTACACCTGGAGTAAGCATTTTATTATTCCCGAGCTGTTTTTGTTCTCAAAAGCCAAATGGGACAAGCTGAAAAAAGAGGATCAGGAATTAATTCTGAAACTGGCGAAAGAGGCCCAAGCTGAGCAGCGAGAATTATGGAAAACCTATAACGAAAAATCACTGGAAGCGATGAAAACGGGCGGCGTGCAATTCCATGACATCGATACCAAAGCGTTTTTTGAAGCGACACAACCGGTTCGTGATAAATACGGCAAAGAGCATCAGGAGCTGATTACCCGTATTCAACAAGTGCAATAACTTTTGCCGGGCAGGCGCGTTTTGTGTTCTGCCCACTTGCAACTTTCACCGGGAAAACTGCTATGGCTGAACGCTATTCGTTGTTGATGGATATTCTGTACCGGATATCGATGTGGATTGCAGGTCTGGCGCTGTTAATTATGGTGGCGATTATTCCGGTGGGCATTTTTGCCCGCTACGTCATGAACAGCGCGTTATCGTGGCCGGAGCCGGTCGCCATTATTTGCATGGTGACCTTTACCTTTATTGGCGCCGCCGTGAGTTACCGCGCGGGTTCGCATATTGCAGTCAGTATGGTTACCGATCGTTTAAGCGAACCGCTGCGCAAAATCTGCTTTGTGATTGCGGAGTTGATGCTGCTGGCGATCAGCATTTTTATTCTCTGGTACAGCACTGCGTTATGCGCGGAATTATGGGAACAACCGGTCGCCGAATTCCCGCTCTTTACCGCAGGAGAAAGCTATTTGCCGCTGCCTGTCGGTTCTGCCATTACCATCTTGTTTATTATCGAAAAAATGCTTTTTGGCGCGCAATATCACCGCCCGGTGGTGATGCTGGGTTCGTCGAGCTAATCCCCGATCACATCCCGTAAGGAACGTTTATGGATGCATTTATTCTGCTCTTTACGCTGGCTATTATGCTGGCGGTGGGTGTACCGGTGGCTTACGCCGTGGGCATTAGCGCAGTGCTGGGCGCGTGGTATATCGATATTCCACTGGAAGCGGTGATGATCCAGCTGACGAACGGCGTGAATAAGTTCTCGCTGCTGGCGATCCCGTTTTTTATTCTCGCGGGCGCGATCATGGCCGAAGGGGGGATCGCCCGGCGGTTGGTGAATTTCGCCTATATCTTTGTCGGCTTTATTCGCGGCGGACTGTCGTTAGTAAATATTGTCGCTTCCACATTTTTCGGCGCAATTTCCGGATCGTCCGTGGCAGATACCGCCTCGATCGGTTCGGTGATGATCCCGGAAATGGACAAAAAAGGGTATCCGCGTGATTTTGCCGCCGCGGTCACCGCCAGCGGCTCGGTGCAGGCGATCTTAACGCCGCCGAGCCATAACTCGGTGATCTACTCGCTGGCGACGGGCGGTACGGTTTCTATTGCGGCGCTGTTTATCGCCGGGATCCTGCCGGGGCTGTTGCTCAGTTTTACACTGATGGTGATGTGCGTGGCATTCGCCCATAAACGCGGCTATCCAAAAGGGGAGCGCGTGCCGTTTCGCCAGGCGTTGAAGATCTTCGTGGATACGCTGTGGGGGCTGATGACCGTGGTGATCATCATGGGCGGCATCCTGTCCGGGATTTTCACTGCGACAGAGTCAGCGGCGATCGCCTGCCTGTGGGCCTTTTTCGTCACCATGTTTATTTACCGCGATTACAAATGGTCGGAACTGCCTAAACTGATGTACCGCACCGTTAAAACGGTGACGATCGTGATGATCCTGATTGGCTTTGCGGCCGCGTTCGGGGCGGTAATGACCTATATGCAATTGCCCGCTCGCATTACGGAAGCCTTTACCCAAATTTCGGATAACAAATACGTTATTTTGATGTGCATTAACATCATGCTGCTGTTGCTCGGCACGCTGATGGATATGGCACCGCTGATTTTGATCCTGACGCCGGTGCTGCTGCCGGTGACCAATGCACTGGGCATCGATCCGGTACATTTTGGCATGATCATGCTGGTGAACCTGGGAATTGGATTGATCACCCCGCCTGTCGGTTCGGTGCTGTTTGTCGCCAGTGCGGTCAGCAAGCAGAAGATCGAACAGGTGGTAAAAGCGATGCTGCCGTTCTATCTGATCCTGTTCCTTGTATTGCTATTGGTGACCTATATTCCGGCGATATCGCTGTTCCTGCCGAAGCTGTTTGGCGTGTTGTAAGGCAATAAAAAACCCGGCCTGCGTTGCCGGGTTTTCTCTTATTCCACAAAGATATGCGGATAGAAGCGGGAGAGATCCTGCGTTATCAATGCGCGATCTTCGCGAATGCCGATCCCGGCGGGTTGATCGTTGATAAGCCAGCTGCCAATCAGCGTATAGCTGTCGCCGAATTTGGGTAGCGGGCAGAACTGTTGCACGATCATGCCTTCTTCGCCATACGGTCCTTCAACGGCTTCGACCGTTTTGCCATTTTCAATGATCGATACATTGGCGCCTTCGCGGGAAAAAATAGGTTTAACAACGTATTTTTCTATCTCCGGGTGCGCGTCTTCGGCAAAATAAGCCGGCAGCAAGTTCGGGTGATCCGGGAACATTTCCCACAACATCGGCAACAGGGCCTTGTTGGAAATAATGCTTTTCCAGGCGGGTTCCAGCCAGCGTACGCCTGCGTCTTCCAGCTTGGTCGAGAACATTTCGCGCAGCATATATTCCCACGGATAGAGCTTAAACAGGTTACCAATCACCTGGTCTTGCAAATCCGTGAACTGACCTTTTTCCCCGAGACCAATATCTTCGATATAAAGGAATTCGGAGGCCAGCTCTGCTTCTGTCGCACAATCCTGCAAATATTGCACCGTACCGCGATCTTCGACCGTATCGCGGCAGCAGGTGAAATGCAGCAGCTGAAAACCGTGCTGCTCACGCAGTTCGGCAAAGCGCTCAATCAGCTTCTCTTGCAGGCTATTGAACTGATCGCTGCCTTGCGGCAGGTTGCCGGCGTTGAGCTGATCTTCCAGCCAGATCCACTGAAAAAACGCTGCTTCATACAGCGAAGTCGGCGTATCAGCATTGTTTTCCAGCAGCTTAGGTTCGCCCACGCCATCCCAGGCGAGATCGAGGCGCGAATACAAAGAGGGCTGATGCGTGGCCCATGACTGGCGCACAAAACTCCAGGTGTGCTTAGGAATGCGAAACTTCGCCATCAGCTCATCGCTGGCAACGACTTTCTCCACCACCTTCAGGCACATCTGGTGCAATTCTGCGGTGACCTCTTCCAGCTTTTCAACCTGTGCTAGCGTCAGCTTGTAATAGGCATCTTCACACCAGTACGGCTCGCCGTACATGGTGTGAAAGTTGAAGCCGTACTCGGTGGCTTTTTCGCGCCAGTCCGGGCGCTCGGTAATACTGATTCTTTCCATGGCGCTTAGCCGCCCATTGAACGGGTGGTTGTACCGCTGGCGCTACGCTGCATGGTGTTCTGCTTCGCCACAGACTCACCAAAACCGCCGCGCGTTACCGTGGTGGTGGTCGCCGGTTTCGGTGCCATCGCCGTTTTCGGCACGTTAATAGTACGGCCGGGCTGCGCTGCGCCGTAGCCTTTACCGGAAGCATCGGTGTACTGACCGTAAGCCGGGCTGGCCGGGTTACGCGAGCTGAACAGCGGCTGCTGCGCAAAGCCTGCGCCGCCACCCATCATACGGCCCATCATGTAACCGGCCATCAGCGGCATCCAGAAGCTGCCGCTGGACTGCGCCTGTGCCTGGTTTTCCGGCGCTACGCCAGCCTGCACCGGTGCAGCCTGGCACTGACCTTCACCGAACTCGGCAACGCAATCTTCACGCGTGGCATATTTCGGTGCGGTACGCTCGGCTTCTTTCAGCGCGTTGTTATATGCGGCGGTACATTCCGCGCTTTTCCCCGGGTTCGCCGATGAGCAATCATCCGCGTTTTGATACAGGGAAACTGTCTCGTCACTTTTTTCACAACCCGCCAGCATAAAAACGGTGGTAACCGCCAGCGCGACAGGCGTCAGATGGCGCGCGCTCCAGCTTTTGCGGAACGTCGCGTGTTGGATGTTTTTTGTCCGTTTCATTGTAATATTCCTGGACCCCAAAGGCATGAGTAAACGCTCAGGATAGAGGATGAGGGAGGGAAGTTAAAGCAAGGAGGGGAGGCCTTTACGTTGCCTTACGTAAAAACGGGGGCTGGATGCCCCCGTTGTCGAAAAGTACTGCTTAACGTTTCACGCTGGTGCGTGCGGCGGCAGGTTGCGCGTTGCCGTTGAAGTTATCAACGCTGGCTGCCTGCTGCGCATTTTCAGGCGCGACGCTTTCCGGCGAGGTATCGACCGGTTTACCCAGCGTGCTGTTCAGCGCCAGCAGATCCTGCTCGTTCAACGAACCCAGCGCAGCTTTGATGTTCAACTGGTTGATCAGGTAATTGTAACGTGCGCTGGAGAGCTGCTGCTTGGCGTTATACAGCGTGGTGGTCGCGTCCAGCACATCGACGATAGTACGCGTACCCACGGAGTAACCCGCTTCCATCGCATCCAGAGAGCTCTGGGCAGAAACCACTGCCTGTTTGTAGGCGTTGATGCTGCTGATGGAGGCATTCACGTTGTTAAAGGAGGAGCGCACGGTCTGCACCACGTTGCGGTGCGCGCTTTCCAGTTGCTCGCTTGCGCCAACAAAGTTGTACTGCGCCTGTTTGACCTGCGAACTCACCTGGCCACCCTGATACAGCGGCAGGGAGAAGCTCAGACCCACTTTATTCTGGCCAGCGTCAACATCCGGGTTTTGCGCGCTTTTGGAGCCGCTGTAAGAGGTGTTAGAAACACCTGTCGAGGCGGTTAAATTCAGCGTTGGCAAATGACCATCCTGCGCCTGGCGAATTTGCTCGCGCGCCAGATCCTGGCTCAGACGCGCCTGCAGCAGCGTCAGGTTACGGTTTTCCGCTTCCTTCAGCAGCGCATTAACGGCTTGCGGTTTATCGGTCTTGAAGTTGTCGACGTTCAGCGAGGCCAGTTGCGGGTAGTAATTACCGGTGACCTGACGCAGCGCTTCCACCATGTTGTCGAGGTTGTTGCGCGCGGTCACTTCGTTCGCCAGAACGGTATCGTACTGCGAGCGGGCGTTTTGCACGTCGGTGATAGCGACCAGGCCAACGTTAAAGCGTTGGGTCGTTTGATCCAACTGGCGGTAGATAGACTGTTTCTGTGCTTCAGTGTAGGAAAGCGTATCAATGGCGCTCAATACGTTGAAATAGGCGGTGGCCGTATTCAAAATCAACGTTTGCTGATCGGTCTGCCAGGTGACGTCCTGAATACCGGCGGTTTTTTCCTGCAGCGTCAGGGCACGCCATTTTGACATATCAAAAATGGTTTGCGTTAACTGCAGGGAAGCGCTGGTGACATTCGAATTGACACCTTTGCTGTCACGGTAGCCATTGGAATAGTCATAATCTGCACCCAAACCAAGCTGAGGCAGTAACGGGCTACGCGCTTCGTTAATCTTTTCAAAAGCAGCATCGCGGTCAGCGGCGGATTTACGCAGATCCGGGTTGCTCAAACGCGCCTGCTGATAAACCTGTAACAGGTTTTCTGCCTGGCTCATGGCGCTGAAGCCGGTCAGGCTCAGGCCGATAAGGAGGGGGAGCAATTTCTTCATTTGCATTCCTTGTTGTGAAGCAGTATTAGCGCTGGTCTAAATTAGAAAAAATAATCGCCGATTCTACCAGATAGTGGCACCGCTTCAGCTTGGCGTAACGTGCCATCGGCGTAAATATGCATCAATCTATCACATAGCACTTGAAACGATAGCTATACAGGCTTGAAATCAACTGTTTTGTCATTATTTCAAAAGAGACGCCGCCCATGAGTAAGCCAGTAACATCCGCAGTGACTTTCACAAAAAACGATGTAGAAATTATTGCACGGGAAACACTCTATAGCGGTTTTTTTTCGCTCGATCTATACCGCTTTCGCCACCGTTTATTCAATGGCGAAATGAGCGGTGAAGTCCGCCGTGAAATTTTTGAACGCGGTCATGCCGCAGTCTTGCTACCCTTTGACCCAGTGCGCGACGAAGTTGTGCTGATCGAACAGATCCGCATTGCGGCGTTTGATACCAGCGAAACCCCATGGTTACTCGAAATGGTGGCCGGCATGATTGAAGAGGGCGAAAGCGATGAAGATGTTGTGCGTCGCGAAGCCATCGAAGAGGCCGGTCTGCACGTTGGTCGTGTGAAAAGAATGTTGAGTTATTTGGCAAGCCCTGGCGGCACCAGTGAGCGTTCCGCCGTGTTGGTGGGCGAAGTGGATGCCACGCAGGCCTCGGGTATTCATGGTCTGGTGGATGAAAACGAAGATATTCGTGTTCATGTGGTGAGCCGGGAACAGGCTTACCAGTGGGTAGAAGAGGGGAAAATCGACAACGCAGCGTCTGTCATTGCCCTGCAATGGCTGCAACTGCATCATGAGAGCTTACGAAACGAGTGGAAAAAATGAAGCGTTATACACCTGACTTCCCAGAAATGATGCGCCTGTGCGAAACCAATTTCGCCCAGTTGCGCCGCTTGCTGCCGCGTAATGACGCAGCGGGCGAAACGGTGAGCTATCAGGTGACCAACGCGCAGTACCGGTTAACGATAGTCGAGTCCACCCGCTACACTACGCTTGTGGAAATTGAACAGACCGCGCCATCAATTAGTTACTGGAGCTTGCCGTCAATGACGGTGCGCCTTTATCACGATGCGATGGTGGCTGAAGTGTGTTCGAGTCAGCAGATCTTTCGTTTCAAAGCGCGTTATGATTATCCGAATAAAAAGTTGCATCAACGCGACGAAAAGCATCAAATTAACCAGTTTTTGGCCGATTGGCTGCGTTACTGTTTAGCACATGGAGCAATGGCGATTCCGGTTTGTTAGCGTCGTGAAACCTAAGGACACCATTTGGAAAGCCTGTTAAACCTCTCTCTGGCGGGTGAGCCCAGAGTGAGGGTATTACAAATAACTGATTCTCACCTGTTTGCCGAAAAGCATGAAACGTTGTTAGGGGTGAATACCTGGGAAAGCTATCAGGCGGTACTGGAGGCTATCCGCTCTCAGCAGCGTGAATGCGATCTTATTGTCGCCACCGGCGACCTGGCACAGGACCATACCGCTGCGGCTTATCAGCTTTTCGCTGACGGCATCGCAAGCTTTGACGCGCCTTGTGTTTGGCTGCCGGGTAACCACGATTTCCAGCCCGCCATGTACAGCACGCTGCAGGATGCGGGGATCTCGCCAGCGAAACGCGTTTTTGTCGGCGAGCACTGGCAAATTCTGCTGCTGGACAGCCAGGTGTTTGGCGTACCGCACGGTGAATTGAGCGAGTTCCAGCTTGACTGGCTGGAAAAGAAACTCACCGACAGCCCGCAGCGCCACACCTTATTGCTGCTCCATCATCATCCACTCCCTTCCGGCTGCAGTTGGCTCGATCAACACAGCCTGCGTAACGCGGGTGAACTGGATAACGTGCTACAGCGTTTTCCGCAGGTGCGGTATCTGTTGTGCGGGCATATTCACCAGGAGCTGGACCTCGACTGGAACGGCCGCCGCCTACTGGCGACGCCATCGACCTGCGTCCAGTTTAAACCGCACTGCGCCAACTTTACGCTTGATACCATCGCGCCCGGCTGGCGCTGGCTGGATCTCTACCCGGACGGAACGTTGCACACAGAAGTTTGCCGTCTGGAAAGCACCCAGTTCAGGCCGGATACCGCTTCAGAAGGTTACTGATGTCCACGCTCCTTTATCTGCACGGGTTTAACAGCTCGCCGCGTTCCGCCAAGGCGACGCTGCTTTCGCAATGGCTGGCGCAGCATCACCCGGAGATCAACGTGATTGTGCCGCAACTGCCACCTTATCCCGCTGCGGCGGCAGAATTGCTGGAATCACTGGTGCTGGCGCAGGGCGGAAAACAGCTCGGTATCGTCGGCTCTTCGCTCGGCGGCTATTACGCCACCTGGCTTTCGCAATGTTTCATGTTGCCTGCGGTGGTGGTGAATCCCGCGGTGCGACCATTTGAATTGCTGGCAGATTATCTTGGCAATAACGAGAACCCCTACACAGGGCAGCAATATGTGCTAGAGTCTCGCCATATTTACGAGCTCAAAGTGATGCAAGTTGACCCGCTCGAAGCGCCGGATTTAATCTGGCTGCTACAACAAACCGGGGACGAAGTGCTGGATTACCGCCAGGCGGTGGCATATTACGATGCCTGCCGTCAGACAGTGGAAGAGGGCGGAAACCATGCCTTTGTGGGCTTTGAGAATCATTTCACACAGATTATCGATTTCCTTGGGCTGCATTGAGCCATCAGGGAAACGATGCGGTCACTATCTACGAACAAACCATGACGCAATCCTACAACGCTGATGCCATAGAGGTACTCACCGGGCTTGAGCCGGTTCGCCGCCGTCCGGGGATGTACACCGATACCACGCGCCCTAACCATCTGGGCCAGGAAGTTATTGATAACAGCGTCGATGAAGCGCTGGCGGGCCACGCTAAGCGCGTGGACGTGATCCTGCACGCCGATCAGTCGCTGGAAGTTATCGATGACGGGCGCGGTATGCCGGTGGATATCCACCCGGAAGAGGGCGTTCCGGCCGTTGAGCTGATCCTCTGTCGTCTGCACGCGGGCGGTAAATTTTCCAATAAAAACTACCAGTTCTCTGGTGGCTTGCACGGCGTCGGCATCTCGGTGGTTAACGCCTTGTCCCGCCGCGTGGAAGTGACCGTCAAGCGTGACGGCCAGGTCTATAGCATCGCGTTTGAAAACGGTGAAAAAGTGCAGGATCTGCAAGTGATCGGCACCTGCGGTAAACGCAATACCGGCACCAGCGTGCATTTCTGGCCGGACGAATCCTTCTTTGATAGCCCGCGTTTTTCCGTGTCCCGTTTGACCCATCTGCTGAAAGCCAAAGCCGTGCTTTGCCCGGGCGTCGAGATCACCTTTAAAGATGAGGTGAACAACGCCGAGCAGCGCTGGTGCTACCAGGATGGCCTGAACGATTATCTGTGCGAAGCGGTAAATGGCCTGCCGACGCTGCCGGAGAAACCGTTTATCGGCAATTTCTCTGCGGAAACGGAAGCGGTGGATTGGGCGCTGCTGTGGCTGCCGGAAGGCGGCGAGCTGCTGACGGAAAGCTACGTCAACCTGATCCCCACCATGCAGGGCGGCACGCACGTTAACGGTCTGCGTCAGGGATTGCTGGACGCGATGCGCGAGTTTTGCGAATACCGCAATATTCTGCCGCGTGGCGTGAAGTTGTCGGCGGAAGATATCTGGGATCGCTGCGCTTATGTGCTGTCAGTGAAGATGCAGGATCCGCAATTCGCCGGGCAGACCAAAGAGCGATTATCTTCCCGTCAGTGCGCCGCGTTTGTTTCTGGCGTGGTGAAAGACGCATTCAGCCTGTGGCTGAACCAGAATATTCAAACGGCGGAACTGCTGGCGGAGATGGCGATCTCCAGCGCCCAGCGTCGTATGCGCGCCGCCAAAAAAGTGGTGCGTAAAAAGCTGACCAGCGGCCCGGCGTTGCCTGGCAAGCTGGCGGATTGCACCGCGCAGGATCTGAACCGCACCGAACTGTTCCTCGTGGAAGGTGACTCGGCGGGCGGCTCCGCCAAACAGGCGCGCGATCGTGAATACCAGGCGATCATGCCGCTGAAAGGTAAGATCCTGAACACCTGGGAAGTCTCTTCGGATGAAGTGCTGGCCTCGCAGGAGGTGCACGACATTTCGGTGGCGATCGGCATCGATCCAGACAGCGACGATCTGAGCCAGTTGCGTTACGGCAAGATCTGTATTCTCGCGGATGCGGACTCCGATGGTCTGCACATCGCTACTTTACTGTGTGCATTGTTCGTGAAGCACTTCCGCTCCGTGGTGAAAAACGGCCACGTCTACGTGGCGCTGCCGCCGTTGTACCGTATCGACCTTGGCAAAGAGGTTTATTACGCGCTCACGGAAGAAGAAAAAACCGGTGTGCTGGAGCAGTTAAAACGTAAAAAGGGCAAACCGAACGTGCAGCGCTTTAAAGGGCTGGGCGAAATGAACCCGATGCAGTTGCGCGAAACTACGCTGGATCCGAATACCCGTCGCCTGGTGCAACTGGTGATTAACGACGAAGACGAGCAGCAGACCAACGCGATGATGGATATGTTGCTGGCGAAGAAGCGCTCAGAAGATCGCCGCAACTGGCTGCAGGAAAAAGGCGATATGGCGGACATTGAAGCCTGATAATCACCGTTGCAAAACAAAAAAGGGATGCTTAATGCATCCTTTTTTGTTTTTGTGTTATCAGCGACTTGCGATGACCTAAGAATTATCTTAAGGTTTTTGTTGGTCGATAGGGCAGCGATGAAGGACGCAATATGAACCATATGGATGAGTTAATTCTCAAGTTAAAAGACAATGTTAAACAAGCTAACAGCAGCCAGCAAAATAGCTTTGCGTATATCATCGGTAATAATGGCTCGGGAAAAAGCCGGGCATTAAGAGATATTGCAGAAAAAATAGCAGCAGACGATGGTGACGCAAAAATATTGTGTGTTGCCAATACAGTTTATGACAGGTTTCAAGGTCTTAAAGATAAGCGTATTATTTATCTTGGTATGAGGAACGTCAACAACGCTATCTTTTATGCAAGTATCGGCCGGCAGTTAGCTACCTATTTGACTGCGCCAACGCTTGTGAAAGAACAGCTTGAGAAAATTGAAAAAAATATGCAATTAAAATTCAAGCTTTCAATCACAGAGCAAGGTAAGAAGTATACTGAAGTATTAGATCGCAAGAGAAAGAAAACCAGCATTGATAAAATTATATCCGCTGAGAATGGGAAAAATGTTGAAGCACTTTTTGGCAGTGAACATTTTGTTTCTGATTTAAAGCCAGAGCAATCAAAATTCTTGAATACTTTCTTATCGTTAAGGCCAAAAAATATTAAAGTGTTGCTAGATATGCAACATGGGCAGTACGATTTTGATGAGTTGAGCAGCGGTGAACAAACCAAGATTTTGACCAGTTTGAAGATCGCACTCAATGCGGAAGATAATTGTGTCATCTTAATTGATGAACCTGAAATCAGTTATCATCTGCACTGGCAAATGACTTTTCACAACGATCTGGAAGAGCTTCTTTCCCGGAATAAAGGTATCTACTGTATTATCGCAACACACTCCCCGGTTGTGGTATCAGAAGCTATGCGACAGAAAAAAACCGATGCAGTTATTATAATGGATAAAGGAAATGAAACATCACCGATTATCTATAAAAATTCCCATGAAATTGCCAAAGAATCTTATGATCGAGTCATTCTCGATTATTTTTATACTTCGCCCTATCGCTCTACTTTTGTCGAGGAGGAAATTGCCAGAACTGTGACCAACTTGACTCCCGATTCAAGTTCTGCACAGGTTAATGAGGCGGTTGCCAGTCTGAAAAAAATAAAACAAAAGGTGCAAGGCCTTGGAGGGAAAGAGGGGTTAATAAAACAGGCTATTGATATAATTGAAAATATGAAAGAGTGGAATGACTCTATTGCAAATAGGGTAGTAAGCGATAGAGAGAGTCGAGGTGATGATTATGTTGAATAATATAGCGATCACTCAGGATGAGAAAGATATAATAATAAGATTGCAGGCGCTGTTAGCCAGTAATACTCTGAAGCCTTCTGAGGTTTGGACTTGTTTTTCTCTCCCTAAGCGTGAACAATATTTTTTTTCTGGGCGTCAAAAAAACAAAGTCCAAAAGAGAGAAATATTCACGACGCAGGAGATTAACTGTTTAAAAGAGTTAAAGAAACGTCTGGTTGCCGACTTGCTAAAACATAGTAATAAACGATGCTGTTATTGCAAGCGTAGTGTTGGCCGTTACGGGAGAAGTTTGCAAATTGAGCATATACGAGGAAAGACATTAAACCCTTCGCAGATGTTTGTCCTCGATAATATGACCATGGCATGTGTGGATTGTAATCAAACTAAAAGCCATGCCATCGATAAGAATAATATTTCTCATACTATTATTGACCCAAAATCAGCCAATTTTGTTTACACCAATCATTTAAACTATATTCAGATCTCCAGCGCTGATTTTCATTATTTAAAATATAAATGGGTTGCTAACTCACTTGGCAAAAACACCTATGAAAAACTCGATTTCCCGTTTCTTGAAAATATGGAAGTACTGGCCAATATTAGCCCCAGAACGGGCGAGTTGATTGACCGGCTGGATCAGAGTATTGCAGAATTTATTGGGCGACCTGAAGCTGAAGACGTTGCTGAATTTATGATGGTGTTAAAGAGAAGAATAATCAGGCAACCCTGATACCTACCTGCTCCAGTTTATCGTGGTGAAGCCGGTATCCAGTTCGCTTCCCGGATGGCGTGACAGAACCATACCTTAGTAAAAAACACAGTCGGTAAAAGTCAGCGCGGTTTAGCGCGAAGAGTTTTCCGGTATTGCAGCGGCGTTTCGCCAATGCCTTTCTTAAACGCGCTGATGAAGTAAGTCACATCGGAAAACCCCACTTCGCTGGCGATATGATGAATGGCCAGCGCGCTATGTAGTAGCAAGTCGCACGCTTTGCGCAAGCGCAAGGTGTTCAGATACTGGTGGATAGGTTCGCCGGTCTCAAAATGGAAACGGCGCGAGACATAGCTGCGGGATTTTCCTAACTCCTGCGCCAGTTGCGCAAGACTGAATTTCTGCCGGTAATTCTCCTCCAGCCAGAACATCACCGGTGTGGCAATGCCGTTGCGTTCATCCGGCAATTTCTGCTTATCTTCCGGCAACATACTCAACAGATTAAGCAACAAACAGGCGACCTGCTCGCCATTCAGACTGTGGTTTTCGGCAAGCCTAGCGTAGCTGCTAAACAGGTGGTCGATATGCGGGTGAATAGCCGCGACATCCATCACCACTGCCGCGCCACCGCGTAAAGCGAGATGCTGCAAACGCTGGTGATTGTGCGGGAACGCGCGCAGGTTTTGCAGCACGGCATGGTGATCAACGTGAATAATGGTGCGCCGATAAATGGCCTG
The DNA here is from genome assembly GCF_032104925.1 of Kosakonia sp. Taxonomy (NCBI): domain Bacteria; kingdom Pseudomonadati; phylum Pseudomonadota; class Gammaproteobacteria; order Enterobacterales; family Enterobacteriaceae; genus Kosakonia; species Kosakonia sp. Next base: position 216,335 of record NZ_DAMCGF010000002.1, read on the forward strand.
CGCTTGCTCATCCACCATCACTTTATGGATGGTGAAAGGCGGAAAGAAAAAGAGCCGCCCAGGGCGCATGGTGTACTGGCGGTTATCAACCATCACCACGCCAAAACCCTCTTCAACGTACAGCACCTCCAGACACTGGTGCCAGTGGTGATAACGCACGGTATTGGCGAACAGGCGGCTAAACGACACCACCGCATCGTTTAACGTGATCAATTCAAGCCGTTCGTTCTGCAATGGTGTCGTCATAGTGCAACCCATCTCAATTTTTAACCCGCAGGGTCCATTTATAAACCACGGTTTTAAATTTTTTCAACAGCGGGTTCAGGCAAAGCGTGCCGATGTGACAAAGCTAACATTTCCGGCGGTTGTTCATTCACTATCCTTCAGCCACACCATGAAGGAGAGAACGCTATGCAGGCGGCGGAAGTGAAAACATCAAATCCATTGTCATCCCGCGACGATGTGGTCGGCGCGCTGAAGCAGATGCTGGCGGCGCTGGATAAACAGTTTCCTGAAGGGGCGTCGCATTTTTCGCTGGGAGCCACCAGCGCGCATTACAGCGATGCGATTGCCGAAATGGAAGGGCTGTCCCGTGCGTTATGGGGGCTGTTTCCGTTAATGGCCAGCGGCGACGCAGAACCGTTCAGCCACAAATATCTGGCAGCGATCAAACGCGGTGTCGATCCACACAGCGCGGGCTACTGGGGCGCAACGGAACCCTACGATCAGCGGCTGGTGGAGATGGCGGCTTATGGTCTCGGGCTGGCGCTGTTGGGCGATAAATTCACTACGTTAATGAGCGAAGCTGATGTCCGCAATCTGCACCAGTGGCTGAACCAAATTACCGACGCGCAGATGCCCGACAGCAACTGGAATTTTTTCGCCATCATGGTGCAGCTCGGTTTTAAACGCGCCGGATTACCCTGGGATGCCGCAGCCATCGAACGCCGTTTTCGCATGATGGATGCTTACTACCTGGGTGACGGTTGGTATTCCGATGGCCCGGGCCGACCAAAAGATTACTACATCTCGATGGCATTCCATTTTTACGGGCTGATTTACGCCACGCTGAACGCGGAAGACGATGCAGCGCGCGCGGCGACGCTCCGCGAGCGGGCAACGCTTTTTGCTGAAGATTTTATCTATATGTCAGCGGCGGGGGGCGAATCCGTGCCTTTTGGCCGCAGCCTGACGTACCGTTTCGCAATGGTTGCTTTCTGGAGCGCGGTTGCCTTTTCCGGGCTGGCGGTGTTTTCTCCTGGCGTGGTGAAAGGGATTATCCTGCGCCATTTGCGCTGGTGGTTACGGCAGCCGATTTTCGATCGCGACGGTATTTTAACGCTCGGTTTCGCCTACCCGAACCTGGCGATGTGTGAAGACTACAATTCGCCGGGCTCACCATACTGGGCGCTGAAAGTTTTCCTGATTCTGGCGCTGCCGCAATCAGACGATTTCTGGCAAGCAGCAGAACTGCCGCTACCTGCGCTAAACACGCAGCGCACGATTGCGCCTGCCGGACAGATTATTGTCCACAGCGATCGCTCGCGGCATGTCTGGATGCTCACCGCCGGCCAACTGGAGCTGAACAATTACGTCAATACCGAGGCGAAATACACTAAGTTTGCCTACTCAAGCTGTTTTGGTTTCACCATTGAACGCGGGCGCTACGGAATTAAACACGCCGCTTGCGACTCAATGCTTTTGCTCAGCGACGGGGATAACTATTTTCGTGGCCGCCGCGAGTGCGACGACGTCGTTGTGACAGAACAGGCGATTTTCTCGCGCTGGTCGCCATGGTCAGACGTGCATATCGCAAGCTGGCTTATACCGTGCGGCGACTGGCATCTGCGCGTGCATCGCATTGATTCCGCGCGTCATTTGCAAAGTGTGGAGGGTGGATTTGCGGTGCTGAAAGCGCCGCATCGCAACGAGCAGGGCGGTAGCCTGGTGTGCGCGGAAAATGGTGTCAGCGGCATCTTTGAATTACTTCCCACCGCGCCGCGTGAAGCCGACAGCGTAGTCACACCGCCCAACAGTAGCATTATGTTTTCTCCTTGCGCGTCAATTCCGCTGCTGCGTGGAAATATTGCGCCGGGCAGGCAGTGGCTGGCCTGTGCAGTTCAGGCGGCTATTACCGAGCAGGCTTTTGATTTTGTCTTACCGCAGTTGAATATCGAAGAACAGGCGCTGGTGATTAAAAAACCGGGGCAGAAAAATAATATTGTTATTGCCTTTTAATTCCTGGCTACGGCCGGGCTATAAACTCCGAACCCTACATGCTTTCGTCGAGGATAGTATGGAAAAGATCGCGATAAATAATAAAGCCGAATATTACAAAATCAGTAGCTTTATCTTTCTCTATTTTTTTACCTGGTCGGCAAGTATCGGCTTACTGGCTATCTGGCTAGGGCAAAAAGCCAATCTTAGCGGCACGGTTATTGGTACGGTGTTTGCCATTAACGGGATCTTTTCCGTTATTTTAAAACCGATTTACGGTTACATTCTGGATAAAATCGGTATGAGCAAATATTTGCTCTATTTTGTAGTGCTGATGTCGGCATTAATGGCACCCTTTTTTATCTACGTTTACCAGCCGTTATTAATTTCAAATACCCTGCTGGGCATTATTGTTGGCGCTATCTATTTAAGTTTTGCCTGGTATGCGGGCGTCGCCGCCTGCGAATCTTATACCGACCGCTACAGCCGCTTAAACGGCATGGAGTTTGGTCAAATCAGGATGTGGGGCTCGCTCGGTTGGGCGGTGGCATCCTCGTTCTCCGGCCTGCTGTTTAACCTCTCACCGGCGTATAACTTCATCATGGGATCGGTCGCGTCGCTTATCATGCTGGCGGTGCTGCTGAGCCTGAAAGTCAACGTTAACGCCGCCAACGCCAGCGAGGTGCTGACCAAAGAGAAAATCGCCCCGGCGGATGTCTACGCTCTGCTGCGTAACCGCAAATTCTGGGCATTCTGTCTCTATGTCGCCGGTGTGGCGTGGATGATGTTTATCGCCGAGCAGCAGTTCTCCCGCTATTTCGTCACCTTCTTTGATGATGTTCATCAGGGCAACGCCGTGTTTGGTTATCTGGGTACGGTGCAATCCGGCATGGAATTCGTCATGTATATGGTGATCCCGCTGTTTGTGAATTTCATCGGCGCGAAACGCGGATTATTGATTGTCGGGCTGGTGGTGGGGGCGCGGTTGATTATTTCCGGACTGTGCGAATCGCATCTGCTTATTTCAGTATTAAAACCGTTATACGGTCTTGAGATTTGTCTGCTGCTGGTGTCAGTCTTTAAATATATTGCTGAACATTTCGATAAACGTGTTAATGCCACCATGTATTTATTAGGCTACCAGGCAATGTTATATGTCGGTAATGTCGTGGTCTCTTCCCCGGCCGGTATTTTGTATGACCGCATCGGTTTTGAAAATACCTATATTATTATGGGCTGCGTGGCACTGACCTTCACATTAATTTCGCTGTTTACGTTATCGGCCTGCCAAAGTAAATGGCGTCAGCATCGCGCACTGGATATCGCGGGAAATAACTAGCGCGTTAACGGCTATTTTAAATTACGCACCAAAAAGGAACCGAAATATGTTAAGTAAAATCGTTGAGGAAACGTTACGCGATTATCCCGGCGCACCTGTGGATGCGCAGGTATTTAAAGATGAACTTGATTCGGCGCGTAGCCATACCCTTGAACTGATTCGCCGTCATTTAACGGAATTCGGTGAACGCTTTCCCGCCGAAACCTGCGTACAGGGTTATTACCCGTTAACCGACAATATTGAGTGGACCACCAGTTTCTGGACCGGGCAGCTTTGGCTGGCGTGGGAAATGAGCGGTGATGAGCGGTTCCGGGCGCTGGCAGAGCGCCATGTGCGCTCGTTCGGCCTGCGCATTGCCGGGCGCAGCGACACCAACACCCACGATCTCGGTTTCTTATATACGCTTTCGTGCGTGGCAAGCTGGCGGCTGACCGGCAATCGCGACGCGCGCGGTTTCGCCCTGCTGGCGGCAGAAGCGCTGCTGGAACGCTTCCACCACAAAGCGCAGATCATCCAGGCGTGGGGCGATCTGCGCGATCCCGAACAAGCCGGACGGATGATCATCGACTGCAATATGAACCTGCCGCTGCTCTACTGGGCAACTGAACAGACCGGGGATCGGCGCTTTGCCGATGCGGCGCAAGCCCATGTGCGGCAGGCGGCGAAATACCTGATTCGCGAAGATGCCTCCACGTTTCATACGTACTATATGGATATCAACACCGGTGCGCCGCGTTACGGCAATACGCAGCAGGGCTACGCGGATGATTCCTGCTGGTCGCGCGGGCAGGCGTGGGGGATTTACGGTTTTCTGCTGAGCTTTATCTACACCGGCGATCAAACGATGGTAGCGCTGTCGAAACGGCTGGCGAACTACTTTCTCAACCGTTTGCCGGAAGATGCGGTGTGCCACTGGGATCTGGCGCTGGTCGGCACCGATGCGCTGCGCGATTCGTCATCGGCGGCGATTGCTGTCTGCGGGCTACTGGAGCTGGTTAAGCATCTGCCCGTTACCGATCCGGACAGAGAACGCTACCAGCAATGGGCAATGCGCATAATGTCATCGCTTAATAAGCACTATCTGGCGGGGAAAAACGAACCGACCAACGGGCTGCTGAAACATTCCGTATATCATCTGGCGAGCAATAAAGGCGTTGATGAGTGTAGTAGCTGGGGGGATTACTTCTATGTGGAAGCGCTGATGCGCTTTTCGCAGAGCTGGAAACTCTACTGGTAAAAGCAGTGTCCCTCTCTTTAAACGGAGAGGGACAAACGCTTAGAGACCCGCTTCCAGGATGCGGATATGCGTCTCAAGCACGTCGCCTTTTACCGCTTCGCTCCACGCTTTCATATGCGGTGTTTGCAGGTGCGCTTCAAGATGCGCCACGCTTTCCCACTGTTCCACCATCATGATCGAGTCCGGCGCGGTCGCCTGGAAACTCACATTTGCGACGTGATCGACCAGCGGCGCATAGCCGTGGCAACCCGCTTCCTGCAACACGACCGGCACAATCTTCGCGAACTCATCGAGTACCGCCTGGCGGTGATGCTGTCCTGGACGGGTACGGATTTCTGCAATAACTGTCAACATGATTAACCTACTCCCTATAAGTCCAGCTTCACAGTTAAGCAAAAATCTCACCGAGATGCTTGCGATATTCTGCGATATAGCGCGGCACATCCGGCATTTTAATCACGTCGTTAACGATAAAAGTCGGCAGCGCTTCCATGCCAAGGAACTGGTTCGCTTTATGGAATGGCAGATAAACCCCGTCAACCCCGACGCCGTGGAAGAACTGCTCTTTATCCGTAAATGCTTCCATTGGCGCGTTCCAGGTCAGCGACAGCATATAGGTTTTGCCCTGAATCAAACCGCCGGAACCGTATTTTTTTGAAGCGTCAGAACGTGTGCGACCGTCGCTGGCATACAGCGAACCGTGGCCTTCAGTAAACACATCGTCCATATATTTCTTAACGGTCCACGGCGCGCCCATCCACCAGCCTGGCATTTGCCAGATAATGGTGTCGGCCCACAGGAAGTTTTCCACTTCCGCTTTGATGTCGTAATCGCCGTCGGTACGTACGGTTTTAACATCATGCCCGGCGTCGCGCAGAAAACTTTCCGCGACCTCGGTCAGGGTGTCATTGAGTTGACCGTTAGAGTGCGCGAATTTCTTCGCACCGTTGATAATTAAGATATTGCTCATTAGAAATCCTTGGTTAAATGCGTTTGACCGCGATTTTAACCGTATCAACGGTGCGGAAAAATTGGCAAAACGTGCAAAGACTTTTGCTTGAGCCGCAATAAACGCCGCTACCAGCTTACCTGCGCGATAAAACCGCCTTGCGGATGATTGCCAAACGTGACGCGCAGGTGATGCAGGCGGGCAATGCGTTGCACAATTGATAACCCCAGCCCACTGCCGGTTTGCGTTTGTCCCGGCGGCCGATAAAAACGCTCGCCAATGCGCGCCAGCGCTTCATCGTCAATACCGGGGCCATTATCGCGAACGCTAAAGGCGGTGGCGTCCAGCGTTACATCGACCACGCTGCCTGGCGGGCTGTAGCGAAGAGCATTATCCAGCAGATTACGCACCAGCAGGCTAAGCAAAAGCGGTTGCGCCTGGCGGCTGACTACAGGGGCATTGAGATGCAGGCGTATATCGATACCTGCTTGCTGCGCTGTCGGGTAAATCTCCATTACCGCCGATTGCAGTAGCTCCGCCAGAGAAACCGTTTGCAGATCGTCGAGATCATCAAGCGAGTCGAGCCGCGAAAGGGTGAGTAATTGATCCACCAGGCGCGTGGCGCGATCGATACCCACGTGCAACTGGGCAAGGGCTTTTTGCTGTGCGGCGGGATCATCATCGGAAAGCTGTGCGACCTCGGTTTGCACTTTCAGCGCCGCCAGCGGGCTGCGTAACTCATGCGCGGCATCAGACGTAAAGCGCCGTTCACGCTGCATCATTCTGTGCGTGCGGTCAAAGAGTTGGTTCAGCGCATCCACTAACGGGCGCACTTCATTGGGAACGCCCTCGTTACTGAGCGGATCGGCACGATCCGGCGCCCGTGAGCGCAGCGCCTGCGCCAGTTTTTTCAGCGGCCGCAATTCCAGGCTCAGCAATACGATTAACAGCACCAGCATCAGAGGCAGGGCGATAAGCCACGGTGTGAGCTGCGAGGTGATGATCTCCAGCGCCATCTCGTGGCGATAATCCCACTCCTGGCCGACCACCACACGGAATTTCCCGTTCGGCGCAGTAAGCCACAGGAAACGCCATTGGTCGTCGTCATCACGTAGCTGTCCGTTCTCAAACCCTTCCCGCCGGTAGTTATAGGGGATCGCTTTGCCGTTTTCGCCATCATTCAGCAGCATGTTGCCGTCGGTTGAGTAGATAGCGAAAGCCAGCGCGTCATCATCCAGATGGCCGTGTTTGATCTTCTTTTTACCGAGCGACGGCGCGGCGTTTTTCAGCGGCTCAAACTCCATCACGCTCAGCCGTTTGGCAAACAGCGTTTGCTGGGTATCAAACAGTTTGTCGAGTTTATCGCGGGTTTGTTGCCAGGCAACCAGACTGGCGCTGAGCCAGGCGACCATCGAGAGCAGTAAAAAGAGCATCGTCAGGCGCAGGCGTAAACTCAGCGGGCGGGTCAGTTTCATGCGTCTCCCAGGGTATAACCGATGCCATGAACGGTGCGGATAAACGCCGTACCGAGCTTGCGGCGTAAATGGTGTACATGCACTTCCACCGCGTTGCTGGTGACCTCGTCGTCCCAGGTATAGAGCTTCTCTTCGATTAATTTACGCGGCAGCACGCGCCCGGCATTACGCAGCAGCAGCTCCAGCAGGGCGAACTCTTTCGGTTTTAGCGCCAGCGTTTCGCCGTCAAGCGTGGCGACCAGATTACCGGGATCGAGCGTGACGTTGCCGTGGCGCAGCACGCTGTGCGTCTGCCCGTGGCGGCGGCGAATAAGCACTTCGAGCCTTGCTGCTACTTCAACCAGAGCAAAGGGTTTGCACAAATAATCATCTGCGCCCAGCCGCAGTCCCTCAACGCGCTGGTCGATGGCATCGCGTGCGGTGAGGATTAACACTGGTTCCACGCGCTTTTGCTCGCGCCAGTCGCGCAGAATATCCAGCCCGTCGATGCCGGGCAGCGTTAAGTCGAGGATCACTGCATCATAAGGCGCGCTAAACAGGGCGGCCTTGCCTTGTTTGCCATCGGTAAACCAGTCGACGCTGAAGCCTTTTTTGCCCAGCCCGGCTTTTAAACCGTCGCCGATGAGCGTGTCATCTTCCACCAGTAAAATGCGCATCTTGCCTCCTTTCACTCCGTGTGATTGGCAGTAAAACCGCTGCTGGTCGACAATGTACAGCGGAAAATAATCTTTTTTCCCGTTAAGAAGTCGTTAAGGAGTGACGGGTTAAATGGACGTTAACCATCGTAAGGGAGATAAAACATGAAAAAGATTGCTGCACTTGTCGCTGTTCTCACACTCTGTTCCGCACCCGTTTTCGCGGCGAATACGGGCGGTTTCACCGGGCCGGGCGCAACCTCGCAGAGCGGCGGTTTTACCGGGCCGAACGGCAGCAAAGCCACTGTTGAAAGCGCGAAATCACTGCGCGACGACGCCTGGGTGACGCTGCGCGGTAATATTGTCGAGCGCATCTCTGATGATACCTACCTGTTTAAAGATTCGACTGGCACCATCAATATCGATATCAACCACAAGCGCTGGAACGGCGTGACCGTTGGGCCACAAGATACGGTAGAGATCCAGGGCGAAGTCGATAAAGACTGGAATTCGGTAGAAATAGATGTCAAAGAGATCCGCAAAGTCACTCAGTAAGCGCTAAACGCGCGTGAAAAAATCGCTCATCGCTATGACTCCTCGCCGCAGATAAGGTAGTATCTGCGGCAATATTGCCGCCGCACAGGCGGGCGCATACGTTGAGGAATCACGATTAATGAGCGATATGGCAGAGCGCCTTGCGCTGCATGAATTTACGGAAAACGCATACCTGAACTACTCCATGTACGTCATCATGGATCGTGCGTTGCCGTTTATCGGTGATGGCCTGAAACCCGTTCAGCGTCGCATCGTTTACGCAATGTCAGAACTGGGGCTGAACGCCAGCGCGAAGTTCAAAAAATCCGCCCGTACCGTGGGTGACGTGCTGGGTAAATACCATCCGCACGGCGACAGCGCCTGCTATGAAGCGATGGTGCTGATGGCGCAGCCGTTCTCCTACCGTTACCCGCTGGTCGATGGCCAAGGCAACTGGGGGGCGCCGGACGATCCGAAGTCCTTCGCGGCGATGCGTTACACCGAATCCCGTCTCTCCAAATACGCCGAGCTGCTGCTGAGCGAACTGGGACAAGGTACCGTTGACTGGGTGCCGAACTTCGACGGCACGATGCAGGAGCCGAAAATGCTGCCTGCGCGCCTGCCGAATATCCTGCTCAACGGTACCACCGGTATTGCCGTGGGGATGGCGACGGATATTCCGCCGCATAACCTGCGCGAAGTAGCCAACGCGGCGATTACCCTGATTGAGCAGCCGAAAACCACGCTCGATGAGCTGCTGGATATCGTGCAGGGCCCGGACTACCCAACCGAAGCGGAAATCATCACCTCCCGCGCTGAGATTCGCAAAATCTACCAGAACGGTCGCGGTTCGGTGCGTATGCGCGCGGTGTGGAAAAAAGAGGATGGCGCAGTGGTCATTACTGCGCTGCCGCACCAGGTTTCCGGCGCGCGCGTACTGGAGCAGATCGCCAGCCAGATGCGCAATAAAAAGCTGCCGATGGTCGATGATTTGCGTGACGAATCGGATCATGAAAACCCGACGCGTCTGGTGATTGTGCCGCGCTCCAACCGCGTGGATATGGAACAGGTGATGAACCACCTGTTCGCCACCACCGATCTGGAAAAAAGCTACCGTATCAATCTGAACATGATCGGCCTGGATGGCCGCCCGGCGGTGAAAAACCTGCTGGAGATCCTCACCGAGTGGCTGGCGTTTCGCCGTGATACCGTGCGCCGCCGCCTGAATCACCGGCTGGATAAAGTGCTCAAACGCCTGCATATCCTCGAAGGTTTGCTGGTGGCGTTTCTCAATATCGACGAAGTGATCGAAATCATCCGTACGGAAGATGAGCCGAAACCGGCGCTGATGTCGCGCTTCGGTCTCAGCGAAACGCAGGCGGAAGCGATCCTTGAGTTAAAACTGCGCCACCTCGCCAAACTGGAAGAGATGAAGATCCGCGGCGAGCAGGACGATCTTGCAAAAGAGCGCGATCAATTGCAGGCGATCCTGGCCTCTGAGCGCAAGATGAACAACCTGCTGAAAAAAGAGCTGCAAGCCGATGCCGACGCATTTGGCGACGATCGTCGTTCACCGCTGCACGAGCGCGAAGAAGCGAAAGCGATGAACGAGCACGATATGCAGCCGTCTGAACCGGTGACCATTGTGCTGTCGCAAATGGGCTGGGTGCGCAGTGCCAAAGGCCATGACATTGACGCGCAGGGGCTGAGCTACAAAGCGGGCGATAGCTGGAAGTCTTCCGTGAAAGGCAAGAGCAACCAGCCGGTGGTGTTTATTGATACCACCGGGCGCAGCTACGCCATCGACCCGATTACGCTGCCTTCCGCACGCGGCCAGGGCGAGCCGTTAACCGGTAAGCTGACGCTGCCGCCGGGGGCGACCGTTGAGCATATGATGATGAGCAACGAGGACCAAAAACTGCTGATGGCGTCCGATGCGGGTTATGGCTTCGTTTGTACCTTCAACGACTTAGTGGCGCGTAACCGTGCCGGTAAGACGCTGATCAGCCTGCCGGAAAACGCCAAAGTGATGCCGCCGCTGGAGATCGAGAACGACAGCGACATGCTGCTGGCGATTACTGCGGCGGGCCGCATGTTGATGTTCCCGGTCAACGAGCTGCCGCAGTTGTCGAAAGGTAAAGGCAACAAGATTATCGGTATTCCTTCCGCTGATGCGGCGACAGGGGCAGATAATCTTGCGCATCTCTATTTGCTGCCGCCACAAAGCACGCTGACCATCCACGTGGGCAAACGCAAAATCAAACTGCGTCCGGAAGAGCTGCAAAAAGTGCAGGGCGAGCGCGGACGTCGCGGTACGCTGATGCGCGGCCTGCAAAAAATTGATCGCGTCGAGATTGACGCGCCTTCCCGCCCGGGTGCGGGCGACAGCGAAGAGTAATCTTCGCCGCCAGGCTCCTCACCTTCCCGGTGGGGAGATCTTTCTGAGAAAATTTCCCGTAAAAGCGTTGTTAATTCGTGCATTGCGATTAACAATACGTTTTTTTAAAGGCCGCACACCCTACTGCGGCCTTTAAAAAAATAGCCCAGGCCCGTTGCGGGTCGACGGCGACACAGCCAGTTTCAGCGTGATGGCGCTGGCGTGTATATAATGCTCAAAGGTATGGGCTTCAGAGGTTTGTTATGCTATTCATTTTTCGCGTCATTATTGTCGTCATCTACTCCATTCTGGTGTGCGTATTCGGCTCTCTCTATTGTTTATTCAGTCCGCGTAATCCTAAACACGTTGCTACCTTCGGCCATATGTTCGGTCGCCTTGCGCCGGTCTTTGGTCTGAAAGTCGAAACCCGTCTGCCGGCAGGCGCGGAAAAGTTTGGCAACGCTATCTATATTGCTAACCACCAGAGCAACTACGATATGGTGACCGCCTCCAGCATTGTGCTGCCGCCAACGGTCACTGTCGGTAAGAAAAGCCTGCTCTGGGTGCCGTTCTTCGGTCAGCTTTACTGGCTGACTGGCAACCTGCTCATCGATCGCGATAACCGCGCAAAAGCGCACGGCACCATTGCCGAAGTGGTGAAACAGATCCAGAAACGCAATATTTCCATCTGGATGTTCCCGGAAGGCACCCGCAGCCGCGGTCGCGGTTTACTGCCGTTTAAAACCGGTGCGTTTCATGCGGCGATTGCCGCCGGTGTTCCAATCATTCCGGTGTGTGTTTCCAACAACGCAAACAAAGTTAACCTTAACCGCCTGCACAACGGGCTGGTGATTGTCGAGATGCTGCCGCCGGTTGATGTTTCGCAATTTGGTAAAGATCAGGTACGCCAGCTGGCGACGCACTGTCGCGAACTGATGGCGGCAAAAATTGCAGAGCTCGATAAAGAAGTTGCAGAACGCGAAGCAACCGGCCGGGTTTAATCTGTTTTATTTCGCAACACCGGAGGAGCGAAAACCTCCGGCGCATTGAGTCAGTTTTACACGGAGCAAATATGTCACTCAGTCGGCGTCAGTTTCTTCAGGCATCCGGGGTTGCGCTTTGTGCAGGCGCGGTGCCGCTGAGGGCAAATGCTGCCGGGCCGCAACCGCCGTTACCCATTCCTCCGCTGCTGGAATCCCGGCGCGGTCAGCCGCTGTTTATGACCTTACAACGCGCGCACTGGTCGTTTGCCACCGGCACGCGGGCGCAGGTTTCCGGCATTAACGGGCGTTATCTCGGGCCGACGATCCGCGTCTGGAACGGCGATGACGTTAAGCTGATTTACAGCAACCGGCTGGCGGAAAACGTGGCAATGACCGTGAGCGGTTTGCAGGTGCCAGGCCCGCTTATCGGCGGCGCGGCGCGCATGATGACCGCCAATAACGACTGGGCGCCGGTACTGCCGATCCGCCAGAGCGCGGGGACGCTGTGGTATCACGCCAATACGCCGAACCGTACCGCGCTGCAGGTGTATAACGGCCTGGCCGGAATGTGGCTGGTCGAAGATGAGATCAGCAAATCGCTACCGATTCCTAAGCACTACGGCGTGGATGATTTCCCGGTCATTATTCAGGACAAACGGCTGGATAATTTCGGCACGCCGGAATACAGCGAGCCGGGCAGCGGTGGATTTGTCGGTGATACGCTGATGGTCAACGGTGCGCAAAGCCCGTATGTCGAAGTCTCTCGCGGCTGGGTGCGTCTGCGTCTGTTAAACGCCTCAAACTCCCGCCGTTATCAATTGCAAATGAGCGATGGTCGCGCGCTGCATGTGATCGCCGGCGATCAGGGTTTTTTACCCGCGCCTGTTTCGGTTAAACAGCTTTCGCTGGCACCGGGTGAGCGGCGCGAAGTGCTGGTGGATATGACCAACGGCGATGAAGTGTCGATCACCTGCGGTGAAGCGGCGAGCATTATGGACCGCCTGCGCGGCTTCTTTGAGCCGTCGAGCATTTTGATCTCCACGCTGGTATTGACGCTGCGACCGACCGGCCTGCTGCCGCTGGTCACCGACACGCTGCCGATGCGCCTGTTGCCGTCCGACATTCAGGCCGGTACGCCAACCCGCAACCGCGACATTACCCTGGGCAGCGATCCGGGCATTAACGGCCAGCTGTGGGATACGCAGCGTATCGATATTACCGCCCAGCAGGGCACCTGGGAGAGCTGGATGGTGCGAGCGGAGATGCCGCAGTCGTTCCATATTGAAGGCGTCATGTTCCTGGTGCGCAACGTGAATGGCGCGATGCCTTTCCCGGAAGATCGGGGCTGGAAAGATACGGTCTGGATTGACGGGCAGGTTGAGTTGCTGGTGTGGTTTGGTCAGCCTTCGTGGCCGCACTTCCCGTTCCAGTATCACAGCCAGACGCTGGAAATGGCCGATCGCGGTTCGATGGGGCAACTGCTGGTGAACCCCGCGCCATAACTGAGCTGGCCTGGTGGCTACGCGCTTATCAGGCCTTGACAAAATCCTCCTTCATTTCATGCAAGTTTACGGCGTATAATCGCCGCCCTTTGATGATTTTTTTACCACCTTTGGAAGCAAGATGAGCGCAATATCCCTGATCCAACCGGATCGTGACCTTTTCTCATGGCCCCAGTACTGGGCGGCCTGCTTCGGCCCCGCGCCGTTTTTGCCAATGTCGCGCGAAGAGATGGATCAACTTGGCTGGGATAGCTGCGACATCATTCTGGTGACGGGGGATGCTTACGTCGACCACCCGAGTTTCGGCATGGCGATTTGCGGCCGTATGCTGGAAGCGCAGGGCTTTCGCGTTGGCATCATCGCCCAGCCGGACTGGAACAGCAAAGACGACTTTATGCGCCTCGGTAAACCGAACCTGTTCTTCGGCGTGACCGCTGGCAACATGGACTCGATGATCAACCGCTACACCGCCGATCGTAAGCTGCGCCATGACGACGCTTACACGCCGGATAACGTCGCCGGTAAACGCCCGGATCGCGCGACGCTGGTTTATACCCAGCGCTGTAAAGAAGCGTGGAAAGATGTGCCGGTGATCCTCGGCGGCATCGAGGCCAGCCTGCGCCGTACCGCGCATTACGATTACTGGTCCGATACCGTGCGTCGATCGGTGCTGATCGATGCCAAAGCTGACATGCTGATGTTTGGTAACGGCGAGCGCCCGCTGGTGGAAGTGGCGCACCGCCTCGCTGCCGGTGAACCGATCGGTGAAATCCGCGACGTGCGTAACACCGCGATCATCGTCAAAGAAGCGCTGCCGGGCTGGAGCGGCGTTGATTCCACGCGCCTTGATACGCCGGGCAAAATCGATCCGATCCCACATCCGTACGGCGACGATCTGCCGTGTGCCGATAACAAACCGGTAGAACCGAAAGCGCAGGAAGCAAAACGTGTTACCGTTCAGCCGCCGCGGCCGAAACCGTGGGAAAAAACCTACGTGCTGCTGCCTTCTTTTGAGAAGGTGAAAGCCGATAAAGTGCTCTACGCGCATGCGTCACGCATTCTGCACCACGAAACGAACCCAGGCTGCGCCCGTGCGCTGATGCAAAAGCACGGTGACCGTTACATCTGGATCAACCCGCCAGCGATTCCGCTCTCAACCGAAGAGATGGACAGCGTTTTTGCGCTGCCTTATAAGCGCGTGCCGCATCCGGCATACGGTACCAGCCGTATCCCGGCTTACGAGATGATCCGCTTCTCGATTAACATCATGCGCGGCTGCTTTGGGGGGTGTTCTTTCTGTTCGATCACCGAGCATGAAGGGCGCATTATCCAGAGCCGTTCCGAAGATTCGATCATCAACGAAATCGAAGCGATTCGCGACACGGTGCCCGGTTTTACCGGCGTTATCTCCGATCTTGGCGGGCCAACCGCCAACATGTATATGCTGCGCTGCAAATCACCGCGCGCCGAGCAGACGTGCCGTCGTCTCTCCTGCGTTTACCCGGATATCTGCCCGCACATGGACACGAACCACCAGCCGACCATCGATCTCTATCGTCGTGCCCGCGATCTGAAAGGTATCAAGAAGATCCTCATTGCTTCCGGCGTGCGTTACGATCTGGCGGTGGAAGATCCGCGCTATGTGAAAGAGCTGGCGACGCATCACGTTGGTGGTTATCTGAAGATTGCCCCGGAGCATACCGAAGAGGGGCCGCTGTCGAAGATGATGAAACCGGGAATGGGCAGCTACGATCGCTTTAAACAGCTGTTTGACACCTATTCTAAAGAGGCGGGTAAAGAGCAGTATCTGATCCCGTACTTTATCTCTGCGCACCCCGGCACGCGCGATGAAGATATGGTGAACCTGGCGCTGTGGCTCAAACGTCACCGCTTCCGTCTGGATCAGGTGCAGAACTTCTATCCGTCGCCGCTGGCTAACTCGACGACCATGTATTACACCGGGAAAAACCCGCTGTCGAAGATCGATTACAAGAGCGAAGAGGTGGTGGTGCCGAAAGGGGATAAACAGCGCCGTCTGCATAAAGCGCTGCTGCGTTATCACGATCCGGCCAACTGGCCGCTGCTGCGCCAGGCACTGGAAGCGATGGGTAAAAAGCACCTGATTGGTTCGCGCCGTGAATGCCTGGTGCCGGCGCCTACGCTTGATGAAATGCGCGAAGCGCGTCGCCAGAATCGCCAGTCGCGCCCGGCACTAACCAAGCACACGCCGATTGTGCATCAGCGCAGCAACGGCAAAAACACTGGCGCTGCGCCAGCGAAGAAAAAAGCCTCCCGCATGCGCTAAACATATAAAAATCCCGGCGAGATGCCGGGATTTTTATTTTCTTTAAACAAAAAGGCCACAACGATAGCGTTATGGCCTTTTAGAAAAACTTAACCCCCAAACTGATCCGGGTCCGGCCCCAGCCGTTTACCGGCATCCAGTTTGGCGATCTCCGCCAGCTCGTCTTTATCCAGGCGGAAATCCCAGACGTTAAAGTTCTCGGCGATACGTGCAGGTGTAACCGATTTCGGAATCACCACCAGGCCGTTATCAAGATGCCAGCGGATCACCACCTGAGCAGGCGTTTTGCCGTATTTATCCGCCAGATCGCGAATAATTTTCTGATCAAATACCCCTTCGCCGCCCTGCGCCAGCGGGCTCCAGGACTCGGTCTGGATTTTATGCGTCGCGTTCCAGGCATGCAGTTGCCGCTGCTGCATTAACGGGTGCAGTTCGATCTGGTTGATAACCGGGATCACGCTGGTTTCATCAATGATCTTTTGCAGATGGTGGATCTCGAAATTACACACGCCGATACTTTTTACCAGCCCCTGTTTTTGCAGCTCGATCATGCCTTGCCAGGCCTCAACGTAATGATCGATAGCCGGAACAGGCCAGTGCATCAGATACAGATCGACGTAATCCAGTTGCAGCTTTTTCAGGCTGGTTTTCAGCGCTTCGGCGGGATGTTTTTGATCGTCATTCCACAGCTTGGTGGTAATAAACAATTCCTCACGCGGCACCCCTGCATTGGCTAAGGCTTTGCCAACGCCCTCTTCGTTCTTATAGGCGGCGGCGGTATCAATGGAGCGATATCCCACCTCCAGCGCCTTTTGGATGGCGGTTATCACTTCCTCGTTGCTCGCTTTCCACACGCCAAGACCCAGTTGCGGCATCAGGTTGCCGTCAGAAAGCTTAATCACGGTTGGATGTGTCATGCATTTCTCCTTTGAATAAGCTTACCGGGACGCGCCCGGTAAGGTGATGTGCATTAAGTGTGGTCGAAAAAACCAAAAACGGAAGGCGGGGCAATGAGACCTTAACGTGCCGCTTCGTAAATACGACGGCTCACATCCAGCGTGATATCCTGGCGTTCGCCCAGTTTCGTCATGCCGTGCTCTTCCAGTTTCGCCAGCAGCGCCGGAATGGAACTGCCGTCCAGACCATAACCGGAAAGGCGGGTCGGAACGCCCATCTGCTCGAAGAAGTTGCGCGTGGCTTCGATAGCCGCGTCAATGCGCTCGTTATCGGAACCTTCTTTGATGTTCCAGACGCGCTCTGCGTATTGCAGCAGTTTTTCGCGTTTGGTATCGCGCTTCTCATTCCACAGCGCAGGCAGAACCACCGCCAGCGTCTGGGCGTGGTCAAGACCATGCATCGCGGTCAGTTCATGACCCAGCATATGCGTAGCCCAATCCTGCGGCACGCCAGCGCCAATCAGGCCGTTCAGCGCTTGTGTCGCCGCCCACATCACGTTGGCACGCACGTCGTAATTTTCCGGCTCCTGCAACGCTTTCGGGCCTTCTTCAATCAGCGTCAGCAGAATACCTTCGGCGAAGCGATCCTGAATTTTGCCATCAACCGGATAAGTGACGTACTGCTCAACGGTATGAACAAAGGCGTCGACCACGCCGTTCGCCACCTGACGCGGCGGCAGGGTATAGGTGTAGACCGGATCCAGTACCGCGAAGACCGGCTGAACGAACGGGGAGTGGAACGCCTGTTTGTCGCCGGTCGCTTTACGTGACACCACTGCGCCCGCGTTGGACTCGGAGCCGGTTGCCGGCAGCGTCAGCACGGAACCCATCGGGATGGCGCTTTTAATTTCGCCGCCGCGTGTTTGCAGGATATGCCATGGATCAACGCCCTCGGCATAGTGAGCCGCTGCGGCGATAAATTTGGTGCCGTCCAGCACGGAACCACCGCCTACCGCCAGCAGAAAGGTGATGTTTTCGTCTTTAACGACCTGTACCGCTTTCATCAGCGTTTCGTAAGTCGGGTTCGGTTCGATGCCGCTGAATTCGCGCACATCCAGCCCTTGCAGCGCGCTGTAAACCTGGTCGAGCACGCCGTTTTTCTTCACGCTGCCGCCACCGTAGGTGATCAGCACGCGTGCGCCAGTCGGGATTTGCTCACGCAGATTGGCAATGGCACCTTTGCCGAACAGGATGCGGGTCGGGGTATGCAGATTAAAATTGTTCATTGCTCGTTCCCTTCTTATTGAGGTGAAAAAAAGTGCGGCGGTGTTTTGCCCAATGGCGATTATTGTGGGCGCGGGCACGCGCGCTCTCAATGCACATTCCTGCCGATGTCTTGCCTGTTTCTCCTTGTGGCTGGAGAAAAAGCCCAAAAATTTGCACACTGTACGGGTCGAAATAGTCTACCGGAGTGGCGAAAAATGAAGCGTGAAGAGATTTGCCTGCAGCTCACTGAAAAGATTAAACGATTGAAAGTGAATGAAAATAGGCTCAATGCACTGCTGCCGGATATCCGCTTGCTGTACGGTACTCAACCGGGAACCCGTACGCCGGTGATGTATCAGCCGGGCATCGTTTTTCTCTTTTCTGGTCACAAAATTGGTTATATCAATGAAAGGGTCTTTCGTTATGACACCAATGAATATTTACTGCTGACCGTGCCGTTGCCGTTTGAGTGTGAAACCTTCGCCACGCCGGAAGTGCCGCTGGCGGGGATCCGTTTGAATGTCGATATCCTGCAACTGCAGGAACTGTTGATGGATATTGGCGAAGATGAACATTTTCGCCCGGATGTGGCGGCAAGCGGCATTAACTCGGCGGTGCTTTCAGAAGAGATCCTCTGTGCCGCTGAGCGTTTGCTGGATGTGATGGAGCGTCCGCTGGATGCGCGTATCCTCGGTAAACAGATTATCCGCGAAATGCTCTACCACGTGCTAACCGGGCCGCGCGGCGGGGCGCTGCTGGCGTTAGTTAGCCGCCAGACCCATTTCAGCCTGATAAGCCGTGTGCTCAAACGCATTGAAAGCCAGTACACGGAAAACCTCAGCGTTGACCAACTGGCGGCGGAAGCCAATATGAGCGTCTCGGCGTTTCACCATAACTTTAAATCGGTGACCAGCACGTCGCCGCTGCAATACCTGAAAACCTACCGCCTGCACAAAGCGCGCATGTTAATGGTGCATGATGGTATGAAAGCCGGGGCGGCGGCCATGCGCGTTGGCTATGAAAGCCCGTCGCAATTCAGCCGTGAGTTTAAGCGTTATTTTGGCCTGACGCCGGGAGAAGATGTGGCGAGAATTCGCATGATGCAGGGAATGTAAAACGTCCCCTCTTCATGCCGAAGAGGGGAACACGTTACGCGTTGCAGTACTTTTTCTTCAGCACTACCGTGACGGCGCCAACCAGGCCGACCACCAGCAGGAACACCGGCAGCAGCATCAGGAATGTCATGACCTGATCTTCATGGCGTTTTACAAACGGGATCATGCTGATGGCGTAGCCCAGCGAGGTCACCGCGCCGACCCACAGCAGCCCGCTGAGCCAGTTAAATAACTGGAAACGGCGGTTAGAGAGGCCGGAGATGCCCGCCATCGTCGGCAGCAGAGTGCGGATAAAGGCCAGGAAACGCCCCGCCAGCAGTGCCAGCAGACCGTGACGGTCAAACATATAGGTCGCCCGCTCGTGATATTTCACCGGTAACTGCGATAGCCAGCTTTTCACCACGCGCGTATTACCAAGCCATTTGCCCTGGATATAGCTCAGCCAACAGCCGAGACTGGCGGCGGAAGTGAGGATGGCTAACGTCGCGACGAAATCCATGCAGCCGCGCGCAATCAGCGCACCAGCCAGCAGCAGCAAACTGTCACCGGGTAAAAACGAAGCAGGAAGCAGGCCGTTTTCTAAAAAGAGGGTGGCAAACATTACTAAATAAACAACACCCACAACATGTGGATTTGCCAGCGCAGCAAAGTCGTGATGCCAGAGCGCAGCAATAATATCTTGAATAACAGCCATGGACTTTCCCGTGGAACCGCGTAGAGGAGGCTATTGTACTCCAGTTCGCCTGAAACACCTTGATCGGGGGCGCAAGAAACGAGAATTTTCTGAATACTTACGCCCGTAAGCCAGGTTTACACGATGCGCTGGAAGCCCGCCACTAAATCCTCAATCAGATCGTCAACATTCTCTAAACCAATGTGCACTCGGATTAATGTGCCGGTGAAATCCACTTCGCCGTCCGGGCGAATCGCCGCCAGTTGCTCCGGCTGATTGGCGAGTATCAACGACTCGTAACCGCCCCATGAATACGCCATGCTGAACAGCGAGAAGTGGTCGAGGTAGTTCGCTAACTCTTCATTGTTCAGACGTTTATTGAGCACAAACGAAAACAAGCCGCTGCTGCCACTAAAATCCCGCTTCCAGTACTCGTGGCCTTTACTGCCGGGAAGCGCCGGGTGATTCACGCGCGCCACCTGCGGATGTGCCGCCAGCCATTCGGCAATTTTCAGGCTGCTTTCGTGGTGCTGACGCAGACGAACGCCCAGCGTACGCAGGCCACGGCTGGTCATATACGCCGTGTCGGCATCCACCATTTGCCCCATCAAATAGGCGTTTTCGCGCAGTTGTTCCCAACAACGGGCATTGGACACCGCCGTACCAATCATGCCGTCGGAGTGGCCAATCAGGTATTTGGTCGCTGCCTGAATGGAGATATCAATATCGAATTCCAGCGCCCTGAACAGCACGCCCGCCGCCCAGGTATTGTCGATCATAATGATGGCGTCTGGCGCAACGCTTCGCACCGCCTGCACAATCGCCGGAACATCGTGGACTTCCATGGTGATTGAGCCGGGAGATTCCAGGAACACCACTTTGGTGTTCGGCTGAATCAGCCGCATGATGCTGGAGCCGATCATCGGGTCGAACCAACTGGTGGTGACACCCAGTTTGGTGAGAATTTTGGTGCAAAAATCCTGGCTGGGTTCATAGGCGGTGTTGGTCATCAACACATGATCGCCTTGTTCAACAAACGCCAGAATGGTGTTTGCCACCGCCGCCGCGCCGCAGGGGAAAAGCGTGCAGCCCGCGCCGCCTTCCAGTTCGCACATCGCGTCTTGCAGCGAAAAGTGCGTGAGCGTGCCGCGACGCCCGTAAAACAGCTCGCCGTTGGCACGGTTACGCGTCGCGTGTTTTTTGGCTTCAACGGTGTCGAATACCAGTGAAGAGGCGCGCTGGATGACGCTATTCACCGACCCTTGCGTGTATTTTTTGCTGCGCCCTGCGTTAACCAGAGCGGTATCAAGATGCTTTGCTGTCATTCTCGCTCAACCTGTTTTTATACGTCTGGATGTCCAGACTACCATGATTGTTGGCGGATGCCTCGCAGTGTTATGCCGGTGAGTGAATTTTTTCCAGAAAATGTTCAATGGTGTCTGTTTACTGCGTAAGCGCAAAGAAAATGACTTTTAATTCAGGCACTCTGCAAATACTAATGAGAACTACTATCAATTCGACGACTTTTTGATATCATGGCGCACAGATTTTGTGATTTGCGTCTCGGAGATACACTGTGGGTAATAATTTGATGCAGACGGATCTATCCGTGTGGGGCATGTACCAGCATGCCGACATCGTTGTGAAGGTGGTGATGATCGGTCTGATTCTGGCGTCGGTCGTCACGTGGGCGCTTTTCTTCAGCAAAAGTGTTGAGATGATTTCGCACAAGCGCCGCCTCAAGCGTGAGCAGCAGCAGTTGGCTGAAGCCCGCTCTCTGGATCAGGCGAGTGAAATTGCTTCCGCTTTCCACGCCCGCAGCCTGAGCACAATGTTAATCAACGAAGCCCAGAACGAACTGGAGTTATCTGCTGGCAGCGAAGATAACGAAGGCATTAAAGAGCGCACCGGTTTTCGTCTGGAACGTCGCGTTGCCGCCACCGGTCGCCATATGGGGCGCGGGAATGGCTATCTGGCAACGATTGGCGCGATCTCGCCGTTTATTGGTCTGTTTGGTACCGTCTGGGGCATCATGAACAGCTTCATCGGCATTGCGCAGACGCAAACCACCAACCTCGCGGTTGTCGCGCCGGGCATCGCGGAAGCGCTGCTGGCAACGGCTATCGGCCTGGTTGCAGCTATCCCGGCGGTGGTGATTTACAATATTTTCGCCCGTATGATCGGCAGCTATAAAGCGATCCTTGGCGATGTTGCCGCGCAGGTTCTGCTGCTGCAAAGCCGCGATCTGGATCTGGCCGCCAGCAACGCTCAGCCGGTTCGCACCGCGCAAAAATTACGAGTAGGTTGATTCGTCATGGCAATGCGTCTTAATGAAAACCTGGACGATAACGGCGAAATGCACGAAATCAACGTCACGCCGTTTATCGACGTGATGTTAGTGCTGCTGATTATCTTTATGGTGGCCGCGCCGCTTGCCACGGTTGATGTGAAAGTTAACCTGCCGGCATCGACCAGCCAGCCGCAACCGCGCCCGGAAAAACCTGTTTACCTGTCGGTAAAAGCAGATAACACCATGTTTATTGGTAACAATCAGGTTACCGATGAAACGATGGTTAACGCGCTGAATACGCTAACCGAAGGTAAAAAAGACACCACCATCTTCTTCCGCGCGGATAAAACCGTGGATTACGAAACAATGATGAAGGTGATGGATACGCTGCATCAGGCGGGATATCTGAAGATCGGTCTGGTGGGCGAGGAAGTCGCGAAAGCGAAGTAATGCCTAACACAACAAAAAAGCTGGCGGATGCCAGCTTTTTTTATGCCTGTTATCCAAGGTGCTCGCCGCCCGTCACGCCATGCACTTCGGCGGTAACGTAGCTTGATTCCTGGCTCGCCAGATAGACATAAATCGGTGCCAGTTCCGCAGGCTGGCCGGCACGCTTCATTGGCGTTTGCTGGCCAAACTGCGGCAGTTTCTCCTGCGGCTGACCCCCGGCAATTTGCAGCGCTGTCCAGATTGGCCCCGGGGCTACGATGTTAACCCGAATCCCTTTTTCCGCGACCTGCTTCGCCAGTCCCCGGCTGTAATTGAGGATTGCCGCCTTGGTTGAGGCGTAATCCAGCAAATGCGTGCTCGGTTGATACGCCTGAATAGACGAGGTGGTGATGATGCTCCCGCCCGGTGGCAGCAGCGGCACGGCTTCCTGGGTGATCCAGAACAGCGCAAAAACGTTAACGGTGTAGGTTTGGGTAAATTGCTCCGTTGTCAGGTTGGCAATCTCTTCCACGGCAGTCTGTTTGCCTGCCACCAGCGCCAGGATATCCAGCCCGCCAAGCTGCTCTTTTGCCTTGTGCGGCAAAGAGCGGGCAAAAGACTCATCGGTCAGGTCACCGGGAATTAACACCGCTTTGCGCCCGGCGGCTTCGATTTGCGCCTTCACCTGCTGCGCGTCTTCCTCTTCCGCAGGCAAATAGTTGATGGCGACATCTGCGCCTTCGCGCGCATAGGCAATAGCCGCCGCGCGACCAATGCCCGAATCGCCGCCGGTCACCAGCGCTTTGCGATCTTTTAGCCGCCCGCTACCGACGTAGCTGTTCTCGCCGCAGTCGGGAACGGGATCCATCTTCGACTGTACGCCTGGCGTTGGTTGCCGCTGTTTCGGGTATTCGCCAGTGTAATACTGCGTGGTGGGATCCTGCATTTTCGTCTGGTTATTCGCCATTACGTACCCTCCATATCGGTTGTTGAGTACTTAAGGGTAGAAGCCTGAGCTGAAAATGCAGACTAATTCAGGATTATCTTGAGGCAAAGGTGTACAAGCGAGGGAAAGGTAAAGGGCTATTTTGTGTTGGCGGATCGCTTTGCCGCCGCTTCTTCTTCCAGTGCCACGGTCGTTACATTCGAGGTGCGGAATTCGCCATCGCTTAGTTTGCGACTCAGGCGTAACGTCGCGGTTTCGCGGCTCAGAATGTACTGATAGTTCGCCTCCAGGCGACCCATGATTTTGTCCCGCAACTCCGGTTTTTGCGCGATGATGGCGTCGATCACCGCACCATAAATCTCTTCTTTCACCTGCAGCGGATAAATTTCGCGACGGTTCTGCCATTTCAGGCGCACCAGCGCCGCAGGAATAGAAACCAGTTCACGCGCGATTCGCTGAATAGTCTCGTTTTTACTTAATATCAGGGCTTCTTTATTTTGCTTTAAGATAAATTCATCGCTTTTTTTCTCTTCCAAAGCTAAATAAACGTTATTATTATCGACCTCGTTCACGTTATTCATCCCCAAACTTATAAAACATTGGCGTATCTTTTTCTCGGGTAATGAGGTTAAGCCAAATCTCATTACCTGCTTCATTTATTTGCTGAGTTTTATCCGCAATTATTTGGCTTAATGTTTGGGCATCTATCTCGCCTTCCGCTTGTAAATCATTAAGTAAACGCGCGAAGGTCTCGATTTTTACCACACGCAATAGCCGCTCTTTTATATGGCGGTCGCGTTCTTCCAGCAGCATATTTCTCGACTGCCCGGTACGGTTGGCATTCGCTAATATATCGTTAGCATGTTCAGCGAGTGTTCTTTTACCCTGAGTTAAATTAGGCTCTTTTCCTTCTTCTCCAGGCTTGGTTTCAACGGCAGAAATGTGAAATCGTGCCGGGACAAGATTCTCGGGAAGCATTTCCAATGTCCTTTAATATCAACAGGGAAGAGGGTGTTCAGGCGTGAGGTGCGTTGACAATATCATGGCGCACTTTTAAAATCAAAAAAAAGGAGCCTGCTCATGAACAGTATTTTTTATTCTGTTATTGCTTTATTGCTGCTGACGGGCGGCGTTCTTTTATTGATGCGTGAGTACAATAAAAAAGCTCCCCTTAGTGAAATTGACAATCCGCCTTTACCACCGCAACCGTTGTCAAAAGAGGAGGGGGAAGATCATTTCTCCGCGTTAATGAATGCGATTACTCCAGTGTGGTACTGGCGCGTTAATCATGAATATATAGATTTTCTTCATGCGACAATTAAGCGCATGAATATGGCGGAATTAAATAGTACGCCTGGGTTATTTGAAGCGCAGCGTCGCTGCAGCGATCTCAATTCAGCGGTGTATAAGTATTACGACAATATAAAAAAACGCTGCGTAAATGGTGAAAAAGTACCGCATTCGGATCTGGATGTGCTCAACCTGCGCCAGTGTTTTCGTGAATTCAGTATGGAAGCGTATCCCGCGTTGGTCGTGCTGGTATGGCCAGAGAACCAACGTCCCTGGGTCAATCCCGAAGAGGTGTAGCGCCGTGTTGCTTTAGTGTTGCAAATTGTTTGCCTGGCTGGGATATACTGAACGCCGGTTTAGCAATCTGAAGAGACTTTACGCAACATGGAACGCTTTCTGGAAAACGCAATGTACGCTTCGCGCTGGTTGCTCGCCCCGGTTTACTTCGGCCTCTCCCTCGCCCTGCTTGCGCTGACGGTAAAATTCTTCCAGGAGATTTTTCACGTCCTGCCCAATATCTTCAATCTGGCGGAAGCGGATTTGATCCTGACACTGCTGTCGCTGGTGGATATGACGCTGGTGGGTGGTTTGCTGGTGATGGTGATGTTTTCCGGCTATGAAAATTTCGTTTCGCAGCTCGATATCGCCGAGCATAAAGAGAAGTTGAACTGGCTTGGCAAAATGGACGCCACATCGCTGAAAAACAAAGTGGCGGCGTCGATTGTTGCCATTTCGTCGATTCATCTGCTGCGCGTGTTTATGGATGCCAAAAATGTCCCGGATAACAAACTGATGTGGTATGTGATTATCCACCTGACGTTTGTGCTTTCTGCTTTTGTGATGGGCTACCTGGACCGATTAACCCGCCACCAGCACTGAGTTCATTGCCGGGCCGCGTTCTGCCGCCCGGCATTACCGTTTTACTTATCTGAAGAAGCCTGCCACAGATTCAGCTCGCCATCGGCAACGTGCTTGTCGATTTGCGCTAACTCCTCGCGACTAAAACTCAGATTGTTCAACGCCAGAACGTTCTCTTCCAGCTGTTCCGGACGGCTTGCGCCAATCAGCACCGACGTGACCCGCGCATCTTTTAACAGCCAGCTCAGCGCCATTTGCGCCATCGACTGTCCACGGCGCTGCGCCATGTCATTGAGTAAGCGCAAGCTGTTGAGGTTGCTCTCTGTCAGCATTTTCTCCGTCAGACCACGCACTTTTTTGCCTTCACGCTGCATACGTGACCCTTCCGGAATGCCGTTCAGGTATTTGCCGGTTAGCAGCCCTTGTGCCAGCGGGGTAAAGGCGATGCAACCCACGCCATTATCTTCCAGCGTATCCAGCAGGCCGGTTTTATCCACCCAGCGGTTCAGCAGGTTGTAAGAGGGCTGATGGATAAGCAGCGGGATTTTCCACTCGCGCAGCAGGGCTGCCATTTGTTGTGTACGTTCGGTTGAATAGGAAGAGATGCCGACATACAGTGCTTTACCGCTCTGTACCGCCTGCGCCAGCGCAGATGCCGTCTCTTCCATGGGCGTTTTTTCATCAACCCGATGCGAATAAAAGATATCAACGTACTCAACGCCCATCCGCTTCAGGCTCTGATCGAGACTGGCGAGCAGGTACTTACGTGAACCGCCGGAACCGTACGGACCTAGCCACATATCGTAACCGGCTTTGGTGGAGATAAGGATTTCGTCGCGGTATGCGGCAAAATCCTCACGCAGCAAGCGGCCAAAATTTTCCTCCGCGCTGCCGGCTGGCGGCCCGTAGTTATTGGCTAAATCAAAGTGGGTAATGCCGAGGGAAAATGCTTTTCGCAGTAAGGCGCGCTGTGAGTCCAGGGCGTGCCCGTGACCAAAACTGTGCCACAAACCGAGCGAAAGCGCGGGCAGTTGCAGGCCGCTTTTGCCGCAATATCGGTACTGCATCTGTTCGTAGCGATTTGGGTTGGCGAAGCCAGGCATGATGTCTCCTTTCTTTTTAATCTTATCGATGAAAATTCGAAACAACGTTTCTATCTTACGTCTGTTTTCTGTACATCAAAAGATGAGGTTGTGTCTGGATGTTTTTTGAGCGAAAAGCGGAGCGCTATGCTTTGCTTAGAGAGGCATACAAAGACGGAGATAAACGATGACGCGGTTAACGGCGAAAGATTTCCCGCAGGAGTTGCTCGATTACTACGACTACTACGCACACGGCAAGATCAATAAGCGAGAGTTTTTACAGCTGGCGGGCAAATATGCGGTGGGCGGCATGACGGCGCTGGCGCTGTTCAATCTCTTGAAACCGAACTACGCGCTGGCAACGCAGGTGGAATTTACCGATCCGGACATTCATCCTGAATACATCACTTATCCGTCGCCGAACGGGCATGGCGATGTGCGTGGCTACCTGGTCAAACCGACAAAAACGCAGGGCAACGTGCCGGCAGTGGTGGTGGTACATGAAAATCGCGGGCTGAACCCGTATATCGAAGATGTGGCTCGCCGCGTCGCCAAAGCAGGCTATATAGCGCTGGCACCGGATGGTTTAAGTTCTGTGGGCGGCTATCCCGGTAACGATGATGAAGGCCGTGCATTGCAGCAGAAAGTTGACCCGACAAAGCTGATGAATGATTTTTTTGCCGCCATCGAGTTTATGCAAAAGCATCCGCAGGCGACGGGCAAAGTGGGGATTACCGGTTTTTGCTATGGCGGCGGCGTGTCAAACGCGGCGGCGGTGGCTTACCCTGAACTGGCGTGCGCGGTGCCTTTTTATGGCCGACAGCCTCCAGCGGCGGATGTTGCGAAAATCAACGCACCGCTATTGCTGCATTACGCGGCGCTGGACAAGAACATCAACGACGGCTGGCCTGCTTATGAGCAGGCGTTAAAGGCCCATCGAAAAGTTTATGAAGCGTGGGTTTATCCCGGCGTTAACCACGGGTTTCACAACGATTCGACGCCGCGATACGATAAAGCCGCTGCCGAATTGGCCTGGCAACGCACCCTCGATTGGTTCAAAACGTATCTCACCTAGCGGCTGCTGCACTGGCAGGGATGCCGGAAAACATAAAAAAGATGAATATGTCGCATTGTGTTTATTTATCTGTGTGAGTTAACGGCATAAGCCATACTTACCAGGTTTTTACGTCGTAAATGCAGAAGAACCGATAATTAACGCAATGCCTTTGGTTTTCTGGCTTTTACTGGCAGGCAAAATCGCGTCTTTAATTTACGTTAGGCTCCCGTTCTTTCTGCGAAAATTCCTGGGAAAGCGGCTAAAAAATCGGCGCGACATAAATCGTTGCGGGCTATTCATAATATTTATCAATGTATACAAAAATAACCTTCTGTGGAGGTTTTGCCCTAACCGCTAACGCAGGGCATGGCAAAGTGCGTAAGGTGCCGTACCTTTACAGAGCGCGATATGACTGGGTTTTACCCTTTCACCCTGCATTGTTATCTGCCTGACTATCGGGTTGTGTTGCGTAAAAAAAGATCTTTTTTAACATCACTTCACAGGTGTTTAAAGGTTACTTAACTCTTATTTTTTTGACTTTTCTGGCCAATGATTAGTGATATTTATCGGTGTTTTTCAAACGGTGATAATAACTATTATCGCTCTGTTCAATCGCTTTTTTAATATCGTCATCCGCTGATGAACTTATTTGATAATTGTGGTTTTTAATTTTGTGGCATGGCGTTTTAATAATTGAGCGTTTCCGCGTTTGTGATATTTCTGGTTCTTTTGATAATAGATTTATCAAAAGAAATGTCTTTTATTATTAGCTGGTTATGCGCTTTTTTATAAGCGGTATTGCAATGCTGTTAACAAAATTCATGCTGAAGTAAAGTTAGCAGAATAAGCGTTTTAGCGGCGACTCAAGCGGCAGAGGAAGGAGAAAAGGTCAACGCTGTTCTCATACAAAAATTTTTAGCCAGACATTTAATATTTTCCGCACCTTGCCGATAAATGGAGATAACTCTCGCCCGCAGGCGAGAAAGCACCATTACCGCAAGGACAATATTATGAATATGCTTCGTAACTTTACTATACGAGCCGTGATGCTGGTGATCCTCGGGATCTTCGGCGTGCTGTGGTCTGGCGTCGGCTTATATAGTGTTTTTTCTCTGTCAAAAGTCGCTGATGGCAATGACGTTGATCGCCAGCTGGTGACGCAAATGACCCTTCTTAGCCAGGGTAATGATCAGTACTTCCGATTTGTTACTCGTCTTAGCCGTGTGATGGAAGCCAAAGCTGCGGGTGGCTCGCCAGATATGGCACCGGTGCAACAGGCGCTGGATACCATGTCGCGTAAATTGACGGAGTTTAAAGCCGTATCGCCGGGCCCTATGGATCCCAAAGTATCTGAACAAGTGATTGCCGCCTGGCAGGCGCTGCTGGATCAAGGGGTAACTCCGCAGATGCAGCTGGCGCAGCAAGGTACGCCAGACGCGTACCGCCAGCAGGCCAATAATGTTACGCCGGGTTTGAGCCGCAGCTTTGGTACGGCGACAGAAAGTTTTAATAAAGCGGCCAGCAGCAGCCTCGATGAAACACGCGTGATGGTCGATGCGCGCACCAGCACCACGCGCGTCGCGATTATTACTGCGATGGTGATTGGCTTGCTGATCCTGCTGTTCACCGATCGCTATCTGGTCGCCATGCTGGTGAAACCGCTGAACCGTATTCGCGCGCACTTCCGTTTGATGGCGCAGGGCGATCTCAGCCAGCCGCTGGAAGATATGGGGCGCAACTGCGTGGGGCAGGTGATCCCGCTGCTGTTAGCAATGCAGGATAGCCTGCGCGAAGCGGTGAGCAGCATCCGCCACGGCAGCGAGAATATCTGGCGTGGCGCGTCCGAGATCTCTACCGGTAATAACGATCTCTCTTCCCGCACGGAAGAGCAGGCCGCCGCACTGGAACAAACCGCTGCCAGCATGGAAGAGCTGACCTCAACGGTAAAACTGAACGCGGATAACGCCAACCAGGCAAGCGAACTGGCAGAAGTGGCGTCGACCACCGCCAGCAAAGGCGGCGCGCTGGTAAAAGAAGTGATCAGCACGATGGATGGCATCTCCGACAGCTCGAAGAAAATCGCCGAAATCACCAACGTGATTAACAGCATCGCCTTCCAGACCAACATTCTTGCGCTTAACGCCGCCGTGGAAGCCGCGCGTGCGGGTGAGCAAGGTCGTGGTTTCGCAGTGGTTGCGGGTGAGGTGCGTAACCTCGCCAGCCGCAGTGCCGGCGCAGCGAAAGAGATCGAAACGCTGATCGCGGATTCCGTTTCCCGCGTGGAGAAAGGCGCGAAACTGGTCAATGACACCGGCACCACCATGGAAAGCATTTTGCGTTCGGTGAGAGAAGTGACCACCATTATGAAAGAGATCGCTTCTGCGACGGATGAACAGAGCAAAGGCATCTCTCAGGTGGGCGTGGCGATTACCCAGATGGACAGCGTAACGCAGCAGAACGCCGCGCTGGTGGAAGAGATTTCCGCCGCCGCCGCTGCGCTGGAGCGCCAGACCGAAGAGTTGCAGCGTTCCGTTCAGCAGTTCCGCCTTTCCAGTGACGAGCAGCAGAAACCTGCGGCCACCGCGCTGGTAAAACCGGATTTATCACGCGGAGGATCGCGTAAAGCATCAACCTCTTCGGATGAGTGGGTCGCGTTTTAATCAGCGCTATCGCCGCCACGGAAGATCGTTATATAATTTTTTATATAGCGTTTGTGGGGATGATAACGATGGACAACCATTTTGGTAAAGGCTTGATGGCCGGGCTGAATGCGGCGCAGGCGGACAGCGCCAGTAACGTGGCGCATTTCTGCACGGACTATAAGCGTGGTTTTGTACTCGGGTTTTCGCATCGTATGTTTGAAAAAACCGGCGATCGTCAACTCAGCGCGTGGGAAGCAGGCATTCTTACGCGTCGCTACGGGCTGGATAAGGACATGGTGATGGATTTCTTTCGCGAGAGTCACTCCAGCACTGTGATCCGATTTTTTATGGCGGGTTACCGTCTCGAAATCTAAAAATAAGCTTTGCTCAAAATGTAGTTCTCTTTTGTGAAGGTCACTTTTGTCGAGGGTGACTTTCATTTTTTTTGCCGTTTTGTGCCCCTAAGCCCCTCATTTTTCTGTGACTACTGCAACACTCTCCGCCTTTTTGCATAATACCCTTGTTTTTTATGTGATTATTTGTCGGGGCGATCGCAGCATTCATCTGCCCAATGGGTGGAGAATAATCCTAGTCCAGGCTAAGGGATAACAATAAATGGCAGGAGAGAACCAACAATTTGCGTCTCATGGCGTGAGCCGTCGTGATTTTATGAAACTGTGTGCTGCACTGGCGGCGACCATGGGGTTAAGCGGTAAAGCCGCTGCCGAAATGGCCGAAGCCGTCAGTCACCCTCAGCGTCCACCCGTTATCTGGATTGGCGCGCAGGAGTGCACAGGCTGTACTGAATCACTGCTTCGCGCGACGCACCCCACCGTAGAAAACCTTGTGCTGGAAACCATTTCGCTGGAATACCACGAAGTGCTTTCTGCCGCGTTTGGTCACCAGGTTGAAGAGAATAAACACCGGGCGCTGGAGCAGTATAAAGGCCAGTACGTGTTGGTGGTCGATGGCTCGATTCCGATGAAAGACGGCGGGGTTTACTGCATGGTCGCCGGCGAACCGATTGTCGATCATATACGTAAAGCGGCAGAAAACGCGGCGGCGATTATCGCTATTGGCTCCTGCGCCGCCTGGGGCGGCGTGGCGGCGGCGGGCGTTAACCCGACCGGTGCAGTCAGCCTGCAAGAGGTGCTACCTGGCAAAACGGTGATCAACATTCCCGGCTGTCCGCCGAACCCACAAAACTTCCTTGCCACGGTGGCGCATATCATCACCTTCGGCAAACCTCCGGCGCTTGACGCCAAAAACCGTCCCCGCTTTGCCTACGGACGCTTAATTCACGAGCACTGCGAACGTCGACCGCATTTTGACGCCGGGCGCTTTGCGAAAGCGTACGGCGATCAGGGGCATCGCGAAGGCTGGTGCTTGTACCACTTAGGTTGCAAAGGCCCGGAAACCTGGGGCAACTGCTCAACGTTGCAGTTTTGCGATGTAGGCGGTGTCTGGCCCGTTGCCATTGGTCACCCGTGCTACGGCTGTAACGAAGAAGGGGTTGGCTTTCACAAGGGCATCTCCCAGCTTGCGCATGTTGATAACCCTACGCCGCGCGCCGCGAAACCAGACGTCAACCTGAAAGAGGGCGGCACCGTGTCGGCAAGCGCAGTCGGTTTGCTGGGTGGCGTCGTCGGCCTGGTGGCGGGTGTCGGTGTAATGACCGTGCGTGAACTGGGTCGCCAGCAGAAGAAAAACGACACGGATTCACAGGGAGACTAGCCGTGAACAGACGTGATTTTCTCAAAGTGGCGTCCGGTGGGGCGCTGCTGGTGGGGGGATCGTCCGCGAGTTTTGCCGCCGCGCAAAACCGCCCGCCGATCCCCGGCGCGCTGGGGATGTTGTACGACTCCACGCTCTGTGTCGGTTGTCAGGCCTGTGTGACGCGTTGCCAGGAAATTAACACGCCGCAGCGTAACCCACAGGGCGAGCAAACCTGGTCGAATAACGACAAACTTTCGCCTTATACCAATAACATTATTCAGGTCTGGCACAGCGGCAGCGGGGAGAACAAAGACCAGCTGCGCGACGGTTATGCCTATATCAAAAAGCAGTGCATGCACTGCGTGGATGCCAACTGTGTTTCCGTCTGCCCGGTGCAGGCGCTGAAAAAGGACGCCAAAACCGGCATCGTTCACTACGACGCCAGCGTCTGTACCGGCTGCCGCTACTGCATGGTCGCCTGTCCGTTCGATGTGCCGAAGTATGACTACAACAACCCCTTCGGCGCGCTGCATAAGTGCGAGCTTTGCAACCAGAAAGACGTGGCGCGGCTGGATAACGGCGAGCTGCCCGGGTGTGTGGAAGTGTGCCCGGCGGGCGCGGTAATTTTTGGCACGCGCGAAGAACTGCTCGCCGAAGCCAAAAAACGTCTCGCGATGAAACCCGGCTCTGAGTACCGCTACCCGCGCCAGACATTGAACACCAACGACACCTACGTGCATAACGTGCCCAGCTACTACCCGCATCTGTACGGCGAGAAAGAGGGCGGCGGCACGCAGGTGCTGGTGCTGACCGGGGTTCCTTATCAGGAACTGGGGTTGCCGGAGCTGGACGATCTGGCAACCGGCGCACGCTCTGAGCATGTTCAACATACGGTCTACAAAGGCATGATGTTGCCGCTCGCCGTGCTGGCTGGGCTGACCGCACTGGTACGCCGCAATACGCGGGACAACCATGACGGAGGCGATCATGAGTCATGATCCACAAGCGATGGGCGGCAAACTGCTGAGTAAACCGGTGCTGCTGTTCGCCCCGCTGATCGTGCTGTGCGCGATCTTTATCCTCAAGCGTTTGATCTTCGGGCTCGGATCGGTCTCGGATCTGAACGGTGGTTATCCGTGGGGGATCTGGATCGCGTTTGATTTGCTGATCGGCACCGGCTTTGCCTGTGGCGGCTGGGCGCTGGCGTGGGCGGTGTATGTCTTTAACCGGGGCGATTATCACCCGCTGGTGCGCCCGGCGCTGCTGTGCAGCCTGTTCGGTTATTCGCTGGGCGGCTTGTCCATCACCATCGATGTTGGACGTTACTGGAATCTGCCTTACTTCTATATTCCCGGCCATTTCAATGTCAATTCAGTGCTGTTTGAAACCGCGGTCTGTATGACGATTTACATCGGCGTGATGGCGCTGGAGTTCGCCCCGGCGCTGCTGGAAAGGCTTGGCTGGAAGGTTTCGCTGCGCCGTCTCAATAAAGTGATGTTTTGCATTATCGCGCTTGGCGCGCTGCTGCCGACCATGCACCAGTCGTCGATGGGCTCGTTGATGATTGCCGCCGGATATAAGGTTTACCCGCTGTGGCAGAGCTATGAAATGCTGCCGGTTTTCTCGCTGCTGACCGCGTTTATTATGGGTTTCTCGATTGTCATTTTCGAAGGCTCATTAATGCAGGCCAGCCTGCGCGGCAACGGGCCGGATGAAAAACGCCTGTTTAGCAAACTGATTAACATCCTGAGCGTGCTGTTAGCGCTGTTTCTGGTGTTGCGGTTGGGAGAGATCACGTGGCGTGACAAATGGCATTACGCTTTTGCCGGTGATTTTTACAGCCTGATGTTCTGGCTGGAAATGGCGCTGCTGGCCTTGCCGCTGCTGATCCTGCGCGCGCCGCGTCTGCGCCGTGATTCCCGCTTTTTGTTCCTTGGCGCGTTGAGCATGCTGCTCGGCTGTGCGCTGTGGCGGCTCTCTTATTCGCTGTTGGCCTTTAATCCCGGCAACGGCTACCACTACTTCCCGACAGCGGAAGAGTTATTGATTTCCATCGGTTTTGTGGCAATTGAAGTCTGTGCGTACATCTTACTGATACGTCTGTTGCCGATTATTCCTCCGTTAAAAACATCTGCGCGACATGAGGCGAGTAAAGCATGAGTCAACGTATCACCATTGATCCGGTTACCCGTATTGAGGGTCATTTACGCATTGATTGCGAAATTGAAAACGGCGTTGTATCAAAGGCCTGGTCGTCAGGAACCATGTGGCGCGGGATGGAAGAAATTGTCAAAAACCGCGACCCGCGCGACGCATGGATCATCATGCAGCGCATTTGCGGCGTTTGTACGACGATCCACGCCATTGCCTCGGTGCGGGCGGTAGAAAGCGCGCTGGAGGTGAAGGTGCCGCGCAACGCCCAGTACATCCGCAACATCATTCTGGCCGCCCACTCGATTCACGATCATATCGTCCATTTCTATCAGCTTTCGGCGCTCGATTGGGTCGATATCACCAGCGCGCTGAATGCCGATCCGGCGAAAGCCGCCGCGCTGTTACAGGGGCTTTCCGACTGGCCGCTAAACAGTGAAAACGACTTCAAAGCGGTGCAGGAGAAGATCAAAGCGCTGGTCGCCAGCGGCCAACTGGGCATTTTTGCCAACGGCTACTGGGGCCACCCGGCAATGAAACTGCCGCCGGAAGTAAACCTGATTGCCGTCGCGCACTACCTGCAAGCGCTGGAGTGTCAGCGCGACGCTAACCGCATTGTCGCGCTGCTCGGCGGTAAATCGCCGCACATTCAGAACCTGGCGGTGGGTGGGGTTGCCAACCCGATCAATCTTGATGGCATCGAAGTGCTGAACCTTGAACGCCTGATGTATCTCAAGTCGTTTATCGACAAGCTGGAAGGGTTTATCGAGCAGGTTTATAAAGTCGACACGGCGGTGATTGCGGCGTTTTACCCGGAATGGCTCACGCTCGGTAAAGGCGCGGTGAACTACCTGAGCACGCCGGAATTCCCCACCGACGCCAACAACGGCAGCTTCATGTTTGCTGGTGGCTACATTGAAAATGCCGATCTTGCGACCTACCGTGAAATCAACACCCACACCGATCCTTTCCTGATTAAAGGCATTCAGGAGAGCGCGAAACACGCCTGGTATAAAGACGAGGCGCCGCAGGAGCCGTGGCAGGGCACCACGCTGCCGCAGTACACCGGCTGGCAGGAAGAGGGCAAATACTCCTGGGTTAAATCGCCCACCTTTTACGGCAAAACGGTCGAAGTGGGGCCGCTCGCCAATATGCTCTGCAAACTGGCAGCGAAACACCCGGCAACGGCGGAGAAATTGCACGATATCACCGCCATTTACCAGAAACTCACCGGTAAAACGGTGGCGGTGGAGCAACTGCACTCCACGCTGGGGCGCATTATCGGCCGCACGGTTCATGCCTGCGAGTTACATCAGGTCTTGCAGCAACAGTATCAGGCATTGATAGACAATATCGGCAAAGGCGATGTGCAAACTATCGCCCATACGGAAATCCCGACCAGCGGCGAGTTTAAAGGCGTCGGCTTCCTTGAAGCGCCGCGCGGCATGCTCTCCCACTGGATCGTTATCAAAGACGGTAAAATCGATAACTACCAGGCGGTAGTGCCGTCAACCTGGAACGCCGGGCCGCGCAACTTCAACGACGACGCCGGGCCATACGAGCTGTCACTGGTGGGAACGCCAATTGCCGATCCGCAAAAACCGCTGGAAGTGGTGCGCACCGTTCACTCGTTCGATCCGTGTATGTCGTGCGCGGTCCACGTGGTGGATGCCGACGGCAACGATGTTGTCGCGGTGAAGGTGCTGTGATGTCAATTTTAGTATTAGGCGTGGGCAACATTTTGCTCACCGATGAAGCGATAGGCGTGCGGGTGGTGGAAGCGCTTGAGCAGCGTTACCACCTGCCCGCGCATGTCGAGGTGCTGGACGGCGGCACGGCGGGTATGGAGCTGATTGAGGCGATGGCTAACCGCGATCATCTGATCATCGCCGATGCGGTGGTCAGCCGCAAAAGCGAGCCGGGTGCAGTAATTTGCCTGCGCGATGACGACGTGCCAACGCTGTTCAGCAATAAAATTTCGCCGCACCAGTTGGGGCTATCGGATGTGCTGTCGGCGCTGCGTTTCACCGGTGAGTTTCCGAAAAAACTGACGCTGATTGGCGTTATTCCGTCCTCGCTGGAGCCACATATCGGCATGACACCGGTGGTGGCGGCGAGCCTGGACACCGCGCTACAGACGGTGCTGGCGGCGCTGCGTGAATCCGGCGTGGAGCCTGTTTTACGGGAGACCGAACATGCAGGATGAGGTAATGGGGTTCGACGTTTCGCCGCACCGCGAAGTGCAGGCGGCTTTTATGGCGATAGCCGAGCAGGAGATGCAGGGTCTGCCATTTGTCCATGCAACCATGCCGGTGTATGTCACGCCGTTCACCCGCTTTGAAGAGCAGTGGCTGGGTTGTGTGTTGACGCCGTGGATGCTGAGTCTGCAAATCTACCCCGGCCCGCAGCAGTGCTGGCCTCGCCGCCCGGTGAGCCAGCGGCTGGGGCTGCGATTGCCCTATGGCGAAATGGCCTTTACCGTCGGCGAATTACCCGCATTGGGGCAATACCTGAGCTGCTCGCTGATGTCGCCGCTCGATCGGGGATTGTCTGTTGATGCTGGCATCACGCTTGCCGATAACTGCCTGAAAATGGCGCTTTCGTTGCCGGTCACCGATGCCGCGCTAAGCCGTCGCGCGTTACTGCAAGGGCTACGGGACAAAGCGCATGCATGAGTTATCCCTGTGCCAGAACGCGGTGGAGATCATTGAACAGCAGGCACGGCAAAACGGCGCGCGGCGCGTGACGGGCGTATGGCTGGAAGTGGGCGCGCTGGCTTGTGTGGAAGAGAGCGCGCTGCGGTTTGGTTTTGATATCGCCTGCCGCGAAACGCTGGCGCAGGGTTGCACATTGCATATCCTCCATAAACCGACGCAGGCCTGGTGCTGGAATTGCAGCCAGACAGTGGAAGCCGAGCGGCACGATGAATGCCCGCTCTGCCACTGCCCGACGCTGCATATTGAGCGCAGCGACGGCGTGCAGATCAAAAGTATCGAAGTGGAGTAAAGCAACGATGTGTATAGGCGTACCGGGGCAGGTGGTGGCCGTTGGCGACGATTTTCATCAACTGGCGCAGGTGGATGTGTGCGGCGTGCGCCGCGACGTCAATATCGCGCTGGTGTGCGAGGATTCACCTAGTGAATTGCTGGGGCAATGGGTGCTGGTGCATGTCGGTTTCGCGATGAGCGTGATTGATGAACACGAAGCGCTGGCAACACTGGAAGCGTTGCGCAACATGGAGATCGAAGCGTTTGCCCCTCAGCGCTGAAGCGCGTCGATGTTCGCGTCGGTCACCATCTGCGTGACCTGCGCCAGATTGCCGATCTTCGCTTCGCTGGCGCGATAGAATTTACTCTTATCAATCAACAGCAATGATTGCTGCGCCCGGCGTAACAGCTGGGCTTTGAACGCCGCATTGTGGCGGGTGGAATCCCACATATCGCCGCGTGCATCCACGCCTTCGCAGGAGAAGATAAACAGATCAATCTCCAGCGATTTCAGAAGACTTGCGAGAGCCGGGTTCACATAGCAGCGCTCCGTGCGCGCCAGACGGCCACCCGAGCAGATAAGTTCAATCTGTTCGCGGCGCGCCATCTCCTGGCACACCGGCAGACTGTTGGTCAGCACCGTCAACGGGATATCCGGTAACTGCCGCGCCAGATGAAAACAGGTGGAGCTGGCATCCAGCGCCAGCGTCATCCCGGCTTCTATCCAGTTCAGTGCGTGGCGGGCGATGTCGGCTTTATCCGCGTAATGGCTTTTTAGCCGGGCGCGAAACGGCTCCCCGTCATCATGCGACGCTGCGTGCAATGTACGCGCCAGACCGTGGCGACGCACAATTTTACCCGCCGTTTGCAGCGCGTTGAGATCGCGGCGAATGGTTTCAATACTGACATTCAGCTGCGCCGCCAGCGCCTGGGTTGTGATGCTGTGCTGGCTGGTGAGAAGCTGCAGAATCGCTTGCTGGCGTGCGTGCTTCATGGCGTTTCCTCATGCCGTGGCGAGAGCGAAATCAGGATTTTGCCGATAGCCGCGCCGTTTTTACCGGTGTGCTTAATGTGATACATCGCGCGATCGGCACGCATCAGCGCATTAACGAAATCATCCCCGGCTTGCACTTCATCAATGCCTATCGATGCGCCTACCGACGCTTCGCCATTATCCAGCTCGAAGGGGCTGAGAATGGCGCGCAAACAGCTATGCGCTGTGCTGTTAATCAGCAGGCTGTTGAGCGCAAAGGGTAGCAACAGAACAAACTCATCGCCGCCAAGCCGCCCGATGACGGTTCCCTCCGGGCAGGCAGTACGCAGGCGCTGGCTGAGCTGGATCAGCAACTCATCGCCGCTGCGGTGGCCAAACGTATCGTTTACCGCTTTGAAATCATCGAGATCGATAAATGCCACACACAGCGGCCCGGCGAGATTGAGTTCAGCGAAGTGTTGCAACAGCGCGTGGCGGTTCGCGAGGCCGGTCAGCGGATCGTGATTTGCAAGCAGAGCCAGTTGCTCTTCGTACTGCTTCTCTTTGGTCATATCAATGTGCGTGCCGGTCACTTTCAGCGGCGCGCCGCTGGCGTCCCGGTCGGTGACGCGACCGCGATCGAGCACCCAGGTCACGGTGCCATTTTTATGCTGCATGCGGTGCAACGCTTCGTAAAACGGGGTTTTGCCGTGCAAATGGTCGTAAAACGCATCCAGCACCCGTTGCCGGTCATCTTCATGCAGGTGTTCGCGCCAGACATCAAAATGGGCGCTCAGTGCTTTGGGTTGATAGCCAAGCATCGCTCCCCAGCGGCGGTTAAAGATGATGAGCTTGCCGCTTGGCACATCCAGTTGCCACAAACAGAGTCCGGTGCCGTCGAGCGCGGCGCTGAGTTTATTGCGCGCATCGCGCGCGATCCGCACCAGCCGGGCGTTGTGCTTCTTCAGATTCTGGATCTGCTGTTTTAGCGCGTTTTCAGACATTTGGCGGGCTACGGGTAAATAAAAGGCATTCTTACGAGTTATTTCTGTTATGTAAATATGGTGTGAAAAAAAGAGCAGAAGGTGTGGAGAAAGGCGGGAGAAACCGGGCGGAATGCCGCCCGGTGGGCAAGATCAGGCGTTGCGTTTATCTTCAGTTTGCGTGTCGAAATCGCTGGCGTCGTGGCGCTCGTGCAGTTGCTCACTCGGCTCGCCGAAGGTGCGGTTAACCATACGCCCACGTTTCACCGCCGGGCGCTCTGCAATCGCTTTCGCCCAGCGCTGGACGTTTTGGTAGCTGCCCGCGTCGAGGAATTCCGCCGCGTTATAGACATTGCCCAGCACCACGTTGCCGTACCACGGCCAGATGGCCATATCGGCGATGGTGTACTCATCCCCGGCTACAAATGTGTGCTGTGCCAGTTGCTTATCCAGCACGTCCAGTTGGCGTTTGGCTTCCATGGTAAAGCGGTTGATCGCGTACTCGATCTTCACCGGCGCATAGTTATAGAAGTGGCCAAAACCGCCGCCGAGGAAAGGTGCGGAACCTTGCAGCCAGAACAGCCAGTTCAGCGTTTCAGTGCGTTTTGCCGGATCTTTTGGCAGGAAGTGACCGAATTTTTCCGCCAGATAGAGCAGGATCGCGCCGGATTCGAACACCCGCGTCGGCGGTGTGGTGCTGTGGTCGCGCAGCGCCGGGATTTTGGAGTTCGGGTTAACCTCGACAAAACCGCTGGAGAATTGATCGCCTTCACCGATGCGAATCAACCACGCGTCGTACTCTGCGGCACTGACGCCTTTCGCCAGTAACTCTTCCAGCATGATGGTCACTTTCTGGCCGTTCGGCGTACCGAGCGAATAGAGCTGTAACGGGTGTTTGCCGACCGGCAATGTTTTGTCATGCGTTGGGCCAGAAACCGGGCGGTTGATATTGGCAAACGCGCCGCCGCCGGATTTATCCCACGTCCAGACTTTGGGGGGCTGATAGTTGTCTGACATTTTGGCCTGCCTTTTCGTTGATGTGTTGAAGAAGTTAAGCGCCTGCAAAGCAGTGTAGCAGTCGCCTCAGGCGAGAATACGCTGCGCCCAGACGTTGATATCGTCGCCGCTACCGAGGTCGGCCTGCACCAGCCCGTTGACCATAAAGGTTGGCGAAACATGAATGCCATTCTGGCGCGCGTATTTGCTGTGCCATTTGATCTCGGTTTGCAGTTCCGGGCGGGCAAAAGCCTCTGCCAGCTTCACCCCGCTGTACTGTTCGATGCGTTCAATAATTTGCTGGGGCGTGGCGTGCATATTCGGGCCGCTGCAGTGGTCGGTAAATTCAAACTCTTCGCGATGATCGGCAACCGCTTGCAACACTTTACGCGCGGCGTTTTTGCCGTCCGCAAGCGTCGATGCCGCGAGGATGCAGCGAACAATTACCCCGGAAAACAGGTGCCACGGCTGTGATTGCAGGCGGATTTTTACCGTGACGTTATCCTTGCCGACCTGTTGAAGCAGCGCGTCCAGTTTGTTAAACGCGCGTACAGAAAAAGGGCAAGTAGGTTCGATAAATACTTCGAACGTGCGTGGGCCATGACCCCAACTGAGCGGGGCGGCATGTAGCGGTTGTTGGCTCATTTTTCACTCCTGATATTTTATATTTTTTCGCGTTTCAAAGAGTAGCAGCATGCCGCAGGCAGGGGAAAGTCGCTTTGCCGCCGATGCGGTTAAGCAGTAAAGCGGTCGCGTTATTTTGCCGATGCGGGCGTTAAGACGTTGCGCGCTGACATGGACATTCGTTTGTTAAAATTTAGTGATAAAAATGGGCGGTGCTTCTGCTTTTAATTATATGCCCTGACTTAACGTATATTTTTTAATATCCAACTGATTTAAGTAAAATTATTGTTTTATTAAATATCGCGTGCTTATTTAATTTTTGTATGTAAATCATCCAGCTTCAGCGCTATTTGTTATTAATCTGTTTCTTTTGCCTGTCGATAATCGTTATGAGGATCTTTTTTTCGGCTCAGGCAGAGTCATTTGGCGGAATATCTGGTCATTGATAGCGGAGATAATGATGCAGGAGATTCAGGCGATTCAGGCAAGCCCGCACCTTGCCACAACAAAAGAAAACACAAACCATAAATCGGCGGCTCATACGGATAACGGCGCGGCAAATAGCGCTTCGCATGATGAGAGCACCAAAGTGACGCTCTCCAGCCGCGCAGAAAAGCACAAACACAGCAACGAGATAAAAGCCGAGCAGCAGGTTCAGGAAAAGAAAAAGGTGGAAAATCATGAAATTGATTATTCACTGGCGATGACCGGTATTCCGCAATTCGGCGGACGGCTGGTGACCATTGTTAAATATCCGGACGGCAGAACGGAAATGGTTGATGCGTTTTCGGGTAAAAAAGTAACGCAACAAGAGTTAGCCACCGCGCAGTTACAGAAAGAGAAACGCGTGGCTGAACAGCACAAACAGGACGCGAAAGCGGTCGTGCAGCAAGAGCAGATAACGGCGGGCGAATCTGAACCGACGGATATGCAATAAAGATCTCCCGTAAAACCTGTCTTATTTCAGGGGCATTAACGTTAGCGGTAGAAATCCGGTATCTATATCTGGACCTTATATTTAGCGGTTGTTGATTAAATATATCTTATATTACGCATTCGCTGACCGGAAAATAGAATAGCCTCAGTCATCTATTTGGCTTAAGGCAAAAATAGCACGATATATTTTCAGCAAAATAATGGCTGAGGATATCGGCTTGTTTGCGTTTTATTGGGCATGAATAAAACGCAATGTACCGCCTGAAATACAGGCGGCACATCTCATCAGAACAGAACGGAATAATTCAGGCCAAACGTACGGCCGCGGCCTTTATAGGTATATAAACCCGCTGCGCCGTAGGTTGGGCTGTATAAACCCGGTGCGCGTTGTCCCCACGCGGTGGTGTAATCTTCGTCCAGCAGGTTTTCAACGCTAAAGCTCAACTTACCGACGGGCAGAAGGTAGCTGCCGAGCAGGTCAACGGTGTTGTACCCGTCAATATGTTTCCCATCGGCGTCAGAAAGATCAAAGGTCTGCGTGCTTTGCAGGCGTAACGTCCAGTCGCCTGGCGCCCAGTTGACCCACGCGCTCATTTTCGACGGGCTGGCGCTATCCACGGTCAGTTTCTGCCACTTGCCATCGACGCGGGTTTGCGACTTGATGGCGTTAAAGTTTGCACCGGTGCTCCACTCGCTGTTGCTAAAGAAGTAATCGACCTGACCTTCCACACCGTAAATACGACGCTGATCATCTTCAATATTGATGGTCATGTCGCTTTTGTTGATGTTGATGGTTTTATCCGAAAGCGAGTAGTACGCGGCGATCTGCGTACGCAGGCTATCGCCGGTAAAGCGCCAGCCCAGCTCGTAGGCATTCACTTTAATGCCGTCCAGCTTCGAATCATTAACGTTGACGCTGTTAACCAGACGGTAGTGGCCATTTTCGAGCTTGTAGGTGCCGGAACCGTAATATTTCGCCAGGTCCGGGATTTCAAAGCCTTGCGAGAAGTTAAACCACACCTGCTGGCGTTCGCTCAGATGACCGAGGATGCCGGCGTTGAACAGCAGATTGTTGTAATCCGTTTTGCCGCCTGGCACCGCGTCTGCCGAGATCGCCTTGCCGGTGGCGATGGCTTGCTGCTGCGCGTAGCCCACAAAGTCGTCGACTCTGTTTTCCGTGTACTGGTAGCGCACGCCACCGCTCAGGGTGATGGCCGCAATGTCATAGCTGCTTTGCAGGAACGGCGCGAGGTTCGTGATGCTGTAGCCGGGATAGCGCCCGACGTTATAAGCGTTATCCAGTTTCATCCCACCGCTGGCGGCGGCGTTGCTGAGATTGAAAAATTGCTGGTTGGCATCGAACGTTTCATGTTCGGCGTCCACGCCCCAGGTCAATGTCAGATCTTCCAGCGGTTTGCTGTTGAGAGTGAGTTTGCCGCCGTAGAAATCGGTTTTTTGCTGCGATGCGCCAATGCTGGTCACCGAGCCGCCGGAAAGCGTCGGGAAGGGATAATAGGTCAGGCTTTCGTCACGGTAGTAAATCTGCGCCAGTAAATCCTGGCCCCAGAAATCGCTGTTGGCGTATTGCAGGTTAATTAAGTGGCGTTCGGTGCCGGGGATGCGGTCGGAATCTAGATTGCTTTTGTTGTAAGCGTTGCCGGAGCCGCGCACCGCCGAGAAGTTTTCGCCAAGGAAAAGGCCGTGCTTACCGTCAGACTGGCTTTTGTAATACTGCGTGGTGAGCTGTAACTGCTGATGATCGTCGATATTCAGCGTGCCGGTACCCATTACATCCAGGCGGTCTGAGTACTGCAAACCGGTTTGCGTGTTATCAATGATCACTTCATTGCCTTTGCCGTCGTACCAGCCGCCATAGCGCTGGTACGCCACCGAGAGGCGACCCGACGCGTTATCGTTACCGCCGCTGACCGCAGCCGCGATGTTCTCGTCGTGATCGTTATGGCTGTTAAAACCGCTTTTCGTGCCGGTCTGGAACTCAACCTCGGTTTCCGGCTGGCCTTTTTTGGTGACAATATTGATTAAACCGCCGGTACTGCCGCCGCCGTACAGCGATGTCGCGCCGGAGATAACTTCGATGCGCGCAATGTTAAACGGATCAATAGCATCGAGCTGGCGGCTATCGCTGCGGGACGAGTTCAGACGTACACCATCTACCATCAC
This sequence comes from Kosakonia sp., assembly GCF_032104925.1. Classification (NCBI taxonomy): domain Bacteria; kingdom Pseudomonadati; phylum Pseudomonadota; class Gammaproteobacteria; order Enterobacterales; family Enterobacteriaceae; genus Kosakonia; species Kosakonia sp. The sequence goes on from NZ_DAMCGF010000002.1 coordinate 259,979, forward strand.
CATCATTGAACGGCCGCGCAAATTCATGCCGTAATTAGTGCGTCCCTGGCTGCTGACGTCCATCCCGGGAATTAACTGCGCCAGTACCTCTTTTAACTCTTTTCCACCCTGAACCTGCTGCTCAATTTCAGCCTGTTCAATGACCCAGGTGGTTTGCGCCATATCCGTAACGCTGTGGTTTGCGCGGCTGGCGGCAACCACCAGCGTCTCTTCTTTTTGACCTTCCGCCGAGGCGTGAGCGGAAAACATCATGAATAAACAAGGAGTTAATGCCCAAAGATAACGAGATTTCATTGTTATGGTGATCCTGATTTAACAGAAGTACGGCGGCGCTGATCCTCCCGGCCGCAAGCAATATCGCTATTTGTTGATAGCGATTATCAAGATGATATGAATTATCGTTACCATGTAAACGCTTTATGTAAAAAAATGTTGGAATAACCCGGTGATTTCCATGAGAATTTTAGGGTTTTTGACCGTGAATCTGAACAGACAAAGGGCGGGGAGGGCACCGGGTTCGATAACGATACCGCCCGGTATAATAAGGTTGCTGGTATTTATTGCTTGATGCGTTTACGGCAAGTGAAAAGGTATTTTAGCGCGGGTTAGCGCTTCGTTTTGTTATGCTTTTCTTTAAAATCCGCAATCGCCTGATTGATGTTATCTGTTTCGATGGCGTCCACTTTTTCGCCTTCGAAAAAGATTTCATAGTGGCCTGAAACATATTTAAAGGTAAATATCTTACCCTGATAACGCACGCGCTTTTCTTTTACAGACAATCCCCTGCTGCGCATAGCCACTTTTGCCATTGTATCTATCTTTTTATTTTTCATAATAATTTGTCTTACCTGTGCAGGTTGTTTTGCGATGTTTGGTATTAAACCCACTCAATCTGATGTTAATTTGTTATTCATGGAAAAGATAGCCACGGTTGTCTGATTCGCTGGATTGATAATATATGAAACATTTAACCTGATGTTAAGGTTGCCTTAATCTTCTGCGTATCTTGCAATTGTGAATTAGTGGATTAATTCATTTTTTAATTTTTGATGATATTTAATTTCAAACTCATTCTTCTGATAATAGTTTTGATTCTCATTTCATTTCCGCTACGATTAAAATCCAGCCCGGCTCGTATGTGCTGACTGTTACACATAATTTAAAAGGAATGATGATGAAGAACCGCTTTTTGCCGCTCTGTTCACTTGCACTGGTCATCTCTTCAGTTTTTGCTGCTCCCGCGGCGCTCGCCGCCGATAACGACGACGGTATCGTGGTCTATAACGCGCAGCACGAAAACCTGACAAAATCCTGGGTCGACGAATTCACCAAAGAAACCGGCATCAAAGTCACGTTGCGTAACGGCGGCGACACGGAGCTGGGTAATCAACTGGTGCAGGAAGGCAACGTTTCGCCAGCGGATGTGTTTCTGACGGAAAACTCCCCGGCGATGACGCTGGTCGACAACGCCGGGCTTTTTGCGCCGCTCAATGCGGATACGCTGAAACAAGTTCCGGCGCAGTTCCGCCCGGCGCATGGTCGCTGGATTGGTATTGCCGCGCGCAGCACCATTTTTGTCTATAACCCGACGAAACTTTCTGCTTCGCAGTTACCTGCATCGATCATGGATTTAGCCAAACCGGAATGGAAAGGCCGCTGGGCGGCGTCGCCTTCAGGCGCTGATTTCCAGGCCATTGTCAGCGCGATGCTGACCCTGAAGGGTGAAAAAGCCACGCTGGACTGGCTGAAAGCGATGAAAACTAACTTTGTGCCTTACAAAGGCAACAGCACGGTGATGAAAGCGGTCAATGCCGGACAAATCGACGGCGGCGTGATTTATCACTACTACTACTTTGTCGATCAGGCGAAAACCGGCGAGAACAGCAAAAACACCCAGCTTCACTACTTTAAACATCAGGATCCGGGCGCGTTCGTCAGCGTCTCTGGCGGCGGCGTTTTAGCGTCCAGCAAACACCAGAAACAGGCGCAGGCGTTTATCAAATGGATAACCGGCAAGCAGGGCCAGGAAATGCTGCGTACCAACAATGCGTTTGAATACGCAGTAGGCGAAGGTGCGGCATCTAACGAAAAACTGGTTCCGCTGGCGCAATTAGACGCACCGAAAGTGGAACCCTCTGCGCTTAACAGCAAAAAAGTCAGCGAGTTAATGACCGAAGCCGGTCTTTTGTAATCACGCAGGAAAGAGTGCCTGATGTCCAGTTTAAGTCTCCCGGCGGCTAGCAATGCGGCCAGCCATGCCGCCCGGCACCGCCCTTCGTGGGTGCTGGTGGTATTTGCCCTTTTTGTCGCGGCACTGGCCTTACTGCCCGTTGGTTTTGTCATCGGTGTCGGTATTGATACCGGCTGGGCGACGGTGCAGGCGCTCATTTTTCGCCCGCGTGTGGGTGAATTGCTCGTCAACACCTTCTGGCTCATTGCACTTGCTGTACCCGCCAGCGTCGCGCTTGGCACGTCGCTGGCGTGGCTCACCGAACGGACGTCGCTGCCCGGCCGGCGCATATGGGCCGTGCTGGCGGTTGCGCCACTGGCGATCCCGGCGTTTGTACAAAGCTATGCCTGGGTGAGCGTTTTGCCTGGGTTTAATGGATTACCCGCGGCGGTGTTTATCGCCGTGCTGGCCTATTTTCCGTTTATTTATATGCCGGTCGCGGCGGTGTTGCGCCGCCTCGATCCCAGCCTTGAGGATGTTGCGGCATCGCTTGGCACCCCGCCGTGGCGGATCTTTTTTCGCGTGATCTTACCCCAGCTCCGGCTGGCGCTTTGTGGCGGTGCGCTGCTGGTGGCGCTGCACTTACTGGCGGAATATGGCCTGTTTGTGATGATCCGCTTCGATACCTTCACCACCGCGATTTACGATCAGTTTCAGTCAACGTTCAGCGGCCCGGCCGCCAATATGCTCGCCGGTGTGCTGGCGCTCTGCTGCCTGGCGTTGCTGCTGCTGGAGACGGCGGCGCGCGGCAAAGCGCGCTATGCGCGGGTGGGCTCAGGGTCAGCGCGCAAGCAACAACGCCGCGCACTTGGGCGCTGGGGCTGTGGGCTGGGGTTATTGCTGGCGGCGTGCACGGTGGCGCTGTCGTTCGGTACGCCGATTGCTGTGCTCGGCCGCTGGTTGTGGCTCGGCGGGTTTGATAACTGGCACCGCGCGGATCTCTGGCTTTCACTGCGCCAGACTCTTTTTCTGGCCGTTTGCGGGGCGCTGATCACCACCGCGTTCGCCATTCCGACGGCGTGGCTCTCGGTGCGCCATCCGCGCCGCGTATTTCGCTTTCTCGAAGGCTGTAATTACATCACCAGCGCATTGCCCGGCATTGTGGTGGCGCTGGCGCTGGTTACCGTGACCATTCATTACGCGCGCCCGATTTACCAGACCGAAGTGACGCTGTTTCTCGCCTGGCTGTTGATGTTTATGCCCAGAGCATTAATCAACTTACGCGCCGGGATTGCGCAAGCGCCGGTCGAGCTTGAGCAGGTGGCGCAAAGCCTTGGTACCTCGCCTGGCAGAGCGCTGGTGAGTGTTACGCTGCGGCTGGCTGCACCGGGTGCTTCCACTGCGGCGGCATTAGTCTTTCTGGGTGTGAGCACGGAACTGACCGCCACGCTGCTGCTTTCCCCGCTTGGCACGCGCACGCTGGCGACAGGGTTCTGGGCGCTGACCAGCGAGATCGACTACGTGGCGGCGGCACCTTATGCGTTGCTGATGATTTTGATCTCCTTGCCGTTGACCGGCCTGCTGTATAAGCAATCACAAAAACTTTCGGGTCTTTAAGATGTTAGAACTGGCAACAATTTCGAAAAGCTTTGCCGCTGCGCGCGTGCTTGATGACGTGAATCTGGTGATTCCTGCGGGTAGCCGCACGGCGATTGTCGGCCCGTCCGGGTCGGGGAAAACCACGCTGCTGCGTTTGATCGCCGGGTTTGAAATGCCGGACAGCGGGCGTATCGAGTTGCAGGGAAAAACCTTGTTTGGCGACGGCCAGTTTGTCCCGGCTCACCAACGCAACATTGGCTTTGTGCCGCAAGAAGGCGCGCTGTTTCCGCACCTTCGCGTCGGAGAAAACATTGCCTGGGGGCTTAAAGGTTCGCGCCACGAGAAGCAACGCCGTGTCGACGAGTTAATGGCGATGGTGTCGCTGGACAGCAAGCTGGCGGCGCGCTGGCCGCATGAGATCTCCGGTGGTCAGCAGCAACGTGTGGCGCTGGCCAGAGCGCTGGCGCAGAAACCGGCGCTGATGTTGCTCGACGAACCGTTCTCGGCGCTGGACACTGGTCTGCGCGCCGCCACGCGTAAAGCCACGGCGGATTTGCTGACTGAAGCCGGCGTTGCATCCATTCTGGTTACTCACGATCAGAAAGAAGCACTCTCCTTCGCCAGCCAGATTGTGGTGATCCGCCACGGCCGCTTTGCGCAGGTGGGATCGCCGTTCGCGGTCTATTCGCAACCGGTTGATGAGGAGACGGCGCTGTTTTTGGGTGATGCGCTGATTTTATCTGCCGATGTGGCACAAGGGCGTGCGCACTGTCTGCTTGGCGATGTGGCGGTGGATAACCCGGCGCTTTCTGGCGCTCAGCGCATTATGTTGCGCCCGGAGCAGGTAAGTGTGGTGCCGTGCAATGAGCATCAAACCTACCCGCAGGCACAAATTATCGATATGGATTTTGCCGGATACCTTTCGTCATTGACGCTGCTGTTTTCGCAAACCGGCGAACGCCTGACATTACAAGCCATCACCCGCCCGGACTGGCGACCTGGCATGAAAGTGAATCTACAGGTTAACGGTAGCGCCCGCGTATTCCCCCGCTGAATGTAATGCCCGGTTAACGCCGGGTTTGTTTATCAATTGTCATATTCTTGAGACCGATCTCAAAACGATGTTTTCACATGTGTAAAACTTCGTTTCGTTTTGTATCGCCATAAAAATAAAAGCCTTTGTTGACCCGTAATGCCTGATGGCGTTCACTCTTGGCCACATTTTCCAGAAACAGAAACGCGCGATTACACCGGTGCAGCCTGCCGGGAGAACCTGTTTCAGGAGAATGATCCATGCAATACCCTCTGGGACTTAGTGTGCTGTTTTGTTGCCTGCCAGCGATGGCGAATGCGGCAACGATACTTGAAGGCGCGGTTTTCGCCGACGCGCCGCTGGCGGGCGCTCCGGTAACGGTGACCGACAGTTCAGGCAAGCGCCTTACCACCAAAACGCGCAGCGATGGACGCTATTCGCTAGCGGTTGATGCCCTCACACCACCGTTAACCCTTTCCGCCACCCAGAGCACGGGCGGCGCTGAGTCGTGTTTGCGAAGCGATGAACCGCGGGCGCGCTGCATGGCCTCGCTACGGATTACGCTGCAAAAAGAGCGCCGCAATACCGCTAATATCACCCCCTTTACCGACAGACTGGTCTCCGAAGTGGCCGGTCAGTTGGGCTATATCGGCCCACAGCAGTGGGTTGAGCGCGGTGATAACAGCAAGCTGAATGCCGGTTTGCTGGCCGGGCCGCTGGCTAACTTTCGGCATGGCATGGCCGATGCGTTGCGTTTATCTGGCCTGAATGCGCAAACCGCCGATCCGGTGCAGACCCCCATTCGCACCGGCAACGGTATGGCGCGGATTTTGTCGGTGATTAACCACAATCGTAACTATGACAACAACAGCGGCGAGGCGGGCGCGGCAGTGCTGACCGACAGCGCCTTTCGTCCGATTGTCGGTTTACAGAACAGCGGGCCGTGGGAACCGTTAGATTTGCCGCGTGCGCTACGCGACCGGCAGGCTATCAGTAGCGCGAAAACGCGTATTTTGCTGGTCAGTGACTCCACCGCCGCCACCTATGAAGTCGCCCGTTTACCGCGCATGGGCTGGGGGCAAGTTTTCCAGCACGCGTTTCGCGCCGACAGCGGCGTTGTGGTGCTTAACGGTGCGCGTTCCGGGCGCTCCAGCCGCGATTTCTACAACGAAGGCTGGTACCAGCAAATGGCGCGTGATTTGCGCCCTGGCGACTATGTTTTTATCGCCCATGGTCATAACGATCAAAACTGCGATGGCGATAAAGCGGTGCGCGGCGCGGCCGACGTGAAAAACCTCTGCACCTATCCCAATGATGCCAGCGGCAATCCGCAGTTTCCGCCGGGGGAACCATTGTTGTCGTTCCAGCACTCGCTGGAGCGCTATATCACGCTGGCGCGTGCAGCGGGCGCGACGCCGGTGCTGTTGACACCAACCACGCGGGTAAAAAACCGCGCCGGGAAAACGGCTTTTCAGCAGGGTGCCGACGATGTGGTGGTCAGCACTCATTACACGGTGAAAAAGCCGGGTTACCGCTTTGCCGGAAACTACATCGACACCATCAAACAGACCGCCCAACGCAACCACGTGCCGCTTATTGATCTGGAAAAAGCGACCATCGATTTCGCCAATGCGCACGCCAGCGACTGGATGGATTACTGGCTGGCTGTGGATGTGAACGACCCGCGCTACCCCTGGTATAAAACGCAAACTTCCGGGATTCGCAGCAATCCTGATACCACCCATTTCCAGCAACAAGGTGCAGAAGCTGTCGCATCGATGGTAGCTGATCTAATCCGGACCACACCTGAATTGACCTCGCTTGCTGACAAACTAAAACCCTAAGGAGAGACCGATGAAAACACTGCACTGTTCACTGCACTATTCCGCGCTGTTGCTGGCGTGTATCAGCGTTTCCGCTCAGGCGAGCGAGTGGAACGCCATTGTCTCCACTGCGCCGCAAGCCGGTGAGTTCGCCACCATCAGCCAGGCGCTGGCCGCCGCGCCTGACAGCGGTACGCCGTGGCGGATCCTGGTCAAAGAGGGGCGCTGGAACGAACGGCTGGTGATTGAAAAACCGGTCACGCTGGTGGGGCAATCCAGAGAGCAAACACAGATTGAAGCGAATACGCCCGCCGGTGCATTAGGCAGTGACGGGCAGAAGCTCGGCACCGGGCGTACCAGCACGGTGGAAGTGCGTGCCTCTGGCGTGACCATTGAAAACCTGACCATTCGCAATAGCTTTGATTTCCCGGCCAATGCCGCGCTGGCGGATGGTGATGCGAAGAAGCTGAAAGACACGCAGGCGGTGGCGCTGATGGTGTCGGAAAATGTCGATAAAGCGCGTTTCCGCCATGTCCGGCTCGAAGGTTACCAGGACACCTTTTACAGCAAGAGCGGAAGCCGCAGTTATTTCACCGATTGCGAAGTGAGCGGGCACGTTGACTTTATCTTTGGCCCCGGCATTGCGGTGTTTGACCGCTGCGAGATTATCGCCCGTAACCGCAATGATATTGCCCCGCCGTATGGCTATATCACCGCGCCCGCGACGCAGGCCGATGAGAAGTTTGGCTTGTTGATCATCAACAGCAAGCTCAGCAAAGAAGCGGGCGTTCCGGCGAAAAGTTTCGCGCTGGGTCGCCCGTGGCATCCGACAACACAATTCAGCGACGGGCGCTATGCCGATCCGAACGCCATTGGCCTGGCGGCATTTATCAACTGCGAAATCGACGACCATATTTACGGCTGGGATAAAATGTCCGGCAAAGATAAAGCCGGGGAGAAGATCTGGTTTTATCCGGAAGACAGCCGTTTTTATGAGTTTGATAACCGTGGTCCGGGCGCCGGACAGGGCGGTACAAAATACCAGTTAAGCAAGGCGGACGCCGCGCAATATAATCTGGCGGCGATTTTCAGCGGCTGGGATAACACGCTGCTGGAGTAAAGGATTATGCCCCCGTGAGCGGGGGCAATTTATGAAGATCAGTTGCCGTATTTCACGTTAAACCCGAGCGTATCGCCAACGGTAGTGTATTCACGGAAATTGAAAATCAGCGGTTTCCATTTGCCTGAATTAACAATGCCATTTTCATTTAACAGCGCGTTTTCAACCCATAAGTTCACGATATCCAGCTCAGCCAGCATAAAACGGCCTTTATCGCTGGTGGAAACTAAGCGGCATTCCGCCTGGATTGGGCACTCGGCAACGCGCGGCGGCGCGACATCGACAGAGGCTTCTGTGTGTAACCCGGCTTTGGTGAATTTATCGTGGCAAATTTCAACACCCCACTTGGTTTGGTTTTCCGACAGGCTATCGCCGCCGGTAAGTTTGCCGATTTGTTCTACTTTTTCCCAAAGCGTGTGATCGGGAATATTGATCACGGCGTCTGAATCGGCCAATAAATTATTGTAGGTTTTACCGCCTTTGCTGATGCCAATAATCAGTTTCTCACCCAAAGAAATAGAGGAGGATGCCGCTGAAATATTTGTGTTGCCATCTTTATCTTGCGTAGTGACTAAAAAAACGGGAAAGCCATAATAAAAAGAATTGAGTTTGGATTTGCTTTTCATTGCGCGTTGATTCCTGCTTATAAATAATTATCTGTCATTTTTCCCCCGTCATGGTGTATTTATCAATAACCCTTTCTGAGTAACAAAATTCAGCGGAAATAACCCCTAAAAAAAGTAGTCCACAAATTATAAAACAGGTATATCATATGCAACAAATGCTTTTCCCCCTCCCGGCAAACCTGCTTTGCTGAGACACAAAGAGGATGAAACATGCAACGAATTGCGATACCCGCGAACTATGTCCACACCCGTTCGACGCCGTTCTGGACCAAAGAAACCGCCCCGGCGTCCATCTGGAAACGCCATCTCGATGCCGGAACACGCCAGGGCGTCTACCCGCGTTTGAGTGTGCTGCAAGGGGCGATCCGCTATTACGGTTACGCCGATGAAACCAGCCCACAACCGGTAGAGACATTAACGATTAATGCCGGTGAATTTGGCGTTTTCCCGCCGGAAAAATGGCACAACATTGAAGCATTAAGCGACGATACGATATTTAGCGTCGATTTCTATGTTGACCCGAAAATTTTGATTGAAGGCTGAGGTAATTCTGATGACGACTGAAAACAAAGGTTATTCTTTAGCAGTTTCTAACCGTGCTAACAATGAGACGCAGGAAAAGGTCTATCTCAAGCCAATGTCGTTATATGTTCCTGATGTTGCTGTACAGGCGGTTGCGGAACTGATTGCGGGTCTTACTGACGCTAAAGAAAGTTCCAGTGAAATTATCCTGACGGTGACTAACAATAATAACGGGGTTTCAGTGGATAAAGAGTTTTCCTCGCTTAATGAGCTGAAAGATCCGCTTAATGCCGCAGACGCGGTGAAAGAGTTGATTAATATCGTTCGCGGCTATGAATCGGACGAAGAAACTAACGTGTGCGGCTGGTAATCGAAGCGGCCTCAGGAGGTATTATGGCGCATCAAATTCCTGTTCATTTCCGTCATACCCGCTCAACGCCTTTCTGGACGAAAGAGACGGTTCCACAGGCGCTGCTCACCCATCACAACACCAAAAAAGGGGTCTATGGCCGTTTGTCGGTGATGCAGGGGGCCGTGAAATATTTTGGTTTTGCCAGTGAGCATGACACCACGCCGGAAGTGGAATTGGTGATTGAAGCCGGGCATTTTGGCATTAGCCCGCCGCAATACTGGCACCATATTGAACTGTTAACCGATGACACCTACTTCAATATCGATTTCTTTGCCGATCCCAACGAAGCGCTGGAAGGGAAGGGGATTGGCCAGGTTGTGAATACCCATCGCAGCTAAACAATTCACGCCTGCTTTGCGGCGGGCGTTTTTAAAAGTTCTCAATAAAACGTTTTACAGCAGGCGATCGCTCGAACTTGCGCCACGCCAGCGCCACATCCGTTTTTAATGTCTGTTCCGCCATCCGGTGAAATGTCACTTGCGGGTGGCTGAAACAGGCCATGGATTGCGGAACGATGGCGAAACCGAAACCCGCGGCCACCATGCTCAGCGAAGAGGAGAACTGCGACGCTTGTTGCTGATTTTCCATATCAATACCCGCACGCAGACAGGCGTTGTACACCAGTTCATACAGACCCGGTGCGACCTGCTGAGGGAAGATAATACACGGTGTTTGCTGCAATTCGTTAAGCGAGATATCTGCTTTCGTGGCAAGCGGATGCGAACGGTGTAACGCCAGCACCATCGGCTCTTCATCGATCAATTTCAGGTTGAACATTTTGCTGTTTTCGCACGGCAGGCGCACAAAGGCGACATCAATCAGCCCCTCTTCCAGCTCCTGCATCAGCGTCGCCATATTGTCCTCTTTTTGATACAGCGCCACCTGCGGATAGCTTTGCTGAAACTGGCGAAGCGCGGAAAAAATCTGCGTGTGAAACGCATTGGAGCTGGTCACGCCAAGGTACAATTTTCCATTAATTCCCCGCGCAATTCCTTTCGCTTTTTCCATTGCCGCATCGCTCAACGCGATGATTTGGCAGGCATCTTCATAAAACGCTTCACCCGCTTCGGTGAGCTCAACGCTGCGAGTTTGCCGGTAAAAAAGCGGTGTGCCCACTTCCTGCTCAAGACGACGAATTTGCTGACTTAATGGCGGTTGCGACATGCCCAGCATTTCTGCGGCACGGGTGAAATGTTGCGTCTGCGCAACGGCAACAAAATAGCGTAGATAACGGAGTTCCATATTAAAAACATCTCAAACCCTGATGCTTTGTATATTGGAATCTATCGCTGAATCGCGTCAATAATTAATCAGCTTTTCTAAACGACTGCTCAGCGAGGTAAAGGATAATGAGTCATCTAACCGGTTGTTCTTGCGAGGAAAGTCTACGGGAAACATTTCGTGCCTTTTCAGAAACTCGCCCAGAATGTGTGATATATCAAACATCACTAATGAGTGCGCTATTAAGCGGTGTTTACGAAGGAAATACCACGATTGAGGATTTACTTAATCACGGTGATTTTGGTCTTGGCACTTTTAACGAGCTGGATGGCGAATTAATTGCGTTCAACAGTGAGGTTTACCAGTTGCGTGCTGATGGCAGTGCCCGTGAGGCTAGCCCACAGCAAAAAACGCCGTTCGCGGTAATGACCTGGTTTAAACCGCAGCATCGCGTTGAGCTCGACAAACCAGCCAGCCGCCAGCAACTGCACGACATCATCGATAAAGCGATCCCCTCCGATAACATTTTCTGCGCGCTGCGTATTGATGGCCATTTTCGCCATGCACACACCCGCACCGTTCCACGCCAGACGCCGCCTTATCGCGCTATGACCGATGTGCTTGATGATCAACCGGTGTTCCGTTTTAACGGGCGCGATGGCGTGCTGGTTGGGTTCCGCACACCCCAGCATATGCAGGGCATTAATGTGGCCGGCTATCACGAGCACTTTATTACGGACGATCGTCACGGCGGCGGACACCTGCTGGATTACCAGCTTGAAAGCGGCACGCTGACATTTGGAGAAATCCACCATTTGATGATCGACCTGCCTGCAGACGCGGCGTTTCTTCGCGCGAATTTACACCCGGATAATCTGGATGCTGCCATCCGTTCGGTTGAGAGCTGAGAGCCATTTAAAGGAGTAAATGATGAACAAAGAAAACCGTAAACATCAATGGTCGCACGGTGCGGATATGGTGGTGGCACAACTGGAAGCGCAGGGAGTGAAACATGTGTTTGGCATTCCTGGTGCCAAAATTGACAAAGTGTTTGATTCGCTTCTTGATTCAACCATTCAAACTATTCCGGTGCGCCACGAAGCGAACGCGGCATTTATGGCGGCAGCGGTCGGGCGTATCACCGGTAAAGCTGGCGTCGCGCTGGTCACTTCCGGCCCCGGCTGTTCCAATTTGATTACCGGTATGGCGACCGCCAACAGCGAAGGCGACCCGGTGGTGGCGCTGGGCGGCGCGGTGAAACGCGCGGATAAAGCCAAGCTGGTGCACCAGAGCATGGACACGGTGGCGATGTTTAACCCCGTCACTAAATATGCGGTAGAGATAACCTCCTCCGACGCGATTGCCGAAGTGGTCTCCAATGCATTTCGCGCCGCCGAGCAGGGGCGGCCGGGCAGCGCGTTTGTCAGCCTGCCGCAAGATATTGCCGACCAACCGGCGAGCGGCACTATCTTACCCGCCAGCGGTGTGCCGCAGTTAGGTGCCGCGCCGGATGCGGCGATTGACGAGGTGGCGAAACTTATCGCGCAGGCGCAAAACCCGGTGTTTTTGCTCGGGTTGATGGCAAGCCGTGAAGAGAATATTTCGGCGCTGCATCAGTTGCTGGAAAAAAGCCATATTCCGGTTACCAGCACGTATCAGGCGGCAGGCGCGGTTAATCAGCAACATTTCACCCGCTTTGCCGGACGTGTGGGGTTATTTAATAACCAGGCCGGGGATCGGCTGCTGCACCTGGCGGATCTGATTATCTGTATTGGTTACAGCCCGGTGGAATATGAGCCATCAATGTGGAACACCGGTGACGCGAAACTGGTTCATATCGATGTGCTTCCTGCTTATGAAGAACGCAATTACGTGCCGGATTGCGAACTGGTTGGCGACATTGCCAGCACGCTCGACAAACTGGCCGCGAAAATCGAAAAACCGCTGATCCTCACGCCGCGCGCCTCAGAGATCCTGATTGAGCGCCGCAACCAGCGGGAACTGCTCAGCCGTAAGGGCGCACAGCTCTGCCAGTTCGCTATTCACCCGCTGCGTATTGTGCGGGCGATGCAGGATATCGTGAATAACGATGTCACGCTGACCGTCGATATGGGCAGTTTCCATATCTGGATTGCGCGCTATCTCTATAGCTTCCGCGCCCGTCAGGTGATGATTTCCAACGGTCAGCAAACCATGGGCGTTGCGCTGCCATGGGCGATTGGCGCCTGGCTGGTCAACCCGGGCCGCAAAGTGGTGTCGGTTTCCGGCGATGGTGGCTTTTTACAATCGAGCATGGAGCTGGAAACCGCTGTGCGCCTCGGGGCGAATGTGCTGCATATCATCTGGGTCGATAACGCCTACAACATGGTGGCCATTCAGGAAGAGAAAAAATACCAGCGCCTTTCTGGCGTTAATTTTGGCCCGGTCGATTTTAAAGCCTATGCCGAAGCGTTTGGCGCTAAAGGGTTCGCTGTCGAAAGCACGGCAGAACTGGAACCCACGCTGCGTGCGGCAATGGATACGGACGGCCCGGCGGTGGTCGCCATCCCGGTAGATTACAGCGATAACCCTCTGCTGATGGGCCAGCTCAATCTTAGCCAGATTCTTTGAAAACCAAGGAGATATGATGAAAAAAGTTGCATTTGTGACCGGAGCGGGTCAGGGAATTGGTAAAGCCATTGCGTTGCGTCTGGCGAAAGATGGCTTTGCCGTCGCTGTTGCCGATTACAACGCCGCAACGGCAAAAGCGGTGGCTGACGAAATTAATAGCAGCAATGGCAGCGCGATTGCGGTGACGGTGGATGTCTCTGACCGCGACAAAGTGTTTGCGGCGGTAGAGGAGGCCAGAACCAAACTGAACGGGTTTGACGTGATTGTGAATAACGCCGGTGTTGCGCCTTCGACACCGATTGAGTCCATCACGCCAGAAGTGGTGGATAAGGTTTATAACATCAACGTAAAAGGCGTGATTTGGGGTATCCAGGCAGCGGTAAAAGCCTTCAAAGCGGAAAAACACGGCGGCAAAATTATCAACGCCTGTTCACAAGCCGGGCATGTCGGCAACCCGGAACTGGCCGTGTACAGTTCCAGCAAGTTCGCCGTACGGGGGCTCACGCAAACCGCCGCGCGGGATCTCGCGCCGCTTGGCATTACCGTTAATGGCTACTGCCCGGGCATCGTGAAAACACCGATGTGGGCGGAGATTGACCGCCAGGTCTCGGAAGCGGCCGGTAAACCGTTGGGGTATGGCACGGAGGAGTTTGCCAAACGCATTACGCTTGGGCGTCTTTCGGAACCAGAAGACGTTGCCGCCTGCGTCTCGTATCTCGCCGGGCCGGATTCCGACTATATGACCGGTCAATCCTTGCTGATCGATGGCGGTATGGTCTTTAACTAATTTTTATGGCTCGGACACAGCCTTGCCCTTGCGAAAACGCAGGGGCTTTTTTGTTGATGAAAGTCATTCTCATCTCCACACTGTTGTGATAAGTTGCGTGCGAAATGCATGTTATGGTGAGGAGAGTCCGATGGCCGACAGTGATAAAGCAGGGCATACCTTTTTGGCGAGCCTCGGGAAAACGCGTTTGCGCCCCGGCGGGGTGGAAGCAACCGAATGGTTGTTTAGCCAGGTACCGCTAAATGAGCAGAGCCGGGTGCTGGAAGTCGCCTGCAATATGGGCACCACCTCGATTGAACTGGTGCAGCGTTTTGGCTGCATGGTCGACGCCATCGACATGGATAAAAACGCGCTCGCACAGGCGCGGCAAAATGTGATTTCTGCCGGTCTCGACAACTATATACATCTTAGCGAAGCCAATGCGAATAAGCTGCCGTTCGACGATAACACCTTTGATGTGGTGATTAACGAAGCAATGCTGACCATGTATGTGGACAAAGCGAAAGCAAAACTCATCAGCGAATATTATCGCGTGCTGAAACCCGGCGGCCGTTTATTGACGCACGACATTATGTTTATGCGCAGCGGGCTGGCGACAGATAACCAGTCACAACTGGAGCAGGTAGTGAAATCGAATGTCAGCCCGCTGACAGAAGCGGCATGGAAAACATTGTTTATCGACAATGGCTTTGCCGCGGTAGATACGCGCCACGGGGCAATGTCGTTGATGTCGCCCGTTGGGCTGATCCGTGATGAAGGTTTCGCGCGTGCGCTGCGCATAGTTTTTAATGGCTTACGGACACGTGATAACCGGATGCGTTTTCTCGGCATGTTCCGCTTTTTCCGCGCAAATCGCTGCCAGTTAAACTACATTGCCTGCTGTTCGCGCAAGGCGTAACACCTCAGCTTTTGCGCGCCGTCCAGCCATGGATCAGCAGCGACTGGAAAAAGCGCTGTGGCGGGGTAAAACCAGCCTGTTCAATCAGTGCTTCCGTGGTTTCTGCGGGCAACAGCAGCAGGCGCTGCGACAGTTGCGCTTTGATTTCCGCCATATCGCGCGGTGCCTGGCTGGCGGTTTCGTGCATGGTTGTCCACACTTCGAGCTGTTCATCAAACGCCGGGCTGTGCATGTCTCCGGCGATTTCCGCCGTGATCACACGTCCACCATGTTTTAACTGGCTCGCCATTTGTGAATAGATGCCATCGCGCTGCGGATGTTGAATAAAGTGAGTCACCAGCAGACAGAGTACCGCATCATAATCGCCGCTGGCGGGAAGCTCATTAAGATAACCTTCATGCAACGCACAGCGGTCGGCAATGCCCGCCTGGTCGAGCTTTTGCTGGCAGACTGCGAGCATATCCGGCGAGGGATCAATGCCGGTAAAGCGCCATTGTGGATGGTGCTGTGCAAGGCGGATGATTTCGCTGCCGGTGCCGACACCAACACAGAGAATTCGCGCTTGATGCGGCATTTTTTTCAGCAACAAAGAGATAAGCAGGTGCAGATTATTGGCAATTTCGCCCAGCCGCTCGTTGTAAGCATCGTACTGGCGCGAGAATTCGCTGTTAAAAATGTCGTTCGTATTCTGCGCCACGTTATCTCCGGGATAGCTGTCAATCATGTAACTTAAAATATTACATGAAATGGGATGGCGCAAGCCAAATGCGTTTTTCGGCAAACCAGTGCAAAAATGATCGTTTTGGTTATGGCGCGCTTTGCGTTTAACTGAGCACGTCAACCTTTGCTGGAGAACGCGCTGATGAAGACATTGCTGCAACAGTGGCTTAATCGCCTTACCCCGACGCTGCCATTACAGACAGAAGAGGGGGAATATGACTCGGGGCGCCATGTTGCGCTGCTGATCCCGTTCGGCCTGCTTTATGGTCTTGATTATCATCCTTCTGTATGGATTTACGATGAAAAATGAGCGCTTTCACCTGGTGATGCGCTATAGCTACTGGAATGAACTGTGCGCTGAAGCGTAAAACCCGTCTGATATCAGACGGGTTTTTTGTTTGCGCTGCGCAGGGTTTTCGTCACTTCACAAGTGTATTTTTTTAACTGTTCTTTCGATCCCATTTCTGACTTTTTTAGAATTTACGAAGGCGATTTTTTCTGGCTTATGCCTGAGGTCACATTTTCGACAATTCAACTTGTATGGTAGTAGACATAAATTCCCCAAGGGATATAACGTGAAGACTGCGATGTTTTCCGGTGGCAACAGGCGGCCGTTATTAGCGGAGCCGTTCTGGCACAAATAATTCTCTGTGGAGTTTTTATGTCCATGATAAATAAAGAACATTTACAGCCTGAGAGGCTTATAAAGCTGAGCAGTTGCGGGGGGTGGCTATGACCCGTAAAAACAGAAAAGTGACGATTCCTGTCAGCATTGGTTATGGCATGACAGACATAATGGGCGGTGGCGCTTTTACGGTAATTGGTGCCTGGCTGCTATTTTATTACACCACCTTTGTCGGTTTATCACCGATTCAGGCAGCGTCCATTGTCGCGATTGCAAGGATTGTTGATGCTATCGTGAGCCTGTTTATGGGCAGTTTTACCGATCATTTTTATAAGAACTTTTTAGGCAAGAAATTTGGCCGCCGCCGTTTCTTTTTACTTATCGGCGCGCCGCTGATGCTGGTTTATATTTTGTTATGGCTTAATGGCATGAATTTTTGGTTTTATCTTGCCGTTTACCTGGCGTTTGAAATTATTGCTGCCATGGTCTTAATCCCGTGGGAAACATTGCCCTCGGAAATGACCAAAGATTTTAACGATCGCACCAAGCTTTCCACTTGCCGCATGTTTCTTTCTGCGTCCGGCACGTTTCTCGCGACCTTTATCCCCGGTGTGCTAATTGGCTGGCTGGGTGAAAAAAACGCAGATGCTTATTTGATTAACGGTGTGGTCTTTGCTGTGTTGTTTATGGTCTGTGTATTTATTTCCTGGAAAGTAAGCTGGGAGCGCGAAATAACACCAGAAATGATGCAGGAGATGGAGAAAAAACGTCAAACTGGCAATGCGGCGCAAACACTCACCGGCGTGATTAAGTTATTTAAGGATTATGCCTCGACGCTGAAAATTCGTGCGTTCCGCAAGCATCTGGCTATTTATCTTTTCTCTTTCACGGCGAAAGACATTTATAACACGGTGTTTGTCTTTTTCTGTGTCTATTGTTTGCATGTCTCGTCTTCTCTGGCAGGAACCTTGCTGTCAATGAGCATCGTCGGGCTGCCGGTAACGCTCGCCGCGGGCTTCGCCATTATTAAATATGGCCCATCCCGGCTTTATGTTTTTGCCTACAGCATGATGTTGCTGTGCCTGGGCGGTTTCTTCCTGGTGTATCAATTCCCCCCGGAAAACAAAGTGGTGCTGCTGGTGATCCTTGCCGGGTTTTACCAGGTTGGGCGCTGCGTTCTGGAATTCACGCCGTGGAACGTGTTCCCGTTTATTCCGGACATTGACGAAATGGTTACGCGTCAACGCCGCGAAGGGCTATTTGCTGCCGTGATGACGTTTTCACGTAAAACTACGGTAGCAATTGCAACCTTTGCCGTGGGGTTACTATTGCAGAGCGGCGGTTTTGTGAAAGGCAGTCTGCAACAGCCTCAGGAAGCAATCACTACCATTGTGATGCTGCTGTTTATCGGCACCGCCGGGCTTCTGCTGGTGGCAATGTGGCAAGCGCTGACCTTCCATCTAAATAAGCGCACGCACCGTATTTTTGTCGATGAACTTGACCGCCTGAAAGCTAACGGAAATAAACTGAGTGTGACGCCTGAAGCACGTAAAGTTGTCGAAGATTTGACAGGTTACCGTTACGACACGCTTTGGACTGATGCAACAGTAGACGGTGAGGTGATATCCACTGCCGGATTAAGTAAAAGTTATATGCCGAAATAAGATTAATTTTTCGCTATATATCGTGCTGATGCCTTTAAAAACGGATTGGCTATTTTTCAAAGTCATTCATTGATGAAGCAATATCGTTTTGAGTCAGCGGAAAATTCTCGGTGCGAGTAATTTAGCGTGTAGAAAAAATAACTTACATAATGTTGCATATCTGTCATGTGAGGGCTGCGGTTTTCGTGTTTAATAGCCGTGGCTACTGTAACTCAGTGCGTTCCTTCAGAGCGCGCAGAGTTGCAAATTTTAACCGTTAGGTTAATTCATCTTTTATAAGGTTTGCTTAGACCTCCCGATTGCGATCCGGAGGTCTTTTTTTGCTTGTTGTGCCGCCTTTTTTTATTTTTCACGGTTGACACAAAATTGTCATAAATTCGCTCTATGCTGCCGTGGCTCTTAATATTATTCAAAAATTTAATCACTATTTCGATTCGGAGAGACTATGGCAATGCTTAATGCGTCAGTTCGCCTGATGGCTGCTGCTCTTGCACTTTCTACGACTACTGTTTTCGCGGCAACGAATGTGACGGGTGCTGGTGGTACTTTCCCGGCGCCTGTGTATGCAAAATGGGCGGCTGAATACCAAAAACAGACAGGATCTCAGGTGAACTACCAGGGGATCGGTTCTTCCGGTGGCATAAAACAGATTATTGCGAAAACCGTGGATTTCGGCGCTTCCGATGCCCCGATGAGTGATGATGATCTGGCGAAAAATGGCCTGTTTCAGTTCCCGACCGTCATTGGCGGCGTGGTGCTGGCGGTTAATATCCCTGGCGTAAAATCCGGCGAACTGACGCTGGACGGTAAAACGCTTGGCGATATTTATCTGGGCACCGTTAAAAAGTGGAACGACCCGGAAATCACCAAACTGAACCCGAAAGTCAAACTGCCGGATACGAATATTAACGTGGTGCGCCGCGCAGATGGTTCCGGCACCTCTTTTGTTTTCACCAGCTATTTATCAAAAGTGAATGCTGACTGGGCAAGCAAAGTGGGTAAAGGCTCAACGGTGAACTGGCCGGTTGGCTTAGGCGGCAAAGGTAACGATGGTGTTGCCGCGTTTGTGCAGCGTCTGCCGGGCTCCATTGGCTATGTTGAATACGCCTACGCTAAGCAGAACAACCTGACCTGGACAAAGCTGTTTGACGCCGATGGCAAAGTGGTTGAGCCGTCGCAGCAGAGTTTCAGCAACAGCGCCAAAGGGGCAGACTGGAGCAAATCGTTCGCTCAGGATCTCACTTTCCAGAAAGGCAAAGATGCATGGCCGATTTCGTCCACTACTTTTATCCTGGTGTATAAAAAACAGGATGATGCAGCGAAAGGCGCCGAAGTGCTGAAATTCTTCGACTGGTCTTACAAAAATGGCAACACCATCGCCAGCGATCTGGATTACGCGCCGCTGCCGGATTCCGTTACCGCTCAGGTTCGCGCCGCATGGAAAGCCAATGTACAGGACGCTTCTGGTAAGCCGCTGTTCTAATCTCACTATCTCTTAAAAATAAACCCGGTACGCTACCGGGTTTTTTGTTATTAGTCCGCAGCTATTTTCTTACGCAACGTTGTTTATTTTATTAAGTTAATCGATCAAGGGTTGTATTAAGGAGGTTAATAATATTGGCGTTCTTATATTGGCTTAAAAGACAGTTCTGTATCGATATTTCCATTCTCTTAATGCTTTTAAAAATATTCTAAATGATGCGCGTTGAATGTTTATTTATCACCCGACACGCTAGCTGAATCCTCTGATTTTGAAGTGTCGTGTATTGTTCTTGTTCTCAACCCCTGTTATTTTCTCACGCGGCCTTGTTTTATTCCCCTGCTTGCGGGTACTGTTCTATTCAATCCTGATGCTTTTGCTTTCACAGGCTTTATAGAAATTCAGATTTCTTGCGAGGTGCCAGGTTCCCACTTTTATTCCGAACTGGTATCCATAGTGTTGTTTACCGGTGAATTTGTTCGAATAAATAAAATACAATCCTGGTTCATGAAGCAAGGTCGAGAACGTTTTATTTGAAATTGGTTCTGAAAGTTAATTAAAGGGAAGCAAAAGCGTGATTAATCCGGAAAAGAAAGTTCAACGCCTTGTGAGAACTCAGTTGGCCCCGTTGACGGTTGCAATGATATTGGCATTACCTGCTGCCGCGCATTCCGCTGGTTTAAATATGAAAAATGGTACGCTATATAATGCGAATGGCGTGCCGGTCGTGGATATTAATAAACCTAACAGCAACGGCCTGTCACATAATGTCTGGGACAACCTGAACGTCGATAAAAATGGTGTTATTTTTAATAACAGCGGTTCAGCATCCAATACAGTATTGGGCGGTACCATCCAGGGTAACAGCAATCTGACATCCGGGTCGGCAAAAGTTATTCTCAATGAAGTCACCTCCAAAAATGCATCGACGATCAACGGCATGATGGAAGTGGCGGGCGATAAAGCCGCGTTGATTATCGCCAACCCCAATGGCATTACGGTTAATGGTGGCGGTACGATCAATAGCGATAAACTCACGCTGACCACCGGTACGCCAGATATTCAGAACGACAAACTCGCGGGTTATTCCGTAAACGGCGGTACCATTACTATCAGTAAACTGGATAACGCCAGTCCAACTGAAATTCTGTCACGCAATGTAGTGCTCAGCGGGAAAGTTAACGCTGACGAACTGAATATTGTTGCGGGTAATAACTACGTTAATACAGACGGCCAGGTGACCGGCACTGTCACTGCGTCAGGTTCACGTAACAGCTATAGCGTTGACGTTGCGCAAGTTGGCGGTATGTACGCGAACAAAATTAATCTTATCAGTACCGAAAGCGGCGTCGGTGTGCGTAACCAGGGGGTTATTGCCGGTGGTACTGGCGGCATCAGCATTGATGCCAATGGCCAGCTACTGAACAGTAATGCGCAGATTCAATCGGTCGGTTCAACAAAGATTAATACCAACGGCAAGTTGGATAACACTACGGGCGTTATTACTTCTGCTGGTGCTATTTATCTCGATACCAATAAGAACGCAATTGTTAATGCCCGTTCAGGTACGATTTCCACTACGGCAGATATCTACGTTAATAGCGGCGCATTTGATAACACCAACGGCAAAATTGCCGCCAGCGGTATGCTGGCCGTCGATACCAATAACAATACCTTTACCAATGCCGGTAAAGGGAACAATGTCGGCATTGAAGCGGGGATTGTCACCTTAAAAACCGGTACGTTAAATAACAGTAACGGCCAGATACATGGTGGCTATCTGGGGCTGGATACCGGTGCGATTAACAACAATAGCGGTATTCTGGAAACATCAGGCGACATGGATATTGCCAGCCTTGGCAACATCGATAACAACAAAGGCTTAATCCGCTCTGCTGGCGGCCATATCAAAATCGCTGCCGGTGGCGCTGTTAACAACAGTAGCACCAAAACAGCGGATACCGTCAGTTCCGACTCCTTAGGCATCGCGGGCGATACCAGTGTGGAGATCAATGCTAATAGCATCAATAACAGCGGTGGTCAGATCGCATCAAATGGCGATGTTTCGCTAAACAGCAAGGGGCTGGTCAATAACGATTCCGGCAATCTTCTTTCCAATAGCAAAGTGATTGTGAAGGGCGACTCCTATCGTAATGACTACGGTGGCATCGGCGGCAAGAAAGGCGTGGAGGTCTCGGTCAACGGTAACCTGAGCAACTATGTTGGCGTTGTGAGTGCGGAAGAAGGTGATATCTCACTGAGTGCGAATGCGGTAGATACTCACGGCGGTTTCATGTTGGGGCAAAATATCGCCATCGACGCGAAAGCCGGAGTAAACGCCACCCGCTCACTGGTATTAGCCAGTAAAAAACTGACCATCCATGCAGGCGGGAATGTTGATAACCGCGATGGTAATAGCTTTGGCAATGACTTTGGCGTCTATTTCGGCATGCCGCAACAGATCGGTGGCTTGATCGGTAAAGGCGGCGTTGAGATTTCCGGGCAGAATATTTACAACAACAACAGCCGCATCATTGCAGAAAATGGAGCAATGAGCCTGCAGGCGAAAGGGAACATTGATAACACGCGTGCGCTGATGGTCAGCGGGGCTGATACCGCCATTAAAACTGGCGGGGCTTTCTACAATAACTACGCAACGATTTACAGTGGAGGCAACCTCACACTCGATACCGTTTCCCTGGAAAACTACAGCAACGGTACGCTTATCGATAATAACGCCACAGGTTTTATCACCTCAGATAAAGATATTACGCTGAATGTCGACAACAATTTCACTAACTACGGCTGGATCAGTGGTAAAGGCGCAGTGGCGCTGAATGTTGTGAAAGGGGCGTTTTATAACCGCAATACCATTGCCGCTGATAAGTCACTTGCGATCAGTGCCCTGAACGGTATTGAGAACGTTAAAGATATCTCCGCAGGTGGCAGCCTGACGCTGGATTCGCAGCGTCATGTGACAAATAACAACAACAGCAATATGGTCGGTAACGGGATAACGATTAACGCGGTAAACGATATTAATAACCGCGGTAATATTGTTAGCGATGGCGATATTAGCGTTGTGACCAAAGGTAATCTGTATAACTATCTCTATATGCTGGGTGCTGGTGATATTTCTATTACCGCAAACAACGTTACCAACAATAATTCCCTTATTGAGGCTGGAGGTGATCTGACAATTACCTCTAATAGTAATGTAGGTAATAACCGCGGTACGCTGCGCTCCCTGACGGGTGATGTAAATGTGACGGCAAAAGGAACGGTTGATAACTATAGCGGTAAGATTATCTCTGCTGGCGATGTCGGAATTAGCGGGAACTGGTTACGTAATGATTATGGACAGATTGCTGGCGGTACAAATATTGACCTTATCATGGCGGGCAATTTCGATAACTACCGGGGTTCAGTAACCTCGTTGGTGGGTGATATCAAGCTGGTTGCTAACTCGGTGGATAATAACAACGGGTTAATCGCAGGTGAGAACATCTCCATTGATTCCCGATCAAGTGTCTATAACAACACGGCGCTGATTGCGGCAAATAAGTCACTCACCATCAATGCTGCCGGCAGTATCGAAAACCGTGATGGCAATAACTTTGGCCGTAGCAACAGTGAGTATTTCGGCGTAGCGAGTGATGTGGGCGGTATGGTTGGTAAAGCTGGAATTTCGCTTTCCGGGCAGAACATCTACAACAACAACAGCAGCATGATTGCCGAAAACGGTCCGTTGAGTCTGTTGTCCAGAGGAACGTTTGATAATACCCGAGCGATGCTAATGAGTGGAGCCAATGCCCTGATTAAGGTCGCCGGTACTTTCTACAATAACTATGCAATGACCTACAGTGCAGGCAATCTTGATATCAGCGCCGCTTCGCTGCAAAACTACAGCAACGGTAAGCTGGAAGATGGAACAGCGACAGGCGTTATCGCTTCGGATAAGAACCTGAACCTGAGCGTGGATAACAGCACTACCAACTATGGCTGGATCAGCGGTAAAGGCGATGTGAATTTCAGCGTGCTGAAAGGTGTGCTGTATAACCGCAACACCATCGCCGCTGATCACGCGCTGGCGATTAATGCCCTGAACGGTATCGAGAACTTCAAAGATATCCTGGCGGGAACCAGCCTTACCCTCACTACCCAACGGCATGTTACCAACAACAGCAACAGTAATATGCTTGGGCAAAGCATTGGGATTAATGCGGTAAACGATATTAATAACCGAGGCAATATAGTCAGCGATTATGCATTAACCGTGAAAACAGACGGTAACGTGTATAACTATCTCAATATGCTGAGTTATGGCACCGCGAAAGTGACCGCAAATAAAGTCACCAACAGCGGTAAAGACGCGGTTCTGGGCGGTTTTTACGGCCTTGATCTCGAATCGAATACGCTCACCAATACCGGCACCATTGTGGGTCTGTAAGTCGTAACAAAAGGCAGCGGCAATCGCTGCTGCCTTTCCAGATTTGATACCCGGCCACTGCCTTACGCGATCAGCGTAATCACACGATTTTCCCCGATAAGATACAGACTAGTAAACTGGCATCCTTGTCTGCGCTCAGGCGTCAGCGGCTGCGTTAGCTCAAGGGTAATGCTATGTACCGAAGTATCGATACGACAGATTCGCGCCGCTTCAAAACCGAAAAAACGTTTCACCTCAGGATAGAGCGCCTTAAACAGACTCTCTTTGGCGGAAAACAGTATCAGCAACGCCGTTTCATACGCTAAGCCACAGGCGGCAAGTAATCGCCGTTCCTCAGGGCTGGTGAACATCTCCGCCGTCTCCCTCATGGTCTTTGCGTCGAACATTTCAATATCAATGCCTGGCGTTAAGCCTGCGTTACGGGGCGCAATAATCGCAATAGCGTGACCACTGGTATGAGAAAGGCTGCCGCACCAGCCCGCAGGCCAGACGGGCTCCCGGCCTGAAGACGTACCCACATGACCATCACAGCCAGCATTTTGTAATAATTGTCCGGCGGCATAGCGAGCCGCAAGGTACTCCGCGCGCCGTTTTACTACCGCTTTATCAAGCACCGAAGGAAAAGGGATGCCATATTCGCTAAAAAGCGCATCCCGGTAAGAGGCCGCGTCGAATGTGACCTTACAGTAAGCTATTGCAGGGAATTGCGTGATGCACCCAGTTTCTGACTGCATCACGAAAGCAGAAGAGGAATGACGTAGTTGTGGGGTAAACATATTTATCTATCATTAAGTTAACGAGTAAGTACATCGGTAAACATGTTGTCAGCAAACGCAATCAGTGTACCGCAGGTGGTGTCGTCGTCACCTATTTCTTTCGTAACAGGAATGCGATGGTGGAGAATCATCTTGAGGAAATCGCACTATTACCATTCATCAACATCAAGGCTTTCTTTTATATTGTGGTTTATCTATCCATTACATGAATAATTGTGCGGAATAATAAAATAAACTCTTCTCGGAATTTTTCGTTGCAGCGATAAACGTAAATGTGAAACGGTTTTTTTGTCAAATTAAAAATAATAACATCTTTATTATCAAGCGTATGGTGCTGTATATATCAATGAAGTGCTGTCAAGGTGATATATTTTCTTGCCATAAAGACGCAAAAGGTATTTATTATTGTTAACTGCAAAAGTTATTACTCGCTGCAGATCGTTTAATCTCAAGGGAATAACGCCATGAGTGAGCGGATGGGACTGATTTATGGTGTATTTTATATGATGTCAATCTTACGTAATGATTTCCCCCGGTATTATTACGTGCTTTTTTAAAATGGCTATATCTGGTGTTAAGAGTGGACGGTTGCACTAATTGATAGGATTGTCGTTAAGACACATTCAGTTTTACCTCATATGGTTCACGGCGTTGACGACAAAGCATCCAGGGGGACAGTGGATAATTAGCCGTTCATTTAAGGATAAAACATTCATCAGGAATATTATTTGATGGCGCCCTGCTTTGCAGAAATAAGTGTGCTGTCAATTAATTACGACGATTTGGCTTTCATTAATTAGGTTGGAATATATGGACATATCTCCCAATAATAGATTTTTAGACAGTGCATGGGTGGCGGAAGAGTGTACAGTGTTTCCAGCGTCGCCATTTCCATTGAGTTCAGATCAGCAAGCGATTTGGTTCGCTCAGACGCTGAATCCTGAATTAACAAATTACAATATAGGGAGCGTGATGATCATTGATGGCAATATCGTTCCCGATATCATAGTTAAAGCGTTTGATTCCGTCATTAAGCGGCATGATGTATTTCGTCTGCGTATGGTTGCCGGTACGTCGCCAGCACAATATTTTGACTCTTCCGCTTTGCCATTAATGGAATTTAAGGATTTTTCGACAACGGATAATCCAATAAATGAAGCTGAACAGTATGTGAATTTAAACTTTACGCAGCCATTTAATTTGGCTGAAAGGTTATGGCGCAGCGCATTAATCTATGCCGGCAATAACCGCTGGTATTGGCAACTGTGCTGTCATCATATTATTGCCGATGGAACGAGCCTGAGCCTGCTTAATGCAGAGTTGAGCGAAAATTATAGTCGTCTAATTCGCGGGGAGCATTTATCTGAAAGCGCATCGTTATCTTATACCGATTTTGTTGCCAGTGACGCGGCTTATCTGGGGGCGAAGCAGTGCATCAAAGACCAGGCTTTTTGGCTTGAGCGATATACGGCATTGCCGCCGCAATTATTCCAGCCTTTGGTGACGGCGCGGACTCCGGCATCATATCTGCCTGAGCCTGTAAGCTGGATGCTTGAGGAAAGCCTTTTTCAGCGCATTGAACAGGCGGCTTCTTTATATGGGTTATCCGTATTGCATTTCATGTATGCCCTTTTTGCCTGTTATTTTAAAAGAGTAAAAAACATTGATGATGTTGTTTTTGGTATCCCACTCCATAATCGAAAAAATGCCCGACAAAAAGCGGCGGTGGGAATGTATGCCTCTGTTATCCCGGTTCGCATTAGATTAACGGAGAAGGATTCCTTTTATGATGTAATGCAAAAAGCGGCCGATGAATTACGTATTTGCTATAAACACCAGCGGCTGCCGATTACGGAAATTAACCGGAGAATAAAAAAACAGCAACACACCGACAGGGCGAATGTATTTGATATGTCGTTATCCTATGAACCTTACGACGTTAACATTCATCTGGAAGGGGCGATAATACAAACCATTAAACCTCATCACCGGGCGCAATATCCTTTAGCGATAACCATTAATCAGTACGCCATCACCAGCAATAATAAACAGAGCAAATCGGTCTGCGTTGAGTTTAATTATTCCCTCGACTATTTCACACCTGCCGATATTCAGGTTATGCAATCTCGCCTTGCTGTATTACTGGAAGGCGCGTTGCAGAATGTTGATACGCCAGTGTCTCTCCTGCCGGTTTTATCGCCATATGAGCGCCAGCAACTGCTGCAGCCTGCTCATGCTATAGAAAGTGGCGCTTCTAACCTATTAGTCCACGAAATGTTTGAAGCACAAGTCCGTCGCTCGCCACAGGCTATCGCTGCCGTTTTCGAGGGGAGTTCATTAACCTATGACGCTCTGAACCGCAGGGCAAACAGGCTGGCCCATCAGCTCATCAGACTGGGTGTGCATCCGAATGACCGCGTGGCTATTTGCCTGGAGCGCGGCCTCGACATGGTGATTGGCATCCTCGGTATCCTCAAGGCGGGCGGAGCCTATGTTCCTTTGGACCCGGTCTATCCGGGCGAACGGCTGAATTACATGCTGGAAGATTCCGCCCCCGCCGCACTGGTCACCCATTCTGCTCTTGCGCAGACGCTGAATAGCGCTACTCCTGCCGTGTTAATGGATGCGCCGTTACCAGCCGTTGCTGACGAAGATGATGAGAACAATCCTGTGCCATTATCTCTCGGCCTGGCGGCGCACCATCTGGCCTACGTTATTTATACTTCCGGTTCCACAGGTCAGCCCAAAGGCGTGATGGTTGAACACCGCAATATCACCCGCCTTTTAACTGTCTGCCAGCCTGTTTTTAGCTTTAGTAGTAAAGATACCTGGTCGCTATGCCACTCTTTCTCTTTTGATTTTTCCGTTTGGGAGTTATTCGGCGCGTTATGCTCAGGCGGGCGGTTGATTGTGGTATCAACCGCATGCGCTCGCTCACCCCAGACGCTTTATGCACTGCTATGCCGTGAACAGGTTACGGTACTCAATCAAACCCCCAGCGCATTCCGCCAGTTAATTGCTGCCCAGGACTCAACTCCACACACCCTGCGTTGCATCATCTTTGGCGGCGAAGCGCTTGAAATGCGTTCTCTGGTGCCGTGGATTAACAACGCCTCAAACCGTAATACGCGGCTTATCAATATGTATGGCATCACGGAAATCACCGTGCATGCCACCTGGTATGAAATAGCGCCTTCAGACATTACCTCGCACGGTGCCAGTTTGATTGGCGGCCCGCTCTCCGATTTGCGGATCTACATTCTGGACAGTCACCGTCAACTGGTGCCGTTTGGGGTGACGGGCGAACTCTATATTGCTGGTAACGGCGTGGCGCGTGGTTACCTGAACCGGCCTGAGCTGACGGCAGAACGCTTTCTGCCGGATCCCTTCACGCCCGGCCAGCGGATGTACAGAACCGGCGATCTCGGGCGCTGGCTGCCGGACGGCAATATTGAGTTTCTCGGACGCAACGATTTCCAGGTCAAACTGCGCGGGTTCCGCATTGAGCCGGGGGAAATCAGCGCCTGCCTGACAGAATGCGACGGCGTGCGCGACGCGGTGGTGATGGCACGGGAAGACACGCCGGGCGATAAGCGGCTGGTCGCCTACCTGCTGGCAGAACCCGGCCACACGCCGGAGCCAGCCCGGCTGCGTCAGCAGCTGGCGCAGTCGCTGGCGGAGCACATGCTGCCCGCCGCGTTTGTCACGCTGGAGAGTTTCCCGCTCACCCCGAACGGCAAGCTGGATCGTCAGGCGCTGCCCGCCCCGGATCGCACGGCGGTGGTCACCCGCGGGGATGAGCCCCCGGCCGGTGAGGTGGAAACCGCGCTGGCCGCCATCTGGTGTGAGCTGCTGGGGCTGTCGCAGGTCGGGCGGCAGGACAACTTTTTCGAGCTCGGCGGCCATTCGCTGATGGTGGTGAGCCTGCTGGAGCGGCTGCGCTGCCAGGGGATGGCGCTGGATATCCGCGGGGCGTTCTCCGCCCCGGTGCTGGCTGAGATGGCACAGCGCATCACCGTCCGGGAGACGGAAGCGCCGGTTCCGCCGCCGCGTATCCCGGCGCACTGCCGGGCCATCACGCCCGGCATGCTGCCGCTGGTCAGCCTGACGCAGGCGGAGACTGATGCGGTGGTGGAGACGGTGGACGGCGGCGCGGCGAACGTGCAGGACATCTACCCGCTGTCACCGCTGCAGGAGGGCATTCTGTTCCACCATCTGCTGCAGGCGCAGGGGGATGCCTACCTGCTCAGCAGCCTGCTGGCCTTTGACTCCCGCGTGCTGCTGGAGGCGTTTCTGGCAGCGCTGCAGCAGGTGATAGACCGCCACGACATCCTGCGCAGCGCGGTGTGCTGGCAGGGCGTGTCCCGCCCGGTGCAGGTGGTCTGGCGTCAGGCCGTTCTGCCGGTGACGGCGTTTGTGCCGCAGACCGGCCAGGATGTCGCCGGACAGCTGCGGGCACAGGCCAGCCCGCACAGCCAGCGCATGGATGTCAGCCGCGCCCCGCTGTTCAGCGCCCGGACGGCGTACGACCCGGCACAGCAGCGGTGGCTGCTGGCGCTTAACTTCCATCATCTGGTCTGCGACCACATCTCCATGGCGCTGGTCTGCGATGAAATCACGCAGATTCTGGACGGGAACGCCGCCGCGCTGGCGGCGCCGGTGCCCTACCGCAACTTTATCGCCCGCACGCTGCGGGTGCCGCAGAGTGAGCATGAGGCGTGGTTCCGCGCCCGGCTGGCGGATACTGACACCCCGACCGCACCGTATGACATTGCCGACACGCGGGAAAGCGGCGGGGTGTGCGGGGAAGCGCGGCAGACGCTGGATACCGCGCTGGCGGGGCATATCCGCGCGCAGGCACGGCGGCTGGGCGTCAGCCCCGGCGTGCTGTTCCACACGGCGCTGGCGCGCCTGCTGGCGCAGCTGTGCGGACGGGATGACGTGGTGTTCGGCACCGTGCTGATGGGCCGTCTGCAGGCCGGGGACAGCGGCGAATCCGGTCCCGGCATGTTCATCAACACGCTGCCGCTGCGGGTGTCGCTGGCCGGCCAGGGCGTGCAGGAAGCGGTGCTGACCACGCGGGATGCGCTGGCGGCACTGTGTGAGCATGAACAGGCGCCGCTGGCGCTGGCGCTGCGCTGCAGCGGGGTGCCGCAGCCGCTGCCGCTGTTCAGCACGCTGCTGAATTACCGCCACAGCCCGGCGCGCAGCAATCTTGTGCGCGAGGGTATCCGGCTGCTGGAAGCGGAAGAGCGGACCAGCTACCCGCTGGCGTTCTCGGTGGATGATACCGGGGAGGGGTTCATCCTGACGGCGCAGACGGTGGCCGGCATCGACCCGCAGCGCCAGCTCGGCTACCTGCTGACCACGCTGGCGGCGCTGAGCGCGGCGCTGGCGCATGAGCCGCAGCGCCCGGTACTGAGCCTGCCCGTGCTGCCCGAAGGGGAGCGCAACCAGGTGCTGGTGGCGTTTAACGCCACGCGGGCGGCGGTGCCGGCGGAGGGGCTGGTTCACAGGCTGTTTGAGGCGCAGGTGGCGCGCACGCCGGAGGCGGTGGCGGTGGTCTGCGACGATATCACGCTCAGCTACGCTGCGCTGAACCGGCGGGCCAACCGGCTGGCGCACCGGCTGATGGCGCTGGGTGTGCGCCCGGATGACCGGGTGGCGGTGTGTCTGCCCCGCAGCGCGGATGTGCTGGTGGCGATACTGGGCATTCTGAAAGCGGGGGGCGCATATGTGCCGCTGGACCCGGCGTACCCGGCGGGGCGGCTGAACTATATGCTGGCGGATGCGTCCCCGGTGGCGCTGGTGACGCAGCGGGCGCTGGCGGATACGCGGAATACCACGCTGCCGGTGGTGCTGACGGATGCGGCGCCGGAGGACGGTGTGGCGGAACACAACCCGGAGCCGCAGGGGCTGACGGCGGAGCATCTGGCGTATGTGATTTACACCTCCGGCTCGACCGGGAAACCCAAGGGGGTGATGGTTGAGCACCGCAATGTTGTCAGCATGCAAAGCGCCATACAGGCGAGGCTGGGTATACAACATCCCTCGCGCGTGAGCATGAATGCCAGCATTGTGTTTGATGCCTCGGTGCAGAGCTGGGTGCACTTACTGTTGGGGCATACGATGGTCATCGTACCGGAGGCGGTTCGTAAAGAGGGCGGCGCGCTGTTAGCATTCTTGCGCCGTCAACGCGTTGATGTGATTGATTGCACGCCCCTTCAGTTGCAGGGGCTGATTGCCGCAGGGTTACAGAAAGCGTATGAGGGCTATCCCTGTACTGTCATTATCGGTGGCGATGCGATCCCGTTATCGGCCTGGTCGGCCATGCAAAACATTGAGCAGATCCGTTTTGTTAACGCCTATGGGCCGACGGAGTGTACCGTCAATGCCAGTATGTGCGTGGTTGATAAAACGCTGGCGACGCCGTGCATTGGCAAACCGCTCGACAACACGCAGATCTATTTCCTCGATGATCACGGTCAGCCAGTACCGCTGGGGATCTGCGGCGAGCTTTATATCGCTGGCAACGGCGTGGCACGGGGTTACCTCAACCGCCCGGAACTGACGGCAGAGCGTTTCCTGCCGGACCCGTTCACGCCCGGTCAGCGGATGTACAGAACCGGCGACCTCGGTCGCTGGCTGCCGGACGGCAATATTGAGTTCCTCGGGCGTAATGATTTCCAGGTCAAACTGCGCGGATTCCGCATCGAACCGGGGGAAATCGAGGCCTGCCTGACGGCATGCGACGGTGTGCGCGACGCGGTGGTGATTGCACGGGAAGAGGCGCCGGGCGACAAACGGCTGGTCGCTTACCTGCTGGCAGAACCCGGCCACACGCCGGAGCCTGCCCGGCTGCGTCAGCAGCTGGCGCAGTCACTGGCGGAGTACATGCTGCCCGCCGCGTACGTCACGCTGGAGAGCTTTCCGCTTACGCCGAACGGCAAGCTGGATCGTCAGGCGCTGCCCGCACCGGATCGCGCTGCGCTGGTCACCCGCGGGGATGAACCCCCGGCTGGTGAGGTGGAAAACATGCTTGCGGCTATCTGGTGTGAGCTGCTGGGGCTGTCGCAGGTCGGGCGGCATGACAACTTTTTTGAACTCGGCGGTCACTCTTTACTGGCGGTTCAGCTGTTAAACCGCATGGCAAAAACTGGTCTGGCTATCTCACTGGCGACACTCTTTGCCAGGCCATCCCTGGCGCAGCTTGCTGGCTTTATTCAGGACAGGGAAAAATCACTCGCATCACCTTTTGCCGATAATCCTGTTGTGCTGCGGGGGGAAGGTACGCAGCCGCCGCTTTTTCTGGTGCACGAGCCTTCCGGCGATCCGCTGGTCTATTCGCCGCTGGCTACGATGTTGCGGGTCGATCGCCCCGTGTATGCACTTTCGGCACTTGGTCTGCATAACGCAGAGAATCCGCCGACATCGCTGGAAGCGCTGGCCGCCTGCCATATTGAAGCCATCCGTCGCGTACAGCCGCATGGACCTTACCATCTTGCTGGCTGGTCTTTGGGCGGTGTTATCAGTTATGAAATTGCGCTGCAGTTGCAACGAAGCGGGGAAGAGATCGCCTTTATCGGCATGATTGACAGCTATCATCCGGCTGCGCATCAGAAGCGTGATGTCAGCGCGAGCAGCGAGCCGGCAGTGCGTGACGAAATGATCGTCAATTTCTTATCCATGCATGTGCCGGAGAGCGAAAGGCCGATACTGGCACAGCTGCAAAGTCCCCTTGATATGCAAGCCGTTTTTGATCTTTGCAGCGAACATAACTGGTTGCCGAAGGATATTGGCTATGAGGATCTGTTGTTACGTCTGGAAACAGTGTTGTACATCAGGCCGCTGGGGCTGCGGTATCAGCCGATTCCTGCGGATCTCACCATCAATCTTTACACGGCAAATCTGGAGGAAAGCGACGACATCTGGCGCGGCTGGCACGGCACAGTAAGCAGCGATTCGTCGCTGCATGTTATTGGTGGGACGCATTTATCGATTATGCAACCGCCGTTGCTGGCGCAACTGGCGAAGACAATGTCGGCAGACCTGCTCCCCCGATCTTCCTACCAGCCGGTGGTTGTTATGCAGGAGGGGGCCGATTGCGAAACGCCACTATTTTGCATCCCGGGTGCCGGTGCATCCGCATTCAGTTTTCTTGACGTGGTGGGACTTTTGCCTGCAACACTTCCTGTTTATGCGCTGCAGGCACGCGGGCTCACCGATGTGAAAACCATGCCGCATCTGACAATTGAAGAGACGGCACGTGACTACATCAACGCAATGCGTGAACGTCAGCCTTCCGGGCCATATCACCTTATTGGGCACTCCTTTGGCGGCTGGATAGCCTTTGAAATTGCGCTGCAATTACAGGCGAAAGGGGAGACGGTTGCCGATCTGATTATCATTGACAGCCGCTCTCCCGGGGCTAAACCGCCGGTCAGCCACCTCGGGGCAGTGATGAAATTAATCAGCATTTATAATTTGATGCTGAACCGGGAGCTGCCCATTACGGAGGACGCGCTATTAGGAATGGCGCCACAGCAGCGGCTTATCTGTTTGCATCAACTTTTGATTGAGGCGGGGGTTTACACCCGCAACACGCCACTTTCGTTGCTGGCTGGTGTTTTCCATGTGTTGTACGCAAACCTCAATACCTCCTATATTCCCCGCGCGCGTTACCAGGGGAGGTTACATAGCATTAATGCACAAGAGGCTAATGGGGCAGAGCGGGAACAGCGCGAAGCGGTGTGGCGTGAATACGCGACACAATTCACCGCCATGCTGAGCCCAGGAAATCATATGACTATGCTGACCATGCCGCACGCGGGCGCGCTTGCCGATCATATTACGACCGTGATCAGTCAGCCTTAGCCGGGCCCGTTTCTCATAACAAACCTGAACCACCTCGGATGAGGTGGTTTTTTTATTTATGCGTCTAAAAACAAAGATCCGCGCTGCCTCCTGCTTCCGGTTGTATTTGCACGCTGGTAAAGTGATTCGCGGGAAAAGGCGAGGGAACAGAGGCAGACAAAGATGAGCGGGCGCATCGACTATCAGATTGAAAAATATAGTTTCACCGCAGTTGATGAAACGCCGCGTCTGGCGCGTCAGTGGGCAGATGTCATGGACGAGTGCCGCCAGACGCAGGCCGGGGCGCAGGAACGTTTACGCATTGCACTGTTGAATGTGGATTACGTTACCAGCCTGGAGCTACCTTTTCGTTTGTTGCTGGTTCGTGCGCCGCAGCTTATTGACAGCCTGCGCGACGAGCTGCAAATCAGCCGCAAACCCGCCGTTATCAGCGGCAGCCGCTGGGGATGTACTTACAGTCTGAAAAGCGATTTAAGCGCTATCCCGGATGCCTTTAGCTACCGCTTTTCCAATCGTATTCGTCGCCTTGATCCCACCAACGTTACGGCTGCGCCGTACCAGCAAATCGCCAAAGAGGTTAAAGCCCCGCGCGAACGTCTGAAGCTGGCGCTGGAGAGGGGTCTCCAGGTCACGGCGCTTGATGCGTTATTCTGGTTTGGCATTCAGCGGCTGGCCGCCGATGTGGCGAGACTCAGAAAGAAAGGGATGAGGATCAGCACCGCAGAAACGGATGTATTCGATAGCCTGACGGGCACAACGCGGCGGGTACCGTATTATCAACTTGAACAGCGTTAAAGAAATTTTAGCGATGAATTAAAATACATTCAGGAATGCTTTCCGAAAATATTGCGCGGCTTTATTACCGGCAATAATATTATCTGGAAAGTGCTATGCGCTAATTAGCTCATCAATTAATAACTCCGAATATTAATAATTAAGTAAATTTCTTTATTTATTCCTAATCTTTAAAATTCGATGTGAAAAAATGAAACGTTTTGGTTTATTGTTGCCGTGTTATGCGCAGGGATAGTTACGCGCAAATATCACAAAGCAATAAACAGAGAGGGAACGATGAGCGATAGCTTCCAGCGGGAGATACCGAAAGCACGTATCAACCTGAAACTCGACCTGCATACGGGCGGAGCACAGAAAAAAACAGAATTACCATTGAAAT
The DNA here is from genome assembly GCF_032104925.1 of Kosakonia sp. Taxonomy (NCBI): domain Bacteria; kingdom Pseudomonadati; phylum Pseudomonadota; class Gammaproteobacteria; order Enterobacterales; family Enterobacteriaceae; genus Kosakonia; species Kosakonia sp. Next base: position 294,563 of record NZ_DAMCGF010000002.1, read on the forward strand.
TACTGGTGGCGGGTGATTTTAGTAATGGGCAGGAAACGGCGTCTTTAAGCGAACGCGTTAAAGTCAACGTTAATAAAAATAACTTTAATAGTGTTCTTTCTGATTATTCCCCAAAAGTTAACCTTGTTGTTGAAAATACCCTGGCGGGTAATGGTAGCGAAGAGAATATCAGCTTGACGTTCCGCGATATGAAAGATTTCACGCCAGAAGAGGTTGCCCGCCAAATTCCCCAGCTCAAAGCTATGTTGGCAATGCGCAATCTGCTTCGCGATCTGAAAGCGAACTTACTCGATAATCAGACTTTCCGAAAGGAATTAGAAAAAATTCTTCTTAACCCCTCTCTCAGCGCAGAACTGCGTGATGAGCTCTCCTCTCTTGCGCCCAAACAGCCATAAATGCTGGCGAAGTTTTAACAGATGAATAAGGAATGTTGATGTCTGTACAAAATGAAAGTGTCGCCACAGGCGAAAGCGTGGTTTTACAAGGCACGCAAGCGGGAGGTGTGTATGCCTCTTTATTTGAAAAAATCAATCTGAACCCGGTAACAACGCTAAGCGCGCTGGATATCTGGCAGGATGCGCAGGCGATGTCGGATGCAACAGCCGATGAGCGTCTGACCGCAGGGATGCAGGTGTTCCTGGAATGCCTGACAAAATCCGGTTCGAAAGTTGAAAAACTTGACCGCAATTTGATTGATCACCATATCGCAGAGCTGGATTACCAGATTAGCCGTCAACTGGATGCGGTGATGCACCATGAGGCGTTTCAGGCAGTAGAAAGTCTGTGGTGTGGGCTGAAATCTCTGGTGGATAAAACCGATTTTCGCCAGAACGTCAAAATCGAACTGCTCGATCTCTCCAAAGACGATCTGCGCCAGGATTTTGAAGATAGCCCCGAAATTATCCAGAGCGGTTTATACAAACACACTTATATCGATGAATATGACACGCCGGGCGGCGAGCCCATTGCCGCGCTGATTTCCGCTTACGAGTTTGATGCTTCTGCTCAGGATGTCGCTTTGCTGCGCAATATTTCGAAAGTGTCTGCTGCTGCCCACATGCCGTTTATTGGCTCTGCGGGGCCGAAATTCTTCCTCAAGGACGCGATGGCGGACGTGGCGGCGATAAAAGATATCGGCAACTACTTTGACCGCGCTGAGTACATCAAGTGGAAATCCTTTCGCGAGACGGACGACTCCCGCTATATCGGTCTGGTGATGCCGCGTGTGCTTGGCCGTCTGCCATATGGTCCTGACACCGTGCCGGTACGCAGTTTCAATTATGTGGAACAAGTGAAAGGGCCGGATCACGATAAATACCTGTGGACCAACGCCTCGTTCGCCTTTGCCGCCAATATGGTACGCAGCTTTATCAATAACGGTTGGTGTGTACAAATTCGTGGCCCGCAGGCGGGCGGTGCAGTTCAGGATCTGCCTATTCACCTTTACGACCTCGGCACGGGAAATCAGGTAAAAATCCCCTCTGAAGTGATGATCCCGGAAACGCGTGAGTTCGAGTTCGCAAATCTCGGCTTTATTCCCCTGTCGTATTACAAAAATCGTGATTACGCCTGCTTCTTCTCCGCTAACTCCACGCAGAAACCGGCGCTGTACGATACCGCTGACGCAACCGCCAATAGCCGTATCAATGCGCGCCTGCCGTATATCTTCCTGCTCTCGCGTATTGCGCATTATCTGAAGCTTATTCAGCGTGAAAACATCGGTACGACCAAAGATCGCCGATTACTGGAACTGGAGCTGAACACCTGGGTGCGCAGTCTGGTCACTGAAATGACCGATCCGGGCGACGAGCTGCAGGCTTCCCACCCGCTGCGTGATGCCAAAGTCGTGGTGGAAGATATTGACGATAACCCGGGGTTCTTCCGCGTCAAACTCTATGCCATCCCGCATTTCCAGGTCGAAGGCATGGACGTCAACCTGTCACTGGTTTCCCAGATGCCGAAGGCCAAGTCATAAGGCGAAGGAATACCAGGGATGAAGATCTATCGTCCGTTATGGAATGAAGGGGCCTTGCTGGCCCCTCAGCAGTTCCAGCAGCAGTCGGGGTGGGAATCTTTTTCCCGTGCCGGATTATCCCGGCTTTACAGCCCCTTTCCGTGGGGGGTTGAGCGAGTCGAGCTCAATGACGCCCTTCTCGCGTCTGGTCGGGTGCAGGTGCAGACCCTGCGTCTGTGGCTGCCGGATGGCACACTGGTTGACACACAAAACAGTGATTTACCGCCTGAGCCGAGAGAAGTGGCGCTGCCGGACTCCGGTCAGGTGGAGAGTGTGACCGTGCTGATTGCGCTGCCAGTGATGCAACCCGGCATTGTTAATGTCCAGATGGAAACCGTGTCTGCCGAACGTCCGCTGCGCTATCGCGAAGAGTGGGTGGCCGTTCAGGATCTATTCGGTCAGGAAGAAGAGCCAATGGCCGTGGCCCGTTTCAATCTTGCGTTCCGCTTTGATCACGAAAGTAACGATGCCTGGCAGACCTGTGCCGTAGCTCGTCTGTTGCGTGATGGGCAGGGTGGCTGGCGTCAGGATCCGGACTTTGTGCCACCGATGGCAATGTTCTCTGCAAGCAGCCTGTTACGTGAACGTCTGGTGCTGCTGAACCGCCAGTTGCGCTCCCGACGCCAGCGTCTGATGGCGATGCGTCGCGAGAGCAATGACCGCATGGCAGACTTTGCGGTTGCCGATGTCTCGCTGTTCTGGTTGCTGAATGCGCTAAATACGCATGCCCGTGTTTTGACTGAGTTCGAACGCTTCCCGGCTCGTCACCCTGAACAGGTATGGGCAGAGCTGGCGCGACTTGCCGGTAGCCTGCTGACGTTTTCGCTGGATCGCGATCTGGATGCAATCCCGGGCTATGACCATCACTCTCCGGAAAACACCTTCCCGCCGTTATTTGAACTTATCAGTGAGCTACTGGAAGCCAGTCTGCCGTCGCGCGTGGTTGCCGTGAATATGACCCGCCTGGACGAGCAAACCTGGAAAGCGGTGTTGCACGATATCCGTCTGCGCGAAGAAGCCGATTTTTACCTGTCTGTCCGTTCAAATTTGCCGGCCTGGCAGGTGGCCGAGAAATTTACCGAAATGGCCATGGCCGGTACCCCGGATGATGTGGGCCAGATTACCAGTGTGGCAATGGAAGGCATTGGTCTTATCCCGCTTACCCGTGTTCCAGCAGCACTGCCGGTGCGCCTGGAAAATCAGTACTTCGTGCTGGATATGGAGAGCCGTGCGGCGCAGGAGATGCTGGAGCAGGGCGTGTGCTTGTTCTACGTACCGTCACTGTTGGGCGAGCTTGAACTTGAACTGTTTGCGGTGCTGCGCTCATGAGAAAGGATATCGATATCGACGACCTGATGGCGGACTCCTGGCTCACCGTGTCTCAACTGCGTCACGGCGCCAGAGCGCCGGATGGCAAGGCGCTCTATAAAAACTGTTGTGCCCAGGTGGAGAGCGTACGCGAAGCGCTGGAGCACGCTGGTTACGACAGCGAGAGCATCGCGCATATTACTTATGCGCAGTGTGCCCTGCTGGATGAAGCGGTGATGAACCGTAAATCTGTGCCTGCTGGAACAGAGGCGGATTTGTCGGACTCTGAATCTGCAACAGTGGCACCGCAGAAGGCTGACATGGACGAAGGCATCAAAGCCTGGCGCGCAGCGCCGTTGCAGGCCCGTTACTTTGGCTCGCTGCGTGCGGGTGGTGCTTTATATGACCGCATTGCGGAAGTGCTGCGTCAGCCGTCACCGGTTCCTGCGGTGCTGACTTGCTACCAGCGTGTTCTTGCGTTGGGGTTCCAGGGGCAGTTTGCCTTCTCTGGTGCCAGACAGACCCAGCGAGAAGAGGTGATTGCCGCTCTTAATGAGCGCGTACCACCGCTGGAGACTAGCGTTGATCTGGTCGTACAGAAAACCGGTAAGCGCCGCTACAACATTCTGCGCTCCGTATGGTTCTGGATAATCCTGGCGGCACTTGTCACTGCACTGGTCTGGGCTGGCGGTCACCTGTGGTTGAAGGATCTTCTGCGCCAGCAATTACCGGAGTTGCGCTGATGCGAAAATCTGCACTGTCACGGGCTGCGTTTCCGGTGCTGATTTGTCTGGCCGCCGCGCTCTGGGTGATTTGGGGTTTTCTGAATTTCTCTGTGCCGGTCAACGGTGTGCTGACGCTGACAGGGAGCGTGGTGGCGCTGTTGCTGATGCGTCGCCGATACCGTCGCCAGCAGCCTGTGGGGCAGCACGTTGATGAGGGTGTTTCTCCGCCAGCCGGTTTCACCGGTCCGGTTTTACTGGTATGCGGCGATATCGACGACGAACTGTTTGTCGAGGATGTATGCCGCACCACAGCGCAGGGCTGCTATCTGAAAGTGGGGGGAACGGATCAGCTAAGCACATTTGCTGAGCGTTTACTCGCGCGTGAACCCCGTATGGCCGGGCAACTGGTGGTGATGTTCCACTGCCTGCCAGATTTGCACAAAGATGAAGGGCGACTGCGTGTTTCTCTGAAGGAACTGCGTCAGCAGATAAAGCAGCTGAAAAATCTTTCCGGCTATTTGCCACCTGTCGTGCTGGTTGGTGAGTTTTCCGGACCGGAAACACCGTGGATCGTGATTCGCGGTAAAACGCCGCTGGTCTGCCCGACGGATGAACCTGTGCAGACGCTGGAGGCGTGGCGGACTCTGCCTGAAAACGTGACCCGTCTGCCGTATCTGTCGCATGCCATTAGCTTGCTGCAACAGGTGGTGATGGATGAACTGACGAAAGCGGACAGGCTGTGTCCGGTTGTCACGCCGTTTGCGGTGGTTGTGCGCAGTGGGGCTGTCCGTACTGAGGCCGGTGCCATCTGGCCGCAGTGGTTGTTTCGCCATTCCAGGCTGTTACCCCCGGCTTCCAGCTCAATGTATCCGGCGCTGTGGCATTTTGCCGATCCGGTTTTGCCGTTACTTGCGCCTTATGCCATGCCTCTTCAGGGCGGGAAAACCGGGCGTCGTGTGGTGATGTTCCTGCTGTTTTGCATGGTCAGCGCGCTTGGTCTGTCCGTGCTACATAACCAGTCCCTTATCGGGCGGATCGCTGCCGATCTGCAGCGCTGGTACGCCATTCCGATGACGCACTATGCACCGAAAGCCCAGTCACTACAGGCCCTGCAACAGGATGCCTTGCTGCTGGAACGCTGGCAGCGCCAGGGCGAGCCGCAGCGATACGGTCTGGGACTCTATCCGGGCGAGCGTTTGTGGCTCAGCGTTCAGCAGGCCATTGATACCTGGGTTCCACCACCGCCGCCGCCAAAGTCAAAAGCGGTGCCGAAGATTATCCGCCTCGACAGCATGTCGCTATTCGACTCGGGTATGTCCGATCTTAGGCCAGGCTCTACCAAACTGCTGGTCAACTCCCTGGTAGGCATCAAAGCCAAACCCGGCTGGCTGATTGTCGTGTCCGGGCATACCGATAACACCGGCAATCCTGGGCTTAACCAGACGCTCTCCATGAAGCGCGCCGAAGCGGTACGTGACTGGATGCGCGACACCGGTGATGTGCCGGAAAGCTGTTTTGCGGTGCAGGGCTACGGTCAACGTCGCCCCATTGCAACTAATGACACCACGGAAGGCCGTGCGCTCAACCGCCGTGTCGAAATCAGTCTGGTACCGCAGGTCGATGCCTGCCAGTTACCGGGCAAACCCTCAGCGTCATCACAGGATGATGACGTTTCTCAACACTAAATGGAGTAAATCCAATGGCAATTCCCGTTTACCTTTGGCTGAAAGATGACGGCGGCGCGGACATTAAAGGGTCTGTGGACGTCCAGGATCGCGAAGGCAGCATCGAAGTCGTTGCACAGCAGCACAACCTGTACATCCCGACGGACAACAACACCGGCAAGCTGACCGGTACCCGTATCCACACCCCCTTCCTGTTTACGAAGGAAATCGATTCTTCCAGCCCGTATCTGTACAAGGCGGTGACGACCGGCCAGACCCTGAAGTCTGCTGAATTCAAGTGGTACAAAATCAACGACGCGGGTCAGGAAGTGGAGTACTTCAACACCACACTGGAAAACGTGAAAGTGGTGAAAGTGAATCCGGTGATGCACGACATCAAAGATCCTTCTTACGAGAAGCACAACCACCTCGAGCAGATCGAACTGCGCTACGAAAAAATCACCTGGACCTACAAAGACGGCAACATCATTCATTCCGATTCCTGGAACGAACGCGCCACCGCGTAAGTCGCAAGCGGACAGTCCCCCCTGTCCGCTTTCTCTTTTTTGCTGAATATCTGCCGCCCCGGGTTTTCAGCAAAGAACCACACAATCTGCCTGCCTGACCTGATGCGCTTTGGGTTCCCTGTCAAAAGGGAAAGCGATGGGCGGTAGCGTACCCGGCACAACCTAAGAGAGAGAAAAATGGAAAACTCAGCCGCCCTGTTACGTCGCCTTAATCCTTACTGTGCCCGTGCGCTGGAAGGGGCGGCCTCCCTGTGCCAGACCCGCGCCCATGCGGAAATTCTGCCGGAACACTGGCTGCTGAAACTGCTGGAGCAGGGCGAAGGTGACCTGACGGTGCTGGCGCGTCGCTACGAGTGGGATATGGACAGTATGTGGCAGGCGCTGCTGGACTGGCTGGACAGGCTTCCGCGATCGGTACGCAGCCGGCCACAGCTGGCGAGCTCTCTCAACACGCTGCTGAAACAGGCATGGATGATAGCGTCATTGCGGGGCGAAGAAAAAATCCGCAGCCTGCATCTGCTGATTGCGCTGGTTGAAAGCCCGACGCTGATTCATTGTGATGGTCTGTGGCCCCTGCTGACGCTGGGCCAGAGCCAGCTGGAGCGCCTTCGCCCGCTGCTGGATGCGCAGTCTGACGAACGCCCGGACGTGCAGCAGGAAGCAGAACTGACCCAGAGCTACAGTGGCGATATTGAAATGGTCGGCCGCCCTGTGGGGGCAGAGGTAAAAGAGGGCGAACTGAGTGCGGCGCTGCAGAACGCGCTGGATAAATTCACCCTTGATGTCACCGCCAAAGCGAAAGCGGGCAAAATCGACCCGGTGTTTGGTCGTGACACTGAAATCCGCCAGATGGTGGATATCCTCTCCCGACGTCGTAAAAACAACCCGATTCTGGTCGGCGAGCCCGGAGTCGGAAAAACCGCACTGGTCGAAGGACTCGCGCTGCGCATTGCCGAAGGCAACGTGCCTGAATCGCTCAAACCTGTCGTTCTGCGCACCCTCGATCTTGGGTTGTTACAGGCGGGCGCAGGTGTGAAGGGAGAATTCGAACAGCGCCTGAAAAACGTTATCGACGCCGTACAGCAGTCGCCGGTGCCGATTCTGCTGTTTATCGACGAAGCGCACACCATCATTGGCGCGGGCAACCAGGCAGGTGGCGCGGATGCGGCGAATCTGCTGAAACCGGCGCTGGCACGTGGCGAATTGCGAACAATTGCCGCGACCACCTGGTCTGAATACAAACAATACTTCGAGCGTGACGCCGCGCTGGAACGCCGCTTTCAGATGGTCAAAGTGGACGAGCCGGATGATGACACCGCCTGCCTGATGCTGCGTGGCCTGAAATCCCGCTACGCCGGGCACCATAACGTGCATATCACGGACGATGCGGTGCGCGCCGCTGTGACGCTTTCCCGCCGTTATCTGACAGGCCGTCAGCTGCCGGACAAAGCCGTTGATCTCCTCGATACCGCCAGCGCCCGCGTGCGCATGAGCCTCGACACCGTGCCGGAACGGCTGACCCGTCTTCGCTCGCAAATTACAGCGCTGGATATGGAGAAGCAGGCGCTGCTGGAAGACACCGCCATCGGTAATCAGAGCCCCGGTGAACGCCTGGCGGCGCTTGAGCAGGAAGACGCGCGGCTGAGGGCGGAACTCGACGAACTGGAGATCCGGTACGGTCAGGAGCTGAAACTCACCGAACAACTGCTGGCGAGCCGCCAGGACATCTCCCGCCAGAGTGAAATCTGCACGCTGCAGCAGGAGCTGAGCGGCATCCAGCACAACAATCCGCTGCTCTCCGTGGATGTGGATGTACGTACCGTCGCTAACGTCATTGCCGACTGGACGGGGGTGCCGTTGTCATCTCTGATGAAAGACGAGCAGACCGAACTGCTTAGCCTGGAAAATGAAATCAGCAAACGTGTGGTCGGGCAGGATGTCGCGTTTACCGCCATCGCGCAACGCCTGCGGGCGGCGAAAACAGGCCTCACTTCCGGGAACGGTCCGCAGGGCGTGTTCCTGCTGGTTGGCCCGAGCGGCGTGGGTAAAACCGAAACAGCACTGGCGCTCTCCGATGTGCTCTACGGCGGCGAAAAGTCGCTGATTACCATCAACCTGTCCGAATACCAGGAGCCGCACACGGTTTCCCAGTTGAAAGGATCGCCTCCGGGCTACGTTGGTTACGGTCAGGGCGGTATCCTGACCGAAGCGGTGCGCAAGCGGCCGTACAGCGTGGTGCTGCTGGATGAAGTGGAGAAAGCCCACCGTGACGTGATGAACCTGTTCTATCAGGTTTTCGACCGCGGGTTTATGCGCGACGGCGAAGGCCGCGAAATCGACTTTCGCAACACCGTCATTCTGATGACCTCGAACCTCGGCAGCGACCACCTGATGCAACGGCTTGATGAACAGCCGGAAGCCAGCGAAGGCGATCTACACGAGCTATTGCGTCCGATCCTGCGTGACCATTTCCAGTCTGCGCTGCTCGCCCGCTTCCAGACGGTGATTTACCGTCCGCTGGCGCATGCTGCTATGCGCACCATCGTGGAAATGAAACTCACCCAGGTGAGCAAGCGTCTGTACCGCCATTACGGTCTGACCACGAACATTGACGAGGCGCTGTATGACGCCCTGACCGCCGCCTGTCTGCTGCCGGATACGGGCGCGCGCAACGTCGATAGCTTACTCAACCAGCAAATTCTGCCGGTTCTGAGCCAGCAGTTGCTTACCCATATGGCTGCGAGGCAGAAACCAAAAATGCTGACGCTTGGCTGGAGTGAGGACGAGGGGATTGAACTGGTGTTTGGTGTCAGGTAAGCGATAAGCATCTACAAAACTCAATGAGTATCTAAAAAAGGGAATTAAAAAATGTTTAAAAAAATGGCGTTATTAACCGTTGTTGCAGCGTTTTCTAATGCAGCTAATGCCGGGTTATTTGATTCAAACGATTTTAAATGTGGCAGAGATGATGCAGTAAAAGCGCTTGCCGGATATATCAAGGATGAGGCATCGGGTATGTTACAGAGCAGTTTTATCACAAAAAGTCGGTTTAATTACGATAAGCCAGTTTCCGTTTACCAGAATATGTTGAATAGCATGAAAGTCGAACTTACAAATGTCTCAACATCAGGTTCAGGGAATGATGGTCTGGATTGCAGTGCGACGATTTCAATTAAAATTCCACAAGATACGCTGGATGTTGTAAGCAAGGCTCCTCATTATTTGCAATATGTCACGGGTGATAATGGAAAGGTAAACAACAGCGGCGTTACCTGGAACGGTGCTACCTATGTGGCCAAACTTGCTGATAATAATAAAGATATTCTTTTTAGTAATTTTAACTGGACTGACGTTTCTGCGGCTATGTTCAATATGAGCGTACTGGCAGTAAATAAAGACCAGATTATTAGTACGCTTTCGCAGAGTTCGTTGAAGTTAGCACAGTCTGCCTATGCAAGTGCCGATCGTGAACTGAATGCTGTATGGAAAGAATTACCTGACTCAGTACGAAATTCAATGAAGAAAGAACAGATTGCATGGGTTAATAACAAAGTGGCGAAATGCGGAAAAATTCCAGATGGCAAAGCGGAAACAATTCCTATGCAGCAGCGGGTGAATATTTATCAGTGCCAGACCAAAATGACTAATGAAAGAATTTCCTATTTAACTGGCGATAATGAGTAAAGATTTTAATTCACGTCATTTATTTACGTAGATATTGCCTACAGAGAAAGTGCGGGAGAGAGGAGTAAAAGAATGAGTGATTCCGTAATTACCCCGGCGAAGGAAAAAATCGACACATTACTGGGTATGTCTCGTTATAAGCTGGTCGTTCACGACTGCCCGCACTTTCTGGATGTCTTCAATTTTAAGGCAGAAGAAAAACTCAGCGAACCGTGGCACTACACCGTTAAAGTGACCTGTACTGAAAGCGATATCGCCAGCGACAGCATGCTGCTTAAACCGGCATCCTTCACGCTCCAGGTTCCACTGTATAACGGTATGCCAGCCACGCCATTGCGTACTGTCTATGGCGTCGTGCAGACATTCCAGCGTCTTTCGACGTCTGCTGATGAAACCTGGTATACGCTGAAAATTGTGCCGCGCATCGCGCTGTTGCATTACACAAAGCGCAGCGAGATTTACCTTAATCAGTCCGTTGTTGAAGTCGTGGAGAAGATCCTGCGTTTCCACGGGCTGGAAGGGGCTGATTTTGAGTTCCGTCTGTCGCAGGATTATCCGGCACGTGAACTGATCACCCAGTGGCGCGAAACCGACCTCGAATTTGTGCAGCGTTTACTGGCCGAAGTCGGCATCTTCTGGCGCTTTGAAATGGATGCCCGCCTCGAACAGGATGTGGTGATTTTCCAGGACAGCCCGGAGCAGTATCAGTTTGGTGTAACGCTGCCGCTCATCCCTCCATCACGAACCAACGATAACGGGCAGCTCTGCGTATGGGATATTAAAACCGGCCATCAGGTGGTGTCAGAAAGCGTAGCCAACCGTGATTACAACTACCGCGAGGCGCTGACGCCACAGGACAGTTCTGCGTCTGTCAGAACCACGGATGGCATCACCACGGGTGAGGTGTATCACTACGCAGAGCCTTTTCTGAGCAAAGGCGATATCGAAACCCCGGAGAGTGGGGCGTACTATGCCCGTTTGCGTCATGAACGTATTCTGAATGCGCAGCAGAAAGTCACTGGTAAAACAACCAGCCCGGTGCTGGTGCCGGGCGAAGTACTTGAACCGCAGGGGGCGCTTCCTGCCAACCTGAAAGACGGCATTGTTATCACCGGCGTGCAAAGCTGTGGTTCGCGTAAGCAAAGTTTTAAGATGACCTTTACCGGCATCCCTTACAGCGAGGCCGTGTGTTATCGCCCGCCACTTCATCGTCGCCCGGTGATTGCCGGTACATTGCCTGCTCGTGTGGAGAGCACCGAGAAAGGCGATACCTATGCCTGGCTGGACAATCAGGGCCGCTATCGCACGAAACTGAATTTCGATCGCAGCGACAGCGAACAGGGTTATGCCTATCTGTGGCTGCGTATGGCGAAACCGTATGCCGGAGACAATTACGGTTTCCACGCGCCTTTGCTCGACGGCACCGAAGTTTCGGTGATGTTCGATGCGGGGGACCCTGACCGTCCGTATATTGCCCATGCCCAGCACGATTCTGAACACCCGGATCACGTCACTAACGATAACCACACACGAAACGTTCTGCGAACGCCTGCGAACAATAAACTCCGCATGGAAGATAAGCGCCAGCAAGAGCACATCAAGCTTGCGACGGAGTTCGGCAAAACCCAGCTCAATATCGGCCATCTGGTTGATGCCCAACGCGAAAAGCGCGGTGCGGGTTTTGAGCTACGCACCGATGAGTTTGGTGCCGTGCGTGCTGCCCGTGGGATTTACCTGACAGCGGATGCGCAGGCCAAAGGCCAGGGGCAAGTGCTGGAGATGAATCCGGCGGTCAGCCAGATTATTCAGGCCAACAGCGAGATGCAGGCGCTGAACGGCGCTGCTGAACAGGCGAAAGCCCTGACATGTGATATTCAAACGCAGAACAATTTGCTCCAGAAGCGCCTGAAAGATTTGCAGTCTGCCGTGGTACTGGCTTCTGCGCCGCAAGGAATTGCCCTTACCTCTGGTGAGCATCTGCAACTGACCAGCACGAAAAACACCATGCTTACCGCAGGGCAGCATGTCGATATCGGAGCAATGAAAAATGTCACGGTGAGTGCTGAACAATCTTTGGGGCTATTTGCCCATAAAGGTGGGGCGAAGGTCATTGCGAATCAGGGCAACGTAGAAATACGCGCCCAGCACAGCACACTCGAGATGAGCGCTGACCAGCAGTTCACGATCACCAGCAGTAAAGATGAAATCACCATCAGCACTCCGAAAACCCTGACGCTGAACGGTGGTGGTTCCTACCTGAAACTAAGCGAAAGCGGAATTGAGCATGGAACAAAGGGGGACTTTATTACCAGGGCTTCGAATTATCTTGTCCCTGGAACAGGGAAGACCCTTCCCGCTGAAACCCCAGATTTTAAAAAAACCGATATTAGTGTTACCGGGAAAAATTCAGCCAAATGGGCCAGTGAATAACAGGGAGGAAAGCGATGGCTTTAATACCAAAAATCACCTTCCCGATACCTGCCAATGGAAAAGGTAAGGCATTCGGAGATGCGGAAGAACTGTTAAGTCTCCTGGGCTCTGAGAGCTCAGGTCTTTATCTGGTCGGCAGTCAGGGTATGTGGCATGGTGGCATTCATATTACTGATGCCAGCGCCCCGTGGTGCGCGTTGACCGGTAGCAATCCTTCGGAACTGAACTATGTAAACAAGCCTTATGACGGTGCACAGGCAGTCAGATGTATGGCTGACGGTGAAATTGTGGCATATCGCGTCTGTGAGGATTACGACTTTATTGCGTGGCGTGGAGATAAACTTTACTTCTCAACCTCATTTGTACTGGTCAAACACTACATCCAGCCAGGGGAAAATGCATCCGGCGGACTGACGTTCCATACGCTTTATATGAATCTGGCTCCTGTCGCAGCTTACGGCCAGGCAGATATCAATCTCCGGGAGACAGCGAAAGGTCAGTCATATTACACCACCCCGGAGCAGGTAAATAAGGGGACGGCAACGGGCTCGTTACCTGCAGGTACTCAGGTGGAGTTGAGTGACAAGCTAATGACTTCTGCACATCCAGGCCATTATCGCCGCCAGTTCTGTGAGGTGAGGGTCATGAATGATACTGGCTCACTGTCTGCTGGTGATAAAGTCTGGACGGTATCCGACAGGGGCTGGCTGAAACCACTTTCCGGTAAGGCTACACAGCCTTCCTGGTGGAAAAAATGTTCACCCGCCTATCATGCAGGAACCGGCAATGAGCAGAGTTATAAAACCAGTGCGGTTCTGAAAGCTTATTTCAGCACTGAGGATGTAAGTGCAGGAGCTGATCGGAGTACGCTGCCAAAAGATTTTCCTGTCACGGTTGATCCGGGCATCACCTCATTTACCCGACAAACTGATAATCGTATTTTCAGCCTTGTCACCCTGGAGAGGGATAATGGGGGATTAAAAAAAGGGGACCGGGTCTGGGTCGTTTCGGATAATAGCAATCTGATCGCAAAGGGTACACAGTCACAGGGGCAGGGAAAATACGGCGAAGTTGTGGCCCCTGAAACGCCTGTGGCTATTAGTGCCGGAGACTGCATAGGCCATCTTGGTTTTTACGAGTTGCCGGAAGAAAACGGCAAACGTTCACGTTACCAGGTGCATATTGAATGTCTGAGTCCGGACAATAAGCTACCGACCTTTCTGACCAACCCCGATAAAACTGGGGAAGATGATCCTGCGTACCTGAACTATGCAGAAGGGGCTGCATTATTTATGCCGGATGCGTCGGGTAAAATGGTGAGCACTGGGCGAAAAAGCCGTGCACCCGGAGTACTGACTCGTTCAAAAGTGCCGGGTGTGGATGCTGATGGAAAGGTGCTGACGGATAATACCAGTGCAGCGTATTACCAGATAAGGCCAGAAGGCGGCTGGATGGCCGCGAGTGATGTGAAAAAAGTGGCACAGTTCGACCTGGCTTCACTGGGATTTGTCACGCTGGATAAGGCACCAGAAAGCTTCGACCTGATAGATGGCATTCATCATCCTGACAACGTTGTAAAAGGGGTCCTTAAACAATTTTATCAAGCCGCGCAGAATGAAACAGACAGTAGCCGGGCGATGAACCAGTATAATTACAATCGTCTTCTCAAGCAGATCGACTCTAGTAATGACGGCATCTATTCTGAGCAAGAGTATTTGCAGGCAGTGCATAACCCGTCTTACCGCGATCATCTCCACCGCATTATCGTCAGGCACCCCAGTGAATGGTATTACGGAAAGGATGATACCTACTGGAAAAGGTATCTGGATACACTGAATACGGATCCGTCTCTGGCAGTATGGAAAGCCTATACAGAAAGCTTTCTTGAGAAGATGAATTGGATGAAGCAGGTCTCCGGGATGGTAGCTGATCCGTGGCATATGCATCCGGTTGCCTTTTTGAGTGCTTTCCTTACCGGGAATAAGCAATGTTATTGCTATAAGCAAGGCATCGTCGATCGGCCATGTCAGTCGGGTGCGCAAGATGTTACGAAGGATGATTTTGAACTACTTGCAAGCCAATTAGGTGTTGAACGAGAAGTACTAAGGGCAATAGCTGTAGCCGAAACGGGTGATAAAGTACCGTTTAAGTATTATGTAAAAGGCGAGAGACATGCGACAATTCTCTATGAAAGGCATTTCATGAAGAGATTAGCTGCTGCTCAAGGTGTAAATCCTGAAATAATAAGAAATGTCGAGGCGAATGAGCCCAAAATTATTCATTCTTATGATAGTAGCTATCATTATGGTACAGAGAGTGAACAATATGAACGTTTGGTAAGGGCAAGGGATATTAATTATGATGCGGCAAATATGTCGTGTTCTTGGGGGAAATTCCAGGTTATGGGGGAATACTACCGCCACTTATATGGTTCTACTAAAGAATTAGTTGATGCGCAAAATTATTGTGCAAGGCAACATTTACAATATTTCAACGTTTTCTTAGTTAAAGAAAAGAAGATGCTTCAATCAATGATAGATAAAGATTGGTTGGCAATAGCCCGCAAATATAATGGAGCAGGGCAGATTGGATATGATCAGAAAATTGAAAAAGCATATAAATCTTTAAAGGAGGAATGGTGATAAGTGAATGGTTATAAAAAATATTTCCTTGTTGTACTGTCTGCCATTTTCTCAATTTCAGTATGCGCGAAAAGTGTCGTGATTGTTGATGAAATTAAGAATAATGATGGAAGTGCGTGGATGGTAGAAAAAAATGATAAAGGATATTATGTTAAGTATACGAATGCGAGAGGCAAAGAGTACGGTAACAGTACAATAGTTTCATCCGATCTTGAAGAAAGTAATTTGCTGCTGGATACAGCCTCTATCGGTATTGTATCTCTTGTAATGAACTATCCTAGAGATGCGTATATATTCAATTTTTCATCTGGAAACATTCCTCATTTGATTTCTGCTTGTAAAAGGATAACGTTGCCTTCCGCTGATCAACAACAAGTTGTAGCGTTACTAATTCTTTGTTCCAAAGATAACGTAACAAGAAATATGATTTTATCTAGCGCGGATGCAAATAAGTTATTTTCATCTGAGAATTTAATTCTTAATGGTAGTGTTAAAACGCTAATTGGGAATGATAGGGCTTTTTTATTTGATGAGAACAAAAAAAATAAGAAGAACAATCCTTATTTGATAAAGGGTGATGTGGTGGAAATAATTGGTTATGAAAATTCAATGTTAAAGGTTAAATATAATTCAAAAACAAAATCTGATGTCGCGTGGATTAATTTTATAGATGTTTTGTAGTTATCAATACATGGGCCAGGTATATCTAAAATGCAAAGTTACATAAATTTTCACCCAGATAAAGCGAGCGAGGGCAGTCCTGGTTTCCTGAAGTATGCAGAACGAGCATGACTGTATATGCCGGATGCCTCGGGCAAAATGGAGAGCACCCGGAGTACTGACTCGTTCAAAAGTGCCGGGTGTGGATGCTGATGGAAAGGTGCTGACGGATAATACCAGTGCAGCGTATTACCAGATAAGGCCAGAAGGCGGCTGGATGGCCGCGAGTGATGTGAAAAAAGTGGCACAGTTCGACCTGGCTTCACTGGGATTTGTCACGCTGGATAAGGCACCAGAAAGCTTCGACCTGATAGATGGCATTCATCATCCTGACAACGTTGTAAAAGGGGTCCTTAAACAATTTTATCAAGCCGCGCAGAATGAAACAGACAGTAGCCGGGCGATGAACCAGTATAATTACAATCGTCTTCTCAAGCAGATCGACTCTAGTAATGACGGCATCTATTCTGAGCAAGAGTATTTGCAGGCAGTGCATAACCCGTCTTACCGCGATCATCTCCACCGCATTATCGTCAGGCACCTCAGCGAATGGTATTACGGAAAGGCCGATATCTATTTTTAAACTCAATCAAGCAGCTTATGAAGGGGCTCCAGCCGAATTTCTTGATACCACAAATGGTGGCCTTTTTGGCACAATATTTATGATTCATCACATCAATTTTACGAGGGTAAATATGTGTAATCGAATTTATTTAGTCTATTTGTTATTGATATCATTGCTATCAGGTATTGCGCACTCAGATGATGATATAAAAGAAACTCGTTGGGTGTTTGATAAAATATCAGAGCGTGATCTTTTTGGTAAGCACAATACTTACACCGTCAATCATCTTAATATGATTTACAATAAATCCATTTTGAATATTGGAAATAAGAGGTTAATAATAACCAATGATTTCCTGGAAAATAAAAATATATGTTCCATGGAATATGTTAAGTTGAAGAAAAGCGCTCTTTCATACTTCATGTCGGCTAAGACCGTAAATATGTATAGCATGTTGTTCAAATATGAAAACATTCAATTCCCAGAAGATGTTTATGAAATTACATCATTGTTTCCTGGTAAAGAGTGTCCAGTTCCTTATGATGCAATTGTAAAAGCTGGGAGTAATTTGTTTGTTACCGATCAGGATTATGTTGTTTTTTATAAACAGAGCAATGTCATTACATCTCAAGATAATGCTTTGTATTTAAATAATAATTGGGGTAAATATTGTCATAATAGAAATGTTGAAAGCCAATTTGATGGTACATCTGAGTATATTTGTATATTTGACAATATGGGCATAAACGAGTCTTATCAGGAAGTTATTTCATTTGATGAGAACGCATCTGGTAAACTAAGTAAAATTTTACCTAACGATAACAATAGCTATAAAGCTAATGGTTCTTCTGTTGATTATAAATGGATTGATAACGACAGATTAAAGATATTGGTTGTGATGGATTCCGAAACCACTAGTTACTATTTTAATAAGAATAACACAGGGACAAATTTACATGTGTTAGTTGAGGCGCAGTATTAACATGTCCATGGCTGTTGTTTTGTATCAGTATTATTAATTTTATGATGATTGATTCGGTAATTTAGATTGGTTATTGTGATGATTGTTTTTTTATTTAGTGGTTTATTTACTGATTATTTTTAACTCTAAATATACTTAAGTAATAAATTTTAATATAAAATGTAGGGATAATAATCTTGATAGTACGAAATAGTACGAGTTGACGACTAAAAAATTATAATGTCGATTATATCAATATAAGAGTTATGCATTCAATTACAGGATAAATCAGTGGGTTCATAGTTCTTATTTGTTAAGTGAAACCACAGATGTAATTTAGGAATATATATCTATGTTAGCAATCGTTCGTATTGGTGATAAAACCACGCATGGTGGCGCTGTGTTAACAGGATCCTGCACGATGAAGTTTGGCGGCATTGGCGTGGCACGTAAAGGCGATAAGGTTTCATGCCCAAAAGAGGGTCATGGGCCTACGACAATTGTTGAGGGAAATCCAGACTATCTTGATCAGGGAGTTCCTGTTGCGTTCCATGGCCATAAATGTGGATGTGGTTGTACGCTGATCAGTTCATTTTCGGCGGGGAAGGTAGCATAACTATGCCGGTGTTTCTCGATGAAGTCCCTGCGGCAATCCCCAAAGTTCATCGCCCTGATACACGTAAATGGTCAGGGTTATTGGTATTTCTGCTGATTGTAGGCTGTGTGCTGTCCTTTTTATTTTGGACTGGTACGAAAGAGGGACTTGTTTTCTGGTTTGCTGCGCTGGGCCTTCCCCTTTGTTTATGGGGAATGTTTTTTGGCCTGCGCCGTATCGCATATAAAACAGACCAGGTTTGGGCTGAGTCCTGGAATGCTAATCGCAAGATGATCTTGAATGAAGAAATTTTACGTGGGCAGCGTTTTGCATGGCTTATTGCTTCAGGTGTAACAACGCAGTCTGGAAGCAGAACAGACAAGATACTTTCTGCAATACAATCCTCTTATCCGATCATTCAAGTACAAAAAACAAGAGGTGGAAACTATGTCCGCCATTCAAAATTGCCTGGATTTGAAGAATGTCAATCGGCCGAATTCTGCGAAGCCATTAAAACACTTATTATGCAAATTAAGCCTGTACTCGCAAAAATCCCATCGGACATTACTTGTTGGCTGATAGCTGATTTTGACACGCCGGAGATCCCCGATGCACTGCCAATTGCTTTAGAGCTTATCTCGTCAGAGACCGGACGTTCTTTCATTTTATTAAAGAATAATGGATTTGAAGCACTCGACAGTTGGCTTGATAATACTTGGCGTAAACCATCATTACTTTTATCTATTAGCGCAGAGATACGACAAGCCCCCAGAGAAGGTGAGGGTGAAGCAATAACATTAATATTAATGTTAAACAGAAAGCACTCGGATATTCCTGATGCCGTGCAATTACACCGACCTGAAAGATACAAGAATGATTCTCTGACGAAAACACTCTCACGGGCACTGATCTGGAGTCAATTATTACCAGAAGAGGTTAAGGGTAGTTGTATTACGGGATTGAATTTCTCACAAGATGTTGAGTGGTATTCTGCGTGTGCGGAAAATAACTTATCTCTCGATATGACGGAAGATCACAAAAACATAGATGATTTCATCGGTTATGGAGGTGTTAGTGCCCCCTGGCTTGCCGTGGCCATATCCTCACTTGTCGCTCGCTCGGGAGCGGCGCAAGTAATAGCCGTAGGAACGGATACAAATGACATCTGGATTGCCGGTGTTACACCCGGAGATAATACAGGGACACGACAGGGCACATTGTGAAAGTAAAAACACTTATCGGGAGCATCGTACTCACCCTTATTTTTTTCATCGCCATTTTTGTGTACCTGTTTATGGCTTGGCCAGAAAAAATGTCGAGCTGGACTGGCATCGGCCCGCTTGATGATACTCAATTGCTTATATGGAGTCTGGTTTCAATTCTCATCATTGGCCTCATCGGTTGGGTGACCGAACGACTGTTTGAGCGCGCAGGAAAAACGGGGGTCAGGGCGGCTTTCGAGGAAAATAAAAGAGAGTCTACCGGACATCAGACTTCACTCGTTCTCCATGATCAAGGTGAGAAGGGCTTTTTCGATAGTGTAGAACTCACCGATCATCTCCGTCTGCGCTACGGCCGCCGCTGGAAATCTAAAGTCCGCCTGCTGCTGGTTCAGGGTACCGATGACCATATTGAAAAAGTGGTTCCGGGGCTCAAGCGTGACCACTGGCAGGAAAATGACGGCACTGTTCTGATCCATGCCGGGCTGGCAAAAGCCGAGCTTGAGCCAGAATTTGTTGACGCGCTGAATGAGGTGCGCCCTCAGCAGCCGATAGACGGCATTGTGCAGGTAATGGACTGCGCGCAACTTCCGGATGCCGCTGCGCTGGATTCGCTCGTTCGCAGCCGTCAGAAAGGTGATGTGTTGATTGGCTGGCAGGCTCCGGTCTGGCTGTGGTTTATCCGTGAGGAGGCGTGGAGTCAGGAAGGCGAGGGCGTGCCGGCGACCGGCACATTCTTCGGGCCGGGGGCTGCACCAGAAGCCGCTATTGAGTCACTGACGACACTTTCTTCTCGTTTGCGCCGTGTGGGTATACAGGTGTTGCTGCGTAATACCCGCCACGACTGGCTTCTGCAGTTATCCGTTCAGCTGCGCGGACGTCTTAAGCAACAGTTAACCCACTTGCTGACCAGCCTGATGACCGGCCCGGCACCTTACCGCCTGCGCGGGGTCATGTTCAGCCCTGTGCTGCCAGCAACCTCCACGTTGCCGCACGCGCGTCTGAGCCACCCGGCCTGGCAGGCGCTGGAAGAGGATTGTCTGCATGTTCAGGCCCGCAAAATCGGTTTCCACTGGCGGCGTGTTCTCCCTCTGATGTTGCTAGCTGTGGTTCTGCTGTGGGGCGCGGGAACACTGCTTTCCCTGACCGTGAACCGTGCCCAGATTTATCAGGCCCAGAAAACCGCGCGCGTTGCCGCCGATACACAGCAACCGTTGACGGAACGCCTGCGTAATCAGCTCATTCTGCAGCAGGTCATTGCCCGTTTGCAGGACAGGCAAGCCCACGGCGCGCCCTGGTATACCCGCTTTGGCCTGAATCAGGACCGTGAAACACTGAATTCCCTCTGGCCACTGTATGCCCGCAACAACCAGGCGCTGATGCGCGATGCGCTGGCTGACGAGCTCCACCGTCAGCTGACCGCGTTTGTGCGACTCCCCCCAGCCAGTGATGCACGTACAACCGCTGCCCAAAAGACCTATAACCTTCTCAAGGGCTATCTGATGCTGGCACGTCCGGATAAAGCGGATGCGCCGTGGTTTGCTGCAAACATGCTGAAAACCTGGCCGACACGCACTGGCGTTAGCGACGTCGTCTGGCAGACGCTGGCCCCCAAACTGCTCGGGTTCTATGCCCAGAACCTGCCCGCGCACCCGGAGTGGAAAATTAAGCCGGATGCAGACCTGGTTGGCACCGTACGTCAGATTCTGCTCAAACAAATTGGGCAGCGTAATGCGGAGTCTGGTCTGTATCAGGAGATGCTGCAGCGCATCGCCCGCAACTGGCCGGACTTAACACTGGCAGATATGACAGGTGATACCGACGCATCGACCCTATTTTCTACCTCCGAAGTTGTGCCGGGCATGTTTACCCGCCAGGCATGGGAAGAGCAGGTCGAGGGTGCTATTGATGAAGTGGTGAAAACCCGCCGCGCGGAAATCGACTGGGTGCTGACCGATAAGACTCATCAGGCCGGGAGCGATATCTCGCCGGAAGCGCTGGAGCAGCGCCTGACTGAGCGCTACTTTACCGATTTCGGTAATGCCTGGCTGAACATGGCCAACAGCATTCAGTGGCATGAGGCCGAATCGCTGTCCGAAGCGATTGCCCAGCTTAACCTGCTGGCGGATGTGCGTCAGTCACCGTTGGTGGCGCTGATGAACACGCTGACCTGGCAGGGACAGACCGGTGCTGAAGGCGAGCGGCTTGCCGATTCACTGGTTGACTCGGCGAAAAAGCTGGTCGGGAGTAAAAAGAATGCGCAACAGTTTATCGAACAGGCTCAGGGGCCCAAAGGGCCGCTGGATGGCGTGTTTGAACCACTGAACGGCCTGATGGCAGGGAAAGACGGCACGGGCGCTAACGGTAATCTCAGTTTCCAGTCGTGGCTGGCGCGAGTGACGCAGGTGCGCCTCAAACTGCAGCAGGTTACCAGCGCACCTGATCCGCAAGCGATGGCGCAGATGCTGGCGCAGACGGTCTTTCAGGGCAAGGCCATCGATCTGACGGACACCCGCGATTACGGCGGTCTGGTGGCGGCAAGCCTTGGGCAGGAGTGGAGCGGTTTTGCTCAGGCGCTGTTTGTGCAGCCGCTGGATCTAGCCTGGCGCCAGGTGCTGGCCCCGGCGGCAGACAGTCTGAATGCCCGCTGGCAGAGCACGATTGTGTCGCAGTGGAACACGGCGTTTGCCGGACGTTACCCGTTTAAAGCCACAGGAAGCGATGCCTCACTTCCCTTGCTGGCGCAGTTCGTGCGTGGTGATTCCGGGTATATTGCGGCATTCCTCAAAACCAACCTCGGCGGGATCCTGCATCAGGAAGGCAGCCACTGGGTGGTCGATCCTTCTGCAAGCCAGGGGATGGCCGTCAACCCCGCCTTCCTGACGGCTATCAACCAACTGGCAGATATTTCCGACATTATTTTCGCGCAGGGAGATGCGGGTGTGCATTTTGAACTGATGGCCCGCCCTTCACGTGATGTTGCACGGATGCAATTGACCCTGGACGGTCAGAATCTTGATTACTTCAACCAGATGGAAAGCTGGCAGAGCTTCACCTGGCCGGGAAATACCTGGTATCCGGGTGTGGATCTGAGCTGGAGAAGCGTCAACACGGAAATGCGCCTCTTTGAGCACTATCAGGGAAACTGGGGCTTTATCCGTTTGCTCGATAAAGCGCTGATGACGCCGCTCGACAGCAGTCGTACGCAACTGGTGTGGCGCACGCCGGATGGCAGCCCGCTTAAATTTATCCTGCGCAGCGAACTGGGGGATGGCCCCCTGGCGCTACTGAAGCTGCAGGGTTTCCACTTGCCGCAATCTATCTTCGCGGTAAGTGCGGATGCCGTAAATAACACGCTGGCAGCCACGGAGGGAGAATAGATGGCTACTGCAAAAGCGCTGCTGGCGCTGTGTGTTCCCGACGAAGAGCAGCAGTCAACGCTGCTCGTCCATCAGCAGGCCAGCCTGTCACAATGGGATAACTGGCTCAAGCCATTAACGGGCAGTGACGGGGCGGGGGAAGACCCTGCCTATGACGACGATTTCCAGTTGATGCGCGAGGAAATCAACAAACTTTCTGGCACCGATCCGGAAACGCTTTGCCAGCTGGCTGAAAAAATACTCTGTCACACCGCCCGCGACTTAAGGGTGGTCACCTGGTATATCTTCGCCCGTCTGCAAAAGGAAGGTGAGACCGGCCTGTGTCAGGGGCTGCAACTGCTGGCGGCGATGCTGACCCGCTACGGTGAGTACTGTTATCCGCTTCGCCCCAATGCACGCAAATCTGCGCTTGAGTGGCTAAACAGTACAAAGGTACAGGACGCGCTTTCACTATGGCCGGATGCCAACCGGGAGCAAACCTCGCAGACGGCAGCCGTGATGAGTTTGCTGGATAGCCAACTGGAAAACTGGCCGGAGGGCGAACGCCCCTCTCTCGACGGTTTATCCCGCGCGCTGGAAATCCGTCTGGCAGGCTCCGGCGGGCTGGATGGCTTAATGTCGCAAACTACCAGCACAGCCGAAAGTACGCCTGTTACAACGGTCAGGCAGTCCGCTCCGGACATGGTTGTTACGTCTGAGGGGGAATTTTTAAGCCAGTCAAAAGTGCTCTCCCGCTGGCTGGCCGATCAGCAGGATGGCTGGCTGGCATCACACCGGCTGATGAAAGTGGTTCGCTGGGATACTGTGGGGCAAATCCCGGCGCTGGATGCCAGTGGTCGTACCCGTCTTTCACCACCCAAACCGGATTATCGCGCTCAGCTGAAGCGCCTGTATCTGCAGCAGAACTGGACGGAACTGGTGGAGCAGGCCAGCACCATGTTCTGCGAAGGGGGGAACCGCTTCTGGCTAGATCTGCAATGGTATCTCTGGCAAGGGCTGACCCGCGCCGGACAACCATGGGATAGCTGGGCGGACTATATCCTTAGCGATCTGAAGGGGCTGCTGGCCCGTTTGCATGGCCTCGAACAGCTCTCCTGGAGTGACGGCACGCCGTTTGCTGATGAAGTAACGCTGATCTGGATTGCTGAGAAGGTGAACGACGATATGCCGGGGTTTGGCAATCAACCCGCCGCGGTTGCCAGCGGCGGGCAACCGGATGATATTCTCGCGCTGGAAGCCGAGGCGATGGAAAAGGGGGACCGCGACGGCCCGGAGGCTGCGCTAGGTTGGCTTCAGCATCGCCCTGGCATGGAATCTCCCCGTAGCCGCTGGTTGTTGCGTCTGCTGATGGCCCGTGTTGCCGAACAGTTCGGACGCAATGAAATGGCACTCCACCTGCTCGGTGAACTCACCAGTAGCGCACCACAGCTGACGCTTAACGACTGGGAGCCTGCGCTGCTGTTTGAGGTGCAGGCGCGCCGCCTGAAGCTGTTACGCCTGAAAGCGGGGCGTAGCGAAAGCGATAAAACCCGCCTCGCCCCTGAAATGGACGAGCTGCTGGCTGGCCTCATTGCTATCGATCCCGCCCGGGCGATGGTGCTGTGCGGCTGAAAAAGCGGCATGTAATTCTCTCTTTTTTTGACTATCACAACTTTCAGGGAAACCGTGCATGGATGATTTAACCCTGCGCTATTACGAAGCAGAGATGCGTTATCTGCGCGAAGCCGGTAAAGAATTTGCCCGCGCCCATCCCGATCGCGCAGCCATGCTCAATCTGGATAAAGCCGGTGCCCGCGACCCGTACGTCGAGCGCCTGTTCGAAGGGTTTGCCTTCCTGATGGGACGCCTGCGTGAAAAGCTCGACGATGATCTGCCTGAGCTGACCGAAGGGCTGGTGAGCCTGCTCTGGCCGCACTATATGCGCACCATTCCGTCACTCTCCGTAGTGGCGTTCGAACCGGAATGGCAGCAGCTTAAACAGGCTGAAATTCTGCCTGAAGGCTTCCCGGTGCTGTCGCGTCCGGTTGGTCCTGACAAGACCATCTGCCAGTACCGCGCGACCCGGGATATCACCCTGCAGCCGATTCATCTGGCAGATGCCCGGTTGCAGACTGAGCCTGACGGGCGTGCCGCCATTCGCCTGCGTTTTGAGTGTGGCAGCAGGGTAGAGTGGGCCAAAAGTGGCATTGATAAAGTTGCCCTCTACCTTGATGCCGAAAGCCCGGTGGCATCCGCGTTGCATCTGGCGCTGACCCGCCGGGTGCATGCGATTTACGCCCGTCACGTTGCGGCCCGCACCGAGCGCATCCGCTTTGACGGTTGGTGTAAGCCGATGGGCTTCGAAGATAGTGAGCGTCTGTGGCCGAAAGGCGACTCTGCGTTCAGTGGCTACCAGCTACTGCTGGAGTATTTCAGCTTCCGGCAGAAGTTTATGTTTGTCGAGCTGCGTGGGCTGGAGTTGATTGGGCTCAACCAGGATACCACCTGGTTTGAAACCGACATCGTGCTAGATGGCGGCTGGCCGTCCGATATGCCGTTTGAAACCGAAAATTTCCGCCTGCATTGCGCGCCGGTGATTAATCTTTTTACGCTGGAAGCCGACCCGCTGACCATCGACCCTCTGGAAAACGAATACCTGCTGCGCCCGCTGCGTGTGCAGGACGGCCACACGGAAATCTACAGCGTCGATAATATTCACGGCGCGGTAAAAAATGGCAAACACCCTTACGTACCGTTCACCAGCTTCCGCCATCGCGGCGGCATGATGCGCTTTGACGCGCCGGAGCGCTATTTCCACACCCGCGTGAAACGTGGCCCGTCCGGGCTGTATGACACCTGGCTTATTCTCGGCGGCCGTTCGTTTGAGATGGAGCAGCTCGCTGAAAAGCCGGAATCGCTCTCCATTCGTATCACCGGCACTAACGGGCAACTGCCCCGCAAGGCGCTGGAAAGCACACTGCTCGACCGGGTGGTGAAAGCCGGAAAAGTAGCGGTGAAGGTGCGGAATCTCTGTGCGCCAACATTGCCACTTTATCCGCCAGCGAATGATCGCTTCCACTGGCGGGTGATGAGCCATCTGGGATCCAGCTTTCTGAGCATGATGGATAACCCGGAAGTGCTGCGCGGCACGCTGGCGCTGTATGACTGGACCGATGATGAGATGAACCGACGCCGTCTGGAAGCCATTGTGGCGGTGAAGCATACGCTGGTGCGCCGTTTTGAACGTGGCTACATGCTGCGCGGCGTCGAGATTGAAATCACGCTTAATGCTGACAACTTTGCCGGCGAGGGGGATGTGAACCTATTTGGTGAAATGCTGCACCGCTTCTTTGCGCTGTATGCCGATGTTCACCTCTTCAATCAGCTCACGCTGGTGCTGCAACCGACAGGGAAACGACTGCGATGGAAAGAGAATCACAGCCAGCAGGTGCCGGGCTGACGGAACAACTGGGCGAGGATATCTGGCGGGTTAACTTCTACCGGTTCTGCCAGTTGCTGGAGCAGGAGAATCCCGACGCACCATTACTGGGTACCGCCGAGAAACCCACTGCCGACCCGGTGCGCTTTCGCCCCTGGCCGGGGATGGGGTTTCCGGCCAGCGAATTACGCACCGTTGAGACAGATGAAGAACATCCATATTTGCCACCGACGGTCCGCACGACCTTTCTTGGAATGTACGGCGTGGATTCGCCGTTACCGACCGCTTATCTGGATGATATCGCCCAGCGGCGGGAAGGGTATGAAGCCACCACGGCCTTTCTCGATATCTTTAGCCACCGCATCACCACCCAGTACTACCGAATATGGCGTAAATACGCCTACCCGGCGACCTTTGAAGCAGGCGGTAGCGATGAGACGTCGCAATGCCTGCTGGGGCTGGTGGGCCTGGGGATCCCCGGTACGGCTGAACAGGTGGCAACCCCGGTTTCCCGTTTTCTGGCACTGCTCGGGGCGATGCGGCTGCCAACCCGCAATGCGGAAGGTATTCGCCAGCTGGTTAGCCTGCTGGCCCCGCATACTACCGCAACGATCATCAGCCCGGACCCGATCAAAGTGCAGGTGGCTCAGCGCAGTGGGCTGGGGAAAGGAAATCGAGTTTCCCTGTCACAGCGCGCCACGCTCGGAAAAACCGGCAAAGAGGCCTGCAGCCGTATTCTGCTAAAGCTGGCAACCAGTAACCCGTTCGAAGCCGAAGGCTGGCTTCCGGGTGGCCAGCTACACACCGATCTGATGGTGCTGCTGCGTGTATATCTGGGCTATCGCTCTGATGTGCGCTTGCGCCTGACAGTGCCGGTGAGTGTCTTGCCAGAACCGCGCCTCGGGCAAAAGCACCGCATCCAGCTTGGCCGTACCGGCATTCTGGGTTTGAAACGCGACAACCCCGGCAAGCGCCGCCATCTGACCGTCAGCCTGGGGTGCTATGAGGGGCTGGATTGCCAACCCTTACATCCCGCACAGGATGGCGGTTACCGTTTTGACTAATTCTGCTGTTTTATTCTGAAAGGAATCTCTGCATGACATCCGTTTTTTTGCGACAGGTTGTTCTGCTCGCTCTCAGTTGTCTGCTGTCCGGTTGCGGCCTGACGCAGGCCGTCTCCGATGGTGCGGCCAGCATGACCAAATCTATCTTCTACACAAAGATTAAGGTGTTGCATCTCGATTTTGAACCGCGCTCGGGAGTCAATGCCGATGAGGCGCAAACGCCGCTGGCGACGATGGTTCGTGTCTACCAGCTAAGGGAACGCCAGAAGGCGGATGCCGCCGACTACCAGATGCTGCTGCGTGAAGCCGATACGGTGCTAAAGGAGGATATTGTGGCGAGCAAATCCCTGCTGGTGATGCCCAAAGGCAGCGTGATGCTCAATATGCCGATGGATGAAGAGGCGCAATATGTCGCGGTTATCGGGTTATTCAACCGCCCGGATTTGAAAAACAACACCTGGCGGCTGGTGCTGAGCCGCGATGACCTCGACCCGGACAAACCTCGCACCATTGAACTGGGTAGCGGATTCCTGACGCTGATTCCTGTTAAGGAGTGACAACCATGGCGAAGGATAACTGGCTGGCACTGTTCGACGGGCAAACCCGCTACACGCTTGAGATAAATGACAGCTGGGTAAAACCTGACGTGCTGAATTTTTACGGGCGTGAGGCGCTGAGTGCACCATCGAAATGGCGCATTGAGTTCACCACGTCGCAAAGCGATGTGGCGGCAGACGATGTACTGCTGAAATACGCCACGCTGCGCATGCTCAGCGGGCGGAAAGTCCACGGCGTGATCACGGCGTTTGAATGGCTGGGTTCGACCGTTGACCAGACGCACTACAGCGTGACGCTCTCATCCCGCCTTGCGCTGCTTTCGCATACCCGGCGCTGTGCGGTATACCAGAACCTTTCCGTACCGGAGCTGGTGGCACAGGTGCTGCGTAATCATGGTCTGGAAGGTGCGGATGTTGAGTTTCGTCTGCAGAAGCGTTATCCGCAGCGCGAGCTCATCACTCAGTGGCGTGAAAGTGACCTGCAATTTATCCGGCGAATTCTTTCAGAAGTCGGTATCTGGTTCTGTACCGGGGGGAATGATGTCACCGGGCTGGACACGGTGACCTTTGCCGACGGTCAACAGTTCTACCAGTATGGTCAGCATTTGCCGTACGAAGAACCGTCTGCGTTATATGACGGTGCGGCCGAATCGGTATGGGGTCTGCGCACCTGGCATAACACGGTGACCGGGATGGTGCGTACGCGGGACTACAACTACCGCAAGGCAGGCACGCCGATGGATTCTGCTGTCAGCGTCAGAAACAATGCCACCACCATCGGTGAACACTACCGCTACGCCGGGCCATTTCTTGAGGTGGGCGAAGACAGCGCCGTCGAACCGGAAACGGAAAGCGGGGCGTTTTATGCCCGACTTCACCACGAACGCGAACTGAATAAATCGGCCAGGCTGCACCTGTTCAGCAACGCCGCCGGGTTGATGCCGGGCCTGGTGCTGGAAGCAGACGGCAGCAACCTTAACGACCTGAAAGACGGCATGCTGATGACGTTTATCACCTATCGCGCCGCCCGCGACACGCGCTTGCATGTGTCGGTATGGGGAATGCCGTACAGCGAACAGTTCTGCTTCCGGCCACAGGAGGAACCCCGGCCACACATCCACGGCACGTTGCCGGCGCGCATTGAAAGCCGGGAGCAGGGCGATATCTATGCCTGGCTGGACAATCAGGGCCGTTACCGGGTGAAGATGGACTTCAGCCGCGAAGATGCGGAGCCGGGCTACAACTACC
Organism: Kosakonia sp.; assembly: GCF_032104925.1. NCBI lineage: Bacteria > Pseudomonadati > Pseudomonadota > Gammaproteobacteria > Enterobacterales > Enterobacteriaceae > Kosakonia > Kosakonia sp. The sequence continues at coordinate 323,285 of NZ_DAMCGF010000002.1, forward strand.
TGTGGATACGCCAGGCGAAGCCCTGTTCCGGCGACACTTACGGCTGGCACACGCCGCTGACTGATGGCACGGAAGTTGGAATCGCCTATGAAGACGGTGATATCGACCGCCCGTATATTGCCCACGCCTTCCACGATTCAGAACATCAGGACATCGTCACCCGCGATAACCGCAGCCAGAACATCCTGCGCACGGCAGCAGGCAACGAGCTACAAATGGAAGACCTGCGTGGGCAGGAACATATTGCACTCACTACGCCATTCGGCGACACACAGCTCAACCAGGGCCATATCTCTGATGAGCAGAGCAAACAGCGGGGCTCCGGTTTTGAACTCAGAACGGATGAATACGGCGTCATCCGTGTGGCGAAAGGGCTGTTTATCACCGCTGACGGTCAGCAGAAGGCGGTGGGGGAGGTGCTGGACATGGAAACGGCGCTGAAAGAAATCGACGTCTGCCAACAGCAACTGAAAGCTCTGGCCGCTGCCGCAGAGCAGGCGCAGGCACTTGAAGCCGATATTGCCAGCCAGAAAGCGATGTTCGACCAGCGCCTGAAACCGCTGAACGGGATGATTCATTCCCATGGCCCGCAAGGCGTGGCCTTCACCAGCGGCGAACATCTGCAACTGGCTGCTGGTCAGAATGTGGCAGTGAACGCGGGGGGAGATTTCAGCAGCGGAGCGATGGGGAATGCGGCAATTCTGGCCGGAGAAGGTGTCGGTCTGTTCGCACGAACGGGTTCACTGACGTTGAACGCCAGCGAAGGTCCGGTGCAGATCCAGGCACAGAACGGCGCAATGCACTTATCCGCAGAACAAAAGCTGAGCCTGATATCAGCGAGCGACATACTGTTCGCCGGCAAGAAGAAGGTGACGCTGATCGGCGGCGGCAGCTATCTCGTCATCGACAACGGGAAGGTTGAGTACGGCACGGATATGACCTATACGCGGAGGATAAAGCGGACGCATCATACCGTGCCTGCAGCACAGCCAATGGACTTCCCGGAAATTAATCCGACGATAATGGATAAAATATGTATTCCGTGCCTGTTAAAAGCCATTCAGGCTAATGATGCCATAGTGCAGGGAGCCTAAAGATGGATACCACTGAGCTGTTGGCGGCATTACCTGTTAAAAGTGAGGAGAACCTCTGCCTGCTGTTTGAAGCTGGTGCACAGCCGGAGGCGGATTTTCTGAGATTTAAATCGCAACATCAAAACAGGCTGCATTCGCTGTATATCCACCCACAGTTGATGGAGTTTCAGAACTATGGCCCCTGGCTGCTGGAATTGAATGATCAAGAGCACTTAAAGGGTTATCTGGATACATTGCCAGGTTGTGTTGCTGTGATTATCTCAACCCGCTATCCACCTTCGCTGGCCGTGCAGTTGTCCCGAGGATGTACCATCGTGTCGCCCGAAGGAACGGCGGCACTGGTGCGCTTCTACGCCAGCCATGTTATTACCATACTCGCACAGTGTGCAGACCATGACTGGCACCCTTATCTGTTCAGCGGTATCACGAAATGGTGGTTACCTGGTGAAACGCAGTGGCAGTTGCTCAACATTACTGTCTCTGAAATTGCATATCCAAAAGATCATGTTATCCGGCTCGGGAAAGTCACCTGGCAGCAAATAGCGGATAAACATGAAGTGACCAGCGTGCTGAACGAATGGCAGAAAATGCCGACCAGCAAGGCGTTTCCACCATGCGTACAGCATTCGATGGTGATAAAAGCGCTGAAGAAGAGTGAAACGGCAGGGCTGCTTACCCCGGTGGATCAGAAAGTCTATGCGCTTTATTACCTCAATGGTGGAAAGGCTAAGCTGGAATCAGATTCGCTCAAAGCTGTATTACCGAATGTTATCAGTGGAGCGCGGTCGCTGGCAGACGTGTTGGCTAACCATATGGATGAAAAGCCCTGAATACCCATGCATATATAAAACCGGAAAACACTGGGTACTGGGTAAAAATGGAATATAAAGAATGGGATTATTTAAACTGTTCAGCAAGGTTGATAACGCTGTAAATCGCGGCTATGCCCGTTGGGGAAAATGGATTTGGGCAGCGCTGATTGCGCCTTTTATTATTTATGGTGCCTGTATTGTCTGGGCGTCAGTCTGGGGGCCGCCAGTCGGGCCGGTCACGCTAATTATTCACAGTGAAATTGACCGGCCAATTCTGGGATTTAGTGTTAATGGTGTGGGAGGGGCAAATGCCTTTGCCCATGGTGGTGGTGGTGCTACTTGCTGCGGCAGTATCAGCGGGAAGACGGCCGAAGTTATCTGGACGCTGGACATCACCCATGAACAGTATCTCAAAGGGATGCGCCTGGAAAAGCGTCGTGTCGTGATGCCATTACCGGAACGAAAGTGGGGGGAGAACGATTTGCATGTTCACTTTTTACCCGGAGATAAAGTTCTGCTGGGCTGGAGTGATAATGCCTGGTCGCCTTATGAAAAACGTCCCGATATTCCCGGAAAAGCTGTAAAGCAGGAGCACAACTGATGGATATCGAAAGCATTATTGCAGCTGCGAACCGGGCGCAACAGGCAGAGGATGCCGGGCCGGAAAATTATTCAAGTATGTGGCCTGTTGATGCTCTTCACCGCAATAGTAATTTGGATTCGTTATCAGTTGAGCGTGGTCGCTGGCAGACGTGTTGACTTGCTATAAGGATTAATAGTCCTGATACCCACACAGATATATAAAACAGCAAGCTCAGGGTGTTTGATAAAAATGGAATATAAAGAATGGGATTATTTAAACTGTTCAGCAAAGTTGATAACGCTGTAAATCGCGGCTATGCCCGTTGGGGAAAATGGATTTGGGCAGCGCTGATTGCGCCTTTTATTATTTATGGTGCCTGTATTGTCTGGGCGTCAGTCTGGGGGCCGCCAGTCGGGCCGGTCACGCTAATTATTCACAGTGAAATTGACCGGCCAATTCTGGGATTTAGTGTTAATGGTGTGGGAGGGGCAAATGCCTTTGCCCATGGTGGTGGTGGTGCTACTTGCTGCGGCAGTATCAGCGGGAAGACGGCCGAAGTTATCTGGACGCTGGACATCACCCATGAACAGTATCTCAAAGGGATGCGCCTGGAAAAGCGTCGTGTCGTGATGCCATTACCGGAACGAAAGTGGGGGGAGAACGATTTGCATGTTCACTTTTTACCCGGAGATAAAGTTCTGCTGGGCTGGAGTGATAATGCCTGGTCGCCTTATGAAAAACGTCCCGATATTCCCGGAAAAGCTGTAAAGCAGGAGCACAACTGATGGATATCGAAAGCATTATTGCAGCTGCGAACCGGGCGCAACAGGCAGAGGATGCCGGGCCGGAAAATTATTCAAGTATGTGGCCTGTTGATGCTCTTCACCGCAATAGTAATTTGGATTCGTTATCAGTTGAGCGTGGTCGCTGGCAGACGTGTTGACTTGCTATAAGGATTAATAGTCCTGATACCCACACAGATATATAAAACAGCAAGCTCAGGGTGTTTGATAAAAATGGAATATAAAGAATGGGATTATTTAAACTGTTCAGCAAAGTTGATAACGCTGTAAATCGCGGCTATGCCCGTTGGGGAAAATGGATTTGGGCAGCGCTGATTGCGCCTTTTATTATTTATGGTGCCTGTATTGTCTGGGCGTCAGTCTGGGGGCCGCCAGTCGGGCCGGTCACGCTAATTATTCACAGTGAAATTGACCGGCCAATTCTGGGATTTAGTGTTAATGGTGTGGGAGGGGCAAATGCCTTTGCCCATGGTGGTGGTGGTGCTACTTGCTGCGGCAGTATCAGCGGGAAGACGGCCGAAGTTATCTGGACGCTGGACATCACCCATGAACAGTATCTCAAAGGGATGCGCCTGGAAAAGCGTCGTGTCGTGATGCCATTACCGGAACGAAAGTGGGGGGAGAACGATTTGCATGTTCACTTTTTACCCGGAGATAAAGTTCTGCTGGGCTGGAGTGATAATGCCTGGTCGCCTTATGAAAAACGTCCCGATATTCCCGGAAAAGCTGTAAAGCAGGAGCACAACTGATGGATATCGAAAGCATTATTGCAGCTGCGAACCGGGCGCAACAGGCAGAGGATGCCGGGCTGGGAAATTGTTCACGTACCTGGCATGTTGGTTTCTTTTTTGATGGGATTCACCGCAATATTGATCAGGATGCATCAGAGCAACGCCTTAGCAATGTGGCGCGCTTATTTAGAGCATTTCCTGAAAAGAAGCAAGATACCACGCTAAATACTCATAATAAATTTTATTTATCAGGTCTTGGAACGCCATTTAATGAGGAGTTGGCTGAGAAGATTCACACGATTATGGATGTTGCTCAAAGCTCTGTGCTGGATGATCTCAAGGATCAACCCAAAGACATGGCGAAAGATATTGGCAAAGAGTTAATTAAGGGGGGCAATTGGTGGGAGATCCTAAAAGATTCAGGGAAAAAACTAATTAATCCCGCTGAGTGGAAAAAACTGACGAGTGATACTGCTAAAAATGCAGCAAAGAAAGTCAGTATCGAGGCAACCCCTTGGTTGCGTGACGATCCTGTTATTGCCGATATGTTAGTTACGGGAGTCGATACCCGGATAAATTCTGCAAAGGCTCGCTTTGAGCGTTTTTTTGAGCAAGCTAAAGTTAATAGTCCGGTACCCATTAAATTAATTTCCATGTCTTTTTATGGCTACGATCTCGGTGCAACTCTCGCACGCAAATTTATCGATATGTTGTTAGCTGATATTTTTCAGAAACAGGGTGAGAAATACTTCTATCAAAACATTCCCGTAGATATTGTTTTTGCTGGTTTGTTTGACTGTGCCCGGCATACACCTGCCAGTAATAATAATGGTGTCGGCTGGTTTGTATCAGCATTTGGTGGGCCTGTAAAAGGTATCAGTGTTTTACTGGGTGATAAATCTATTGATCAGGAGTCTGCATTACCCGTTACGGTTAAAAACGCACTGCATCTGGTCGCTGCTCATGAAAATCGCCCCTGGCGTAGCCTTTATTGCCTGGGGGGGAGTAATGATAAACATCAGGAAGAGTTGCTACCCGGCAGTTCAGAGGATGTAGGTGGTGGCCTGAAACCGAATGAACAAAAACCGAGCGCGGAACTCTGCCGAGTTGCATTACACCGGATGTATCGTGCAGCAACCATGGCCGGGGTTCCTTTTCCTGATTTTCAAACTTTACGTGCCCAGTCCGAAACCGTTGCTAGCTATTTCATCTTGCATGATCAGGTCAAAAATAAATCAGTTGCAGAATGGACCCAAATTTATCAGCAAGCTATCCCTTTTAAATCCGTCGATGTCGATGCGCAAAACCATCATCTGGATAGTTATATCGAGTGGCTGGGACGACAATATTATCAATACCGTAGTGAATGTATTAAGTATGAAAAACAGCGCGGGGATTCTTTGGCTTTAGCTGGTGCATCCGCCGGGTTACTCGGTATTTCACCGCAGTCCAGAGTTACGGCTGGTCGCTATCAGAATGAACTTGATGTGTTGCATAAAAACTGGGGATGGCTGGAAGATATCCATGATGCCGCAGTAAAAATGAGAAACAGCATGGAAGGCAATCTTGATGATAAACGCCTCCTGATCGCACCTGATGTCTATGGACCAGCATTGAGGAGAGCGAGACGATTCCTCGATTATGCGCATGCTGCTTTTCTGAACCAGCCACAACCTTTTCCTGAAGATACAGCGCCGCCTGAAATGTATGCCTGGTTTGTTCACGATATTCAAACAGTGGAAAGAGGTGCAGCGATTTCGCAGGATTTTCTTGTTATTCGTTCGATGGAACGTCCCGAAGTGGAGTCTTTTTTGCCCGACGCCAGCGCCACGCCTGGCCATTGTCAGGCTTTCTCGCCATCAAGCGGCTACAACTGTAAATCAACCCGGAAGTGAGACTGGCCTGGAAGCGATGTTTACATGGGCCAGTGGCAGGAGAATATTGAGAGCTGCAGGGCACTTTTGTACAGCCAGTGCGGCGGGTTACATTAATTAAAAGTAATTTATTGATTTTTTTTTTTTGGAAAAAATATTGTGTTGCGGAATGAATTCCTGTTGCAGAATTTAACGCCATTTCAAAAATGCATCGTTATATCCATTAATTTTTATCTCTGGAGAAAGACAATGTATATGCTTATTCGACTTGATTTATGATAAAGCCATAAGAACTATCAGCCATTGAGCAAGTGATTGGATTATTTTTGCGGAAATTTAACGGAAGAGACAAATATCTTTGCCGATTATGGTAAAACCATCATTTTCTATAAATTTAAATAATTTGCACAGGTCATTGTAATATTGATCACCAATGATAATAACTTTATCGCCTGCCTTTGTGAAAAAGGCTTAGATCTACCAGCACCAGAAAATGTATTTCCAGATAGGAATTGGGGTTGTTATGGTAGTTTGCAAGGCGATATGGCGTTTGGGTTAGATGTATACTGGAGACTATTTTCTAATAGTTTAACGAGGGGGGAAGGAATTCACTATCCGAATGAAAAAATTTTCTGAAGATAAACTTTAATTTATTAAATATCATAGGTAATTAATAATAAACATGGAAAATAGTTCACCTTCATTATATGAAACGCTTTATGGTAATTTCACCGGCGGGCTTGATCTCCATCAGGTCAATGAACAAAACCAGGCAATTTTGTCTGTGCTCGATAATATGCAACGTATCCTCAATTGTCGTGCCGGGACGCTGAAGCATCTGCCGGATTATGGATTACCGGATATGACAAAAATTCTGCAGGGCATGCCGGGTACCGCTCACCAGTTGTTGCAGGTATTTTCTGACGTGCTACTCAAATACGAGCCGCGCCTGAAAAAAATAACCGTTGTGCTTCTCGATCAGGAAATCCCCGGTGAACTGCGCTACGCCATTGATGCTGAACTTAATGGTATTGGCCTGGTACGCTATGGCACAGTGTTTATGCCTGAGGGGCGTGTTTTGCTTCGTCATCTTAAACAACAGCAGTATCTTGATGAGACAGATAAATTATAAGGATTTAGGGTTGTGGATATTTTTACTCAGAATCTATGTGCCGACACTGCATCATTATATTTTATTCAATAAAGTCGCAATAATATGCAAGGGTAAGACATTGTTAGCGTAATTAATATATTAATGGTGCGCCTGAGATAATACTCATCGTTCAATTTCTTTTATAAAAGAGACTCATCGCCTCCAGTCCGCAGACGCATATTACTTCGTTAATTAAACTGGCAGACACCGTTTATAAAGGTGTTACTACATCCTGGGTTTTATAGTGCTGATCTGGCAGCACAGCAGTATCCGCAATCTTTCGAATATGCAGAAAATGAAGCTGTATAAACAATAATCTTCCACCGTTGTAGACCCATCAGATGGATACCTGGTCATGAATGACATTTCCCCCCGTAAAATCAAAACCGGTTGCGACCCGCGTACTCTTGCGGATTATGCCATCCTGCGCGATGAGTTGAGCAAACTGACCCATCCGGCGCGCCCGGACGTGAACTGGCGATATGTAGAAAAACTCTGTCTCTCATTGTTTGAGCAAAATGGCGTGGAATTGCAAACGGCCGCCTGGTATACGCTTGCCCGGACTCAACTGGCCGGATTATTCGGTCTGAATGAAGGGCTGGCGATACTGGAGGCCCTGATAAGCCATCAGTGGGGAGTGCTCTGGCCGCAGCCTGTACACGCCCGCATGGAAATCCTCAGTAACCTGAGTCAACGCCTGCAGCAACGGATGCGTACGCTACCGCTGAACTACAGCGATCTCAGCCAGCTATACCGGGCGGAACAACTGCTAACGAGTCTCGGCGCGGTGCTACAGCGCCTGGAGTTAAAACATCTGAGCCAGCTCGATACGTTGCGATCGATGATACATAACAGTGCTGTTCGGCTGGAAAATAGTGACGGCGCATCCGACTCTGGTGCAACTATTCAGGCTGGTATCGTGCTGCCTGCACCAGTAATGAATAGCGCCGGAATATTAAGTGATGCTCTGCCGGGTATTCCTGTTACCGAAAAGCGCGAACCGGCCAACACGGTAAATTGGGTTTATGTTGCCCATCCCGAACATCAGCCGAACGTGGATGTACTGACGGCGATACCGGTACAGGTAAAAAAGTGGAAACCTTTTGCTGCCGGGATGTGCACCATGCTGATAATAAGTGCGGCGACGGTGTGGGGCTGGCATGCCTTGCATCAAGTTGACCCGTTACAGACTCAGCTTGCTGCATCGCTGACACCTTTTCCTGCAATAATCACGCCCGCGCAACTTGATACGCTGCGTCAGCACGCTCCCATACCGCAAACCATGTTCACAGCTACGCAGCAGCAGCTCGTGCGCTTAGGTCAGTTGCCACCGGACTGGAATATTGACTACAGCCGTCAACTGGTCGAGCAGGCGCAGTCGCTCTGGCCTGAACAGGCGAAACCACTGGCACAGCGGTGGTTTCGGCAGTTGAACGCAGCCAGCATACCGACAGAAAATCTGAGTGGCTGGCATCAGGGGATGACGAAGTTACAGCAACTGAGTAACCGGCTGAGTGGGCTGGATGGGCACAAGGGTAAATACATGACGGTCAGTGAGTTGAAGTCATCCGTCTTTGGCATGATGACCAGCTTTCAGCAGACTGAACCGACGGAGGAACAGCTTCGTCAGATTAATTTATTGCCCGTCGCTTCTCCTCTGCGTCAGCAACTTATCCGGCAACTGGAACAGCATCTCCGGGCACAGATTTATACACTGGGGCAGATGAAAAACAGCGCACCTGTAACGAAGTTGCTGCGCGAACAAGCGGTAAATCCCAGCCCCCTGAACGATTAAGAAAACGACTTTTGGTGAGGAGTCTGATGGCCGGCTCTCCATGCAGAAGGTTGCGCCATATTTGGCAACGTTTAAGTGCGGTGTAACAAGAGCGACCTTTTACCCTGGGTTGATAATGAGTTGGATCTGATGGGCTGCTGCACTGATTTTTGGGCTGTGGCAGTTTGACCAGGAGTTCAAAAAATGCAGGGAATTCAGGTGGGGCTATTTATATTCGCAGTGATTTTTTATAAACCTATTTGCGCACCGTAACACAGCAATTGCTACTGATTATGGCTATGCGGTGTTACGGGAACCTTCTGGTTAATCCTGCTTTTTCGTTGCGTTATCCGCTTTCGTATTACGCTTTTTTTTCAGCGCCATATAAATAAAGGCAACCAGTGCTGCCCCGATGATAAACCCTAATGTATGCATGATTTAACCTTTCCTTCAGTTTCATACTGTTCGCAGGAGCGTGACTGAACGCCCTGCGAGCGTGTTTTTTCGCGACAAAATCCTGGCACAGATTTCGGTGTTATTCGACAACTTTTAACGATCATTCTTAAAGGGCAGGGGCGCGTCCTTTATTCAACGCACTTTGCATTATCAGTTCTGAATGGAGCGTGAGGTTCGCGGCGAATAATCGAACGCAGTTCGATGGAGAGCCCGTATCCCCAAAAGCAAAAACCCGCCTTTTGGGCGGGTTCTTTAAATTAGTGGTGCCCGGACTCGGAATCGAACCAAGGACACGGGGATTTTCAATCCCCTGCTCTACCGACTGAGCTATCCGGGCAACGGGGCGCATTAAACCTGATTCGCCGCGCTCCGTCAACGAAATTTCTTCAATTCGTTGCGGACTGCACAATCTATCACCACTTTGTGCATAATGCACGTTCGCTCAGGCAAAAAATGCTGTCCACAGGGCAGAAATCGGCATCGCGATCACCAGCGCGGGCAGCATATTCGCCACGGCAAACATCTTAATGCCGCAGATGCGCAACCCGGTCGCCAGCAGCAGAATGCCGCCTACGGCGGTGAAATCGCCCATCATTGCGGGCGTGGTCAGCGGCAGGATCAGCGTTGCGCAGGTGGCGAGGGTAAGCTGGATAATCAGCATCGGCACGGAAATTATCGCGACAGCAAAACCGAGTGAAGTAGCGAAAATCACGGCGGTAAAGAAATCGAGAAAAGCTTTGGCGATAAGAATACTTGGATCGCCGGTCATCCCTTCACGCATGGCGCCAAAAATCCCGGTGCCGCTGGCACAGAACAGAATAATGATTGCCACCAGGCTCTGAATAAACGACTCGTGAGCACTGTTGGCATCACCATCTTTGCGTTTTTGCAGCAGGTTACGTAGCGCGTTAACACCACCGCTGATACCGCGCTCGACGTAACAAAGCTCGCCAATCAGCGTACCGACAAGCGTGGCGAGCACCATCACCGGCAAATTCACGCATTTGATCACCAGCAAAATACCGATACCCAGCGATGCAAGGCCGAAAATAGAAGGCATGGAGGAACGGATACGCTCGGGCAGGCGGTGGCTGAGCAACGCGCCAAGGGTGCCGCCAATTAATACCGCAGCGGCGTTAATAAAAGGACCGATAAGCACGAGTCACTCCTGTGTTTCACATAACTGAATAATATGCCGCGTAGAATAGCATTTTTATGCGCGACCACGCCCGGCCTGGTTGCGCCTCTTTAGGAAAGGTGACATGATTGCGCGAATTTTATTCCGCCTTACGGGAGCCGCCAGATGACGCACATGACTGCTGTTTGTCACGCATTTTGCACCTGCATGCCTTCGCGCACCCGTATCATTTTCCCCCATACTTCACTCACCATGCGGTGAGGTTAACGCACGCTCACTGTAGGACAACAGTAAGATCAGAAGCTGTCTGCTTTTACTGATGTCTGGCGGTCGGAGCTGGTTCCAGTCAGACACGTTCGTTGGGCGAAGCAACTGCTTTGTCCGGGGTCTTTTACTCCCCTGAAACGGGTATTCGTGCTTATGAAATCAATGAAAATTGCCGTCAGCCGCGAGCTGATATCTGCGCTTTCCACCCACCGCGAAGTGGTGACGCTGGACAGTACCGATTTTACGGATGTGGCGGCAGTCGTCATGACATTAGCGGAGAGTCGCAGCGGCATTCTTGCGTTACTCAAACGGACGGGGTTTAACCTGCCGGTTTTTTTGTTCACTCAAGAGCCGGAGAGTGCTCCGCAGGGCGTGACAGCGGTGATCGGCGGTAAAGATCAGGACTGGCTGGAGCTGGAAACCGCCGCCTGTGACTATGAAGACAATCTGTTGCCGCCATTTTTCGATACGCTGCGCCAGTATGTCGAAATGGACAACAGCACGTTTGCCTGCCCCGGTCATCAGCACGGCGAGTTCTTTAAAAAGCACCCGGCGGGTCGCCAGTTTTACGAATTCTTCGGCGCGAACGTTTTTCGCGCCGACATGTGCAACGCCGACGTCAAGCTTGGCGATTTACTGATCCACGAAGGTTCGGCCAAACACGCGCAGAAGTTTGCCGCGAAGGTGTTCAATGCCGACAAAACCTATTTTGTATTGAACGGCACTTCTGCCGCCAACAAAGTGGTGACCAATGCGCTGCTAACGCGGGGCGATCTGGTGCTGTTCGATCGTAATAACCATAAATCCAACCATCATGGTGCGTTGATCCAGGCCGGTGCAACGCCGGTCTATCTGGAAGCGGCGCGTAACCCGTTTGGTTTTATTGGTGGCATTGACGATCACTGCTTTGATGAGGGTTATCTGCGCGAGCTGATCCGCGAAGTCGCGCCGGAAAAGGCAGACCAGCCGCGCCCGTTCCGTCTGGCGGTGATCCAACTTGGGACTTACGACGGCACGATCTACAACGCACGGCAGGTGATCGACAAGATCGGCAGTCTGTGCGACTACATTTTGTTTGATTCGGCGTGGGTAGGGTATGAGCAATTTATCCCGATGATGGCCGACTGCTCGCCGCTGCTGCTGGAGCTGAACGAGAATGATCCGGGCATTTTTGTCACCCAGTCGGTGCATAAGCAGCAGGCCGGGTTCTCACAAACCTCGCAGATCCACAAAAAAGATAACCATCTGCGCGGACAGGCACGTTTTTGCCCGCATAAGCGGCTGAACAATGCCTTTATGCTACATGCATCAACCAGCCCCTTTTATCCGCTGTTTGCCGCGCTGGACGTGAACGCCAAGATCCATCAGGGCGAGAGCGGACGCCGGCTGTGGGCAGAATGTGTGGCGCTGGGTATTGAAGCGCGCAAAGCGATCATCGCGAACTGTAAAATGATCAAACCCTTTGTACCGCCGGAGATCGCCGGACGGCCGTGGCAGGATCACCCGACGGAAGTGATCGCCCGCGAGCGGCGCTTCTTCAGCTTTGAGCCGGGTGATAAATGGCACGGTTTTGAAGGTTATGCGCACGAGCAATATTTTGTTGATCCCTGCAAGCTGCTGTTGACCACGCCAGGCATCGATGTGGAAACGGGCGAATATACCGAGTTTGGTATTCCGGCCACCATTCTGGCGCATTACCTGCGTGAAAATGGCATTGTGCCGGAGAAGTGCGATCTCAACTCGATCCTGTTCCTGCTGACGCCAGCCGAAAGCGCCGAGAAGATGGCGCAGCTGGTAGCGATGCTCGCCCAGTTCGAACAACATATTGAAGATGACACGCCGCTGGCCGATGTGCTGCCAACCATCTTTAATAAATATCCGGTGCGTTATCGCGACTATACGCTGCGTGAGCTGTGCCAGGAGATGCACGATCTGTATGTGAGTTTTGACGTAAAAGATCTGCAAAAAGCAATGTTCCGCAAAGCCAGCCTGCCAGCGGTCGTGATGAACCCGCAGGATGCAAACAGTGAGTTTATTCGCGGCAATGTTGAGCTGGTGCGCATCAGTATGGCGGAAGGGCGCATCGCCGCCGAAGGTGCGCTGCCCTATCCGCCGGGCGTGCTCTGCGTGGTGCCGGGAGAAGTGTGGGGCGGGGCGGTGCAGCGCTATTTCCTCGCGCTGGAAGAGGGCGTCAATCTGCTGCCGGGCTTTTCACCGGAGCTACAGGGCGTTTATTCCGAGACCGACACAGACGGCATCAAACGCCTGTACGGCTATGTACTGAAGTAGACTTTAGCCCCTCAACCGCACGGTGAGGGGCCATCTCACGCAGCCACCCGGCGGTACATGCGCCTCGGGTGGCCAATTTTCCCGTACTGCATCTCCACCGCCAGAAACCCGGCTTCCACGCAGTGTTCCAGATAGCGCCGGGTGGTGGTTTTGCTCAACCCCGTTTCGCTCACCACTTCATCGACGGAAAAACAGCGCGCGATCTCGTCGGCAAACAGTTTCTGAATCAGCGCCAGCGTACTCTCTTCAATGCCTTTACTGCCGTTATCCTGGCGGAAATTTTTTGCCTGTAACTGGTAAAGTGAGTCCACGTTCTGCTGGTCGACAATTTTCCACACGCGTTGCTGCTCGGCGAATTGCACAAAGCGCTCCAGCGACTGGCTCAGCCGCTTCCACGACACGGGTTTGAGGATATAGTCGAACGCGCCATTGCGGATCGCCTGGCTACAGGTGTCCATATCGCTGGCGGCGGTAATAAAAATCACCGAGCAGTTCGCGCGAATAATCTGCGGATCGTTAATAAGGGTAATGCCTTTGCCATCCGGCAAATAGTTATCCAGTAACACTAACTGCGGCTGCATGTTGCTCAATAACTCGCGCGCTTCGGCAAGCGACGAGGCAATACCAACCAGGCGCAGGCGCGGGTGTTTGCTGACCAGTTCCGCATTAAGCTGCGCAAGCGTGTTTTCATCTTCTACTATCAGCACGTCTATCAGTTCATGTTGCATAATTCTGATCTTCCAGGGTCGGCACGGGACGCGGTACGTTACCCGTTTCAGGAATAAACAAAGAGAAAATTGTGCCGCGAGGCGTGTTAGCGGAGACTTCAATCGATCCGCCCACCTGCGTGACATAGCTGGCGATCAGGTACAGACCAATGCCATGATCGCCACTGCGCTTGGTGGTCATCCCGCGTTCAAAAATATGATCGCGAATCGCCGGATCAATGCCGATACCGCGATCCGCCACTTCAATAATCAACTCCCGTTCGTTCAGCAAAATCAGCACTTCAACCGGTTCGTGAGGCAGCGTGGCGCGCTGGGTTGCTTCAATCGCATTATCCAACAGATTACCGATAATGGAGATAAGCTCCGCTTCACCCAACAACCGGCAGGCTCTGTCCATCTGACACAGCGGATCAAAGGCCAGTTCGACACCTTTTTCACGGGCGCGCGCCGCTTTCCCCAGCAGCAAACCGCACAGCGTGGGTGAGCTAAAGCGCGAAGAGATAAAATCCAGCAACTCCTGCGCGTGCTCTGACTGCGCCTGAATGTAGCGCACGGCTTCATCGTAGCGCTCCATATGCAGCAGGCCAGAGAGCGTGTTCATGCGGTTGAGTTGCTCGTGGCGCATAATGCGCAGGTTATCAACGTAGCGCTTCACCTGGCTGAGTTGCGCGCTCAGCGTGTCTATCTCGTTGCGATCGCGAAAGGTGATCACCCAACCCTGCAATTTATTCTCCAGCATGATGCGTACCCGGCTGGCAATCACCGTTAACTGATTAAAACGGCAAATCTCATCATGCGTATCGTTTTCCAGCATCATCGAACGGTCAAAAAACGGCACCGGGGCAATGACTTCATCGATAGTTTGCCCGCGGAGCTCGCGCGTCGGCTGGCTTAACCCCAGAAGTTTGCGTGCGGCCTGATTGATCACTTCAATGTGCAGTTCGCTGTCAATCGCAATCACCCCTTCGTAGATTGATTCCATCATCGCTTTTTGTTGGCGCACCAGCAGGCCAATCTCCCGCGGCTCAAGGGAGAAGATCTGTTTTTTAATGCTGCGGGTAAAGAACCAGGAAAAAATAAACAGCGCTGCCAGCAGCAATACAGCGGCAATAAAAATGTTGATCACTTTACCGAGCGTGATGGTATCGAGATAACTGGTCAGATACCCCACTGACACAATCCCGATAACGCGCCCGGCATCATCAAAAATCGGCGCTTTACTACGTAACGAAATACCCAGCCCGCCTTTACGGATAGTGGTGATGCTTTTCCCGTGCAACACCTCGGTATTATCGTCACCCACTAATGTTTTTCCGACCACATCAGAATGGACTGAATGAAATAAATGCAGGCCTTTGTCATCGCCAATAACAATAAAGCTTGCGTCGCTATGCGCCACCACTTTATGCATAAATTGCGCGATGGCTCGAATATCTTTATTGGCAACCGATTGGCGTAAATTCGGAATAATCGCTATTTCCTCAGCCTGTATTTTTGCCCGGGCACTCATTTCCTGATATAGCTGACGGCCGACATCCTTATAATAATAAACGCCAAGCAGAACGAACAAACCGGAGAAAAAAAGCACCAGCGAAATAAAAAGTTTGATTTGGAAAGAGACTTTCATGACGGTTCGCACAGCAGCCAGCAAAGCGCCAATGTAGCATCTTTTTGCGCAGGCGTACGCAGTTTACTGGAAACTTGTGATCCCTTGCACAGCCAGCGCTGAAGCGGAAAAATGGTCTGTTAAATATTCTTTTTTGGAAATGTTATTAACTTGTGTTTCTATTTAAAAAAACCATAAAAACCACGCCAATAATTAAGGCGTAAATCACACAAAATAAAAGAAACCATAAAAACCATAGGAGCCATTAAAACTCCGGTTTTAATATGCTATTCCTCACATAAAGTACGCATTTAGCCCTTTACTCTACAGGCACAAAATAACCAAGGGGCTTAATTATGAGCACAACTGACGATTCATTCTCTGTTACCTCTGAATCGCTGGCGATTCAAAAAACATCACTGAAGGATAAGTGGTGGCACATTATGGATACGTGGAAAGTTGGGATTATTCCACTGCCATTATTCCTGCTAGCCGGTGCGTTAATTGCTATCGATTGTCTTGGCGGCAAGTTGCCGAGCGATATCGTCGTGATGGTGGCGACGCTGGCGTTCTTCGGCTTTGCCTGCGGTGAGTTCGGTAAACGTCTGCCGATCGTCGGCAAACTGGGCGCAGCAGCGATTTGTGCCACCTTTATTCCTTCAGCAATGGTTTATTACGGTTTGCTGCCGGACGTGGTGGTCGAGTCCACAACGAAATTCTACAAATCAACCAACATCCTCTATCTCTACATCTGCTGCATCATTGTCGGCAGTATCATGAGCATGAACCGCACCACCCTGATTCAGGGTTTCCTGCGTATCTTCTTCCCGATGGTTTGCGGCGAAGTGGTTGGCATGCTGGTGGGGATGGGCGTAGGCCTGGCGCTGGGTATGGAACCGTTCCAGATCTTCTTCTTTATCATTCTGCCAATCATGGCGGGTGGTGTAGGTGAAGGTGCGATTCCGCTCTCCATTGGTTACGCCACGCTGCTGCACATGGATCAGGGCGTCGCGCTGGGCCGCGTACTGCCGATGGTGATGCTGGGCGGTCTGACCGCAATCATTATTTCCGGCTGCCTGAACCAGTTGGGTAAACGCTTCCCGCATCTGACCGGCGAAGGCCAACTGATGCCTAACCGCAGCAACGGTGATGAACAAGCGGCGGCTGCCCCTGCGTTTTCCGGTAAAACTGATGTTACTACCATCGCGGCGGGCGCACTGCTGGCAGTATTGCTGTACATGATCGGCATGCTCGGCCACAAACTGATTGGCCTGCCTGCACCGGTCGGCATGCTGTTTGCCGCCGTGCTGGTTAAGCTGGCGCACGGTGTTTCTCCGCGCCTGCTGGAAGGTTCTCAGGTGGTGTACAAATTCTTCCAGACCTCTGTGACTTACCCAATCCTCTTCGCCGTGGGCGTTGCCATTACGCCGTGGGAAGAGCTGGTTCACGCTTTCACTCTCGATAACCTGCTGGTGATCGTGAGTACCGTTTCCGCACTGGTTGCCACTGGTTTCTTCGTAGGTAAAAAGATTGGCATGCATCCGATTGATGTCGCCATCGTTTCCTGCTGCCAGAGCGGCCAGGGTGGTACAGGGGATGTTGCCATCCTGACTGCCGGTAACCGTATGAGCCTGATGCCGTTTGCACAGATTGCCACCCGTATTGGCGGTGCGATCAACGTGTCGGTATCGCTGCTGGTTCTTGGCAATTTCCTCGTCTGATTAAGCACTACAGGAACTGATATGAAACTCGCAAGCTTTGTCCATCAGGGGATCCGTAGCTACGGCATCGTCAAGGCTGATGGTGTCATCAATCTGGGCCAGCGCCTGGGCGACCGCTACGGTGATTTGAAATCGTTGCTCGCGGCAGACGCGCTGAGTGAGGCACAACAGCTGAGCGGTGAAGCGACGGATCTGCGCTTTGACGATCTCAACTTCCTGCCGGTTATTGAAAACCCGGGGAAAATTCTCTGCGTCGGCATGAACTACGCCGAAAAACGCAAAGAGTTCGATCAACATAACCCGGCACCGACGCTGTTTGTGCGCTTCGCCGACTCGCAAACCGGGCATAACGCGCCGGTGCTGAAACCGCGCCACTCCAGCGAATTCGACTACGAAGGTGAGCTGGCGGTGATCATCGGTAAAGGTGGCGAAAACATCTCTCGTGACGTGGCGTTAAGCCATGTCGCAGGTTACAGCTGCTATATGGATGGCTCTGCGCGTGACTGGCAACACACCTGGTTCACCGCCGGGAAAAACTGGCGGCAAACCGGCGCGTTCGGCCCTTGGATGACCACGGCTGATGAGATCCCCGATCCGCATCAGCTCACGATCCGCACGTGGTTGAATGGCCGCATGGTGCAGGACGACAACACCGCCAGCATGATCCACAAGGTCGCCGAGCTTATCGAGTACATCAGTACCTTTACCAGCCTGACGCCGGGCGACGTCATCATCACCGGCTCACCGGGCGGTGTTGGTAAAAAACGCAATCCGCCGCTGTTTATGAAAGCAGGCGATCGCATCGAAGTGGAGATCGAAAATATCGGTCACCTCAGCAATGTGATTATTGATGCGCCAGCCCATGCGCTGACGGCAGCGCACTAAGGACGAAGGCAATACGATGCAAGCACGACCCTCCATCGACTTCCGCGTTGCGGAAGTCAACGGCAATACTCAACGGCTGGCCTCTATCCGCGCGTTGCTCGCCGACAGTGGTTTAGGTATGGACAGCGATATCACCACCTTCGTTGAAGCCTGGTCGGGAAACCGGCTGGTGGGTTGTGCAGGTCTCGCCGCCAACGTCATCAAGTGTGTAGCGGTTGAAGAGCAGTTGCGTGGGGAAAACCTCAGTGCGCGGCTGCTGGCGGAAGTTGAGCACCTGGCGCTGGCGCGTGGACATTTTCATCTGTTCCTGTGCACGCGCCCTTGCAATCGTGAGCGTTTCCAGCACAGCGGCTTTTGGCCGGTTGCCCAGAGCGGCAACAATGCGATATTGATGGAAAATACACCGTCTGGCATTCAGCGTTACTGCCGCACGTTGCAGGCGCGCCGCGTTGCCGGAAAGCGCATCGGCTCTATTGTGATGAACGCCAATCCCTTCACGCTTGGCCATCGGCATCTGGTGGAGCAGGCCGCACAGGCCTGCGACTGGCTGCACCTGTTTGTGGTGCGGGAAGATGCCTCGTTCTTTCCTTTCTCCGCACGGCTGAAAATGGTGAAGGCGGGCGTGGCGCATCTGCCTAATGTCACGGTTCACGAAGGCTCTCAGTACATTATTTCCCGCGCTACCTTTCCGGCCTATTTCCTCAAAGAGACCGGCAAAGTGCAGCAGGCGTGGAGCGAAATCGACCTGCTCATCTTCCGTAACCATATTGCCCCGGCGCTCGGTGTTACCCACCGCTTTATCGGCAGCGAGCCGTTTTGCGATATCACCCGCCAGTACAACCAGACTATGCATCAGTTGCTGGCAGGTTCAGTCGAGGTGGTGGAAGTTCCGCGCATTAAAGCGACCGGCACCGCCATCTCTGCTTCGGAAGTACGCCGTTTACTTAAAACACACCAGTTTTCCCGTATTCGGGAAATTGTACCGGATACCACTTTTGCGCACCTTGAGTCTCATTACAGCGCGGAAGTCGCTTAAAAATCAGGAAAATAACTATGAAAATTGTAAGGGAGGCGCTGGCCGGGACGATGGAGTCCAGCGACCTGATGGTGAAAATCGCCCCCGCAGAAGGCGAGCTGGATATTGTTATCCATAGCGAGGTGATGAAGCAGTTCGGCGATCAAATCCGCAAGGTGGTGGATGCCACGCTGCGCGCGATGGAGATCCGCCAGGGCTTAATCATCATTGAAGACAAAGGCGCACTGGACTGCGTAATCCGAGCCCGTCTGCAAAGCGCCATTCTGCGCGCCGCCGAAGGCACCGAAATCGACTGGGGGAAACTGCTGTGAAAAAACTACGTCGTAGCATGCTGTTCCTGCCAGGCGCCAACGCCGCCATGCTCTCCACTGCTTTTATCTACCGCCCTGATTCGATCATGTTCGACCTGGAAGACGCAGTAGCGCTGCGTGAAAAAGACACCGCGCGCCTGCTGGTGTTCCACGCGCTGCAACACCCGATGTATCAGGATATGGAAACCGTGGTGCGTATTAACCCACTGAACACGCCGTTTGGTCTGCCTGATCTGGAAGCGGTAGTGCGCGCCGGTGTTGATGTGGTACGCCTGCCGAAAACCGATACCCCGGAAGATATCTACGAGCTGGAACGTCACCTGGAGCGTATTGAACTGGCTTGCGGGCGCGAAGTGGGATCGACTCGTGTAATGGCGGCGATTGAGTCGGCGGTTGGCGTCATTAACGCCGTTGCGATTGCACGTAGTTCGCAGCGCTTAATTGGTATCGCGCTGGCCGCGTTTGACTACGTGATGGATATGCAAACCGAACGTGGCGACGGCACCGAGCTGTTCTACGCGCGCTGCGCTGTACTGCACGCCGCGCGTGCCGCCGGAATTGACGCGTTCGATGTGGTGTGGTCAGACGTAAATGATGAAGCCGGTTTCCTGCGTGAAGTCGATCTGGTGCGCAAAATGGGTTTCAACGGCAAATCGCTGATCAACCCACGCCAAATCGATCTGCTGCATAACGCCTATGCGCCAACCCAGCAGGAAGTCGACCACGCGAAAGTGGTTATCGAAGCGGCGGAAGAGGGCGAACGCAATGGCCTCGGCGTGGTTTCGCTGAACGGCAAAATGATTGACGCCCCGATTATTAATCACGCGCAGATGGTGCTGGAACGTGCAGCTGCGTCCGGCGTGCGTCGTTAAGGACAGAACAATGAATCAAACAGAGCTTCTTCACGTTAATTTTCCCCATCTGCGTGATTTAAAACCCTTTGAAAGCGCGCATGCGGCAACACCGTGGCTGGCGGATATCAACACCAAACACACGCGCAAACTGTGCGCGACGCTGGAAGACGCGATTGCCCGCAGTGGTCTGAAAGACGGCATGACCATCTCTTTCCACCATGCATTTCGCGAAGGCGATCGTGTGATCAACAACGTCGTGGCAACGCTGGCGCGTCTGGGATTTAAAAACCTGACGCTGGCTTCCAGCTCGCTGATGACCTGCAACGATGCGCTGATCGAGCATATTCAGAATGGTGTTATCTCACGCATTTACACCTCCGGGATGCGCGGCAAGCTGGCGGATGCAATCTCTCACGGCCTGATGGCGGAACCGGTTCAGATCCACTCACACGGCGGCCGCGTGAAGCTGTTGCAGGATGGCGAGCTGAACATTGATGTCGCTTTCCTCGGCGTGCCGTGCAGCGATGAGTTCGGTAACGCCAACGGCACTCAGGGGAAATCCTGCTGTGGCTCGCTGGGTTACGCGATGGTGGACGCGCAGTTCGCCAAAAAAGTTGTGTTACTGACCGAAGAGCTGGTGCCGTTCCCGAACATGCCTGCGAGCCTTGGTCAGGATCAGGTTGATCTGATCGTGCAGGTAGAAAGCGTGGGTGATCCGGCGAAAATCAGCGTCGGTGCGGCCCGCGTCACCAGCAATCCGCGCGAGCTGATGATTGCCCGCTACGCGGCAGATGTCATTGAACATTCGGGGTATTTCAAAGACGGTTTCTCCATGCAGACCGGCTCCGGCGCAGCAGCGACCGCAGCGACGCGCTTCATGGAAGAAAAAATGGAGCGCCACGGGGTGAAAGCCCGCTTCGCGCTTGGCGGCATCACCGGTAGCCTGGTGGATCTGCATGAGAAAGGGCTTATTGAAAAACTGCTGGATACGCAGTGTTTCGATGGCGAAGCGGCGGCTTCGCTGCGCCGTAACCCTAATCATGTCGAGATCTCCACTAACGTCTATGCCAACCCGGGCGGTAAAGCTGCCAGTTGCGATCAACTGGATGTAGTGATCCTCAGCGCGCTGGAGATCGATGTCGACTTCAACGTTAACGTCATCACCGGTTCTGATGGCGTGATGCGTGGCGCATCCGGCGGTCACTGCGATGTCGCGGCAGCTGCCAACCTCACCATTGTCGTGGCTCCTTTGCTACGCAGCCGCATTCCTACCGTTGTAAAACGCGTGACCACGTTGCTGACGCCAGGGGAAAGCATCGATGTGCTGGTCACCGATCATGGTATTGCTGTTAACCCGGCGCGTCCGGATATTCGCGAGCGTTTGCTGGCGGCGGGCCTGAAAATCGTCGACATCGAAGCGCTTTATCAGCGTGCGATTTCACTGACCGGCGAACCGAAACCGATCGCTTTTACTGACCGCATTGTTGGTGTGATCCGCTATCGTGACGGCAGCGTGATCGATGTGGTTCGTCAGGTTAAAGAGGACAATCTATGACCACACTGACGCCCGTGAGAGCGGGCGTCAGCCTCGAAGCGCTGCTGGCGGCGAAAGATAGCCGCGCGGCGCGTCAGGCTGACTGGCTCACGCATTATCAACAACCCGTTATTTCGCTGACGCTGGTTACCCCCGGAGCGGTAAAAGACAGTATTCGTTACCGCAATACCATGGGTGTGGCACTCCAGGCCTGCGACCAGTTGTTGTGGCAAAACCGCTGGCGCGTGCTGGACAGGCAGGTATTGTGGCTGCCAACCGGCGCGGAAGCGTTGTGGTGCGTGGAGCACCCGGCGGTGGAAATCAAAGCGCAGTGCGTGGAGATGGAACAGACCCATCCGCTTGGCAGATTGTGGGATTTCGATGTGTTTTGCCCGAAAGCAGGGCAGGTGGGGCGACATTCGCTGGATCTAAATACTCGCCGCTGTCTGGTATGTGATGAACCTGCACACGGCTGCGCCCGTTCGCGTCGCCATTCCTTAGAAGATGTAGTGGCTTGCGTGGAGAAATTAATTGATGGCTGGTTTGCTCGCGACTAAATCCGCCATTGCTGATGTGCCTGAGCTTGCGGCGCAGGCGTTGCGTCTTGAGCTGGATTTAACCCCCAAACCGGGGCTGGTGGACAGAGCCAATAACGGCTCGCACCAGGATATGGATCATGCGCTGTTTTTAAAGAGTATTGCGGCGATTACGCCGTGGTTCAGGGTCTTTGCCGAAGCAGGAAAAACCCATGCGCAGAAACCGGCCAGTGAGCAGTTACGGCTGCTGCGCCCGATGGGTATCGCCTGCGAGCAAGCGATGTTCACGGCGACAGGGGGCGTGAACACCCATAAGGGCGGCATTTTTTCGCTTGGTCTGCTCTGTTTCGCCGCCGGGCGTTTGCAGGGACAAGGGCGCAGGGTTAGCGCTGACGCGCTTTGCCAGCAGGTCAGTAAAATCTGCTGTGGATTAGTGGCGCGTGAGCTGGATTGTCGCCCACTGGCTATCACGGCGGGTGAAAAACAGTTTCGCCAGTATGGGCTGACGGGGGCACGCGGTGAAGCCGAGCAGGGGTTTATCACTGTGCGCCGCGCAGTGTTGCCGTTCTGGCATCAGGAACAGGGGGAGCGGCGGTTACACAATGCGCTGCTGCGCCTGATGGCCGCGAACCGCGACAGCAATCTGGTATCTCGCGGTGGTATTGAAGGGCTGCACTACGTACAGGATTATGCGGCGAGGTTGCTGGTAACTGGCTGGGATAGCGACACGCTGCGCGATATGGATAAGGCGTTAATGGCTCGTCGGTTAAGCCCCGGCGGGAGTGCCGATCTGCTGGCGGTGGCCTGGGTTCTGGCCGGGCTGTAAGTAGGTTATAAAAAATCATCTGTATAGCAGATGGTATTGATCGCGCCCAGGAGGCGAGCGCTAAAAGCATTAATAAAAGCCTCAGCCTGTTCTGCACGATTTAAAGCAAAAGATAATAAGCCAACGCCTGTTGCTGACCACCTTCGCAAAAAGAGATGGTCAAATGGCCACAAAAAACCCGGCGTTCAGGCCGGGTTTTGTCTTTGCATCGTTAACCACCTTCAGGAGATGGTTATCAGTTTCAGGCTTTCTGCGCCACGCCTTCTGGCTCACGCACGTGTTTATACTTAAACAGCATCACGAAGGCGAAGGCCAGCACCAGCGAGTAACCGGCGAAAATCAGCCACACGGTTTTCCAGTCGGTGATGCCCGCAGTGGTGTAAATCTCCACCACTTTGCCGCTCACCATCCCGCCGAGGATACAGCCGAAGCCGTTGGTCATCATCAGCAACATACCCTGCGCACTGGCGCGGATAGCCGGATTCACCTCTTTCTCCACGAATACCGAACCGGAGATGTTGAAGAAGTCGAATGCACAACCGTAAACGATCATCGACAGAACCAGCAGCACGGTACCGAATGGCGTCGGGTCGCCATAAGCAAACAGACCAAAACGCAGCACCCAGGCGATGATACTGATCAGCATGACGTTCTTGATGCCGTAACGGCTCATAAAGAACGGGATCGCCAGGATAAATGCGGTTTCGGAAATCTGCGAAATCGACATCATCACCGACGCATGTGTCACGATGAAGCTGTTGGCGAACAGCGGGTTCGCGTCAAAGCTGTGCAGGAAGGTGTTGCCGAACATGTTGGTGATCTGCAACTCGGCGCCTAACAGCATCGAGAAGATAAAGAAGATCGCCATGCGCTTGTTTTTAAACAGCGCGAAAGCGTTCAGGCCCAGCATTTCCACCCAGGTCTGTTTCTCTTTGCTTTTAGCAACCGGCATATGCGGCAGCGTCAGAGAGAACAGGCTCAGCACCAGCGACAGCGCCGCGCCAATGTAGAGCTGCATGTGGCTCAGTTCGAAACCGGAGAAGCTCACCGCCCACATCGCCAGAATAAAGCCGATGGTGCCCCAGATACGAATCGGTGGGAAATCGGTCACGATATCGTGGCCTGCGGATTTCAGGCGGAAGTAAGAAATGGTGTTCACAAGGCCCAGCGTTGGCATGTAGGCCAGCGAGTTAAGCAGGATGATGGCGAACATTGCGCCTGGCGTGGTGACGCCTGCGGCGATAAATAATGTAATCGCGCCAACCAGATGGCACAGGGCATACACCCATTTTGCGCTCAGCCACTTGTCCGCAACGATACCGAGCAGCGTTGGCATCAGCAGTGATGCAATACCCAGCGAGCTATATACCGCGCCAATTTCCGCGCCCTGGAATTTCAGGGTAACGAACATATAAGAGCCAAGCGTAGTCAGCCAGCTTCCCCACAGGCAGAACTGCAGAAAGATAATGACTTTCAGCTGCAGCTTAAGATTCATGCTAATTTCCTCACAAAGGAGAGTGATAGATGTTGGAATGGGCACAATTGCGTTTGTTATGTGTCAGGATTCTACCATCTACGGGGTGGCGAATTTGTTATGCCCGACATAAAAATGCAAACTTCCTCTGATTGCATTTTTATATGGTGACGTATCTCACACTTTAGCGCAACCGTTTGCATCACTCACATGAATACCTTATGCCTCTTTCGTTGGTACAGACGAAAGAGGCAGCAGATTAGTTGCGACGGTAAGTTTTCTGCGCAGCGTTAACTTTGTAGAGATAGCGGCGGGATTCCGCCGAGGGGTGGCGTGTGGTCAGGGTTTGGTACACATCTCCCGGCGTCATGGTGTTGATGATATTTGCCGCCTGCACTTTATCGGCGGAAAAGACGCGTAACACGCTGCCGGCACCGCCGTTATAAGCGGTAATAACCGCATAGCGCCGCGATGTAGGGTTAGTAATACCGGAGAGATAAATATTGTTCAGCATCGCCAGATAGGCGGTGCCGGTATCGATGTTGCTTTGCGGATCAAACAGATAACTGCGATCGGGCGTACCAGATTTCCCCTGCGCGCGGAACACATCTTTACCGGCGCTGTGCTGCACAACCTGCATTAAACCGAGCGCATCGGAGCGGCTGACGGCGTATGGGTTAAAGGAGGATTCGGTTTGCATAATCGCCAGAATCAGCGATTCGTCGACGCCATATTTATGCGCCGCTTTGCGAACCATACCGACGTATTTATGCGCGCGTTTATCCAGGTGGTTTGGCACCAGGTTAATGGTCACGCTGTAGATCATCCGTAAGCCGTTGCTGCGGCTTTTCAGACGTGTTTGCAGCAAATAGTCCGCAAACTGCGCTGCACGCCATTGCCAGCGAATGGCTTCGCCGTTGTTATCCACCACCTGGCCATAGAGGAACGGCTCTTTCGAGATCTGAATATCGTCGACATCGGAGTAAAGATCGATTGAACCCGGATCGTCGCCCATCAGCAGGGTTTTGATAATCGCCTGGCGCAAATGCGCCGCAGGTTCGGTGCCGGAGATAGTCTCGACGGTGATCGTCCCCTCATCGAAGTTGATGTGGCTGCGGGTTTGGTACTGGTCGGTGTATTTAACGTAGTCTTTCGGGCCTGCAATCAGAACCTCGTTAAATCCCCATAAATTCTCAATATTATGGGCAAATTGACCCATCAGGATGTCAAAACCGTTGGTGTCTTTAATCCAGGCTTCGTTGTAGTCGTCGCCTGTTTTATTCGAACTGGAACAAGAAATCAGCAACGGCGCAATAATCGCTAGCGCTAAATATTTTTTCATCATTCCGGGATGCAATTGTGTTGGTGTGTTAGCGCCGGTGTCTCTGCGCACTGGCAATGCCTTCCCATGTTTTCGCAGCATTACCAGTGATTGCGCGTGAACAGCGGCTTATTTTTTTTCTTGCGGCGTATAGCCTTCAATATGCACGTCTTTACCTTCAAACAGGAAATTCACCATCTCCTCTTCCAGCAGTTTGCGGTGCTCGACGTTCATCATGTTGAGTTTTTTCTCGTTGATAAGCATGGTTTGCTTCTGCTGCCACTGCTTCCAGGCCTCTTTCGAGATCTCGTTATAAATGCGTTTTCCGAGATCGCCCGGATAGAGCTGGAAGTCTTGTCCTTCCGCTTCACGTTGCAGGAAGGTACAAAAAATAGTTCTGCTCATAACATAATCCTCTTTGCTTGCGCGCCTAACGGACTTCGGCACGTAATTGCTGTATCAGGCGTTCCACGGGAGCCGCCAGACCGACGGATGGCGGTTGCGCTAAGTTATACCAAAGACCTGCGTCCTCATCCATGCAAGACGAGAACGAGGACACGCCAAGCCACATAGGCACAATATCCAGATGGAAATGGCTAAATGTATGGCGAAACGCCACAAGTTGGCTGAGATTATCGGCGCTAATCTTCCTCTGCGCCAGCCAGGCCCGCAGACTGGCCTCATCGCTGAACTGCGGGAAGCAGAATAACCCGCCCCACAGCCCGCTCGGTGGGCGCTGCTCAAGATATACTTCGCCTTCATGCTGCATCAGCAGGAAATATCCGGTGCGCTCGGGCAGCGTCTGTTTCGGTTTTTTACCCGGATATTGCGCCCAGGTGCCGGAAGCATAAGCTTCACAGCCCGTTTGCAGCGGGCAGAGCTCGCATTTCGGTTTCGAACGGGTGCAAACCATCGCGCCCAGGTCCATCATCGCCTGGTTAAAGCGCTCGACGCCCTGAGCCGGTGTGACGTCTGTGCTGATCTCCCACAACCGTTTTTCCACTTCTTTCTTTCCGGGCCAGCCGCCGACAGCGTAACAGCGCGCCAGCACGCGCTTCACGTTGCCATCGAGAATGGGAAAGTGTTTACCCAGCGATAAAGAGAGGATAGCGCCCGCGGTCGAGCGGCCAACGCCCGGAAGCGCGGCGACTTCTTCGAAGGTCTCCGGGAAGTGCCCGCCGTGCTGGTTAGCCACCTGCTGCGCGGCTTTATGTAAGTTGCGCGCTCGCGCGTAATAACCCAGACCAGTCCACAAATGCAGCACTTCATCCAGTGGTGCATTCGCCAGATCGCTCACGGTTGGGAAACGCGCCATAAAGCGCTGGAAGTAGGGGATTACGGTTGTCACTTGCGTTTGTTGCAACATCACTTCCGATAGCCATACTTTGTAAGGCGTTTTTTCAATTTGCCAGGGCAGCGTTTTTCGCCCGTATTTGTCGTACCAGCCCAGCACCTGGGCTGAAAATTGAGACGCTTGCATGGTCACCAGAATCACGTAATCAGGGGCGAAGATTGCAGCACAGAGGCGCTGAGCTGTAAACCGGAACTTTCCGGTGCTTGCATCGGGCGATGAACTTTGGATAATGCCCGTTTCCTGAACACTCTCACAAGCAGATCACTTTATGAATAACGACGTCATTTCACCGGAATTTGATGAAAACGGCCGCCCGTTGCGCCGCATTCGCAGCTTTGTCCGTCGCCAGGGCCGCCTGACGAAAGGGCAGCAACACGCGCTGGATAATTACTGGCCGGTGATGGGCGTTGAGTTCACTGAGCAGCCGCTGGATTTCGCCACGCTGTTTGGCCGCACAGCTCCTGTCACGCTGGAGATCGGTTTTGGTATGGGCGCGTCGCTGGTTGAAATGGCGAAAACGCGACCGGAGCAGGATTTCCTCGGCATTGAAGTACATTCGCCGGGCGTTGGCGCTTGCCTCTCCTCCGCACATGAAGAGGGCGTTGAAAACCTGCGCGTAATGTGCCACGACGCTGTAGAAGTGTTGCACAAGATGATCCCTGACAATTCTTTGAATATGGTGCAGCTCTTTTTCCCTGACCCGTGGCACAAAGCGCGTCATAATAAACGCCGCATCGTTCAGGTACCCTTTGCTGAACTGGTGAAAAGCAAGCTCAAGCTGGGCGGTGTGTTTCATATGGCGACAGACTGGGAAGCCTACGCGCAGCATATGCTGGAAGTGATGACTTCCATCGACGGTTACAAAAACCTGTCGGCGACAAACGACTTTGTGCCGCGTCCAGAGTCGCGCCCGGTAACCAAATTTGAACAGCGTGGCCATCGTCTTGGTCACGGCGTATGGGACTTAATGTTCGAGAGGGTGAAATAATGGCAACAAACCGCAGCCGTCGTTTGCGTAAAAAAATGCATATCGATGAATTTCAGGAACTGGGTTTTTCTGTTGCATGGCGCTTCCCGGAAGGCACCAGCGAAGAGCAGATTGATAAAACGGTTGATGACTTTATTCAGGAAGTGATTGAGCCGAACAAGCTGGCGTTTGACGGTAGCGGTTATCTGGCGTGGGATGGTCTGATTTGCCTGCAAGAGATTGGCAAATGTACTGAAGAGCATCAGGCCATCGTGCGTAAATGGCTTGAAGAACACCAGGTGACCGAGGTGCGCGTGAGCGAACTTTTCGACGTTTGGTGGGACTAACTAAAACATAAGGGGCCAGCATTTGCTGGCCCGTTTTGTCTCTACAGGAGTTTTTATGATGCGCAAAACGCTACTGGCGGCGGCTCTAACGCTTACAGCATTCGCGGCTCAGGCCGACTATCAATGTAGCGTCACGCCGCGTGACGATGTGATCATCAATCCGCAAACCGTGCAGGTGAAAGGCGAGAACGGCAATCTGGTTATCACACCGGATGGCAACGTGATGTTCAACGGCAAACAACCGACCCTTAGCGCCGCTCAGCGCGAGCAGGCAAAAGATTACCAGGCAGAACTGCGCAGCGCGCTGCCGTGGATTGACAATGGTGCGCGTAGCCGCGTGGAGAAAAACCGCATTGCGCTGGATAAAATCATCGTCAAAGAGGTCGGTGAAAGCAGCAGCATGCGTGATCGCCTGACCAAGCTAGATGCGCAATTAAAAGAGCAGATGAATCGCATTATTGAGCATCGTAGCGATGGCCTGACCTTCCACTATAAAGCGATTGAGCAAGTGCGTGCGGACGGCCAGCAACTGGTGAACCAGGCGATGGGCGGCATTCTGCAGGACAGCATTAATGAAATGGGCGCGAAAGCGGTGCTGAAAAGCGGCGGTAACCCATTACAAAACGTCTTAGGCAGCCTCGGCGGGTTACAGACCGCTATCCAGAACGAGTGGAAAAACCAGGAAGCGGATTTCCAGCAGTTCGGGAAAGATGTTTGTAAGCGTGTAGTGACGCTGGAAGAGAGCCGGAAGGCGTTAACCTCCCAGTTGAAGTAATGCCTTGACACAGCCTTCTCTTTGATGGAAAGGTTGTGTCTTGTTTCAAATATTAAATTTCCGCTGATATATTTCTAAATATATAAAATACACTTTTCAATCTATCTTCGCTCTATTATTGTGCTTTAGGGGAATAAGCTCTTATTGGTTAATTAAAGTGCAATCAACTGAAAAAAACTACAAAATATGGTGGGTTTTGAATAAAATCTATGAATATCTGTGAGTTAAATTGCCTTTGATATACTTTCAGAATGTTCTTGTTGATGATAATATCGCGGCTTCAAATCATGGACGCGATTCTCACTATAAAATCTTATGTCATCACTAAATATCAAATCTGAACATACCCCTTCATTTTATGAGAATCAGCCTGTTCCACTTAGAAACCATGAAATAGACCTGCTAAATTTGGTGGGTGTTTTGTGGAAAGGTAAAGTTTTCATCATTGCGACTGTGCTGTTATTTACTGTCGTGGGTTTTTTTATTGCCGCATTATTGCCACAGAAATGGACCAGTTATGCTGAGGTGACTGCGGCAGAAAAAATCCAGTGGACGGAATTACAGAAAACGCTGGTCGCGCTGCAAGTGCTGGATGTAAAAGTTCCTGTTGATGCTAATGAAATATTTAATCTTTTCCTGAAAAAGTTTAACTCTCAGTCATTGAAAGAAGAGTTTCTTGCCTCTTCTCCGTTGGTTTTAGGTAAGTTGCAGGATCAGAATTTTGATCAACACGAATTGCGTCGCGCCGTCGTGTTGCTATCGGAAAAAATTAAAGCCGTTAATAGTATCAAACCGGGCAGTGTTGACACTTCGCCCTACGCTTTATGGTCGCTGAGTTTCACCGCGCCGAGTGCGCCGGAAGCCCAGCAAGTGCTTAAAAGCTATATCGATTATGTGTCAGCTCAGGTGGTGAAAGAGACGCTGGATACACTGCGTAGCGATGTTGAAGTGCGTAAAAATTACGAAAAAAACATGCTTGAGATGGATCGTGTGCGCATCACCACGAAACATGATGCCAAGATCAAGCGCCTGAATTACTCGCTGGAAGTTGCGAATGCTGCAGGCATTAAACGCCCGGTCTACAGTAATGGTCAATCCGTACAGGATGACCCTGATTTTTCTATCGCGCTGGGCGCGGATGGGATCGCTGAAAAGCTAAGAATTGAAAAGTCGCTTAAAGATGTTACTGAGTTAAACGCGGATTTCCAGAACCGGGAATATATGTTGTCGGAGCTGGAAAAAGTTAACATCAAAGATATTGAGTTTTCCCCGATCAAATACCAGCTGACGCCCTCTCTTCCGATGAAAAAAGATGGTGCTGGCAAGCCATTAATTCTGATTCTGGCAGCGATGATCGGCGGGATTATTGCATGTGGTATTGTTCTGCTGCGCCACGCAATGCGCCAGCGTAATATTTACTAGTAGCAGAATGTTCCCTGGCTGGCTGTTAAAATAACCGAACGGCCAGCACCGGAATTATTCGGAAAGAAATAGTTCCAGTAGGGAATTAAGAAATAATTTACCGTGTTCTGTTATCTGCCAGTTCTCTTCACTTTCCGTCAAATAATTCAGCTTCAGTGCTTCCTCAATTTGCGGGCGAATAACGCGCTCATCCAGGCCGGTATAGCGTGAAAAATCTGCACGCGGTGCGGGTTCCAGCAGGCGGAAACGGTTCATAAAGAATTCAAACGGTTTATCTTGCGTCTCCACATCGTGCTGCTTATCCAGGTAATTGCCCTGCATATAACCGCGTGGATGACGGGTTTTTGCCGTGCGCAGGATACGCCCATCCGGCAACGTCACTTTACCGTGCGCACCGCAACCAATCCCCAGATAGTCGCCAAAACGCCAGTAGTTGAGATTGTGCTGACACTGGTAGCCAGGTTTTGCGTAAGCCGAGGTTTCATATTGTTGATACCCGGCGGCGGTCAGGATCTGGTGGCCCTGTTCGAAAATGTCCCAGAGCGCATCGTCGTCTGGCAGCACCGGAGGGCGTGATCCAAACAGCGTATTAGGTTCAATGGTGAGCTGATACCACGACAGATGCGGCGGGTTGAGCGCAATCGCCTGGCGCAAGTCGTCCAGCGCTTCTTCCAGCGACTGATCCGGCAGGCCGTGCATTAAATCAAGGTTAAAGCTGCGTAGCCCCAGCCCGCTCGCCAGGTGCGCGGCGCGTTTGGCTTCCTGCGGGCCGTGAATACGCCCCAGGCGCTGTAACTTCGTTTCGCTAAAACTTTGTACGCCAATGGAAATGCGGTTCACGCCGGCACGCTGGTAGTCGACAAAGCGGTCGGCTTCCACGGTTCCGGGGTTGGCTTCCATGGTTATTTCTGCATCCAGTGCGAGCGGCAAACGCGCACGTACGCCGTCCAGCAATGTTTGCATTGCCGGACCAGAGAGCAGGCTCGGCGTACCGCCACCAATAAAAATGGTCTTTATTTCACGTCCCTGCGCGTAGGCGACATCGGCATCGAGATCGTTAAGCAAATGCTGAACGTAGTCGTCGTGTGGCACTTCGCCCTTTAATGCGTGGGAATTGAAATCGCAGTACGGGCATTTCTGTACGCACCACGGAATATGTATATAAAGGCTCAGAGGCGGCAAATCAGCCATTACGCAGTGCTTCCAGTAACAGTTTCAACGCTTGTCCACGGTGGGAGATCGCGCTTTTTTCTTCGCGGGTGAGCTCCGCTGCGGTTTTGCCCTCAGCAGGGACAAAGAAAATCGGATCGTAGCCAAAGCCGCCGTTACCGGCAGGCTGCCGCGTAATCACGCCAGGCCAGCTGCCGTGGCACACCAGCGGGGTCGGGTCATCCGCATGACGCATATAGACCAGTACGCAATGGAATTGCGCTTTGCGCTCAGCGTCCGGCACATCTTTTAGCGCGTCGAGCAGTTTTTCCAGATTCTGCTGGTCGCTGGCATCAACGCCGGAATAACGGGCGGAATAAATGCCCGGCGCACCGCCGAGGGCATCGACAGCCAGGCCTGAATCGTCGGCAATCGCAGGCAGGCCAGTAACTTGCGCTGCGTGGCGCGCTTTGAGGATCGCGTTTTCAATAAACGTCAGGCCGGTCTCTTCGGCGGACTCGACGCCCAACTCAGTTTGTGCGACAACATCAAAGCCAAAATCATTCAGCAGCGAGGCCAGCTCGCGCACCTTACCGGCATTACCGGTAGCGAGGACAACTTTTTGCATAGCGGATCCTAATGTATCAGCGCCGCGACTTCCGTCGGGATCTGTTGCGGATGTGAGATTTTAATCTGTTTGTGGCGGCCCAGTTCGCCTTTTTCAATCACGACCTGGTTTTTTGCCACGCGGAACTGCTTAGCGAGGAATTTTACCAGGTGCGCATTGGCCTGGCCGTCCACTGGCGGGGCGGTGATGGCGACTTTTAACTCGTCGCCATGCAGCCCGATAATGGCGTCACGACTGGCTTTAGGCTGAATATACAGCCGCAACACCAGCCCGTCTTCACAGGTAACAACGGCACTCATAGTGCCATCCACAGCCCCGGCAGCAGAATATCGCCGGTAGATTGCAGCAATTCCGCAATCCCCATATTCAGAACATACAGCAGCAGCACCAGAATCATCGGTGAAAAATCGATGCCGCCCATGGCCGGCAGCAGACTGCGGATTGGGCGCAGCAGCGGCTCGGTCAACTGCATGAGCACATATTCCACCGGGCTGCGTCCCTGACTGACCCAACTCATGATGGCCATTACCAGCAGCACCCAGAAAATCATCAAGCCGATGGTTTTGAGTAAAATCAGCAGGGCGGAGGCCCAGATAATCGGCTGGAAGGTGATGACCATAAAGATCAGTATCGCTTTAATAAACGACAGAACAAAAGCAATCAGCAGCGAGGCGCTATCCAGCGGCCCCATCGCGGGCAGTACGCGGCGCAGCGGCCCGACAATCGGCTGCGTGGCCTTGACCACGAACTGCGAAAACGGGTTGTAAAAATCGCAGCGTGCCCACTGCATCCAGACACGTAACAGCAGAACCATTGTGTAGAGTTCAATCACTGTCGAGAGCAGGAAAGTCAACGTCTTCATGGCGTTCCTCAGTTTTCCTTAATTTTTCGTGTAATCGCGCGCACCAAAAATGGCCGTACCAATGCGCACCATCGTGCTTCCCGCCGCAATGGCGGCGGTCATATCGTCGGACATGCCCAACGACAGGGTATCCACCGTCGGATAGCGTGTTTTCAACGCTTCAAATGCTACAGCCATTTGCCGTGCCACGGCAAACTGGCGTTCGTAATCTGTTTCCGGCGCAGGTATCGCCATCAACCCGCGCAGGCAAACGCCGGGTAGCTCGGCTACTTGAGCGGCCAGCATATCCAGCTCGCTGAGCGCAATGCCGGATTTGCTCTGCTCATCACTGATGTTGATTTGGATAAGCACATTCAGCGGCGCTAACGTTGCCGGGCGCTGCTCGCTTAAACGACTGGCAATACGCAACCTGTCTACCGTGTGGCACCAGTCGAAGTTCTCCGCCACCAGACGGCTTTTGTTGGACTGTAGCGGGCCAATAAAGTGCCATTGCAGACCCTGAACGCCCAGTTGCCTGAAGTGGTTAATTTTATCCACCCCTTCCTGAACATAGTTTTCACCAAAAGCACGTTGCCCGGCGTCGATCGCTTCTGCGACAACGCTCGCAGGTTTGGTTTTGCTCACTGCAAGCAATGTCACTTCTTCTGAAGCACGGCCGCAGCGCGCTGCGGCGGCTGAGATTTTGTCCCGGACCTGTGCCAGGTTATGCGCAATATCGTTCATGATTCCAGGATGGCTATATGGATATAGAAGAAATAGTGGCGCTTAGTGTAAAGCATAATGTCTCGGATCTACACCTGTGCAGTGGCTCTGTGCCGCGCTGGCGGCAGCAAGGCCGCCTTGAACCTGCGCCGTTTGAAATAGCGGATCTCGCCGGGCTGATTGATTTGCACCTCAATACGGCTCAGCAGCGTCTGTGGCGAGAGCGGGGGCAGGTCGATTTTGCCCTGACGACAGCCGCGGGGCACAGGCTGCGGGCAGGAGCCTTTACGCGTCACGGTGGTGTTTCGCTGGCGTTACGCTTGCTGCCGCAAAGCTGCCCACTGCTCAGCGAGCTGGACGCCCCTGCGCCGTTGAGCGAATTACTTGGGCGGGAAAACGGCCTGATTCTGGTGACGGGCGCGACCGGCAGCGGCAAATCCACCACTCTGGCAGCCATGGTGGATTATCTGAATCAGCATAACGATGCGCATATTCTGACGCTGGAAGATCCGATCGAGTTTGTTCACACCAGTAACCGCTGCCTGATTCAGCAGCGGGAAGTGGGTCTGCATTGCATGTCATTTGCTGACGGCCTGCGCGCGGCGCTGCGTGAGGATCCGGACGTGATCCTGCTCGGTGAGTTGCGCGACAGCGAGACCATCCGTCTGGCCCTGACCGCCGCAGAAACCGGGCATCTGGTGCTGGCGACGCTGCATACGCGCGGTGCGGCACAAGCGGTAGAGAGGTTGGTCGATACCTTTCCGGCGCAAGAAAAAGATCCTGTGCGCAGCCAACTGGCGGGAAGCCTGCAGGCGGTGCTGGCGCAAAAACTTGAGGCGGACAAGCGGGGAGGGCGAGTGGCGTTATTCGAGTTGCTGATCAACTCGCCGGCGGTGGCGAGCCTGATCCGCGAAGGCAAAACCCACCAGTTGCCCGGCGTAATGCAAACCGGTCAACAGGCGGGGATGCAAACCTTTGCACAAAGCCACCAACAGCGAGTGCTGCAAGGCTGGCTTTAGCGGATGTTTAGCGAGTAAACCGCGGGCAGCGCGCCCGCCGTTTTCAGGATCTCCAGCCTGACGCTGCGCACCGTCAGCGGTACTTCCAGCCTGTGCTGGCACACCGAATGGTGGTTATTTTCTACCTCGGCCAGGAGCTGTTCATCGGCCCACAGACGGTAGTGCGTGATGCAATGCGGCGTTACGGCATAGTGATGACCCATCTGGACCGACTCCATCGCGTTATCGAAGTCGTTGTCCTGCACCAGCGTCAGATGCCGCAGCGTTTGTGGCTCCGCCCAGCGCCAGATGATCTCCGGGGCGACATCATCTGCGGCCGGTGTCCATGCGTTGATTTGCTGCTCCGGACGCAAGCGGCCATTTAATACATTCTGCGCACACCAGCCATTCAGTGGCTGGCTGAAACGCAGGGCGGGGAAGATCTGCTGCGGATGGCGGCGTGGAAGCCAGAAATCGAACTCGTCGACGCCATAATCGCCATCTGCGACCTGCCGGGTGTGTTTTGCCACACGGGCGTTAAGGCTGTTAAAGACCGTCATAAGGCCTGGCAGGTGGGTATTCGTGAGCGCAATTTCGATATTTTCCTGCGCTTCGAAAGCGACAAATACGTACTGATCGCGATCGCTTTGCCACTGGAAGGCCAGGGTGTGCTCTGCTTCGCCGGAGACCTGAAGCGCGTTTTCGTCGTATTGATAGTCCGGGGTGAAGTTCCCGGCGCGTGCACTGCCAAGCAGCGAAACCGCCAGTGGCTGCGGTGTTGATGCCCGTAAACGCAGTGTCATTTCGGGCAGTTGCGCGCCTGCGCGTACGGGTAACAGTATCGCCATGCGCTCCGAAAGCGACTGCCAGTTGCCGTTGGGTTCCAGCTCGCTCAGTTGGTATTCGCTGCTGGCGCTGACGGTGGCGCCTTGCGCCGGGTCGTTCAGCCACTGGCGTGGGATATAACAGCCAGTGGCCTGTAAATGTTGCTGCAAAGCGCTGATATGCTCCCGCTGCGCCAGTTCACGCGGCAGCAGGTTAAGTGCCTTACACTGCGCAGCGGCGCGTCCGACAACTTCGCCCAGCAGACCGCAGGTACACATTACGCGGGCGCTGCCGAAGGCGACATGCGAGGCGGAGATGAGCCGCCCGGTAAGCAATAAGTTATCGAGCGAGCGGCTGTAGAGGCTGCGAAACGGAATGGTGTAGGTGCCTTTGCTGTGAAACTGCCGACAGCCGTCGTGGGTGCTGTACACGCCATCAGCCGGGTGCAAATCTATCGACCAACCGCCATAACCCACGGCATCATAGTGATCGCGTTGCTCAATAATGTCCTGCTGGCACAGCAAATGATCGCCAAGGAAACGGCGGCTTTCGCGTTTGCCGGGGATCGCGCCGACCCATTCGATAGTCATACTGGCAGCTTCAGGGAATTCGCCAGAGTTTTTAATATGATCCCAGACGCCCCAGACAATCTTCCACAGTTCCCATTTGATCTCTTCACTTTCGTGCACGGTATCGAGGCGGCCTCCCCACTCCAGCCACCATAAATCGCAGCCGTTCAGTGTTGACGTCAGGCGCTTGTAGCGCGGGATTGCGGTGATATCTCTCAGGGCGAAAGAGGGGGGAACAAACTTGACCGGCCCGGCGGTTTGCTTCGTGTAGAAATAGATGGAGTGGCCCAGCTTATGGCCAAAATTGTCACCGGGCGCCATTTTTTCACCCAGTTCTTCCTCTTCTTCCGCGCCTTCACGGTATTCTGCGCCCGCCAGAAAACCGAGCACGCCGTCGCCGGTAGCATCGCAGAACTGCGCGGCGCTTACGCTGTAAAAGGTCTCGTTAATCGGGTTGAAGGCTTTTACCGCAGTGAGGGCATTTTCCGTTTTTTCGACCTCAAAGACGGCGGTATTGAGCAGCAATGTCAGCCCCGGCTGGCTTTTGGCAAGATCCAGCAACACGAGGTCGAACATCACCGGGTTTCCCTCTTTGTTCCGCCAGAGGTTCTCTTCCATGATTTCGCCCATGATGCCGCCTTCGCGTGCCCAACGGTTATTATTACCCATATGGGAGGTTGCGCCGTTGGCCCACAGACGCACTTCGCTGGAGGCATTTCCGCCAAGCACCGGTCTGTCCTGAACGAGCACCACTTGCAAGCCATCTCGCGCTGCCGCCAGCGCGGCGCAAAGCCCCGCCAGCCCGCCACCCGCAACTAACAGGTCTGCCTGCAGTTGCTGCGTTGGAAATGTTCTGGCATCGGTTTGAGGAAAGATTTTCATAACCTTGTTTCCTTCTTTACTGGCGGTAAAATCGGTTTTTCGAGCAACCTGAAAAGTGAACCTGCAATGTCTTCACAACCCAATCAAAGCCTGATCGACGGCATTCGCTGCCTGCAGTATCTGGTTTCCAGCGATCGCGCCATTGGCTGTCGCGAACTGGCTCGCCTGATGGGCATTAACACAACCCGTGTAAACCGGTTGTTGATGACCATGGCTTCTATTGGCCTGACGATGCAGGACGCACAGCGCCGCTATCTGCCCGGTCCCGGTATCCATGCGCTGGCAGCGCAGGCTATTCGTGGTTCGGCACTGTTTTCCCTGGCACTGCCACTACTGGAAAGCCATGCCCCGAAAGATATCGTGGTGGCAATGGGCGTGCTCTGGGAGGATCAGGTGATCTATATCTATCACTCCGAGCCCGGTAGCCAGGTCAGCCAGGCGCTGGCTGGTTTTCATATGCTTCCGGCCTGGCAGTCCGTCATCGGCATGGCGTTACTGGCGGCAGAAAGTGATGAAACCCTGCAACAGCGCTTTAGCGAAGAGCAGTGGCAACTGCTTGGTCCGCATGTTGCCGAGCAACGCGAGCGCGGCCATGTGGTCTGGCACCATGATGACGGTGAAGTCTCGATGGCAAAACCGCTTGGGGCGCACTCTGCCGCACTTGCCTTTGCCGGAATGTGGCACGTTGACGACACGGTAGTGGACACACGGCTGCAGGCACTTCACGCGCTGGTCGAACGCCTGACGGAAAAATCCTGACGCTGGCTAACGCCACTGTGTTTCTTTTATAGAAACACGCGATGAAATGCAAAAAGCACAGCCAGAAACTGTGAGAACGATCGGCAGAAAGCCGCGAACAGGTCGCGGCTTTCGTCGGGTCAGGAACAGGGAGAACGGCTGGTCGGGGCAGGTTCAGAAATGTTGTTCGAAGTAGCTCTCAAGGATGATGACTGCGGAAGCGGAATCGACACTTCCTTTGTCGAGCGCGCGAAAACCGCCGCGTTCAAACAGCCCGGCGCGGGCTTCTACGGTGCTTAAACGCTCATCATGCAGCGTCACCTGCACGCCAAAACGGCCATGAACTTTATTGGCAAAGTTACGGGCACGGGCGGTAAGGGGTTGCTCGGTGCCGTCCATATTCAACGGCAAACCCACAATGACAGACTCGGGCTGCCACTCTTTTAACAGCTTTTCGATAAGCTTCCAGTCCGGTGTGCCGTCCTGCGCTTTCAGCGCGCTGAGTGGGCGAGCGGTACCCGTGATGCGCTGCCCGATGGCAACGCCAATGCTTTTGGTACCGAAATCAAAGGCTAACAGGGTTCCGCTCATCAGGCGTGCCCTGCCACGCCAGGCATGGTAGAGATATCGATACCGATAAGTTTCGCCGCTTCACGCCAGCGATCGGCGATCGGCGTTTTAAACAGAATGTTGAGATCCGCAGGCGCAGTGAGCCAGGCGTTATCAAGGATCTCCTCTTCGAGCTGCCCTTTCTCCCACGAGGCATAACCCAGCGCAACCAGCACTTCGCTCGGTTGCTCTGCCGTGCCAAGCGTCTCCAGCACATCGCGCGAGGTGGTGATCAC
Source organism: Kosakonia sp. (assembly GCF_032104925.1). NCBI lineage: Bacteria > Pseudomonadati > Pseudomonadota > Gammaproteobacteria > Enterobacterales > Enterobacteriaceae > Kosakonia > Kosakonia sp. The sequence goes on from NZ_DAMCGF010000002.1 coordinate 362,154, forward strand.
GGTGTTATCCGACACGCGAATGCTCGACGAGAATGCCGCTGGCGGCGTGTGCAGAATAAAACCGCGATCTTCAGCCAGCGGGCCGCCAAGCAGCACCGGTTTATCCAGGCGGATTGCCGGATCGCGTTCTGTGGGCTGGATTTTGAGCTTTTCCAGAACACCTTCCACTTTCAGGTTTTCCAGAGGCTTATTAATAATCAGCCCCATCGCACCTTCATCGTTGTACTCGCAAATGTAAACCACGGAGCGACGAAAGAGGGGATCCTGAAGAGCAGGCATGGCAATAAGAAAGTGATGCTGTAAATTCATTGTCAGAGGTTCTGTTTCCTGGTTCAAAAAAGCGACAGCCTAGTATGGGGGGAAAGCGGAGTGCTGTCACTAGCCAAAGCTGGCGAGGGGCGGGATCCGTCCCGCACCTTTCTATGACAGTTATTTTCCGAGGCGTTTCTCGATAGCGTCCATCAACATACCGGTAATGGAGATCGGGAATTCCGCTTCGATTTCGCGAATGCAGGTTGGGCTGGTGACGTTAATTTCAGTCAGGCGATCGCCGATAATATCCAGTCCGACAAAGATCAAGCCTTTGGCTTTCAGCACCGGCGCGACTTTACGCGCGATAGCCCAGTCGCTTTCGCTTAACGGACGCGGTTCGCCGCGTCCACCTGCGGCGAGGTTACCGCGAGTTTCACCGCCCTGCGGAATGCGTGCCAGACAGTAAGGCACCGGTTCGCCATCAACGACCAGCACACGTTTGTCGCCATCTTTGATGGCGGGCAGGTAGTTTTGCGCCATGCAGTAGCGGCTGCCCAGCTCTGTGAGCGTTTCGGCGATAACCGAGAGGTTTGGATCGCCCTCTTTCACGCGGAAAATTGAGGTACCGCCCATGCCGTCCAGCGGCTTAAGAATGATGTCGGTGTGCTTCTGCCAGAAGGCTTTTAACTGTGCTTTGTTGCGCGTAACCAGCGTTTCCGGGGTTAACTCCGGGAACCAGGCGGTGAACAGTTTTTCGTTGCAGTCGCGCAGGCTCTGCGGCTTGTTAACGATCAGCGTGCCTTTTTCTTCCGCGCGTTCAAGGATGTACGTCGCATAAATATATTCGGTATCGAACGGCGGATCTTTACGCATCAGGATGGTGTCCAGCTCAGCGAGAGCAAGATCCTGTTCGCTGCCGAATTCATACCATTTGTCGTAATTGTGTTCGACGGACAACGTGCGGGTACGGGCGCGGGCTTCACCGTTAATCAGATAAAGATCCGCCATCTCCATATAGTGCAGCTCGTAGCCGCGGCGCTGAGCTTCCAGCAGCATGGCGAAGCTGGAGTCTTTTTTGATATTGATGTCCGCGATGGGATCCATCACTATACCGAGCTTGATCATTCTGCTTCTCCTTTCAACCCAGGTCGCCGAAGCGCACCTGAAGCGCGGTGATGGCGGTAAGCGCCGTAGTCTCTGTGCGTAGCACACGGGGGCCTAACAAAATATCTGTGAACTGATAACGCGCGGTCATCGCAATCTCGTCGGCGGATAACCCGCCCTCCGGGCCAATCAGTAAGCGCACGCGTTCAACGGGCAGCTGCAGCGTGTTAATGCTCTGGCTGGCGCGCGGATGCAGGTTCAGCTTTAAGCCTGTTTCCTCTTCGGCGCACCAGGCTTCGAGATCCATGGCCGGACGTATTTCCGGCACCCGGTTGCGGCCGCACTGTTCACAAGCGGCAACGGCAATTTTTTGCCACTGCTGAAGCTTCTTGTTCAGGCGTTCAGCATCCAGTTTAACCCCGCAGCGCTCAGAAAAAAGTGGCGTAATGAGGCTTACCCCAAGCTCAATCGATTTCTGGATAGTGAATTCCATTTTTTCACCACGCGACATCACCTGGCCGAGGTGAATATGCAGCGGCGATTCACGATCGTCCACTTCACTGCCAAGAATTTTCACCACCACGCTTTTTTTATCGGCGCGGATAATTTCGGCCTCAAACACCTGATTGGAGCCGTCGAAAAGCTGAATGGCCTGGCCTTGGCCCATACGCAGCACGCGGCCGACATGGTTAGCGGCATCTTCGCTGAGGGCGATATCATGGCCTGGCTGGATAAGTTCTGGGTGGTGGATGCGGGGAATGCGCATGGTATTTCGAATCCGCTTAGGTTGCAGCCCCGGCCGGAATTAACGGGCGGGGCGGACTGTAACAAATGCCGCTAGTGTAGGTTAGCTCTTTCGCGCCATGCAAGCGCGCTGCACGTAAGGGTTATGGTTGCCCTGCACGTTGGCGATGCGCTCGTCACGTTTGCACTCCCAGTCGGTTACCGGATAAAGCTTGTCCCAGGCGGTGAAAAGCTGCGTTTGCTGGCGTGAAAGGCTAAGTTGGTACTGGTCACGCATATAGAAATAGGTACGGGCAATCGCACCGCGAGCGCGTTCCGGCGGCTCGGCGAGTTTTTCTTTGAAATCGATTTTCATGCCGCATTGGCCATACTGGCTTGCACCGCCGTTCCATTGACCGTACATAAAGTTGCCGCGATCGCCGTTTACCTCGCCGACGGCGGGTTGCAGGTTGTGCATATCGCTTTCGATTTTACGGTACACCGGATCCTTGGCGCAGTTTTTACGCCCGCCATCCTGCCAGCACTGGCGCAGATGGCCGAACTGCCAGGCTGGCATGACATGTTCCCATTCGACCCGGCTGGCGCGGTTTTCGTTTTTACGCACCTGATAGCCGCAAGACGCGAGGTCGATAACCCCTTTTTTACCCTGCCAGTTAATTTTACAGCCGCAGTAAAAATCTCCCGGCACATCGGCGTTAACTTTGACGCCCGCTGCTTTGGCCTGGGCAAAACTGTTGATGCCGTCCGCTGCGAAGGCGGGAACTGCTATCAGCGCGAAGAAGAGTGAGATAAAACGAAACATGGCGAACTCCCTGTCAAAACGAGTTCGCAACGTAGCGGAAGCTGTTGCCTGATGCAATCAGTTCGCGCGGAAAACTTCTTAATGGATTCAGTTACTCGCGCCGGCAGCCAGCGGCTCGCCGCAGTGTACGCAGCGGTAAACCGCCTCGCCGCGCAGCACGCGATTGTGTCGCCGTACCGTTAACTGGTGCTGCTGGCATTTGCAATGGTATGGGAAAGTATTGGGCCGCACAGATTCCAGTTCGAACTGATGTGTGCGGCGAGCGGGCACACCGAGCACGCTCTCCATCATCCACTTCCACTCTTTACCGTGCGGCGCGACGCGACCAAAGTGCTTCCACACCAGCAAGTGGGCAAGTTCGTGAGGAACCACCTCTTCAATAAACGCCTGCTGGTTTTCGAGTAGCAATACGGGGTTAAGTCGGATTTCGTAATCAGCCAGCCAGGCGGTGCCTGCCGCCGTGCCGCGCTGTTGATATACCAGTTTCGGTTCCGGGTAGTTGCGCCCCAGTTTCAGGTTCGCTTGCGCGAGTTTATCCCGCAGGCTGCGCATCACGGCTTGCTGAAGAGCGATTGGAAGACGGGGAGTTTTCATAAGTGCAGAGAATAGGTGGGGCGGGGCAGGAGTGCAACAGGCAAAAAGCAAAGGCTTCCTCCGCAGAGGAAGCCTTTAAGGTTAGTTGTGGGAACCAATTTCGCGCAGCGGGCGGCCACGCATCAGGTTACGCTCAATGTGCTCCAGCGAAACATGTTTTGTTTCCGGCACCAGCCACAGCGTCAGCACGATGAACAAGACGTTCAGACCGCCGTAGACCCAGAAGGTGTTGGCGTTGCCCAGCGTGTTCAGCATGGTCAGGAAGGTTGCGCCGACAATCATGTTGGCAATCCAGTTGGTCGCGGTGGAGCAGGTGATACCGAAGTCGCGGCCTTTCAGCGGCTGAATTTCGGAACACAGTACCCAAATCAACGGACCGGCACTCATGGCAAAGCCAACAATAAACATCAGCAACATGGCAACAGCAAAGTATTGTGCCGATGGCGAGTGGATACCCAGATGCAGCATGGTACCCAAAATGCCCATACCAGCCGCCATCACCAGGAAGCCCAGCACCAGCGTGGGTTTGCGTCCCCAGCGATCGACAAGACCGATGGCAATAAAGGTCGCCAGTACGTTAGTCAGACCGACGATCACCGTGCCCCACATCTGCTCAGTGGTATTGGTGTAGCCCGCCAGTTCAAAGATCTTCGGCGCGTAATACATGATGACGTTCATCCCGGTGAACTGCTGCATCACCTGCAACAACACGCCAAGGAACACCGCGCGGCGGAAGTTGCTGTTCTCTTTGAACAACGCCCAGCCGGTCTGTTTTACCTGCAGGCTTTCGCGGATCTCTTCCAGCTCGTTTTTCGCTTCGGCGCTGGTATCGCGCAGGCGCAACAACACGCGTTCGGCGTCATGGAAGCGGCGCTTGGCGGCAAACCAGCGCGGGCTGTCCGGCAGGAAGAACACGCCAATCAGCAGCAAAATCGCCGGAATGATGATAACGCCCAGCATCCAGCGCCATGCGCCGCTATAGCTGAACGCGGTGTCAGAGAGATAAGCGCCCAGAATCCCGATAGTGATCATCAACTGATACATGGAAATCATGCTGCCGCGAATTTTTTCCGGCGCGATTTCAGAGAGATACAGCGGCGCGGTATAAGAGGCAATACCAACCGCCAGACCGAGCAGTACGCGGGAAATAATCAGCACTTCCACGTTTGGTGCGGCCGCAGAACAGAGCGAACCGATGACAAACAAGATCGCGCCAATCATCAGGCTTTTTTTACGCCCGAGGCGCCAGGAGAGCCAGCCGCTGCCGACGGCGCCAACGGCGGCACCGAACATCATTGAGCTGACCACCCACTCCTGCGTGTGTGCGCTAATCTGAAAATCTTTGGTAATAAAGGGCAACGCACCAGCGATTACCCCAATATCCAGGCCAAAAAGCAGTCCTGCCAGTGCAGCGAGGAAACAAACAAAGAAGGTCATTGCCTTGTTTGAATACCCCTGTTTTTTATTGTCAGGCATTATGCCCTCCATTCATGTCATTGGTTTTTTCGATGTAAAAGGTAGGCCACTCATCACTAAAAATACGTGATTTACATCACATGAGTGTAATCGGTTACATTGCAATAAGGCCGTCAATGTAAATAAAAGTGTTAATTATTATAGAATTGTTGGGCGGTAAAGGAGAGGGGGCGCGGTGAGTTTCAGACTAAACCGAAACGGAATGTAACAGTCATGTTATGTTCGTTTTTCAAAAGGAAAAGTCTGAAAAATCAGCGAAGCGCAGCGGTGTAATCGCTTTCAGATAAATGCGGTGTGGGATAAGTGAGTATAGGCGCTGGAAAAAATCGCGGCGGAATGAACCGGTGTCAAAAATAAAAAGGCCAGCACAAGGCTGGCCTGAACGGCAACGCGGCCAGAGAATTATTCCAGACCGGCAGCTTCACGCAGCAGCGCCGCTTTGTCGGTTTTTTCCCATGGGAAAGTTTCACGCCCAAAGTGACCGTATGCGGCGGTTTGTTTGTAGATCGGATGCAGCAGATCCAGCATCTGGATCAGGCCGTACGGACGCAGATCGAAGAACTCGCGCACCAGCAGCGTCAGCTGTTCGATGGCAATTTTCTCCGTACCGAACGTTTCCACCATGATGGAGGTCGGTTCAGCCACACCAATAGCGTAAGAAACCTGGATTTCACAGCGATCGGCAAGGCCTGCCGCAACGATGTTTTTCGCCACGTAACGCGCAGCATATGCCGCAGAACGGTCAACTTTTGATGGATCTTTACCGGAGAATGCACCGCCGCCGTGACGAGCCATGCCGCCGTAGGTATCAACGATGATTTTACGCCCGGTCAGACCGCAGTCGCCCATTGGGCCACCGATAACGAAACGGCCAGTCGGGTTGATGAAGAATTTGGTTGAGGCATTCAGCCATTCGGTCGGCAGGATCGGTTTGATGATCTCTTCCATCACCGCTTCTTGCAGGGATTTCTGATCGATCTCTTCTGCGTGCTGAGTAGACAGAACTACCGCGTCGATGCCGACGATTTTGCCGTCGTCATACTGGAACGTCACCTGGCTTTTCGCGTCCGGACGCAGCCACGGCAGCGTGCCGTTTTTACGCACTTCAGCCTGGCGCTGAACCAGACGGTGAGCATAGGTGATCGGTGCTGGCATCAGCACGTCGGTTTCATTGGTCGCATAGCCAAACATCAGGCCCTGGTCGCCAGCGCCTTGTTCCAGCGGGTCTGCACGGTCAACGCCCTGGTTGATATCCGGAGATTGTTTACCAATTGCGCTCAGTACGGCGCAGGAGTTCGCGTCAAAGCCCATGTCAGAATGCACATAGCCGATTTCACGGACGGTGTTACGGGTGATCTCTTCGATATCTACCCACGCGCTGGTGGTGATTTCGCCACCTACCAGTACCATGCCGGTTTTGACGTAGGTTTCACAAGCAACGCGTGCTTTCGGATCCTGCTCAAGGATAGCGTCCAGCACGGCATCGGAAATTTGGTCAGCAATTTTGTCAGGATGCCCTTCAGAGACGGACTCGGACGTAAAAAGGTGTTTTGCCATAGTAAGTTTTCACCCTGGAGTAATACGGTTAGCTCGAATTCTGTGTCCGGAGGTCTTCGCGTCTGGCGGACGCGGACTGCAGAAGGTGACACATGAAGTCTGCGTGTTAATCGGTCTGCGCATACATTCTTCACGTATGGACGGATTAACATCTGGATGGCTATTCTAGGTTAATTCTTGACCCTAATGCCAGCGTTTTTTGATGCTCGCCACATCCTGTCACAAATAGTGACGGAAAATTTTCCTGGCAATGCGGCAAACACAGCTTTTTTATTTTGCATTTTCACCCCGTTCTCGGTATAAAACGCCGCGCGCGGCTCATTAAAAAAGCGCACGGCAGAAACGCTGTGTCGCCACTTCCAGCCGGGTTAAGCAGTGAATTTAATGGCTTTGGCTTGTCGCGGGTCTTAACGGCTTGCGTGGAGGTGATAAGAGATAATGAAGCGCTGTTTTCTACAGGACCTGTCGCGTCGTTCTGACGTGCGTTTATTCCCCGCAACCTGCATTTCAAATCTGCAAACCTGCCGATGTTATACCCATTTCGGCGCTTCTCAGGACTCCAGAGCCGGTAAGGCATTGTGATAACTGAACAAGGGCTCTCCTGTTAGATCAGGGGTTTTCTCGTGGTTTCGCCGGGCTGTCATACTCGAGTCCCGATACGTGTTTTACAATGATATGAATAAGAAACCGGTCGCACAGTCGGTGCTTCAGCATATTGCGCTGAAAAGTCAGGCTGTTTATGGGTTGTTATCGCTATGTGTCACTGCGATAGTAGTCAACTATTTTATCCGTATGCATTTTCGCGCGGCCGCCTTTGGGCGTCGTGATGTGCACAGGGTATACACTTTCATCTATTGAGGTTCGTTATGTCTGACGACATGTCTTCGGTTTCGCCTTCGTCAGCAGGCGAACAAGGTGTACTACGTTCCATGCAGGAGGTTGCGATGAGCTCCCAGGAAGCCAGCAAGATGCTTCGTACTTATAACATTGCCTGGTGGGGCAATAATTACTACGACGTCAACGAGCTGGGCCATATCAGCGTTTGCCCGGATCCGGACGTCCCACAAGCCCGTGTCGACCTGGCGCAGCTGGTAAAAGCGCGTGAAGCGCAGGGGCAACGTCTGCCCGCGCTGTTCTGTTTCCCGCAGATCCTGCAACACCGTCTGCGTTCGATTAACGCCGCTTTCAAACGTGCGCGTGAATCCTACGGTTACAACGGTGACTATTTCCTCGTTTACCCGATCAAGGTGAACCAGCATCGCCGCGTGATTGAGTCCCTGATCCATTCCGGCGAACCGCTGGGGCTGGAAGCGGGCTCCAAAGCGGAACTGATGGCGGTTCTGGCGCATGCGGGCATGACCCGTTCGGTGATTGTGTGTAATGGTTATAAAGACCGTGAATACATTCGCCTCGCGCTGATTGGCGAAAAGATGGGCCATAAGGTCTATCTGGTGATTGAGAAAATGACCGAAATCGCCATTGTGCTGGAAGAAGCCGAGCGCCTGAACGTGGTACCGCGTCTTGGCGTGCGTGCGCGTCTGGCATCGCAGGGTTCCGGTAAATGGCAGTCCTCCGGTGGCGAAAAATCCAAATTCGGTCTGGCGGCGACCCAGGTACTGCAACTGGTGGAAATCCTGCGTGAGCGCGGACGCTTAGACAGCATTCAATTGCTGCATTTCCACCTCGGTTCGCAGATGGCGAACATTCGTGATATCGCCACTGGCGTGCGCGAATCGGCGCGCTTCTATGTTGAGCTGCATAAGCTTGGCGTCAATATTCAGTGCTTTGACGTGGGCGGCGGCCTTGGCGTGGACTATGAAGGTACGCGTTCCCAGTCCGATTGTTCAGTGAACTATGGCCTGAATGAATACGCCAACAACATCATTTGGGCGATTGGCGATGCTTGTGAAGAGCACGGTCTGCCGCACCCGACGGTGATCACCGAGTCTGGCCGTGCCGTCACCGCGCACCATACCGTGCTGGTTTCCAACATTATTGGCGTTGAGCGTAACGAGTACACGCCAGCGACGCCACCGGCTGAAGACGCGCCGCGCGCATTGCAGAGCATGTGGGAAACCTGGCAGGAGATGCATGAACCGGGTACCCGCCGTTCGCTACGCGAATGGCTGCACGACAGCCAGATGGATCTGCACGATATCCATGTCGGTTACTCCTCCGGCACGTTCAGTTTGCAAGAGCGCGCGTGGGCCGAGCAGCTTTATCTGAATATGTGCCACGAAGTGCAGAAGCAACTCGATCCGAGCAACCGCGCGCATCGTCCGATCATTGATGAGTTGCAGGAGCGCATGGCGGACAAAATGTACGTCAACTTCTCGCTGTTCCAGTCGATGCCGGATGCGTGGGGGATCGATCAACTGTTCCCGGTTCTGCCGCTGGAAGGGTTGAACCATGCCCCGGAACGTCGTGCGGTGCTGCTGGATATCACCTGTGATTCCGATGGCGCTATCGATCACTACGTGGATGGCGACGGGATTGCGACCACCATGCCGATGCCGGAATACGATCCGGAGAACCCGCCGATGCTGGGCTTCTTTATGGTCGGTGCTTACCAGGAGATCCTTGGTAACATGCATAACTTGTTCGGCGATACCGAAGCGGTGGACGTGTTTGTCTTCCCGGATGGTAGCGTTGAAGTGGAGCTTTCTGATGAAGGCGACACCGTGGCGGATATGCTGCAGTACGTGCAGCTCGATCCGAACACGCTGCTGACGCAGTTCCGCGATCAGGTGAAACAGACCGGGCTTGATGAGACCCTGCAACAGCAGTTCCTCGAAGAGTTCGAAGCCGGGCTTTACGGCTACACCTATCTGGAAGACGAATAATGCAGGTTATAGCGTCTGACCGGTAACGAACTGAATCCCTTCCTCGCCAGCACGGTGCGGAAGGGATTTTTTTATCTAAGGCTCTATGCCAGAAGCGTTGCGCGAAAGCGGTGCTACTCGCGATCTGCTTCCTTTGCATCGCCGCAGATGGATCAAAGAGGCCGGGAAGGAACAACGTGTAGTGATCCTGTGATAACGGCGCAATGCGGCAGTTACTCTGCGTCGTTCAGCGAGAGGCGGTTTCAGCCATAGAAAAAAAGGGAGGCAAGATTGCCTCCCAATGCATTATTTAATGCCATCTGCCGCCATGCGATCGCGGATATGCTGCGCACGTTCAGCCGAGGCGGGGTGATCGTCAAACATCGAACTCTGACGGCCTTCTTCCATCTTCGCCAGTTTTTCGAAGCTGGTGGCTAACCCGGCTGGACTGATGCCGCGTTTGCGCAGCAGGTCATAAGAGTAGTCATCCGCTTCGGCTTCCTGGCGCTGAGAGAACTGGGAGTTAACCAGTTGCTCGCCCAGTGCGCCAAGCTGCGACTGCGACAAGCTGCCCACAATCCCGCCGGCGGAGGCCGCCGCCGCGCGCACCGCATTGGTGCCGAGCGCAACCTGCATGCCTTTCTTCACGTGGCCTAGCGCTACGTGGCCCATTTCGTGGCCAATCACCGCTTCAACTTCGTTATCGGTCATCATGTCCATCAGCGCACTGTAAACACGGATGCAGCCATTCGCCATGGCGAAGGCGTTGACGTCTTTCGCCACGTAGACTTTGTAGTTCACCGGCTGGCCATTGATGTTGTCACCCAGAGCGGTGGCAATCTTATTCAAACGCTGCGTGTACGGGCTGCTCGCCGGGGCGATAGTCGCTTTGCTGTCCATCTGCTTACAGGCGTCATCGCTTAGCGCTTTTACCTGCGCGTCGCTCAACGTGTAGGCCTGGAACGCTTCCGCTCCTGAGCTGAGAAAACCGTTGGAGTTCATGTTCTGACACCCGGCAAGCAGGGTGGTCATTCCCAGAGCAAGCAGGGCTGGGCGAATTTTCATTTGTTCTCTTCCGCAATGATTGGATAGCTATTCTGTTCATACACCAATTCAGGCGAACCGGTGGTGAGCCTAAGTATAAGGAACAGAACAGAAGGCGGGCGAGGAGATTGCGCAACATGCGAGCAGCTTCCAGAGATTTCTGAATCGGCAAAAGGATGCTCCATGTACATGACTTGTCGCTTGGGTTACATTGTTGGCACTTTTTTCCGGCGTAGCCCAAAACGCGCTGTCGTCAAGTCGTTACGGGAACAGCCCTTAACAGTCCGATCTGGAGTCAAAATGTCCTCACGTAAAGAGCTTGCTAATGCTATTCGTGCGCTGAGCATGGACGCGGTACAGAAAGCCAAATCCGGTCACCCGGGAGCCCCGATGGGGATGGCCGATATCGCCGAAGTGCTATGGCGTGATTTTCTGAACCATAACCCGACAAATCCGGCCTGGGCTGACCGTGACCGCTTTGTGCTGTCTAACGGCCACGGCTCAATGCTGATTTACAGCCTGCTGCACCTCACCGGCTACGATCTGCCGATGTCCGAGCTGCAGAACTTCCGTCAGCTGCACTCAAAAACGCCAGGTCACCCGGAAGTGGGTTACACCGCAGGTGTTGAAACCACTACCGGTCCGCTGGGCCAGGGCATTGCCAACGCGGTAGGTATGGCGATTGCGGAGAAAACTCTCGCAGCGCAGTTCAACCGTCCTGGGCATGACATTGTTGACCACTTCACCTACGCCTTTATGGGCGACGGTTGCATGATGGAAGGCATCTCCCACGAAGCCTGCTCGCTGGCCGGTACGCTGAAGCTGGGCAAACTGGTGGCGTTCTATGATGACAACGGCATCTCCATCGACGGTCACGTGGAAGGCTGGTTTACCGATGATACGGCGAAACGCTTTGAAGCCTATGGCTGGCACGTGGTTCGCGGCATTGACGGCCACAACGCGGATGCTATCAAACGCGCCGTTGAAGAAGCTCGTAGCGTGACGGATAAACCGTCCCTGTTGATGTGCAAAACTATCATCGGTTTCGGTTCGCCGAACAAAGCCGGTACTCACGACTCCCACGGTGCGCCGCTGGGCGATGCGGAAATCGCACTGACCCGTGAGCAGCTTGGCTGGAAATACGCACCGTTTGAAATCCCGTCTGAAATCTATGCTCAGTGGGATGCAAAAGAAGCTGGCAAGGCGAAAGAAGTGGCGTGGAACGACAAGTTCGCGGCTTACGCGAAAGCCTTCCCGCAGGAAGCGGCTGAATTCACCCGCCGTATGAAGGGCGAGCTGCCGTCTGACTTCGATGCTAAAGCGCAGGCGTTTGTTGAAAAACTGCAGGCCAATCCGGCGAAAATCGCCAGCCGTAAAGCCTCTCAAAATGCTATCGAAGCCTTCGGTCCGCTGCTGCCGGAATTCCTCGGCGGTTCCGCTGACCTGGCACCTTCGAACCTGACCCTCTGGTCCGGTTCGAAAGCGATTAACGAAGACGCTGCCGGTAACTACATTCACTATGGCGTGCGCGAATTCGGCATGACCGCGATTGCTAACGGTATCGCTCTGCACGGCGGTTTCCTTCCGTACACTTCCACCTTCCTGATGTTCGTTGAATATGCCCGTAATGCGGTGCGTATGGCAGCGCTGATGAAACAGCGTCAGGTGCTGGTTTACACCCACGACTCAATTGGTCTGGGCGAAGATGGCCCGACTCACCAGCCGGTAGAGCAGGTCGCTTCCCTGCGCGTTACTCCGAACGTCAGCACCTGGCGTCCGTGTGACCAGGTAGAATCTGCAGTGGCGTGGAAATACGGTGTTGAGCGCCATGACGGCCCAACTGCGCTGATCCTCTCCCGCCAGAACCTGGCGCAGCAGGAGCGTACCGCGCAGCAGCTGGCAGATATCGCCCGCGGTGCGTACGTACTGAAAGATTGCGCAGGTCAGCCGCAGCTGATCCTGATTGCCACCGGCTCAGAAGTTGAGCTTGCTGTCTCGGCATGGGAAAAACTCTCTGCCGAAGGCGTGAAAGCGCGCGTGGTTTCCATGCCGTCCACCGACGCATTCGACAAACAGGATGCGGCTTACCGTGAGTCCGTACTGCCGAAAGCGGTCTCTGCTCGCGTGGCGATTGAAGCTGGTATTGCTGACTTCTGGTACAAATATGTCGGCCTGAACGGCGCTATCGTCGGTATGACCACCTTTGGTGAGTCCGCCCCGGCAGAGCAGCTGTTCGAGGAGTTTGGTTTCACCGTCGACAATGTTGTAGCAAAAGCGAAAGCGCTGCTGTAATCATCCTCTGGCCCGGCGGCGCAAGTCCTGCCGGGCCAGCATGACCACCATTTCCCATTGTGCCTGGGTTTTATCAAGGCCACAGATTTGCAGGCCAGCTAAACATAGTTTTATCCACCCCCTATCCCCCTCAATCAGCCATACCGCTGCGTTAGCGTCTCCAGCCGTTTACTTCCCATTTTTAGCCCTCTTTTTACAGAACAACCTCTACGCCGTTGATTTGTGCATAAAAAATATACTGGATATTTGTACAGTAAGTCGTATAATAATTCTACAGATTATCCAGGGTGAGTATGTGTAAGGAGTGAACCTATGGTAATTCCTGGTGAAAATTTCAATTCCCAACAGGCTCTGGCGACGGTCAGCAGCCGCGAAATCGCAAAGTTGACAGGCCTGACTCACACCGAAGTGAAACGGATGGTGAAAAGCCTGGAGACTGCGCAACGACTCTCCCAGCCGGTGAACGAACATGTGTATGAGCGGGAAGGTGAGATGCGACAGGAGTTTTTGCTCAATAAGCGGGACTCACTGCTGACGGTTTCGCGCCTCTCGCCAGGCTTTACTGCAGAGATGCTCGATCGCTGGCAGGAGAAAGAAAAAGATATCAGCCTGCCCGATTTCACAAATCCCGCAGCCGCGGCGCGCGCATGGGCCGAACAGTACGAAAAGCGTCAGCGTGCGGAAGCGCTGCTTGCCGTTTCTGCCCCAAAAGCGGAGTTCTTTGACCGGTATGTCAGGGTTGAGGAGTCGCTTGGTTTCCGGCAGCTTTGTAAGATGCTACGGGTGAAGGAGTCTCTGTTCCGGAGCTTTTTGCTTGAGCGCAACATTATGCAGCGCGTCGACGGTGCGCTGATGCCGCCGCAGTACCATATCGATGCGGGCTACTTTACCGTCCACGGCGGCGTAGGGGAAAACAAACGTAGCTGGTCTCAGGCGCGTTTTACCGCCAGGGGCGTGAAGTGGGTAGCCGATCTGTGGGCTAAACAACTCTCCTCGCTGCCGGTTGAGATGCCGCGCGCAGAGCGCACCGAACCAAAAACAGCGGAACGTAGCTGGTTTTAATCATCCCCAGTAAAGCGTTTTGCCGGAATCAATCTTCCTTTATCAACACGTCACGCAGGGATGCGTTGTTGCGCTTGTTCCCCTTTCTGTTAATTCTTAACCTCAGCAACAAGCCCTTCGGACGCGCTAATTATTCCAGTGAAAATGTGATGCAGGTCAGATTACTGGCGAAACCGTCTGGACAATCATTCCTTTTATTCCATGTTTCGCTTATTCTAGCTGAAGCGTTTCAGTCGGCTAAATGTTCGACAAATAATCAAACAGACGCAGTTTAAGCAGGCGAGGATTCCCCTTCTGTGGTTGCTGGATTACTCTGTCATCCACTTCAGGCTGGCTAGCCTTGCAGGAGAGTTATGACCGTACGCATAGCGATTAATGGTTTCGGTCGCATCGGGCGCAATGTGGTTCGTGCTTTGTACGAATCCGGGCGTCGGGCGGAAATCACCGTGGTGGCAATCAACGAACTGGCCGATGCCGTGGGCATGGCGCATTTGTTGAAATATGACACCAGCCATGGGCGTTTCGCATGGGATGTTCGCCAGGAGCGTGAACAACTGATAGTCGGCGATGACGTTATTCGCATCCTGCATGAGCGTGCTATCGATTTGCTGCCGTGGCGCGAGTTAGGCGTTGATGTGGTGCTCGACTGTACAGGCGTGTACGGCAACCGTGAAGATGGCGGGGCGCATCTGGCGGCGGGGGCAAAAAAAGTGCTCTTCTCCCATCCTGGCAGCCACGACCTTGATGCAACTATCGTTTTCGGCGTCAATCAAAACACGCTGCGAGCCGACGATCTGCTGGTTTCTAACGCGTCCTGTACGACAAACTGTATTATTCCGGTCATAAAACTACTCGACGATGCGTATGGCATTGAGTCAGGAACCGTGACAACGATTCACTCGGCGATGCACGACCAGCAAGTGATTGACGCCTACCATCCCGATTTGCGGCGTACACGCGCAGCCAGTCAGTCCATCATCCCGGTGGATACAAAACTGGCGGCAGGCATCACGAGAATTTTCCCGCAGTTTAATGACAGATTTGAAGCGATAGCGGTACGTGTGCCGACAATTAATGTCACCGCTATCGATCTGAGTGTAACGGTGAAGAAACCGGTAAAAGCCAGTGAAGTCAATGCGTTGCTGCAAAAAGCAGCGCAGGGAACATTTCATGGTATAGTTGACTATACGGAATTACCGTTGGTTTCAACCGATTTTAACCACGATCCGCATAGTGCCATTGTTGATGGCACGCAGACACGGGTCAGTGGCGCGCACCTGATTAAAACCCTGGTATGGTGCGATAACGAATGGGGCTTTGCTAACCGAATGCTCGACACGACGTTAGCAATGGCGGCTATTGGTTTCAGGTAGGGCGCAACAGCGCTCGCAAAACTTTAAGAATCATTGAGAGGATTCACCATGTCTGTAATTAAGATGACCGATCTGGATCTGGCTGGTAAACGCGTTTTCATCCGTGCTGATCTGAACGTGCCGGTTAAAGATGGCAAAGTGACCAGCGACGCGCGTATTCGTGCTTCTCTGCCGACCATTGAACTGGCGCTGAAGCAGGGTGCGAAAGTAATGGTGACTTCCCACCTGGGTCGTCCGACCGAAGGCGAGTACAACGAAGAATTCTCTCTGCTGCCGGTTGTTAACTATCTGAAAGACAAACTGTCCAACCCGGTTCGCCTGGTTAAAGATTACCTGGACGGCGTAGAAGTTGCTGCGGGTGAGCTGGTCGTTCTGGAAAACGTTCGCTTTAACAAAGGCGAGAAGAAAGACGACGAAGCACTGTCTAAAAAATACGCTGCACTGTGCGACGTGTTCGTGATGGACGCATTCGGTACCGCGCACCGCGCTCAGGCGTCTACGCATGGTATCGGTAAATTTGCTGATGTCGCTTGCGCAGGCCCGCTGCTGGCAGACGAACTGGAAGCGCTGGGTAAAGCGCTGAAAGAACCGGCTCGTCCGATGGTTGCTATCGTGGGTGGTTCTAAAGTTTCCACTAAACTGACTGTTCTGGACTCTCTGTCCAAAATCGCTGACCAGCTGATTGTTGGCGGCGGCATCGCTAACACCTTCGTTGCTGCTCAAGGCCACAATGTTGGCAAATCCCTGTACGAAGCTGACCTGGTTGATGAAGCCAAACGCCTGCTCGGTACTTGCGATATCCCGGTTCCGACAGATGTTCGCGTTGCGACTGAGTTCTCTGAAACCGCAACTGCAACCCTGAAATCTGTTTCTGACATCAAAGATGATGAGCAAATTCTGGATCTGGGCGACGTTTCTGCACAAAAACTGGCTGAAATCCTGAAAAACGCCAAAACTATTTTGTGGAACGGTCCGGTTGGCGTGTTTGAATTCCCGAACTTCCGTAAAGGTACCGAAATTGTGGCTAACGCGATTGCAGACAGCGACGCGTTCTCCATCGCAGGCGGCGGCGACACTCTGGCGGCGATTGACCTGTTTGGTATCTCTGACAAGATTTCCTACATCTCCACTGGCGGTGGCGCGTTCCTCGAATTTGTGGAAGGCAAAGTACTGCCGGCAGTAGCCATGCTCGAAGAGCGCGCTAAGAAGTAAGACATTCAAGGGCAGGGAAACCTGCCCTGTTTTCAGCGCGCTTTCGGGCTCGCTTTAATTCTCTACACAAAATCATTCAAGTTGCATCAAGGCGGCAACGGAGTGAATCATCAGGAACTGACTGCAATAAGTCTCTGATGTAAGCGAAGGCAGCCAGCGCCGAGTCAGCTTGAAGGATGATGTGTACAACGGCCGAAGATACAGGACTACGTAACATGTCTAAAATTTTTGATTTCGTAAAACCTGGCGTGATCACTGGTGATGACGTTCAGAAAGTGTTCCAGGTAGCTAAAGAAAACAACTTCGCTCTGCCTGCGGTTAACTGCGTAGGTACTGACTCCATTAACGCTGTTCTGGAAGCTGCAGCGAAAGTTAAAGCGCCTGTTATCGTTCAGTTCTCTAACGGCGGCGCAGCGTTCATCGCGGGTAAAGGCGTGAAAACTGACGTTCCTCAGGGCGCGGCAATTCTGGGGGCTATCTCTGGTGCGCATCACGTACACCAGATGGCAGAGCACTACGGCGTACCGGTTATCCTGCACACCGACCACTGCGCGAAAAAACTGCTGCCGTGGATCGACGGCCTGCTGGACGCGGGTGAAAAACACTTCGCAGCTACCGGTAAACCGCTGTTCTCTTCTCACATGATTGACCTGTCTGAAGAGTCTCTGGAAGAGAACATCGCGATCAGCTCCAAATACCTGGCGCGTATGGCCAAAATGGGCATGACGCTGGAAATCGAACTGGGTTGCACCGGTGGTGAAGAAGACGGCGTAGACAACAGCCATATGGACGCGTCTGCACTGTACACCCAGCCGGAAGACGTTGATTACGCATACACCGAGCTGAACAAAATCAGCCCGCGTTTCACCATCGCCGCTTCCTTCGGTAACGTACACGGCGTGTATAAACCGGGTAACGTGAAACTGACCCCGACTATCCTGCGCGACTCTCAGGAATATGTTTCTAAGAAACATAACCTGCCGCACAACAGCCTGAACTTCGTATTCCACGGTGGTTCCGGTTCTTCTGCTCAGGAAATCAAAGACTCCGTAAGCTACGGCGTTATCAAAATGAACATCGATACCGACACCCAATGGGCAACCTGGGAAGGTATTCTGAAGTATTACAAAGAAAACGAAGGCTATCTGCAGGGCCAGTTGGGTAACCCGAAAGGCGCAGACCAGCCGAACAAAAAATACTACGATCCGCGTGTATGGCTGCGTGCTGCGCAGACCAGCATGGTGACTCGTCTGGAGCAGGCTTTCAAAGAGCTGAACGCGGTAGACGTTCTGTAATTTACGCTGCTTCTGTCTGAAAAGGCCCGCATTTTGCAGGCCTTTTTTATTGTGAATTCAACAAAATGCCTGCGAACACAAAATGTGATCAACTTGGCGAAATGGCGGCTTATTGTTTACCCTTTAGGGATCTCTCCTTGCTGGAAGGGGTGGTTTTCCCGTTTTGGAACAACATAAGGAAGCTCGAATGGAAGATCTTGACGTTGTCGACAGCATTAATAATGCAGGTTCATGGCTGGTGAACAACCAGGCGCTGCTATTGAGCTATGCCGTTAATATCGTGGCGGCTATTGCTATCATCATTGTCGGGATGATTGTGGCGCGCATTGTCTCGAATACTGTTAACCGCCTGATGGTGGCGCGCCACATTGACGCGACGGTGGCGGATTTCCTTTCCGCGCTGGTGCGCTACGGTATTATCGCGTTCACTTTGATTGCCGCACTCGGGCGCGTTGGCGTGCAAACCGCCTCGGTGATCGCGGTTCTTGGCGCCGCCGGTCTGGCCATCGGTCTGGCGTTGCAAGGCTCGCTCTCTAACCTTGCTGCTGGCGTGCTGCTGGTAACTTTCCGCCCGTTCCGCTCAGGCGAGTATGTTGATCTGAGTGGTGTGGCCGGTACGGTATTGCAGGTGCAGATTTTCTCCACCACCATGCGCACTGTCGATGGGCGTATTGTGGTTATACCGAATGGCAAAATCATCGCCGGGAATATTGTTAACTTCTCCCGTGAACCGGTGCGGCGCAACGAGTTTATTATTGGCGTGGCGTATGATTCAGATATTGATGAGGTGAAACGCATCCTGACTGAAATTATTCAGGCTGACGAACGCATTATCAAAGATCGCGAAATGACGGTACGCCTCAATGAATTAGGACCTTCATCGATCAATTTTGTAGTCCGCGTCTGGAGCAAGAGCAGCGATCTGCAAAACGTTTATTGGGATGTGCTGGAACTTATCAAACGCCGTTTTGACGAACACGGTATCAGTTTCCCGTATCCACAGATGGACGTGAATTTCAAACGTGTGAAAAATTCCGCAGAGCAGTAAACATCAAGGCCGGGGTTCCGGCCTTATTTGTGCTCTTCGTTATTAGGAAGGCTTATTAAGGATTAGTATTATCCATTTCATCTAATGATTGTCCCGCGCTATAGTCAGTGTTCGAAACAACTCTGATGGAATCACCTCGTGCTATCTTATTATTTTCAAGGCCTTATGCTTGGGGCTGCGTTGATCCTGCCGCTTGGGCCACAAAATGCCTTTGTCATGAATCAGGGCATCCGCAGGCAGTTCCATATCATGACCGCAGCGCTTTGCACGCTCAGCGATGTATTACTGATTTGCGCGGGTATTTTCGGTGGGAGCGCATTGCTGATGCAGTCGCCGTGGCTGTTGGCACTGGTGACGTGGGGGGGCGTAGCGTTTCTGTTGTGGTACGGCTTTGGTGCACTGAAAACGGCGTTCGGTAGCACCATTGAACTAGCGAATGCTGAAGCAATGCGCCAGGGGCGCTGGCGCATAATCGCCACGATGCTGGCGGTTACCTGGTTGAACCCCCACGTTTACCTCGATACGTTTGTGGTGCTCGGCAGTTTAGGCGGTCAGCTGGATGCAGAGCCAAAACGCTGGTTTGCGTTAGGCACGGTGAGCGCCTCCTTTCTGTGGTTTTTCAGCCTTGCTTTACTTGCGGCCTGGCTTGCTCCACGTTTGCGCACAGTGCAAGCACAGCGGGTGATTAACACGCTGGTGGGGCTGGTGATGTGGTTTATCGCTTTGCAGCTGGCGCGCGAAGGCGTGCACCATATGCAGGGATTATTCAGTTAAGGTAAGTCCGATGGACAATTCACGCTTAGCCGCTAAGCTTGCTGCCAGGCGTCCTGCAATTCTGGGCGTAACAAAAGCACCATGGAGGAGCAACTGTGAAATTTAAAGTGATGGCCCTGGCGGCAATGGTCGGTTTCAGCGGGATGGCGGTACAGGCGAGCGAGTTGCCGGACGGCCCGCATATTGTCACCTCAGGTACGGCAAGCGTGGACGCGACCCCGGACATCGCCACGCTGGCGATTGAGGTTAATGTCGCCGCGAAAGACGCTGCCTCAGCCAAAAAACAGGCCGATGACCGTGTTGCGCAATATCTTAGCTTTCTTGAGCAAAACGGCATTGCCCGGAAAGACATTAATTCCGCGAACTTACGCACACAACCTGATTATGACTACCAGAACGGCAAAAGTATTCTGAAAGGCTACCGCGCAGTGCGTACTGTGGAAGTCACGCTGCGTGAGCTGGATAAACTTAATTCATTGCTGGATGGCGCGCTGAAAGCGGGGCTGAACGAAATTCGTTCTGTATCGCTGGGCGTTGCGCAACCGGAGTCTTTCAAAGATAAAGCGCGCAAAGCGGCTATCGATGATGCAACGCACCAGGCGCAGCAGTTAGCGGCGGGCTTTAACGCTAAACTCGGCCCGATCTACAGCGTGCGCTACCATGTGTCCAACTATCAGCCGAGCCCGATGGTACGCATGATGAAAGCGGATGCGCCAGAAGCCGCATCCGCACAGGAAACCTATGAGCAACCGTCGATTCAGTTTGCTGATCAGGTAGATGTCGTATTCCAGCTGGAACCGACTCAGAGCCAGCCGCAGGCTGCGGCACCGGCGAAGTAATCCTCTTCGCCCTCTCCCGGCCGGGAAGAGGGCGTTTTATTAATCCTGCCTTAACACCCGATGCCCATATTCCAGCAGTGCGTCCGTGACGTTGCGCATCATCCGGCTTTCCGGCGCAAAACGGTGCCAGTACAGCATCCGGCGCTGCAGCAAACCGGGCGTCAGGTCGATCAGATCACCGCTGTTCAGCTCTTTTTCGATTTGCAGATGCGGGATCATGCAGCAGGTCGTGCCCTGGCGCGCCAGTTGAACAAACGCTTCTGAAGAGTTGACGATATGGCAAGGCACGCTGCCTGGCGGTAAGTCGAAATACTGCTGTAAAAACGCCTGATGCATATCATCGAGATGATCAAACGCGACCGCCGGTGCTTTGAGCAATGCGGAGCGGGTGACGCCGTTCGGGAAATAGCGCTCGGCGAACGCTTTCGAACCGACGAACAGGTAATCCAGCGCGCCAAGTTGGTCGACCAGGCAACTGGGAAGCGCCTGTGGCTGAATACTCACCGCGCCAACGACCTCACCGCGACGCAAACGCTCCTGAGTGCGGGTTTCGTCTTCCACCTGCAGATTCAGGCGAATTGGTGAGTCGGCCAGTACCGGGGCTAATGCAGGCAGCAGCCAGGTCGCCAGGCTGTCGGCGTTGACCGCCAGCGATAACAGTAGCGGCGTGGAGCCGGTTTGTTCGTCGCCAAGCCACTCTTCTTCCAGTAGCTCGACCTGGCGCAGCAACGCCAGCAGCTTTTGCCCCTGCTCAGTGGGACGAGGTGGAACGGTACGCACCAGTAGCGGCTGACCAAACATATTTTCCAGTTGCTTAATGCGCTGCGACACGGCGGACTGGGTAATACACAGCTTTTGTGCGGCACGTTCAAATCCGCGCTCACGAATAACCGCATCAAGCGCCTGTAATGTTCTGTAGTCCGGACGTTTCATTGCTCGGGCATTCTCCTGAAAAAATCGTACTCAGCACTATGACATAATTTTTTGTTCGGTACAGACGAAATTGGACCTCGCGTAATGTGACACTGGTCACAGGGACATTTTGGGTAACGCTGGTCTATAATGCGCCTGAAATTTCACACCACAGGCAAACGACCATGACGCAGGATGAACTCAAAAAAGCAGTGGGCTGGGCAGCGCTGAAGTATGTAGAACCTGGCACCATTGTAGGGGTTGGCACCGGTTCTACCGCTGCACATTTTATTGACGCGCTGGGCACGATGAAAGGCCAGATTGAAGGCGCGGTTTCCAGCTCGGACGCGTCCACCGAGAAACTGAAAAGCCTTGGCATTACCGTGTTCGATCTCAACGAGGTGGACCGGCTTGGCATTTATGTGGACGGCGCGGATGAGATTAACGGCCAGATGCAGATGATCAAAGGCGGCGGCGCGGCGCTGACGCGTGAGAAAATTATCGCCTCGGTGGCGGATAAATTCATCTGCATCGCGGATGCCTCCAAACAGGTTGATATCCTTGGCAAATTCCCGCTGCCGGTGGAAGTGATTCCGATGGCGCGTAGCGCTGTTGCCCGCGAGCTGGTCAAGCTGGGCGGTCGCCCGGAATATCGCCAGAACGTGGTGACGGATAACGGCAACGTCATCCTGGATGTTTACGGTCTTGAGATCATCGACCCGATTGCGCTGGAAAACAGCATCAATGCGTTGCCGGGCGTAGTGACTGTAGGGTTATTTGCTAACCGTGGCGCGGATGTGGCGCTGATCGGCACCGCTGATGGCGTGAAAACTATCGTGAAATGATCTGACAGGGAGGCACATGCCTCCCTGTAAAAAATCTGCAATGGGCAAATTTGGTGATATCTGTCACGTTTTCGCCCTCGTCATGCGTTACCTGCCGATTGTGTCTTGTTTTTTAGCATTTTTCTCTGCCATTTCCCGCTGTATGACATTTCTTCAGATACCTGACGCAAACGTTCATATTGCCGCGATAGTTTTTTTTGATATGTTGACTAACGCGGATTGCAATCTGCACAACATCACAGTCAAGACAAAAAACAGGGTCGGGTAAATGGCAAAGGTATCACTGGAGAAAGACAAGATTAAATTTCTGCTCGTCGAAGGGGTGCACCAGAAAGCTCTGGATAGCCTTCGCGCTGCGGGTTACACCAACATTGAGTTTCACAAAGGCGCGCTGGATAGCGAGCAACTGAAAGAGTCCATCCGTGATGCCCACTTTATCGGCCTGCGATCCCGTACTCAACTGACTGAAGATATCATCGCTGCGGCGGAAAAACTGGTGGCTATCGGCTGTTTCTGTATCGGTACCAACCAGGTGAATCTGGATGCGGCGGCGAAGCGCGGTATTCCGGTATTCAACGCACCGTTTTCCAACACCCGTTCGGTGGCGGAGTTAGTGATTGGCGAACTACTGTTGCTGATGCGCGGTATTCCTGAAGCGAACGCCAAAGCCCATCGCGGTATCTGGAACAAGCTGGCAGTTGGTTCGTATGAAGCTCGCGGTAAAAAACTCGGTATTATCGGTTACGGCCATATTGGCACGCAGCTCGGTATTCTGGCGGAATCGCTGGGGATGCACGTCTATTTCTATGATATCGAAAGCAAATTGCCACTCGGCAATGCAACGCAGGTACAACATCTCTCCGACTTGCTGAATATGAGCGATGTCGTGAGCCTGCATGTGCCGGAAAACGCTTCTACAAAAGATATGATTGGGCCGGAAGAGCTGGCGCTGATGAAGCCGGGCGCACTGCTGATCAACGCCGCACGCGGTACGGTGGTGGATATTCCGGCACTGTGCGATGCGCTGAAGCGTAAACATCTGGCGGGCGCGGCAATCGACGTGTTCCCGACTGAACCGGCGACCAACAGCGATCCGTTCGACTCTCCGCTGTGTGAATTCGATAATGTCCTGCTGACGCCGCACATTGGCGGTTCCACGCAGGAAGCGCAGGAAAATATCGGTCTGGAAGTGGCCGGTAAACTGATCAAATACTCAGACAACGGTTCGACGCTTTCTGCGGTGAATTTCCCGGAAGTTTCTTTGCCGCTGCACGGTGGCCGTCGTTTACTGCACATCCACGAAAACCGCCCTGGTGTGCTGACCGCGCTCAACCAGATTTTCGCCAGCCAGAATATCAACATTGCCGCGCAGTACCTGCAGACTACGCCGTATATGGGTTATGTGGTTATTGATATTGAAGCGGATGAAGATGTGGCGCAGAAAGCGCTGCAGAGCATGAAAGCGATTCCGGGCACCATTCGTTCCCGTCTGCTGTTCTAAACGTTGCGCTTTCCTCTCCCGCAAGGGAGGGGAAAGTTACCACTGCCATATTCTGGATGGCGTAACCACCGCAGGCAGCGGGATATCCCACTCTTCTACTGGCAGCTTCTCCACACCCTGGCAATCATGCGCATAACCCACCGGTTGCAGGCCATACTCACGCCAGTTTTGTAACGTGCGATCGTAAAAACCACCGCCCATGCCCAGGCGTTGCCCTTGTTCATCAAAGGCGACGAGCGGCGTAATCAGCACGTCGAGTTGGCTGAGCGGCAACACATCACGCACATCCAGCTTCGGTTCCTGAATTTTCAGACGGTTAACAACCAGCTCGCTGTGCGGATGGTAATGCAGAAACAGCAAATTACCGGGGCTAAAGGGATGCAATACCGGCAAGTAAACCCGTTTACCGCTACGCCAGAGTTGCTCAATCAGCGGTTGGGTATCCAGCTCACCATCAAAAGAGAGAAACAACGCTACGCTGTGTGCCATCACAACCGGCGCATATGCCATCATGCGCGCCGCGGCCTGCTGGGCGAAGTGCGTTTGTTGTTCAGGAGTGAGTGCACGACGGCGCTGGCGAATAATTTTGCGGATTTCTTGTCGTGACGAAGGAAAATCAGGAAGTTGCGTCATGATGGTTGTAAAAAAAGAAGGGAATCTCCGAGATGCCGCCGCTGGCTGTAACCCTTGAACCCTTGGTTCAAGGTGAATGCGTCGTCATAGCTTTAAGGCTTCTCGGACGGACCGAGCATGCTCACCAACCATGGATCGCCACATTCTTGTGGTATGAAATATCGGCTCAGGGGACTGGCCCGCTTGCAAACATCTCAGAGATATTTTTTGGCTTCACGGTCACTCTAACACAGATGACCCTGAAGCGTTATTCAAACTTTGGTCCCGGTCTTTCTGTTATGCGACCTTGATCAAGCAATGCCTGTTCGATGGTCTGCTGTAACATCCGAATACGCTGTTCCATGCTGGCGGCGTATTCGCGGGTCTTTGCTTTTTCCTGAGTCAGCTCGTAACTAATGTTCAACGCGGCGATAAACACCAACTGCTCAGTATTTGTGACTCTAGTGCGAACCTTCAGATCTTGCAACCGCTGATTCAGATCCTCCGCGGCCTGATTCAGAGCATCCCTCTGTTCAGGCGGGCAATTCACTCGCAGTGAACGGCCAAAAATTTGGATATCGACGGGTTGTGCAGACATGCCACCTTCCTGCTGTTTGACTGCGCTCTGCCTTCGCATCCGAGCCCTGGGCTGCGAAGGGGCGACACTATAAGCTACCCCGGCGCGCGCTTTCAAGCTTTTTGCGTCTATACCTTAATGATTCGGTGTGCATGCAAACGCATGGAACGTGAAGCATCACGGGTATATCACCAGGGGCCAAAGTGGTAGCATATCATGAATATTCCCCCCAACGACGACGAATGCGCATGTCTATACAGAACGAAATACCTGGTTACAACGATGTAGCCCAGCTACTCAACCAACAGGGCGTGGGATTACTTCCTGCTGAAATGCACGGGCTTATCGCGGGGATCCTTTGCGGCGGTAACAACGATAGTTCCTGGCAGCCGTTGCTGCATGATTTAACCAACGACGGTCTGGCATTCGGTCACGAGCTGGCGCAAGCGCTGCGCAGCATGCATTCAGCCACCAGCGACTCGCTGGAAGATGACGGTTTCTTGTTTCAGCTCTATCTGCCGGATGGCGACGACGTTAGCGTTTTCGACCGCGCCGACGCGCTGGCGGGCTGGGTGAACCATTTCCTGCTGGGGCTGGGCGTCACCCAGCCGAAGCTCGATAAAGTGACGGGTGAAACCGGCGAAGCGATTGACGATCTGCGCAATATTGCGCAACTGGGTTATGACGAAGACGAAGATCAAGAAGAGCTGGAAATGTCGCTCGAAGAGATCGTCGAATACGTCCGCGTCGCGGCGCTGCTGTGCCACGACACGTTCACTCGCCCGCAGCCTACCGCACCGGAAGTGCGTAAGCCCACGTTACATTAATTCACCTTGTAGGGAGTCGGTGTCATGACACAGCTTGAATTTCTCCGTCGCCGTCAGGCATTGCTGGCGCAGATGGTTCCGGGCAGCGCGGCGCTAATTTTCGCCGCACCGGAAGCCACCCGCAGCGCAGACAGTGAATACCCGTACCGCCAGCACAGCGATTTCTGGTATTTCACCGGTTTTAACGAGCCGGAAGCGGTGCTGGTGCTGATCAAAAGTGATGACACCCACAACCACAGCGTGCTGTTCAACCGCGTGCGCGACAAAACCGCCGAGATCTGGTTTGGTCGTCGCCTGGGTCAGGAAGCCGCGCCGGAAAAGCTGGGCGTCGATCGCGCACTGACGTTCCCGGATATTAACGAACATCTTTATCAATTGCTCAACGGTCTTGATGCCGTGTACCACGCGCAGGGTGAATTCGACTATGCCGACACCATTGTGTTCACTGCGCTGGATAAGTTGCGCAAAGGCTCGCGTCAGAATCTGCTTGCGCCGCCAACGTTAACCGACTGGCGGCCGATGGTGCATGAAATGCGCCTGTTTAAATCTGCCGAAGAGATAGACGTGATGCGTCGCGCCGGGGAGATCTCCGCGCTGGCGCATACCCGCGCGATGCAGGTTTGCCGTCCGGGGATGTTTGAATATCAGCTTGAAGGTGAAATTCAGCACGAGTTTAACCGCCACGGCGCGCGTTTCCCCTCCTATAACACCATTGTGGGTTCCGGCGTCAACGGCTGCATTCTGCACTACACGGAAAATGAGAGCCAGATGCGTGACGGCGATCTGGTGTTGATTGATGCCGGTTGCGAATACAAAGGATATGCCGGTGATATTACCCGCACCTTCCCGGTAAACGGCAAATTCAGCCCGGCGCAGCGTGAAATCTACGATATCGTGCTGGCCTCGCTGGAACGAGCCCTTGCGCTTTTCCGCCCAGGCACGTCCATCCAGGAAGTGACCAGCGAAGTGGTGCGCATCATGATTACCGGGCTGGTGAAGCTCGGCATCCTGAAAGGTGAAGTCGATGAACTGGTGGAAAAAAACGCCCACCGCCCGTTTTTTATGCACGGCTTAAGCCACTGGCTCGGGTTGGATGTGCACGATGTCGGTGTCTACGGCAAAGATCGCTCGCGTGAGCTGGCACCGGGCATGGTGCTGACGGTTGAACCTGGTCTTTACATCGCGCCGGATGCCGATGTGCCGGAGCAGTATCGCGGTATTGGTATTCGTATTGAAGATGACATCGTCATCACCGAAGACGGCAACGAAAATCTGACCGCCAGCGTCGTGAAAACCGCTGACGAGATTGAAGCGCTGATGGCGGCATCACGTTCATGAGTGTGATTATCGTTGGCGGTGGCATGGCTGGCGCAACGCTTGCGCTGGCGATTTCTCATCTTACTCACGGCAAATTACCTGTTCATCTGGTAGAAGCCAGTGTTCCCGGCGCATCCGCGCATCCGGGGTTTGACGCCCGCGCCATTGCGTTAGCGGCAGGCACGTGCCAGCAGCTGGCGCGTATCGGCATCTGGCAAGCCATCGCTTCCTGCGCAACGCCAATTTCAACGGTTCATGTCAGCGATCGCGGCCATGCAGGCTTTGTCACGCTGGATGCGCAGGATTACCACATCGATGCGCTTGGCTACGTTGTCGAACTGCACGACGTTGGGCAGCGGCTGTTCACGCTACTGCAAAACGCGCCCGGCGTGACGCTGCATTGCCCGGCGAAAGTCAGCGCGGTTTCCCGTGATGAGGAGCAGGTGAGCGTAACGCTGGAAAGTGGTGAATCGATTACTGGTCAGTTACTGGTGGCGGCAGACGGCTCCCGTTCACGCATTGGTGAGCAACTGGGTGTGGACTGGCAGCAAGCGCCTTATCACCAGGCGGCGGTCATCGCCAACGTCACCACCTCTGTGGCGCATCAGGGGCGGGCGTTTGAGCGTTTTACCCAACATGGCCCGCTGGCAATGTTGCCGATGTCACAAGGTCGCTGTTCGCTGGTGTGGTGTCATCCGCTGGAAAAACAGCAGCAGATTGCCGCCTGGTCTGACGAACGTTTCTGCCACGAGTTACAAAAAGCCTTTGGCTGGCGGCTTGGGCGCATCCTGCACGTGGGCAAACGCAGCGTTTACCCGCTGACGCTGACCGCGGCCTCTTCGCCTGTCTCGCACCGCGCGGTGCTGGTCGGTAATGCCGCGCAAACGCTGCATCCTATCGCCGGACAGGGTTTTAACCTCGGCATGCGCGATGTGATGACGCTGGCGGAAACGCTGGCTGAGGCGTGGGCGGCGCAGCGAGATGTTGGCTACTATCCCGTGTTGACGGGCTACCGCGATCGCCGCCATGCGGACAAAAAAGCCACTATCGGCGTCACCGATGGGCTGGTGCATCTGTTTGCCAATCACTGGATGCCGTTGGTCGTCGGGCGGAATGCCGGACTGATGGCGATGGAATTATTTACTCCGGCGCGCGATGCGCTGGCGCAGCGTACCCTCGGTTGGGTTGCCCGTTAAAGACAAAAGGAGCGAAGAGTGCAGAGTGTTGATGTTGCGATTGTCGGCGGCGGTATGGTCGGGCTGGCGCTGGCCTGTGGTTTACAGGGCAGTGGGTTGCGCGTGGCGGTGCTGGAGCAGAATGAACCGACACCGCTGGCGGAGGATGCGCCTCCGGCGCTGCGCGTGTCAGCGATCAATGCTGCCAGCGAAAAGTTACTGACGCACCTTGGCGTCTGGTCAAACATTATTGCCCAACGTGCCGGGCGCTATCACGGCATGGAAGTGTGGGACAAAGACAGTTTTGGCCGCATCGCGTTTGACGACCAGAGCATGGGCTACAGCCATCTTGGTTACATTATTGAAAACGCGGTGATCCACCAGGCGCTGTGGGATAAAGCCCGCCAATGCAAGGATGTCACCCTCATGGCTCCGGCTGAGTTGCAGCAAGTGGCGTGGGGCGAAAACGACGCGTTTCTGACCTTAAAAGACGGCACCATGCTTACTGCACGGCTGGTGGTTGGCGCAGATGGCGCGAACTCCTGGTTGCGCAACAAGGCCGATATTCCGTTGACGTTCTGGGATTACCATCATCATGCGCTCGTGGCGACCATTCGCACCGACGAGCCGCATCAGGCGGTAGCGCGTCAGGTGTTTCACGCCGACGGCATTCTCGCGTTTTTGCCACTTAGCGATCCGCATTTGTGCTCAATTGTCTGGTCGCTGCCGCCAGAGCAGGCGAAAGCTATGCAGCAGGCGAGCGAGGAAGCATTCAACCAGGCGCTGTGCGTGGCGTTCGATAACCGCCTTGGGCTGTGCCGCGTTGAGAGCGAACGTCAGGTTTATCCGCTCACCGGCCGCTATGCGCGCCAGTTTGCCGGGCATCGTCTGGCGCTGGTTGGCGATGCAGCGCACACTATTCATCCGCTGGCGGGGCAGGGTGTTAATCTCGGGTTTATGGATGTCGCTGAGTTGATCACCGAGCTGAAGCGTCTGAGTCGCGAAGGTAAAGACATTGGTCAACATCTCTATTTGCGCCGCTATGAGCGCAGCCGCAAACATAGCGCGGCGCTGATGCTGGCCGGGATGCAGGGCTTTCGCGAACTCTTCTCAGGTGCAAACCCGGCTAAGAAACTGCTGCGCGATATCGGCCTGAAACTGGCAGATACCCTTCCCGGTGTGAAAACGCGGTTGTTACGCCAGGCGATGGGTCTTAACGATCTGCCTGAGTGGTTACGTTAACTGCATCACACTTTCCCTTCCCGGTCCCGGGAAGGGATGCCTCTTCCTCATTTGAAATATTCTAATTTCACCTCATTTTTCGGATTAGATTTTCTCATGTCACGTTTTTTTCTTCTCGGGAAAATCCACTCTTTTACAGAGTGAAATGCTGCACTCTCTTCTGTTTTGTTGTTGATGCTGATTTTTTATGAAGCGTGAGACGTTATTCATCAGAATAATACTCTGATGGCATTTTGTGCGTGACGGGTCATAAGCTAATGTGATGGACCATTTTTCTTTATGGTTAAGCACTGCTTTCGGTGATAAGTTCAGGCCAAAGAGAACGTTTGCGTCGACGTCGTAAAACGGTGTCGGCACCAGTTGTTTTGGCGCAAATCACGCCGCCGAAAAACGTGATGGCTCAGCTTATTCGACGAGGAAAAGATGGCTCAGCAGACCCCTTTATACGAACAACACACGCTAAACGGCGCCCGCATGGTGGACTTCCATGGCTGGATGATGCCGCTGCATTACGGCTCGCAAATTGACGAGCACCATGCGGTGCGCACCGATGCCGGAATGTTTGATGTGTCGCATATGACCATCGTCGATCTCAAAGGCAGCCGCACCCGGGAATTTCTGCGTTATTTGCTGGCAAACGACGTCGCAAAACTCACGAAGCCCGGTAAAGCGCTCTATTCCGGTATGCTAAATGCCTCGGGCGGCGTAATTGATGACTTAATCGTCTATTACTTTACCGAAGATTTCTTCCGCCTCGTTGTAAACTCCGCCACCCGCGAAAAAGACCTCTCCTGGATTTCCCAACACGCTGAACCTTATGCCATTGACATCACCGTCCGTGATGATTTGTCGTTGATCGCGGTACAAGGCCCGAACGCGCAGGCGAAAGCCGCCAGCCTGTTTACTGACGAGCAGCGCCGCGCCGTTGAAGGTATGAAACCGTTCTTTGGCGTTGAAGCCGGTGATCTGTTCATTGCGACCACCGGTTATACCGGTGAAGCAGGGTATGAAATTGCGCTGCCTAACGAAAAAGCGCCCAGCTTCTGGCACGCGCTGGTCAATGCGGGCGTGAAACCTTGCGGCCTGGGCGCGCGCGACACGCTGCGTCTGGAAGCGGGTATGAACCTGTACGGTCAGGAGATGGATGAAGGTATCTCTCCGCTGGCCGCCAACATGGGCTGGACGATTGCCTGGGAGCCGCAGGAGCGAGACTTTATTGGCCGCGACGCGCTGGAACTGCAGCGTGAAAAAGGCACCGAACAGCTGGTTGGCCTGGTGATGACGGAAAAAGGCGTATTGCGTAATGAACTGCCGGTGCACTTCACCGATGCGCATGGCAATGTGCAAAAAGGCGTGATCACCAGCGGTACGTTCTCGCCTACGCTCGGCTACAGTATTGCACTGGCGCGTGTTCCGGCGGGGATCGGCGAAAATGCCGTTGTACAGATCCGCAACCGTGAAATGCCGGTTAAAGTCACTAAACCTGTTTTTGTACGCGCTGGCAAAGCTGTCGCGTAACCTTTTTATCTGGAGAGAATGAAATGAGCAACGTACCAGGCGAACTGAAATACAGCAAAGAACACGAGTGGCTGCGCAAAGAAGCGGACGGGACCTACACCGTTGGCATCACCGAACACGCACAGGAACTGCTGGGCGATATGGTGTTTGTCGATCTGCCGGAAGCGGGCACGACCGTTAGCGCGGGCGATGATTGCGCCGTTGCCGAATCGGTAAAAGCGGCTTCTGATATCTACGCGCCAATCAGCGGTGAGATCGTGGCAGTCAACGACCAACTGGCGGATTCACCAGAGCTGGTCAACAGCGAGCCGTATGGCGAAGGCTGGATCTTCAAAATTAAAGCCAGCGACGAAGCAGAAATTGCCGCCCTGCTGGACGCAACAGCCTACGCCGCACTGCTCGAAGACGAGTAAATACGCCTTATCCTTCGCGTAGCAGACGCGTTGGCTTCCTCGCTATCCCCAGTTGCTTACTGATGTTTGCGCCTGGGGATATGCTGCGTCGCCGCCTTCCTGCAACGCGAAGGGTTCAGCGTATTCAGGTAATTTCTACATCGATTCACTGCACGTTTCAGGAACCATCGCTCATGACACAGACTTTAAGCCAGCTTGAAAACCGTGGCGCTTTCATTGGACGTCACATCGGGCCGGATGCTCAGCAACAGCAGGAGATGCTGAACACAGTTGGCGCGGATTCGTTAAACGCACTGATTGGCCAGATCGTGCCAAAAGACATCCAGCTTGCAACACCGCCGCAGGTTGGGGAATCGACTACTGAGTTCGCGGCCCTGGCCGAGCTGAAAGCGATTGCCAGCCGCAACAAGCGCTTTAAGTCTTACATTGGCATTGGCTACACCGCCGTGCAGCTGCCGCCAGTTATTCTGCGCAACATGCTGGAAAATCCGGGCTGGTACACCGCTTACACCCCGTATCAGCCAGAAGTGTCGCAGGGTCGCCTTGAAGCGCTGCTCAACTTCCAGCAGGTTACGCTCGATCTCACCGGGCTGGATATCGCTTCCGCGTCGTTGCTGGATGAAGCCACTGCGGCGGCTGAAGCAATGGCCATGGCGAAGCGCGTCAGCAAACTGAAAGGTGCCAACCGCTTCTTCGTCGCCGCCGATGTGCATCCGCAAACGCTGGACGTCGTGCGCACTCGCGCCGAAACCTTCGGTTTTGATGTGATTGTTGATGACGCGGTCAAAGTTCTTGATCACCAGGATGTGTTCGGCGTACTGCTCCAGCAGGTCGGTACCACGGGCGAAGTGCATGATTACAGCGCGCTGATTAATGAGCTGAAATCCCGCAAAATTGTGGTTAGTGTCGCCGCTGATTTGCTAGCGCTGGTGCAACTGACTGCGCCGGGCAAACAGGGTGCCGACATTGTGTTCGGCTCCGCGCAGCGCTTTGGCGTGCCGATGGGCTAC
Organism: Kosakonia sp.; assembly: GCF_032104925.1. Classification (NCBI taxonomy): domain Bacteria; kingdom Pseudomonadati; phylum Pseudomonadota; class Gammaproteobacteria; order Enterobacterales; family Enterobacteriaceae; genus Kosakonia; species Kosakonia sp. Next base: position 394,393 of record NZ_DAMCGF010000002.1, read on the forward strand.
GGTGGCCCGCACGCGGCATTCTTTGCTGCAAAAGATGAATTCAAACGCTCCATGCCAGGCCGCATTATCGGCGTGTCGAAAGATGCCGCCGGTAACACCGCGCTGCGCATGGCGATGCAGACGCGCGAGCAGCATATTCGCCGCGAGAAAGCCAACTCCAACATCTGTACTTCGCAGGTGCTGCTGGCCAACATTGCCAGCTTGTACGCGGTGTTCCACGGCCCGGCCGGGCTGAAACGCATTGCCGGACGTATTCATCGCCTGACCGATATTCTTGCTGCCGGTTTGCAGCGTGGCGGCCTGAAACTGCGCCACGCGCACTACTTCGACACCCTGTGTGTTGATGTCGCGGACAAAGCCGCCGTGCTGGCCCGCGCCGAAGAGCAGGAGATCAACCTGCGTAGCGACATTCTCAACGCCGTTGGCATCACGCTGGATGAAACCACCACGCGTGAAGATGTGCAGGTGCTGTTTAACGTGTTGCTGGGCGATAAACACGGCCTCGATATTGATGCGCTGGATAAAGAGGTCGCGCTCGACAGCCGTTCTATCCCGCAGAGCATGCTGCGCGAGGATGCTTTCCTGACGCACCCGGTGTTTAACCGCTATCACAGCGAAACCGAGATGATGCGTTACATGCATTCGCTGGAGCGTAAAGATCTGGCGCTGAACCAGGCGATGATCCCGCTGGGTTCCTGCACCATGAAACTGAACGCGGCGGCGGAAATGATCCCGATCACCTGGCCGGAATTTGCCGAACTGCACCCGTTTTGCCCGCCGGAACAGGCAGAAGGTTATCACCAGATGATCGCCCAGCTCTCCGACTGGCTGGTAAAACTGACAGGGTATGATGCGCTCTGCATGCAGCCGAACTCCGGCGCGCAGGGCGAATACGCAGGCCTGCTGGCGATCCGTCACTACCATGAAAGCCGCAATGAAGGTCACCGCGATATCTGCCTGATCCCAAGCTCTGCGCATGGTACCAACCCGGCATCGGCGCAGATGGCGGGGATGCAGGTTGTGGTGGTTGCTTGTGATAAAAACGGCAACATCGATCTGGCCGATCTGCGTGCGAAAGCAGAGCAGGCGGGCGACAATCTCTCCTGCATCATGGTGACGTACCCGTCCACCCACGGTGTGTATGAAGAGACGATCCGCGAAGTGTGCGAAGTGGTGCATCAGTTTGGCGGCCAGGTTTACCTGGATGGCGCGAACATGAACGCCCAGGTGGGCATCACGTCGCCGGGCTTTATCGGCGCGGATGTGTCACACCTCAACCTGCATAAAACCTTCTGCATTCCGCACGGCGGTGGCGGTCCGGGCATGGGGCCGATTGGCGTGAAAGCGCATCTGGCACCGTTTGTACCGGGTCACAGCGTGGTGCAGATTGAAGGGATGCTCACCCGTCAGGGCGCGGTCTCTGCGGCACCGTTTGGCAGCGCGTCGATTCTGCCAATCAGCTGGATGTATATCCGCATGATGGGCGCGGAAGGGCTGAAACAAGCGAGCCAGGTGGCGATCCTTAATGCCAACTACATCGCCAGCCGTCTGAAAGAGGCTTTCCCGGTGCTGTATACCGGTCGCGATGGTCGCGTCGCGCACGAATGTATTCTCGACATTCGCCCGCTGAAAGAAGAGACCGGCATCAGCGAACTGGATATCGCTAAGCGCCTGATCGATTACGGTTTCCATGCGCCGACCATGTCCTTCCCGGTTGCCGGTACGCTGATGGTGGAACCGACTGAATCTGAAAGCAAAGTCGAACTGGATCGCTTTATCGATGCCATGCTGGCGATTCGCGCGGAAATCGAACGTGTGAAACAGGGTGAGTGGACGCTGGAAGATAATCCGCTGGTTAACGCTCCGCATACGCAGAATGAGCTGGTGGCTGAGTGGAACCACGGTTACACCCGCGAACTGGCGGTGTTCCCGGCTGGTTTTGCCAACAAATACTGGCCGACCGTGAAGCGTCTGGACGATGTGTACGGCGATCGTAATCTGTTCTGTTCCTGCGTACCGATGAGCGAATATCAGTAATACACTGATTAAGCTATCTTTTAAGGGCGCTTCGGCGCCCTTTTACTTTTCAGGAGACACAGATGGCGATTGCATTAGTCACCGGGGGCAGCCGGGGAATCGGTCGCGCGACCGCGTTGCTGCTGGCGCAGGAAGGCTACACCGTTGCGGTTAATTACCACAGCAACAAGCCCGCTGCCGACGGCGTGGTGGCGGAAATCATCGCACAGGGTGGTCATGCCTTCGCGGTGCAGGCCGATATCAGCGATGAAGCGCAGGTACAGGCCATATTTGCGTGCATAGATGAAAAACCGGAACCGCTTACCGCGCTGGTCAATAACGCCGGGATCCTGTTTCAGCAAAGCCGGGTGGAGCAACTGAGCGCAGAGCGTGTTAATCGCGTGCTGGCGACCAACGTGACGGGCTATTTCCTCTGCTGTCGCGAAGCGGTCAAACGGATGTCCACCCAACACGGTGGGCACGGCGGCGCGATTGTTAATGTTTCTTCGGCTGCGGCGCGCCTCGGTTCGCCCGGTGAATATGTGGATTATGCGGCCTCCAAAGGCGCGGTCGATACGCTAACGACCGGGCTGGCACTGGAAGTTGCGGCGGATGGCATCCGCGTGAATGGCGTGCGTCCGGGGTTTATCTATACAGAGATGCATGCCAGCGGCGGCGAGCCCGGGCGTGTGGACCGGGTGAGCAGCGCGATCCCGATGCGGCGCGGTGGGCAACCGGAGGAGGTGGCGCAGGGAATTGTCTGGCTGTTAAGTGACAAAGCGTCGTATGTTACCGGCAGTTTTCTGGATTTAGCCGGTGGCAGATAAGCACTCCTCTCCCGCCAGGGAGAGGAGTTAACAACGTCAAAGATTTTCGCCGTTGCTGGCAATCACTTCTTTATACCAGTTAAAGCTCTTTTTACGGGAACGCGACATATCGCCAGTGCCGTCATCGTGCTTGTTCACGTAGATAAAACCGTAGCGTTTGCTGTACTGGCCGGTGGTAAAAGAGACGCAGTCGATACAGCCCCATGGTGTATAACCCATCAGATCCACGCCATCGTGGGTCACCGCTTTGACCATCTCTTTAACGTGTGCCCGCAGGTAATCAATGCGGTAATCGTCGTTGATGCTGCCGTCAGCTTCGACGTTGTCGTACGCGCCAAAACCGTTCTCCACGATAAACAGGGGCTTCTGGTAGCGTTCGTACAGCTCGCACAATGCATAGCGCAGGCCAACCGGATCAATCTGCCAGCCCCAGTCAGACGCTTTAACATGCGGGTTAGGGACACTGCCCTGGAAACCGGAGAGCGCATCGCCAGCACCGCCTTCCGCTTTCACCGCGTTAGTCATGTAGTAGCTGAAACCGAGGTAATCGCAGCACCCTTCGCGCAGAATCGCCTCGTCACCGGCTTCCATGTTGATGGTAAAACCACGGCGTTCCCATTCGTTCAGCACATAAGAAGGGTAGTAGCCGCGCAGTTGCACGTCGGTAAAGACATAACGCTCACGCATTGACTCCTGCGCGTACATCACATCGTCCGGCTTACAGGAGAAGGGATACAGCGGCACCATTGCCAGCATGCAGCCAATTTTCATTTCCGGGTTAATACGATGGCCGATTTTCACCGCCATGGCGCTGGCCACGAACTGGTGGTGCAGCACCTGATACATGGTCTCTTCCGGGTTTTCATGTTCGGTGTAGACCACGCCGGAACAGCAGTAGCCAAACAGCGGCGCGCGCCAGTTGCGCTGGTTGTTGATTTCGTTAAAGGTCATCCAGTATTTGACCTTATTCTTGTAGCGCTCGAAAACCACTTCGGCGAAGCGTACAAAGAAATCGACCACTTTACGGTTGGTCCAGCCGCCGTATTGCTGGACCAGGTGCAGCGGCATTTCGAAGTGGGACAGCGTGATGACCGGCTCGATGTTGTATTTCAGCAGCTCATCAAACATGTCGTCGTAAAACTTGAGCCCTTCTTCATTCGGCTGTTGCTCATCGCCCATCGGAAAGATGCGGGTCCAGGCGATGGAGGTGCGAAAACATTTGAAGCCCATTTCGGCAAACAGCTTGATGTCTTCTTTATAGTGACCATAAAAATCAACGGCTTCGTGGTTCGGGTAATATTTGCCCGCGACGACTTCCTGCGTGATTTCACGTGGAACACCGTGCGCGCCGCCTGTCAGAACATCGCAAATGCTCGGGCCTTTGCCGCCTTTATTCCAGCCGCCTTCAACCTGGTGCGCGGCAACCGCGCCGCCCCATAAAAAGTCTTTCGGTAAGGTCAATTTTTTCATTGTTGCTATTCCCGTTATATTGGCTGATAACGAGTCTAACAAAGGCGAATTAAATGTCACGATATAACAAATTGCCGCTGGGGTAATTTGTTACACCGAAAAAACATACTGTTTTTTTTATGCTATTTTCTTCGCCAGTTTACGTCCCAGCGACTCGAGAATATAAATAACAGGGATTTGCGTAGTGATATCGTAGCCGCCGCTAATGCGCATTTGCGGCACATGCCAGGAGATATTAAAGTCCGCCAGTTTTGCCAGTCGGGAGTGTTCGTGGCTGGTGATCGATAGCACTTTGCAGTGGTGCAGGCTGAACTGGCTGGCAAAACGGAGGATCTCTTCCGTCTCGCCAGAAACTGAAAGAACAATTGCCAGCGCATTTTTTGCCATATCATTGGTAACCGGGAAATAAGGATCGTCGATATGGTTACTGAACTTACCGATATTTGAGAAGAATCTTGCACCATATTTAGCCAGCGCACCCGATGTGCCTGCGCCGACAAATATAATGCGCTCGGAAGATAATATCATCTCAACGGTGTTATCTAATAATTTATCAAACTCATCATTGTTGACGCTTTTAAAAAAGCTGATCACTTCGCTGGCGCCAAAATTCGCTTGCGGCGGCTCATTTTGCTCTAAATATAATTTAAAACGTACGCGAAATTCAGAATAGCCTTCGCAGTTGAGCTTGCGGCAAAAGCGCAACACGGTCGTGGTGGAGACGCCCGCTGCATCGGCCAGTTCACGAATGGTCATGTACATCACTTTGTCGCGATTTTTGATGACAAAGTTGTAAACCAACATCTCCAGAGTATTCAGGCTGGCGATGGCGGAGTGAGTAAACATTGTCACGGCGATATCCTTTGCTTGCTGTAAACGTAGCCCAATACAACCCGGCAGGCTTTTTGCGTGCCCACATGCTGCCATAACTCCGGCGCCGTTTCCCTGACTTTTGCATTCATGGGGGCAGCCCACGTCATGAAACATTCATCAACGATATTTATTTTAGCGTACAGGTGTGCACTGGAATCATTCTCAGTTACTCTAGTGTTGCGACGTTTTTTTGAGTTTTCCCGGAGTTACCATGGTTAAGAAACCTTTAATCGCACAGGGATACACACTGGCAGAGGAAATTGCCAACAGCATCAGCCACGGCATCGGGCTGGTGTTCGGTATTGTCGGCCTGGTACTGCTGCTGGTGCAGGCGGTAGACAGCAACGCCAGTGTGACGGCGATTACCAGCTACGCGCTTTATGGCGGCAGCATGATCCTGCTGTTTCTGGCCTCCACGCTGTATCATGCGATCCCCCATCAGCGCGCAAAAGTGTGGTTAAAGAAATTTGACCACTGCGCCATTTATCTGCTGATTGCCGGAACCTATACGCCTTTTTTACTGGTTGGGCTGGATTCACCGCTGGCGCGTGGGTTGATGATTGTTATCTGGAGCCTCGCCTTACTGGGGATCCTGTTTAAGCTAACCATTGCGCACCGGTTCAAAGTGCTGTCGCTGGTGACATACCTGACGATGGGCTGGCTGTCGTTGATTGTGATTTATCAGCTTGCGACGCGGTTATCAGTGGGCGGCGTGACGCTGCTGGCTGTCGGCGGGCTGGTGTACTCGCTGGGCGTCATTTTCTACGTCTGTAAACGTATCCCCTACAATCACGCGATCTGGCACGGCTTTGTGCTGGGCGGCAGTGTGTGTCACTTCCTGGCAATCTATTTGTACGTCGGACAAGTTTAAACGGTAGCGCCGGGCGGCTTGTGCCGGCCCGGCTGTAGCATGCGCGGATGTGTTAACGCGGATTATTCTTCTTCCAGCGAGTAGGGCAGCGGCTCAATGCTTAACGTATTGGCGTCGTCGCGTACGCGGAACACGCTGTCTGGTTCCATGTCATTATTCATCACAACCTGAACCAGCACGCGGCCATCATCTAACTGAGTTGATGCCAGCACCGTACCGGTGCGACGCCAGTTTTCACCCATTTTTAGCTCAAGATCTTCACCTGCTTCCGGCGTGCGGCTGGCAGCGCCTGCCAGGTACCACAGCGCACGTTTGTTGGCTCCGCGGAATTTCGCGCGAGCAACCATCTCCTGCCCGGTATAGCACCCTTTTTTGAAGCTGATGCCACCCAGCGCCTGCAGGTTGGTCGCCTGCGGAATAAACTGTGCGCTGTTTGGCTCGTCAATTACGGGTAACCCGGCTTCGATATTCAGCGCCAGCCACTGTTGGCTGTTATTAAACTGTGCTTCACCGCGCAGTTTATCCGTCACCTGTTCTGCTGTTGCGACATCGGTAACCAGCAGGAAACGTTCGCCCGGATGTTCAAACCACAGAATGGTTGTTTCACCGTCTTGTACAACCTGCTTTTCGCTGTCCGGCAGGGTTGTGAAGAGATTAGCCAGCGCGGCGCGAGCCTGAAAACCAGCAACGCCCAGCAGCACATGTTCGTCATCTGCGGCGATAGTGACTTTTGAAAATACGGCGTACTTTTTCAGTTCGCGCAACTGCGATTCACGCACGCTGCGGCGCAAAATCCATGCAAACCCTTCCTGATAGTGAAACAACCGCATATTGCTCCACATTTTGCCTTTAGAATCGCAATGCGCCGCCAGCAGATGCTGATCCGCCGCCATCTTCGATACGTCAGCGGTAACCTGTCCTTGCAGATATTTCTCGCTATCCGCACCGGTAATGGTTGCCAGCGCCCAGTCATCGAGCGTCATAAGCGTCAGCGGCAGACGGGCAGATGCGGTCGGCTGACGCGGAGGAAATGGAGTAAAAGCCATAATAATGTCCTGATTAGCTTAACGCTGTGTTGGTACTTAATGGTAAAAGAGCCATTGTTCAATGCAAGCGATAAAGCATGCGATTTGTGCCATTGTGCGAGCATTGCGAGGCGCTACGCAGCACAGTGATAATTTTGCAGACGATGCGATTTATTCTGGAAGCTGGCCCGGGAAGCGAAATATTCCGCAAAAGGAATATTAAAAACACGTTACAATAGGCCTTCATGCCTATGAAGGGAGAAGAACATGGATATTAATAATAAAGCCCGTATCCATTGGGCCTGTCGCCGCGGAATGCGCGAACTCGATATCTCCATCATGCCTTTTTTCGAACACGAGTACGACTCGCTCAGCGACCATGACAAGCACCTGTTTGTGCGTCTGCTGGAGAGTGATGATCCGGATTTATTCAACTGGTTGATGAATCATGGCAAACCCCAGGACGCGGAGTTGCAGCGAATGGTGCAGTTAATTCAGACACGGAATCGGGATCGTGGTCCTGTGGCAATCTGATTTACGCGTCTCATGGCGCGCACAATGGATTTCGTTATTACTGCACGGGCTGGTGGCGGCGTTCATTCTTTTTATGCCCTGGCCGTTGAGCTATACGCCGCTGTGGCTTTTGCTGCTGTCGCTGGTGGTTTTCGACTGTGTGCGCAGCCAGCGGCGGATCAACGCCTGCCATGGCGAGATCAAATTGCTGATGGATTCCCGCCTGCGCTGGCAAGGTGTGGAGTGGGATATTGTCGGTACACCCTGGATGATCCGCGGTGGCATGATGTTGCGTTTACGCCGTGCGGAAGATGGGCGGCGCCAGCATTTATGGCTGGCGGCAGACAGTATGGATTCGCAGGAGTGGCGCGATCTACGCCGGATGATCACCCAAAATCCGGCGCAGGGGCTGCATTAAGGTGGGGGATGGCTCAGCCGAGCCGTTCCGCCATTTCCGTCAGTATTTGCTCGCACCAGCCTTGGATACGTTCATCGCTTAAATCGTACTGATTGGTTTCATCCAGCGCCAGCCCGACAAAGAGCTGCCCGTCGGCAATGACCGGTTTTTTACTGGTAAATTCATAGCCTTCTGTCGGCCAGTAACCGATGAATGTCGCGCCTTTGGGGGCCAGTTTGTCGTGGAGCATGCCGAGTGCGTCGAGGAACCATTCGCCGTAACCGAGCTGATCGCCCATGCCGTACAACGCAATGATTTTTCCGTCGAGATTGAGGTTATCAAGCTGATCCCAAATCGCTTCCCAATCTTCCTGCAGCTCGCCGAAATCCCAGGTTGGAATGCCCAGAATAAGCGCATCGTACTGTTCCATCAGGGCGGGAGCATCGTCTTTCAGGTTGTGCAGCGTCACCAGTTCCGGGCCGATAATATCGCGAATTTTTTCTGCCGCCATTTCGGTGTAGCAGGTGCTGGAACCGTAAAACAGACCGATATTCATAACGTAAACTTCTCGATTCTTGATGTGTCTTTTCACGCAGTGTACCAGAATCGTACATCAATCAGGCATAATGCAGCGTTTGAGTAAAGGAGACGCTGGATGGAACAGGATCTCGCACGTATCGAACAGTTTCTCGATGCTCTCTGGCTTGAGAACAACCTGGCGGAAAATACGCTAAACGCTTACCGCCGCGATTTGAAAAGCGTGGTGGAGTGGCTGCACCACCACGCCAGCAGTCTTGAAAAAGCGCAAGGCGATGATTTACAAGCGCTGTTAGCTGAAAGGGTGAGCGGTGGTTATAAGGCCACCAGCTCGGCGCGCTTGCTTAGCGCCGTGCGGCGTTTTTTTCAGTACCTTTATCGGGAAAAAGTACGCAGCGACGATCCCAGCGCTTTACTCGCATCACCTAAATTGCCGCAACGTTTACCGAAAGACTTGAGTGAAACGCAGGTAGGCAGGCTTTTGCAGGCGCCGGTGGTTGACCAACCGCTGGAGTTACGCGATAAAGCGATGCTTGAGGTGTTGTATGCCACCGGCCTTCGCGTCTCTGAACTGGTTGGCCTGACGATGAGTGATATCAGCCTGCGCCAGGGCGTGGTGCGAGTGATTGGTAAAGGCAATAAAGAACGCCTGGTGCCGCTGGGCGAAGAGGCGGTGTACTGGGTCGAAAACTATCTGGAGCATGGTCGCCCCTGGCTGCTAAACGGTGTCTCAATTGATGTGCTGTTTCCCAGCCAGCGCGCGCAGCAGATGACGCGCCAGACTTTCTGGCACCGCATCAAGCACTATGCGGCGCTTGCGGGCATAGACAGTGAAAAGCTCTCGCCCCACGTTTTGCGCCATGCGTTTGCCACTCATCTGCTGAACCACGGCGCGGATCTGCGCGTGGTGCAAATGCTTTTAGGCCACCAGGATTTATCGACCACGCAAATTTATACGCATGTCGCTACCGAGCGACTGCGCAAGCTTCATCAACAGCATCACCCGCGGGCGTGAATGCTGACAATCTAAGGATGTGTTATGAAAAAAGGTTTAGTGATGTTCACCCTGCTGGCTGCGTTTACCGGCGCGGCGCATGCCGATGATGCGGCTATCAAACAGTCGCTGGCAAAACTGGGTGTACAAAGTGGTGAAGTGCTGCCCGCACCTGTTGCCGGAATGAAAGCCGTATTGACCAACAGCGGCGTGCTGTATGTAACCGAAGATGGCAAACATATCATCCAGGGCCCGATGTACGATGTCAGTGGCGCGCAGCCAGTGAACGTCACCACGAAGATGTTGTTACCGCACCTGAACGCGCTGGAAAAAGAGATGATTGTCTACAAAGCGCCACAGGAAAAACATGTCATCACCGTGTTCACCGATATCACGTGTGGCTACTGCCAGAAACTGCATAGCGAAATGGCAGACTATAACGCGCTCGGCATCACCGTGCGTTACCTTGCCTTCCCGCGTCAGGGTGTGCCAAGCGAAGTTGAAAACCAGATGAAGGCTATCTGGTGTGCAAAAGATCCTAAAAAAGCCTTCGATAATGCGATGGAAGGTAAAGAGGTGAAACCCGCCAGCTGCGATATCGACATCGCCAACCATTACGCGCTGGGCGTGCAGTTTGGCGTCAACGGCACGCCAGCCATCGTGCTGAATGACGGCTACCTCGTTCCGGGGTATCAGGCTCCGGCGGAAATGAAAGCCTTCCTCGATCAACATCAAAAAGCGACCGGCGGTAAATAATTCGCGTGAAAGCTCAGATACAACTTCGCCGCCGTGAGGTGGATGACGCAGCAGAACTGGCCGCAGACTTGCCGCCGCTGCTGCGTCGCTTATACGCCAGCCGCGGTGTGCGCACGGCCAGTGAACTGGAACGCAGTGTTAAAGGCATGCTGCCGTGGCAACAACTTACCGGTATCGATGATGCAGTGGCGCAGCTTTATAACGCCTTGCGTGAAGGGTTGCGCATTATTGTGGTGGGCGATTTCGATGCGGATGGCGCAACCAGCACCGCCCTTAGCGTGCTGGCATTGCGTGCGCTCGGTTGCGAAAACGTCAGTTACCTGGTGCCGAACCGTTTTGACGACGGGTATGGGCTGAGCCCGGAAGTGGTTGATCAAGCGCATGCGCGCGGTGCGCAGCTTATTCTGACGGTGGATAACGGTATCTCCTCACATGCCGGCGTGGCGCGTGCGCATGAACTTGGCATTCCGGTGGTAGTGACCGATCACCATCTGCCGGGTGACACGCTGCCGGATGCCGAAGCCATTGTTAACCCGAATCTGCGCGACTGTGATTTTCCGTCGAAGTCGCTGGCCGGGGTTGGCGTCGCGTTCTATCTGATGCTGGCGCTGCGCGCCTTTTTGCGTGACAACGGCTGGTTTGAGGCGCGCGGCCTGGCGATGCCAAATCTGGCGGAACTGCTTGATTTGGTTGCGCTGGGAACGGTAGCGGACGTGGTGCCGCTGGATGCCAATAACCGCATTCTGACCTGGCAAGGGCTGAGCCGTATTCGCGCCGGACGCTGCCGTCCGGGCATTAAGGCGCTGCTGGAAATTGCCAACCGCGACGCGCAAAAGCTGGCGGCAAGCGATCTCGGTTTTGCGCTTGGGCCGCGCCTTAACGCGGCGGGCAGGCTGGATGATATGTCGGTAGGGGTTGCGCTGTTACTGTGCGATAACCTTGGCGAAGCGCGCCAGTTAGCCAGCGATCTTGACGCGTTGAACCAGACGCGCAAAGAGATTGAGCAGGGGATGCAGGCAGAAGCGCTGACGCTGTGCGAGCAGCTTGAACGCAGCGGTGAAACGTTGCCCGGTGGCTTAGCGATGTACCATCCCGAGTGGCATCAGGGAGTGGTCGGCATTCTCGCTTCGCGCATTAAAGAGCGCTTTCACCGTCCGGTGATCGCCTTCGCGCCAGCCGGAGACGGGGTGCTGAAAGGCTCGGGGCGTTCGATTCAGGGGCTGCATATGCGCGATGCGCTGGAGCGTCTGGATATGCTGTTTCCTGGCATGATGCTCAAATTCGGCGGTCACGCAATGGCGGCCGGTTTGACGCTGGAAGAAAACCGTTTTGAAGAGTTCCGCCAGCGCTTTGGCGAGCTGGTGACCGAATGGCTGGATCCGGCGTTATTACAAGGTGAGATTGTCTCTGACGGCCCGCTGTCGGCGCAGGAGATGACGCTGGAAGTCGCGGAGATGCTGCGGGAAGCTGGCCCCTGGGGGCAAATGTTCCCGGAACCGCTGTTTGACGGTGAGTTTCGCCTCCTGCAGCAGCGGTTGGTGGGTGAGCGTCATCTCAAGGTGATGCTGGAGCCGGTTGGCGGCGGTCCGCTGCTTGATGGTATCGCTTTTAACGTCGATACCTCCTGCTGGCCGGACAACGGTGTGCGGCAGGTAAATATTGCTTATAAACTGGATGTGAACGAGTTTCGCGGCAATCGTAGCGTACAGCTGATCATCGAGAATCTCTGGCCACTTTAGCGCCAGTATTCGCTATAAAACAGGGCGGGAATCCGGTAAACTTCCGCCCTTATCACCGCATTTTGACTAGTCCATTAAAAGAAATCAGACCATGTTTGAAATTAACCCGGTAAAAAATCGTATTCAGGACCTCACGGAGCGCTCCGACGTTCTTAGGGGGTATCTTTGACTATGACGCCAAGAAAGAGCGTCTGGAAGAAGTAAACGCCGAGCTGGAACAGCCGGACGTGTGGAACGAACCTGAGCGCGCACAGGCGCTGGGCAAAGAGCGTTCCTCACTCGAAGCTATCGTTGATACGCTGGATCAAATGCGTCAGGGGCTGGAAGATGTCAGCGGCCTGCTGGATCTGGCGGTTGAAGCCGAAGACGAAGAAACCTTTAACGAAGCGGTCGCCGAACTGGATGTGCTGGAAGAGAAACTGGCGCAACTGGAGTTCCGCCGCATGTTCTCTGGCGAGTACGACAGCGCCGACTGCTACCTGGATATTCAGGCCGGTTCCGGCGGCACCGAAGCGCAGGACTGGGCGAGCATGTTAATGCGCATGTACCTGCGCTGGGCGGAAGCGCGCGGCTTTAAAACCGAGATCATTGAAGAGTCTGAAGGTGAAGTTGCCGGCATTAAATCTGTCACCATTAAGATCATGGGTGATTACGCCTACGGCTGGTTGCGTACCGAAACCGGCGTTCATCGCCTGGTGCGTAAGAGCCCGTTCGATTCCGGCGGACGTCGCCACACCTCGTTTAGCTCCGCGTTTGTCTACCCGGAAGTGGATGACGATATTGATATCGAAATCAACCCGGCGGACCTGCGCATTGACGTGTATCGCGCATCCGGCGCGGGCGGTCAGCACGTAAACCGTACGGAATCCGCGGTGCGTATTACCCACATTCCAACCGGGCTGGTCACGCAGTGCCAGAACGACCGCTCCCAGCATAAGAACAAAGACCAGGCCATGAAGCAGATGAAGGCGAAGCTTTATGAACTGGAAATGCAGAAGAAAAATGCTGAGAAACAGGCGATGGAAGACACCAAGTCGGACATCGGTTGGGGCAGCCAGATCCGCTCTTATGTCCTGGATGATTCCCGCATTAAAGATCTGCGCACCGGGGTTGAAACCCGCAACACGCAGGCGGTGCTGGACGGCAGCCTGGATCAATTTATCGAAGCAAGTTTGAAAGCAGGGTTATGAGGAACCAACATGTCTGAACAACAAGCACAAGGCGCTGACGCGGCAGTCGATCTTAATAATGAACTGAAAACTCGCCGCGAGAAGCTGGCGCAACTGCGTGAGCAGGGCGTGGCGTTCCCGAACGATTTCCGTCGCGATCAGACCTCTGACAAGCTGCATGCGGAATTCGATGCCAAAGAGAACGAAGAGCTGGAAGCGCTGGGCATTGAAGTCGCCGTTGCGGGCCGTATGATGACCCGCCGCATCATGGGTAAAGCCTCTTTCGTAACCTTGCAGGACATGGGGGGCCGCATTCAGCTGTATGTCTCTCGTGACGATCTGGCGGAAGGTGTCTACAACGAGCAGTTCAAAAAATGGGATCTCGGCGATATCCTCGGCGCGCGCGGCAAGCTGTTCAAGACCAAGACCGGTGAACTCTCTATCCATTGCACCGAGCTGCGCCTGCTGACTAAAGCGCTGCGTCCGTTGCCGGACAAATTCCACGGTTTGCAGGATCAGGAAGCGCGCTATCGTCAGCGTTACCTGGATCTCATCTCGAATGATGAATCCCGCAACACTTTCAAAGTGCGCTCGCAGATCCTGGCTGGTATCCGCCAGTTCATGGTAGGCCGCGACTTTATGGAAGTGGAAACGCCGATGATGCAGGTGATCCCGGGCGGTGCGTCTGCGCGTCCGTTTGTCACCCACCATAACGCGCTGGATCTCGACATGTACCTGCGTATCGCGCCGGAACTGTACCTTAAACGTCTGGTGGTTGGCGGTTTCGAGCGCGTGTTCGAAATCAACCGTAACTTCCGTAACGAAGGTATCTCCGTTCGCCATAACCCTGAGTTCACCATGATGGAACTCTATATGGCGTATGCGGATTATAAAGATCTGATCGAGCTGACCGAATCTCTGTTCCGTACGCTTGCGCAGAACATCCTCGGCAAAACCGAAGTGCCGTACGGCGACGAAGTGTTTGATTTCGGCAAGCCGTTCGAAAAACTGACCATGCGCGAAGCGATCAAGAAATACCGTCCGGAAACCAACATGGCGGATCTGGATAATTTCGACAGCGCGAAAGCAATTGCTGACAGCATCGGTATCAAGGTTGAGAAGAGCTGGGGTCTGGGCCGTATCGTCACGGAGATCTTCGAAGAAGTGGCCGAAGCGCACTTGATCCAGCCGACCTTCATTACCGAATACCCGGCGGAAGTTTCGCCGCTGGCGCGTCGTAACGATCAGAACCCGGAAATCACCGACCGCTTTGAGTTCTTCATTGGCGGACGTGAAATCGGTAACGGCTTTAGCGAGCTGAACGACGCGGAAGATCAGGCGCAGCGCTTCCAGGATCAGGTCGATGCGAAAGCAGCGGGCGACGACGAAGCAATGTTCTTCGACGAAGACTACGTGACCGCGCTGGAACACGGCTTACCGCCGACTGCCGGCCTGGGTATCGGTATCGACCGTATGGTGATGCTGTTCACCAACAGCCATACCATTCGCGATGTGATCCTGTTCCCGGCGATGCGTCCGGTGAAATAATCGCTCAGCGATAAAAAAAGCCCCGGCGTTTGTCGCGTCGGGGCTTTTTTATTGCGCTAATTCTGCGGCAAATTGTCGTAACTGCTTTTCCGCGCTTGTGGCTTCCGCCGCCATCCACGGGCTGAAAGCCCAGGGCGCAGCATTGAGCGCGTGCAGCAACGCATCCAGTTTAACCCACTGATATTCCATCACTTCATCACTGTTTATTTTAAGCGGCGATACGATCTCTGCGGCAAAGACCGGGCAGATCTCATTTTCGACAATGCCTGAAGGATCGGTTTCCCGGTAGCGAAAACCCGGTGCGATAGTGGTGATAGCGGCGATTTCGGCTCCCACTTCGTAGCGGCAGCGGCGGACAATCGCCTGCTCAATGGTTTCACCCATTTGCGGATGGCCGCAAACGGAGTTGGTCCAGACGCCGGGCCAGGCTTTTTTACTCATGGCGCGGCGGGTAACCAGACATTCGCCTGTCGGGCGAAAAAGCCAGGAGGAGAAAGCCAGATGCAGCGGTGTATGTGAGGTATGCGCGGCATATTTCTCCTTTGTGCCGAGTACCTCTCCCTGGTCGTTAACTAAAATAACGTGCTCTTGTATAACCATAACGACTCCCGAACATAACAACGCCGGGTGGCGCTATGCCTGACTTACCGGAAGAACGCGATCTCACGGACCTGCCAGGCACAGCGCCACCGGGCAAACGCTAGTATATCCGAGGCTCAGGCAAAAAGAGTGGCCCAGAGAGCGGAAAAGGGCATCACCAGCACCAGACCGGGGAGCATGTTCGCCACCGGAAAGGGCTTGATATTACAAATTCGCAGCCCGGTCGCCACCATGATTAAACCACCCGCGCAGGAGAAGTCGCCCATCATATCCGGGGTGATCATATGCAGGATAAAGACCGCGAGCGTAGCCAGCGTCACCTGGACGATGATCAGCGGAATACCGATAGTCATCACCGAGAAGCCGAGCATGGTGGCAAAAATCGCCGCCGTGAACAGATCCAGCACCGTCTTGATATACAAAATCGAGGGATCGCCGGTCATACCTTCATGCATCGCACCGAAAATCCCCGTGCCGCTGGCGCAAAACAGCACCAGAATGGCGACGAACTTCTCGGTGAATTCATCATGGGTAAGACCCTGAACCGGCGGGAAAATACGGTTGATTAAACCACGCGTGGTGCCGGCCGCTTTGCCGATCTGTTTTTCGAGGAAAAACGCTTCGCCGATTACCGCGCCGATCACCATCGCCAGCACCACGGCGGGCATAAATTTCACTTTAATAACGAGATTGATACCCAGACCAACAGAGCACAAACCAAATGTCAGCGGCAGCGCCACTTTCACGCGTTCGGGAATGTGCGTACCAACCAGTGAACCGAGCAGACCACCAACAATGACGGCGGCGCCGTTCACATAAGGACCGATTAACATAATGTTTCCTGCACGTTACGCGTGATGAGCGAGGTTTCCCTCGCCCCAGCGCGGGAGATTTTTCACATCAATACCAAACAGATCCAGCGCACGGCTGACGCTGTGGGTAATGATCTCATCAGTGGATTGCGGACGCTGGTAGAGCGCCGGGACCGGCGGGAAAATAATCCCGCCCATTTCGGTCACTGCCTGCATATTGCGAATATGTCCGAGATTAAGCGGCGTTTCGCGCGCCAGCAGCACCAGACGGCGTCGCTCTTTGAGCACCACGTCGGCGGCGCGGGTGAGCAGGTTATCCGTCAGGCAGTTGGCGATAGATCCCAGCGTTCGCATGGAGCAGGGCGCAACCAGCATGCCCATGGTTTTATACGATCCGCTGGAAATGGCAGCCCCAAGATTGCCGACAGGATGCACCACATCCGCAAGCGCCATCACCTCATCTAGCTGATAATCCGTCTCCAGCGCACAGGTTTTTTCCGCTCCTTTCGAGACAACCAAATGTACTTCCAGGGGCTGCCCGCGCAAAAGCTCAAGTGCTTTCACGCCATACTGAAAACCGGAAGCGCCGCTGATGCCAACAATGATGCGTTGCAATGTGGTCACACCGGCCCCCTTATTCGAAATCTGGCAGGAAGCGTTTCACATCCACCGCTTTGAATTTCGAGCGTTCAAAGTGGCTTTTCAGATGGAACGGCACCGTACAGTCAAAAATGGTTTTGCAGGACATGCCCTGCTGCAAAATGCTCGGGCTGTATTCCGGCACCTGCGATGGATCGAGCGGGTGACAACGTACGCCGGGAATGGTGACGGTATCGACATCGCCCTGATAAC
This sequence comes from Kosakonia sp., assembly GCF_032104925.1. Lineage (NCBI taxonomy): Bacteria > Pseudomonadati > Pseudomonadota > Gammaproteobacteria > Enterobacterales > Enterobacteriaceae > Kosakonia > Kosakonia sp. Next base: position 411,392 of record NZ_DAMCGF010000002.1, read on the forward strand.
GGGTTTGCATCGCCCACAGCACATCGTCGCTGTCGAAAATATCGACATCTTCATCAACCAGAATCACGTGTTTCAGTTCCGGGAACGCGGAGAATGCAAGCAGCGCGGCCTGGCGTTGACGGCCTTCATCCGCAGGCGAGAATTTTTTGAATTGCATCACTGCCAGCAGCTTGCCGCCGCCCGCTGAGTGCGCGAAGACGTTAAGCAGTTTACCCGGCATGGCGCGTCCCACCATATCAAGAATGCTGGCTTCTGTCGGAATACCCGCCATGTTGACGTGTTCTTCGCCCGGCCCAACTGTGGTACGCCAGATCGGGTTATAGCGATGGGTTACCGCTTTCACCTTGATAACTGGCAGGGCTTCTTTGGCTTCGCCGGTGTAGCCAGGAAACTCAGGCATCGCTTTGCCGGTATCGGTGTTCTGATCTTCACGCAGACGCACGTGCGGCAGCAGTTCGCCTTCAATAACGATTTCCGCATGGGCAATGGCGCGTTCGTTGATGGTTTTACACTGCACCATTTCCACGGCGTGCCCGCGTAGCGCACCGGCAACGCTCAGTTCGTCATAACCCAGCGGTGTGGTCGGCGGCTCAAAGCAGGCGGCAATTTCAATTGCCGGATCGACACCGATACTGATGGAGATCGGCAGCGGTTTCCCCGCGGCTTCCGCTTTCATGCGAAATGCGTCGATATGGCGACCCGGTGTTAGCCACATCGACAGTTCATCGCGGCTCTGCACGCACAGGCGGTGAATGGTGATATCGGATTCACGCGTTTCTGGATCAGAGGCGTAACATAGACCCATGGTGATGTAGGGGCCAGCATCTTCTTCGGTGTTCGTTGGTGCAGGTAGCAATTTGCGTAGATCGAAATTCGCATCACTTGCCAGATGCACCACTTCCTGGCACACCGCGTGGTCTTGGGTCAGCACTGGCGGAATCGGGTTTTGTACCGAGTCTTTCAGCAGGTGACCAAGTTTTTCCGGCGCGCAGTTAAGGAAGTGGCTGACGCGTTTGCGGGAACCGTTGAGGCCGATGGCGACGCTGATATCCTGAAAACCTTTTACCTTGTTGAACACCATCACCGGGCCGTTTTTCCGCGTCGGGCGCTGGCAGGTTCCGCCTGCGCCAACATAACGATAAACCCCGGAGAGTTCCGCGTGTGGATCCACTTCGGTGTCGGTTTCCACATATTCGCCGGGCAATGTTTTGAGTAATTCAAGAGCAGAACGTAAATCGCAAACGCCGCTGGCATTATTATTTTTGCTATTTGACATGGTCTTTTCCATTTTCAGATGGGAATTTACTGACTGCCGTTACCTTATTTTTCCTGTGGTGATTAAACAAATACCGTTTTCCTGAGGCAGACCAGATCAAAAAAGTACTCTTTATAAGAATGTTAAATTCAGGTTGATAAATGACATAAAATGTCGTGCTTTTCCTTTTTTACGCCAGGTGTGATACTGAGCGCTCAGGTATAGCGGAGAAAAGCGGTATGGATTTGAAAAGATTGCGTTATTTTTGCCGTGTGGTAGAGCAGGGCTCCGTAAGCCAGGCGGCGAAAGTGCTGAATATGGCGCAGCCGCCGCTCAGTAAACGGATCCAGGAACTGGAGGAAGAGTTACAGGTTTCCTTATTTTCGCGTCAGGGAAACAGAATTGAACCCACCGAAGCCGGTTATTTTCTTTATCGTAAAGCCTGTGAAATATTACGTCAGGTTGAAGATACGGCACGGGAAACTGTAGCAATTGCCAATAAAGAAAAATTCCAGCTAAGACTCGGCTTAACCCATCTTTTTCAATGCTATTTTAAACCGTTATTACTGGAGCTTTATAAGCGCCACCCCGACGCTGAAATTAATATATCCGTTACTGATTCCAGCCATTTAGAAACCATGCTCAATGAAGGCACGATCGATCTGGCGATGATCCAGCGGCCTTATCGCAGCGAAGGCTTCGATTATGTGTCTTTTGATCCGGTGCGGCTGGTGGCGGTGATCAGTAAGCAGTGCCTGGCGCAAGCTCCTGTGAGCCCGTTTGATTATCAGGCGCTGGCGGCGTTTCCACTGGTGTTGCTGCACCGGGCAAAAGACGCGGGTACTTACGAGATGCTGATCGATCTGTTTCGTAAAGCGGGTGGTAACCCGAAGGTGATTATGCACATCACCCAGCCGGGGGTGATTCTGGAGTGGCTGGAGTCTGGTCTTGCCGCGGCAACGCTGCTGCCGTCATCGGAAGTCGACGCCCGTAAACTCAGTCATTGCCATGTTGTGGATGTGTTTCCCTCACCGCAGGTATTTTATCCGGCGCTGGTGAAGATGCCCTCCACACCTTTTTTGCCGGAGATAATGGAAATTATCGCGCAGGGTTACCCGATTCCGCGCAACTCCGTTTGAAGGGTTTAGCAACCGGCGAGTGGCTGGTATGATATGTCGCCATTTATTCTATTCGAGGATCTGTTTTGCGCGCAGGATGCCTGACGAAAAGCCCGTTTCGTATTGTCATTTGCCTGGCAATCAGTTTGCTGCTGGCGAGCTGCGCCGGTAGTAACTCTACTTATTCCGGCTCCGTTTATACGGTGAAGCGGGGCGATACCCTGTACCGCATATCCCGTATTACCGGCACCAGCGTAAAAGATCTTGCCAGCATGAACGGTATTTCACCGCCGTATACCATTGAAGTGGGGCAGCGATTGAAAGTGAATGGCGCGTCGAAAACCACCTCATCCTCGACAAAATCCGGTACTAAAACCGCGAAAGTGGTGCCTTCCTCGCAAGTTCCGCTCTCGTCGTGGCCGCCGGTAGGGCAACGCTGCTGGCGCTGGCCGACAACCGGAAAAGTCATCATGACCTATTCCACCTCTGATGGCGGGAACAAAGGCATTGATATCGCTGGTACACGCGGTCAACCGGTTTATGCCTCTGGCGCCGGGAAGGTGGTCTATGTCGGCAATCAGCTGCGCGGCTACGGTAACCTGATCATGATTAAGCACAGCGAAGAGTACATTACCGCTTACGCGCACAACGATACGCTGCTGGTCAATAACGGGCAGAGTGTGAAAGCGGGTCAGAAGATCGCCACCATGGGCAGCAGTGACGCGGATTCCGTGCGCCTGCACTTCCAGCTGCGCTATAAGGCGACAGCTATCGATCCGCTGCGTTATTTACCGCCTCAGGGCAGCCCGCCGAAATGCTGATGAGTAAAGCTAACAGGCGGTCGCCCGGCCTGTTAGCTCGAATAGTTGTCTGGAATTAATTGTTTTGCGTATCCTGGCCGCCGAAGATATTTGCGCGGCTGGTTGAGGACTTACCGTTGCTGTAGCTAGTATCCTGGCCATCGAAAATGTTGGCCCGGCTGCTGGAATGACTACCGTCGCTGTAATCGGTGTCCTGGCCGCCAAAGATATTCGCTCTGCTGCTGGATGATTTACCGTCACTGGACGTTGTATCTTGCCCACCAAAGATATTGGCTCGGCTGGTTGCGGTTCTTCCGTCGCTGTACCTGGTATCCTGCCCGCCGAAAATATTGGCCTGGCTGCTGGATGTTGTGCCATCGTCATAGCGGCAATCCTGGCCGCCAAAAATGTTGGACTGGCAACTATCCGCCAGTGCAGTATTCAACGAGCCCGCAAAAATAATAAATCCCAAAACCAACGGCTTAGCGTTCATAGCGATTCTCTGAAAATGAGTGGGAACTGGAGCTATGCTATGCCTGAAAGCGTAACGCGGGAGGTTATGTTGTCCTAATTTTCGCAACAAAATGACGGCGCTATACCAGAGACGATTAACTGCTTAAAACTCCAGCGGTTACCCGCAAACTCGCCTTGCTCTCACGCGCTAAGAGGTTATAATGCTTGTCGCATCTCAATGCGGGCGTAGTTCAATGGTAGAACGAGAGCTTCCCAAGCTCTATACGAGGGTTCGATTCCCTTCGCCCGCTCCAGAATCCCCCCTTCTTTCTTATAAAACACCGCCGAAATTGGTTTATATGTGTTTAGTTTCAGAAATTTACTATGCGAAGGTTATTTTTGATCGTTCTGACATTCAACGACGAACCACCAACGGGTATTCGGCGTGTATTGTCCTGATAAAAAGAAAGGGAAAGGCTGGATCTCTCCAGCCTTTGGCGGTCATCTCACTTTCTTGACGATGAGCAAGATCAGAGGAACGCAGACAGCGAAACCTATAAGAGAGGCTAATGCCGAATCAACGTGATTTTGCGATAACTCCATAACAAACCAGGTCAACTGAGAGGGCGTAAAATCCCATCCCTGGCTTACTGTTTCTGAATAGTTCACTGCGAATACAAGATCGAAGTAAAGCACGATAACGTAATACGCAACGCAGATGAGCGCGATACACGCCCACCTGATCCAGTACTGCTTATTCATTATCGTACCGTTTTAAAGATAATTAAGATCAGCGGGACACAGATCGCAAAGCCAAAGAAGGCGACACTAAAAACGCCATCAGTGGCTTGCATGAGCGAGTCTATTGATGCTTTGTACTCTTTTAATGGAATTGGGCCATAAAACTGCATACTTTCTCGCTCACTGAATGCACTGTAAGCGAATGTTGATGCTATCAGTGTAATAAAGTAGCAAAGTGATACTGCGACTATCCCGCCCCATCGAAAAATGGCTTTCGTTAAATTACTCATCATATTCTCCAAGAATTCCACCAACATTCGCGCCTGAGTATGGGGAAATCGAACCTATTGAAGACATTGTTTCTGCGGCGAAGCGTTTAGCTTTGCCTTTGATTCCTTCTGGAGATACATGTTGTCCGTTTATGTTCGGATACTGATTTTTAAACTCGTCAGTAACTTCTACAACTGCCATAGACTTTAGGTTTCGGCTTTTACCGAGAAGATGATTTTGTAATGATACTGGTATGGCAAAATACTCTTCTGCTTCAATAGGGAGCTGAGTGCTCTTTGAGTTGTAGCTTGTATCAAAGATCGTCGAGCCCGCTGCTTTTATGCCAGCCACTGTGTGGGTTGTGCAGTTTCTTCCCGTTACATCGTAGGAGTCAATTGAGTGACCTGTTCGATCTGTAACGCTGTTTTCCTTTATCCCCACAGGCTTTGTTCCCTTTTCCCACAAGTTTTCAAAGAAAGCGCGAGTTTTCGGTATGCTTGCGTCATTGATGTTAAAAACGCGGGCATTATTTTCGTAAAGTTCCTTTCTGTAGTACTCCCTCGCATCTTCGCCTTTCATAAAATCGAGAATACCGTCACCTGTCGTTTCAATTGGCCCGCCAGTTCTTCCGTATCTGCCATAGGTGTAAAGGTAAACAACGTTATTTTCATGCACGGAAACAAAAGCGTGCCCGGTTTCTGTGATTTCAGTCCAGATATAAACGCCGTTCAATAGCGGGTTATCTTCGGGCCCACAGGTGTCCGCAAAGTTATTTTTCTTCTTCGCCGCTTGTGCATATTGTTCAGGTTCTGCAATTTTTGCAGGTTGAGGAGGAGCGTTTGCAACTGGCGGGGCAGCGACAGGAATGGCTTTAACTGGTTTTGCTTCTTCAAGCCAATAAGAGGCATTTGGAAATGACGAAATAAATCTTGCTCTACAGGGACACGTGCTTCGGCTATGCAACGTCCCTGCTGCTGCAACGCCATAAATCCAGTAATCGGGTATGCCACCCGCGATGTAGTAGATCTTTCCATCTTTACCACACGATACAGAGTCACCATTCCTTGCGGTCGCCATCCCGCCAAAGCTATGGCGCGGAGAGCCTGAAAGAATACGGCCGCCGCATGTTGTCTTATCGCCAAGACGTAGAAAATAACCCGTTGGCATAGAATCATCCTTAATAAATTTTATTTACAGAGATACTTACGCAAGCATTTCGATTTACCTGTTGTTTTCATCCTGACCGTTCAATAATCACTAATTATGCTGCCCGCATAACAGTTTGATGAATCATAAATAGAGGGCATATCGCCAGTAATTTATATTTCTCTCCTCTAAGTTTGGTTTTTTTCACTCTCCTGCCGGGGGATTATTCTACAAACACGTATCCTGATTTTTATAGAGAATATGCTTACGTTAAATTCTGATTTTTAAATAGCATCAGAAGAGGCATTTCAGGTGTTGCGTGAGGTTCTCTGTTAGAGCATGAACGCCTGTTATCACGTTTTTACGCATAAAGTTTTATTCCCTGCTGCCGTTAATATGAGCAATGGACTTCAGGAGTATTGCGCATGCTTCGCCCCACGTTTACTGGCTCTCTCGATCTTTACGTATTCTCTTCCGCCAAAGGAGGAACGGTTCGTACTCAGGAGGCCACCCGCACCAGTGAAACCGTTAACCCCACGCCTGCCAGCATCGTGACGCTCAGCCCGCAGGCGAAAGAGTATTACGAAAATTTGCAGGAAAACCTCACCACGCTTAATCGCTTTACGCAGGAAAATGCCCAGAACAGTAAAGCGAATGCGCGCGCAAAACTTGAGGCATTGAAACGGGAAATCGCCCGCCTGAAAGCGCTGGCCATGTTGTTTGGCGGCTCCGGGGGCTACATTATGAAACAGCTCAAACAGCTATCGTCTCAGCTTGGACAACTCGCTTCCCAGCTAGGTCAGAGTGATAACACTGATGCAGGCAATGGTGCCGATGCTAACGCTTCTGACGCAGCACAAGCTTCTACCGGTGAAAGCGATGAATCTGCCATAAAAGCCCAGGCCGCCTCTGACCCTGAAGTGAGCGACGAAGAAAATCCGACCGAAAAAGAAAAGTCGGCAGAGATCGCGGGCGTACAATCTACTATCGATAACGTTATCAATACGCTACAAAACGCCAGCCAGCGTCAGGAAGATGCCCGTTCCCTGAAAGAAGCGCTCCGGGAGCTAAAATCGCTGCTGTCGCTGATTAAAAGCAAAATGCGGGAAGAGGGAAACGCGTCTGGCAATGAGCGCAACGATGTTACCTCTGTTGAGCAGAATCTTAACGACAGTGGAAATATCATTTCGCAGATGGAGCTAACTCCAGGATTTTAAGCGCGCGGAACCATGTGGTGAAATGCTGAATATTGTGCGCGCTTATGCAACTTTTGATATTGACTTTTGTCGTGTAACTTTCTGCTTTTCATTTATAAAGAATGTATTATGCGACACCATAAAACAGTGACACCTGTTTTCTTTGATAAATTCAAATGCGTTGGTCCGGATTGTTTAATTTCCTGCTGCCGTAGCTGGAAAATAAATATTGATAAGAAAACGCATCAACGTTATCTGTCCTCATCCAATCCTGTTATTGCAGCCATTGCGAAAGAGAATTTAATCACGGTTCATAACGGCAAAAATGAATATTCGGTCATTAAATTGAATGAGGATAAGCAGTGCCCGTTTGTTGATGAAAACCGGCTTTGCATGGTTCACCGTGATTTAGGTGAAAAAGCGTTATCCCCTACATGCTCAACCTATCCGCGTGGTGTACGCAAATATGCCGATGAAGTACGCTTTAGCATGACGCTCTCCTGCCCGGAAGTGGTACGCCAGGTGCTTTTCGACCCGCAAAGCATGCTGCTGCAAGAGAAAAGCACGCTGGTTGCCCGCTCAAAAGTAAAATTACTGCAGCAGCAAAAGCCGCGAGACCAGGTGGGCCATCTGATACATCTTTTCGCCTGGAATCTGGTTCAGGCGCAGAGCAACAATATTGAAGAGAATTTGATGGCGCTGGCGCAATTTATTCTCTATCTGCAAATGCTCAACTTTGATCTGCAGAATAATCTGGCTGAAGTGGAAAACTTTTATGCAGGGCTGATCGATGAACTACAGAACGGTCGAACGCTGCTTCGTGCGCAAAATACTGTTCGCGCGGCCAGTATGAAAGTCGATGCGTTAACCGTGATGGGTAAACATGTGGCGAAATACGCTTCGCGCGATCCGCTGATATCACAAGGGCACCTGCAAGTTGCTGAATATCTGGCAATTACGCCAGAGACGAAAGCGTCGGTGCTGAGTGAGAAGTTTGCCGCTCTTGATCAGCAGTGGGAGCAATTGTGCAAGCATTCCTGTCTGGGTGAACCGCATGTGCTGCGAAACTACTTACTGTATAAGCTTTATGAAAGCGATTTTCCCGGCACGAATACGGCGACAATATTGCGTCAGTTTTATCGCATCGTTATGGACTATTTTTATCTCAAAACGTTCCTCAGCGTACAGTCGCTGCATGTTGAGATAGACCAGCCACTGGTGATGAAAACGATCGCCAGTTTTTCTGAAAAAACCATGCATAACAGCACCATCAACAAACGCATGGATGCCGCGATCGATACGATAAACGGTGGCGATGATCTCTCCTGCCTGCTGTTGATCGGCTAACCACGATGGGGCTGGCTATAAGCCCCACCCATACAAACCGTTGGCAACGGAGCAGGTTTGCTGCTACGTTGCCAGTATGCCTGTTAAATATTCACCCCATTTATCTATTGCGAGCATTATTTGCACCGTCAATCGACCGGTGGGATAACGTTTGTCCTTTTCCCGCCAGCACGGCGGGGCCTTGCTGGCAGCAACCTGCGAGGTGATGTTATGAATGTTTGTTCCGCTTCTTCTGCAACACTCCATCTTCTGTGCGGCAAAATCGCATCGGGTAAATCGACGCTTGCCAGCGAGCTGGCAAAAGCACCGTGCACGGTGGTGCTGAGCGAAGATAGCTGGTTATCGTTGTTATTTAAGGACGCGATGACCACCGTTGAGGACTACGTTTTCTACTCGGCAAAATTAAAATCCGCCATCAAGCCGCATGCCATCGCGCTACTGCGTGCAGGCGTTAATGTAGTTCTCGATTTTCCCGCCAACACGCTGGCCAGTCGCCAGTGGATGATGTCGATCGTTAACGAATCCGGCGCGCCGCATTTGTTGCACTACTTGCCGGTTAGCGATGAGATTTGCAAGGCGCGTTTACGCCAGCGAAATACCGCAGGCGACCACGATTTTGCCGCTACCGACGAGCAGTTTGCGCTTATTACCCGCTACTTTGTCGAACCGACTGAACAAGAAGGGTTTCGTATCGTTCGTTATTGATTAAACGCCGGAGGGTGCGTAAAAGTAGAGCGGCTATGCTTACTTTTCCAACACCAAAAAGAACAGGGGCAATGTCATGGATAAGGAACTGCTGGACGCGGGTTACCGCGTCTATACCGGTGAAAAGATTGACGTTTATTTCAATACTGCGGTCTGTCAGCACGCGGGAAACTGCGTACGCGGCAGCGCGAAGCTTTTTAACCTGAAACGCAAACCGTGGATCATTCCCGATGAAGTGGATGTCGCAACGGTGGTGAAAGTCATTGATACCTGCCCGAGCGGTGCGCTGAAGTACCGCCACAACTAAGTGAGAAAACCATGGAAATTCTGGAAGGCCACAACAAGTTTTATGTTAATGACGCCCAGGGAACGCAGGTTGCTGAAATCGTCTTCGTTCCCACCGGCGAGCATTTAAGCATTATTGAACATACGGATGTGGATCCGAGTCTTAAAGGGCAAGGCGTAGGTAAGCAGCTGGTCGCGCGAGTGGTGGAAAAAATGCGTGCGGAAAACCGTAAAATCATCCCGTTGTGTCCCTTTGCCAAACATGAGTTTGACAACACACGCGAATATGACGATATCCGTGCGTAAATAAAAATACCGGCAACGCCGGTATTTTTGATATGCAATCCAGTAAATAGCTTTTAGTTTTTTCGCTTTATTAATTCGCATTTTCAGAATTTATTCATTTTTGGCAAAATAGTTGTTTCCTTATGGGTGAAGGAGTATATGTTAGCGTTGCTAATAATCCTGAATAACCCATTGGGCGCAGACTGCGTTTATCGTTGCAGTATGCGTTTTTCCTTGTGCTTTATTCATGGTGAAACAAATTGAAATTTACTTGATGAATCAAGGATGGGGTATGTCTGTAAAGAAGGGAAGATTAAAATATACCGTTATATTTTCCTACGTGATTCTTTTTACTTCGCTTTTATTTGTTTCGGGCTATTCGCTGCTCGCTCTGAACAATATCAAAGAGAGCGTGAGGGGCTTAGCTCTCGGGTTTTATCAATATGATGCGCTTGCTCAGACGAGTGCACGTTTGCAGCTTGATGGCCTGCCAGCGACGCAGAGAAGTGCGGCGCTGGCAGAGGTTACCAGAGCCTATAACGGTTTTCTTCAGGTTGCGCCGGTCAAGACCGAAAGTGGCGTGAAAATGACGCGGGAACTCACCTCAGCTATTGAGTCGATTAAACAAGAGCCAACGCGTGAAAATGTTAATACGTTTAATAAGCTGGCCAGGAATTTTCGTGGATTAATCGTCAAATATGATGTTCAGGGCACGCAGGATTATGTAGCTTCTGCCCATAGATTTACGGTTATCACTATCATAACCACATTATCTGCGTTTTTAATTGCATCAGTGATTTTGTTCTTTATATTGCGCAATGAATTTTTGAGTATTACCAATACAATCAAAAAGAATATTCATAGGATATCGCAAGGGGATTTGCATCACGACGCTGATAATAGCGGTGGCGATATTAATGGGGTGCACCATGAACTTGATGGAATGAGAGCATCGCTGACAAAAATCACCGCTTCGCTTAAGACATCGGCCGCGCAGATAAAATTAATCTCCGGCGAAATGGCCAGCGGCAATCACGATCTCGCTTCACGTACTGAACAGCAGGCCAGCGCTTTACAACAGACCGCCGCCAGCATGGAAGAGATAAAAACTACCGTTGTCGGTAACACCGAGCATGCTCATCAGGCGAATATGTTAGCGGCAAAAGCCAATGAAATCGCGCAAGCTGGCGCACAGTCCATGTCGATCGTGATCGCCGGGATGAAAAAAATTGAACAAAGCACGGCGCATATTGCAGAGATTAACCATGTCATTAATGGTATCGCGCATCAGACGAATATTCTGGCGCTGAATGCCGCCGTAGAGGCAGCACGTGCCGGGGAGCGTGGGCGAGGATTTGCCGTGGTGGCAAGCGAAGTGCGTAGCCTGGCGAGACGAAGCGCTGAAGCCGCCGATGAGATCAATTCGCTCATCCAGGGCTCAATGCACGATGTCAGCGCTGGCGCGAATCAAGTTCAGGATGCAGCGAAAGCGATGGAAGACGTGGTGGATTCAATATCGCAAGTTAGCGCCATTATGAATGAGATTACCCACTCCTCCGAAGAGCAGCGCACCGGTGTGAACCAGGTGGCAGTTGCGCTCAACGAGATGGATAGAGCCACGCAGCAAAATGCAGCGCTCGTCGAGCAGTCGGCGGGAATCGCGCAAAGCATGGATCAGTACGCGCAGCAGCTGGCCGATGTTGTGGCGTTCTTTTCCCTTGATGAGCAGAAAAAAACGCCGTCAGTCCACTGACCGTGCAGGAGGGCTGCAAAACCCGTATTAACTCACCCATCCGCTCCCTGCGCCGCGTAAAACGCAGGGAGCGAAACGCAGACAACGTTCAGGTTTCGCCAGGCTGCTTATCCAGCCGAAATACAATAGCCAGCCTCACTACACGCCTTATCTGATGGCAGCTCAGCCAGAATGACGCTGTGCTCACATAAATCAGCTGCGATAGCGCAGCAGCACCATCATCACCAGCGCCAGCGTGCTGAATGAAACTGTATATAACGCCTGCGCTGCCCCCCATTTTGCCGCCAGTAAGGCGGCAATCAGTGTCGCCACGGCGGCGCAGCATGATTGCCAGCGCCATACTTTTGCCGTAGCGGTGGGAACGGTATCGGCATGGAAATTGTGCAACAAGCCGAATGTCCCGACGGCAAAGACCATATTCGACGCCAGATGAGCGGCAAAGATGATGAGCAGCGCGATTTCAGGAAAGGATGTTAAACCCGGCAGCACACAGTAAGCTGCCAGAAAGGCCAGTAAACAGCCGACGAGATACCGGTTATGGCTGGCATAGCGTTTGAGGTTATCGGCCTTTAGCAGCAGCGGGCCACAAAGCTGGCCCAGGCTGCGCGCAAAGATAAGCGGCAGCGCAAGCTCAGTGGTTTCAGCGGGACGCATTTGCTGTATCAGCGCCGGGAGCAACGCCATTGCCGGCGCGCCAACGGCGGCAAGCGCCGGTAACAACAACAAGCTGCGTTTTTGAATGACCGGTAAATGATGCCAGCGCAGGATTACCCTCTTTTCGTGGCGATCCTCGTGGCTTACCTGCGGCAGGTAACGTGCCGTGGCGCATAGCAACACCGTAGACAACACGAAACTGATGGCATCGATTGACAGCAGTGACAACGGTGATACCCGGTCAAAAAGCACCACGCCGGCACCTGCGCCCAACAACACCTGAGAGGCGAAAATCACGGTTTCCATACTGGTCGCCGCCGGCAGTTCGTTTGCGCTTAAACCCCGTTTAAAAACCAGACTCATGGCAGGCCAGGATAACCCGGCGGCAAATGCTTCGAGTGATTGCACTGCAAGCAGCGCGGGAATGCTGTGCGCCAGCAAGCCGTAGAGGGGGAAAAGCAGCCCGGCAAGGCCAATTAGCTCACACAGCAACAGTAAGTGCAGCGGCGAAACACGCCGGCACCCGTATTCCCCTAATAAACTGCCAAAAAAACCGGGTAGCGTAGCCAGCATATAGCTCAGCGTGAGCGTTGCCGGGGAGGCATGCCAGCGTAATAACTGACCAAGGATCAGGGTTTGCGTTAACCCATTGCCGATAGAAGAAAAAAGATAGGCACTACCAAACAAGCACAGCCAGCGGTGCTGGCGCAGCGCGCGCACCAGAACCATCAATAATGTGTTCATTGTCGACATTCTCACGTAAACAGAAAACCGCGTGCGGCATACAGCGCACGGTGCAAAGGTATGTTCACAAAGAAAATGTCGTTACATTGGCGAGCCTGATGAATTGCAGAGATCTGTAAACCTAGCATCACTTTTCTCGAAAGAGAAGGGGACGGGCACATCCTTGTCCCCGTCGGTTTTCATCCGCTACGCGATAAACAGGCTGAGCAGCAGAACCATACCTAAGCCGACCACCGAGTTTATTAACTCCAGCAGCCCCCAGGTTTTGAAGGTGTCTTTCATCGAAATGCCGAACGTCTCTTTAAACAGCAGAAAACCGCCGTCGTACATCAGTGTGATGGTGTTGCTGCCGCAGGCAACGGCCAGGCACATCAGTGCCGGATTGAGGTGAAACGCGCTGACCATCGGCGCAACGATACCCGCCGAGGTGATGGCCGCGACGGCGCCCTGTCCGGTGAGAATGCGGATTATCGCCGTGATTATCCACGCCACGATAAACGGCGACAGCGGGACGTGACTCATAATGTCCACGATATGGTTCCCCACACCGGAAACTACAATCACCTGTTTCAGAATGCCGCCGGCGCTGATGACAAACAGCACATTGGCGATTTTCGCAATCGCGTCGCTGGCGCAGTGGGTGACGCCTTCTGCTGACATCCCACGCTTGATGCCAAGAAACCAGATTGCCGCCAGCGTGGCTAACAGCATGCTGATTTCCGCGCTGCCAAAGAAGGTGCAGACTTTTACCAGCTCCGAGCCTGCGGGCATTAACCCTTTGATAATCGACGCGACAATCATTAGTACCGCCGGGATCAGCGGGATCAGAATGCTGATGCTGAACGGTGGCAAATCCTGCGCGGTTTTCTCTTCGACCGGTTTCAGTAGCGAATTCAACGGAATCGCGTTAATCCCCGACAGGTATTTGGGCAGCAGAATGCCCGCGCAAAACAGCGCCGGGATAATCACTAAAATGCCGTACAGATAGACCTGTACAATGTCGGCGTTGAATGCGCTGATGAGCGCGACCGGGCCGGGCTGCGGCGGGAAAAGGCTGTGTCCCATGGTCGCGCCAACCACGGTGGGCACCACTAATTTCATATACGGAATATTGGCTTTTTTAGCGATATTCAGCACCAGCGGCATTGCAATAAGAAATGCCACTTCATAAAACATGGCGATGCCAAAAATAACGCCGATAAACATCAGCCCGACCGAAAGAAAACGTGTTCCGCAGCGTTCAATAACGCTATCCGCAATCCGCTGGCTGGCACCAGATTCGGTCATGAATTTACCGATGATAGCGCCAAATATAATAATCAATGCAAGATGGCCGAGAATACTTCCCAGACCGTCCTGAATAACCGTGACAATTTTATCCAGCGGAATACCTTCCATGATCGCAACAAATATCCCTGCAATCAGCAAGGCGAAAATATTGTGGAATTTATATTTAAGGTTCATAACGACCAGGAGTGCAATACCAACCAGCACCCAAAATAGCGCTAACAACGGGGACATAGAGAATACCTTTCGGATTTGCCTTACATGAAAGCCGGTGGAGTCACCGGCCTGAATGACATTTTATTAATGTTGTTTTTCGAGTGCTTCCCACAAACCGTGCAGGTAGGTGACACCGAGGGCGCGGTCGTAAAGCCCGTAGCCCGGACGCCCGGTTTCGCCCCAGATAAAGCGCCCGTGGTCGGGGCGGATATAACCATCAAAGCCGTTATCGTAAAGTGATTTCATTATCTGGAACATATCCAGCGAGCCGTAGCGGGATAAATGCGCAGACTCATAAAAATCTTTATCTTTAATGAGCTTAATATTTCTAACGTGGGCAAAGTGAATACGTTTGCGGCGGGTAAATTCTGCGAGGATTTGGTAGACATTATTATCCGGATCTTCAGCAATGGAGCCAGTGCATAATGTAATACCATTGGCTTCTGAATCCACCGCATTACAAATCCAGTCGAGATCGTCGCGGTTTTTTACAATACGCGGCAGCCCAAAAATAGAATACGGCGGATCGTCCGGATGAATGGCCATTTTTATGCCGACTTCTTCACACACCGGAATAATACGTTTAAGGAAATACACCAGGTTTTCGCGCAATTTCGCGTCGTCGACATCTTTATATTTGGCAAACAGCTCCTGCACTTTTGCAAGCCTTTCTGGCTCCCATCCGGGCAGGGCGAAACCGTTGGAATTCTCCAGCACCTCTTTCACGACTTCATCAAGAGTTTTATCGATGCCTTTTTTCTCGAACGCCATGGTGAGTGAACCGTCTGGCAGAACATAGTTCATGTCGGTTTTCATCCAGTCGAAAACCGGCATGAAGTTATAGCAAATCACCTTGACGCCGACTTCCGCCAGGTTGCGAATAGTTTGCTGGTAGTTGGCAATTAGCTGCTCGCGGCTGGGCAGGCCAATTTTGATATCATCGTGAATGTTAACGCTTTCAATGACTTCCATTTTTAAACCAGCCTGATGAACCTGATCGGCAAGCGCGCGGATTTTCTCTTTGGGCCACACGTCGCCAACCGGAACATCATAAAGCGCGCCAACGACACCTTCGACGCCGGGAACTTGCCGGATGTGCTCCAGCGGAATTTTGTCTTCAACTGGACCAAACCAGCGCATTGTCATTTGCATGCTCATTACCACCCTTAAACGTTTTGCTTAACTACCATACTAGTATTGATAATAGCCGGATGGTAAGCGCATTTGTGCGATCCACTTCACACAAACCCCTT
Source organism: Kosakonia sp. (assembly GCF_032104925.1). Lineage (NCBI taxonomy): Bacteria > Pseudomonadati > Pseudomonadota > Gammaproteobacteria > Enterobacterales > Enterobacteriaceae > Kosakonia > Kosakonia sp. Next base: position 426,900 of record NZ_DAMCGF010000002.1, read on the forward strand.
TGCCGGGATTGAATCCCTGAGAAGCAAACAGAACAGCACGTTAATCTGCTGATAACGTTTTACTGACAAATATTTTTAAAATAGTGCTTGCGCTGTCAATGCAACCATGCGTTAATGCGTCGTCGGTTTGATAAATCATTATCTCCAGCAGTTCACTAAAGTCTTTCTCATCTCTAAGTACCTCCTTGCTACTTCTTTTTGGGTCTTCGCTTTACACTCTGATAAAAATAATGTCTCAGACCATTACTGCCGCATTCGGCGAACAAAAAGAAGGTAATAAGCATGTCTACTAAAATGAACGGTATCGTTAAATGGTTTAACGCTGAGAAAGGCTTCGGTTTCATTACTCCGAAAGATGGCAGCAAAGATGTATTCGTACATTTCTCCGCTATCCAGAGCAATGCATTCCGTACTCTTGAAGAAAATCAAGAGGTTGAGTTTACTATTGAGAACGGCCCGAAAGGTCCGGCTGCGGCCAACGTGGTTCCGCGCTAAGGATTTAGAATTATTAATCGTATTCATTTTCGCTGCCCGTGCTGTCACGGGTCGCAATACCGAATTTCCAGCTTTGATATAACTGAGAAAAATCCGGCAGGTGCCAAATGTATTTTTTGCAAATCAGCAATGACCACATTTGATAATATCGCCGCATTTGTTCAGGCCAGCCAGGCGCCACTGGAATTCCGTAAATAATAAAAAAACAGGTCAGTTTTCTGGCCTGTTTTTTTTATGTCGAGCAATAAACTCCATTTTTTTCTGCGATATACAGAATCCGCGCCCGAATTACTCGTCCATTAACATAATCATTTTGATCGAACGGTTGCTGGTTAGCTGCCAGGTCATCTGCCGGTAGTGCAACTCGCCTTGTTGCGGATGATGAAAAACGCGCTCGCCACCCTCACGCACCACCACTTGCTGGCGCGACCAGAACGCGCGAAACAGTTCGCTGTCGTTACTCAGACTCTGCACAAACTGGTTCAGTCCTTTGTCGTGCGGGTAGTGCATCGCGTCCGCGCGTAGCTCGGCGACAATCCGGCTGGCGCGCGTTTCCCAGTTGACAACCAGCGTTTGCGCCAGCGGGTGGCGAAACATAAAACTCATCATATTCGGTTGGGTATCCTTATCCAGCCAGCCGCTGAACAGTGTCTCAGCGGGTGTATTCCACGCCAGCATATTCCAGGTCAAATCCAGCAAATAGCAGGGGCAGGCCATCTGATTCACCGTGGCCAGCACAGCAGGTTCGACGGTAATGACGTGCTCTTCCTGCGGGTCGTTTTGCAGCGCCAGATGAAACAAATACTTGCGCTCTGCAGCGCTCATTTTTAACACGTTGGCGATATTCGACAGGGTTTGCGGCGAAACAACAATATCCCGCCCTTGTTCAATCCACGTATACCAGGTGGTGCTAATGCCGCTAAGTTGCGCCACTTCTTCCCGCCGCAATCCACGCGTGCGCCGCCGCCCTTGCGCCGGCAAGCCAATATCTGCAGGCGCGGTATTTTCCCGCTGCGATCGCAAAAAAGTGCCAAGGGTTTTCGGCCCGGCAAATAAGGTACTTTCCATGGGGGGTACTCATTAATACCAGTATAAGTACACATATTGTACCCCTATAAAGGCGGTCGTATAGTCGCCAAAGAGCAACTTTTTGTCGTGCTAAAAAGGAAAAAGAGAATGTCGGTTAATCATCATGAGTTAACAAAAAAGCAGTTTGGCGACCAGGCCCAGGCCTACTTGACAAGCCAGGTGCATGCGCAAGGCGCAGATTTAGTGCGTCTGGTCGAGTGGCTGAGTACTGATGCGGATGCCTCGCTGCTGGATTTAGGCTGCGGTGCCGGGCATGCCAGTTTTGCCGCCGCAGTCGTGGTGCGCGAGGTAACAGCGTATGACTTATCGGAAAAAATGTTGGCGGTAGTGCGCCAGGCGGCGAGCGATCGTCAGTTACACAACATCACTACCGCACACGGCGCGGCGGAAAAGCTGCCCTTTGCCAACAATACATTTGACGTGGTAATCAGCCGCTACTCGGCGCACCACTGGCATGATGTCGCGCTGGCGCTGCGCGAAGTAAAACGTGTGCTGAAACCCGGCGGGAAATTTATCCTGATGGATATCGCTTCGCCTGGCCGACCGGTGCTGGATATCTGGCTGCAAACCATTGAAGTGCTTCGCGATCCGTCCCACGTACGTAACTACTCGCCAGCCGAGTGGCTGCAAATGACGCAGCAAAGCGGCATGCAGGTTGAGAAGATGGTTTCTGATCGGCTGGCGCTGGAATATCACTCCTGGGTGGAGCGCATGAATACGCCGGAGGTATTGCGCGCGGCGATCCGCTACCTGCAAAACCAAACCTCGGACGAGGTGAAAGCACACTTTCTTATTGGCGACGATGGCTCGTTTACGTCCGACACGCTGATGTTTCAGACGCGTGCGTAAGCAAAATCGGTGCGCCCACCACGCGGGGCGCACCGGTTTCTTAGCCAATCGCGTTACCGATCACATCACGAATGCGTTGGGCAATGTAGCCAACATGGGTTTCCAGTGCGAAATGCCCGGTATCAAGCAGCTCGACCACCGCATTTGGATTATCGCGTTTATAAGCGTGCGCGCCTGGCGGGATAAAAAACGGATCGTGCTCGCCCCAGATAATCAGCGCGGGTGGCTGGTGGGTGCGGAAAAAGGCCTGAAACTCCGGGTAGCGCTTCAGGTTGTTGGCGTAATCAAGAAACAGATCCAGCTGGATCGCTTTATTTCCAGGGCGCTCCATCAGTAATGTATCCAGTTGATAACCTTCCGGAGCGACAGTTTCAGGGTCGCGCACACCGTGCAGGTACTGCCATTTTGTCCCTTCCAGATTGAGGATCGCATCGTGAACGACCTGCCGGTTTTCCGCGGTCGGCGCGTGCCAGTAAGCCTGTACCGGCGCCCATGCGTCGCCTAAACCGTCCAGATACGCATTGCCATTTTGCGAAATAAACCCGCTCACCCGCTGCGGATAATGCAGCGCCAGCCGCAATCCGGTCGGCGCACCGTAATCAAAAACATACATGGCAAAACGTTGCAGATTCAGCGCATCGACAAAAGCAATCAGCGTGTTTGCCAGCCCATCAAAGCTATAGCGGTAATCGCGCTCAGCGGGAACTTCGGTAAAGCCGAAGCCGGGCAGATCCGGGGCGATAAGGTGAAACTTATCTGCCAGCAGCGGGATCAGTTCGCGAAACTGATGCGAAGAGCTGGGAAAACCGTGCAGCAGCAGTAATACCGGGTTTTCCGGGTTACCGGCTTCACGGTAAAACACCTTGACGCCATCGGCGTCTGCATACTGATAGCGAACCGGGAAATGCGTATTGGCAGCCATATCGTCACCTCTTTTGAAACCGTTAAAAGTTAATTTATAGGGTTACTTCGAAGCTGAGTATGGCGAAAGCATGTAACTGTGTAAAATATATTTTATCGGTTACAATATGCGGAAGAATGAGAAACAGGGGAGAGCAACGATGACAGCAGCCACGTTACCCGGTGCGGAAGGCCCGTGGTTCATAGCTGAAGATCAGGCGCTGGATTTTATCAACACGCTGGCGATGGCGGAAAAATCGCCGCATGACTTTTGGCAGTCCGATGACGATGTGCGCCAGTGGCTACAGCATGTCGGGTTGCAGGTTAACGCGATGGCAAAGCCGGGAGAGTTGCTGGCTGAGGCGCGTAAGCTGCGTGCGTTGATCCGCCAGCTTGTCGAAGAGAAAAAGCACGGGCGGGAGTTGTCGCTGGATGAGCTGAACGGCTGGCTGGCGCAGGCGCAAAGCCACTTACGCCTCGTGGTCGATGAGCAAGGCGCGCTGCAAACGCAGCGCGTATACCTGCTTGATACGCCGCAGCAAGCACTGGCACCGGTCGCAGAACAGGCGGCAGCGTTACTGGCAAACGGGCAGTTTGACTATATTCGCCAGTGCGAACACCCGGATTGCACACTGTGGTTTTACGATAAGACCAAAGCGCATCGCCGCCGCTGGTGCAGCATGGCGCTGTGCGGCAACCGGGCAAAAGTGGCCCGATTCCGCGCCAAAAGTAATTAATCCGTGACCCAATGGTGAATAAGCCACGGTGACATAAACACTTTGGCACCATAGGCCTCGCGCAGTGCCTGCCAGAAAGTAAATTTGCGCATAAGTCGCTGTTATAAATTTACTTAGGGTTTGAGGACTAATGAATCAATCTCTGCTGGTGCTGGTGCTGGTGCTGGTGCTGGTGCTGCGACGCTGTTGGCTCTTTTATGGCGCAGGCCGCGCCAACGAGTTTTCTACCAGCATATTTTTCCGGCAATGCGGGTTTCGCCACTTGAAAATGCGCAAGGCGCTGCCGCAACGCCGAAAATCAACGGCGTCGATATTTAGTATCTCCCCGCCACCAACGCCAGTGACGCGACGATCGTTAGCGGTTTGCCGGAATTGGCCGCGCAAAATGTCACTTTGCGGCACAGCAATATCGCCGCCAACTACGGTATGTGAACCGGCAGGGGAATGCGGTGCATAGCGAGGTGCAACAAGGGGCAATGCCGGAACAGTGCCGCAGACGGCGTTGAACCTAAATTGAGGAATTGCCCGGCATGTCAGCGCTGCCGGGCAAATACTGCTTTAGCGTGGGATAATGTTTTCCGCTTTCAGGCGGTCAAACAGCGCGGTGAAGGAATCCAGCGTGCTGCGATAACCGGTAAACCCGGCTTTTCGGCTCTTGCTCATATCAGCGAAGGCTTCCATCGGGCGACCGAGATCGGCATCCGTATGCCACCAGGAGGCCAGTTTACCGATGTCTGATTCTGCCAGTTGATACTTGTCCGCGATCTCTGTCCACGCGGCTTGCGCCTCTTGCATGCGCCCTTCCAGCGGCATCATGCTCGCCGGGAAGGCGGCCGCTTCAATGCCGAAATAAGCCGCCAGCCGCGGCCATAACCAGTTCCAGCGGAACACATCGCCATTCACCGCATTAAAATCTTCGTTCGCGCCACCGTCGCTCACCGCCGCCCAGCTCAACTGCTCCGCCAGTAAACCGGCGTCGGTCACATCGGAGACACCGTTCCACTGCTCAGGTGAGCCGGGGAAGATAAACGGCCACCCTTTTTCGCGGCACAACGTGGCGTAAACCGCCAGCGTCTGCCCCATGTTCATGGCGTTACCGAGCGCATACCCGATGATGCTGTGCGGGCGATGTACGCTCCAGCGATAACCGTATTTTTTCGCCCCGGCGAACACTTCATCTTCCTGGGCATAGTAGAAGTTATCCACGTTCTGGCGGCCCTGCTCTTCGCGAAAAGGCGTGACCGGCACATTGCCTTTGCCGTAGGCTTCGAACGGGCCAAGATAGTGTTTCATTCCGGTGACCAGCGCGACATGCGCCCCGGCCAGGCGTTCGCCCAGCGCATCAATGACATTTTTCACCATCGCGCCATTGACGCGAATATTGGCTTTTTCATTCTCCTGGCGCGCCCAGACGCTAAAGAACAGCGCATCGGGTTTCTCGCTTTTCAGCGCCTCGTTGACCGCCGCCGCGTCGGTTAAATCCGCCGTCAGGCTGGTACAGCCCGCCGGAACCGCGCCGCGCCCGCGTGATAAACCAGTAACCTGCCAGCCGTCTGCCAGCAGTTTCTCCGCCAGCGCCCGGCCAATCACGCCGCTGATACCGACAATTAATGCTTTTTTCTGCATGAGATGTTCCTCTGGGTTTTGTCTACCTCACAGGCTAATAGAGAATTAATTTCTTATCTCTGGTATTAATTCACATTATTCGTAACTTAAATTCACTAATCCCATGAGCGATCAACGTCTGAAAGATATCGTCCCCTTCGTTGCCAGCGTTGAAGAGGGGAGTTTTACCGCAGCGGCGGAACGCCTGCATCTGACCGGCTCGGCGGTGAGTAAAAGCGTTGCCCGTCTGGAAGCGCGGCTGGGTTCGCGTTTGCTGGAGCGCACCACGCGTCGTCTTGAAGTCACCGATGCCGGGAACGCGTATTACCAGACCTGCATTCGTATCCTGGAGGAGCTGGCGGAAGCCGAGTCGGTGCTGGCGGCACACCGCACCATTCCGTCCGGGCGGTTGCGTCTCGCCGTGCCAAACACCTACGGGCGGCTGGGCGTGATGCCGCTGCTGATCCCGTTTTGTCAGCAACACCCGGAAATTGATCTTAGCCTGACTTTCTCCGATCGTTTTGTGGATCTGTTCGATGAGGGAATCGACGTTGCTGTACGCATCGGGCAAACCGTCGATCTACCCGCATCGCTGGGGTGCCGGCAAATTGGTCGTGAAAAGATGGTGTTTTGCGCCGCGCCCGATTACCTGCAACGCGCCGGGACGCCACAACATGAGGCGGAGCTGATGCAGCACCGGGCTATTCTTTATGAGCGGGTGGATGGCAGCACCAAGCCGTGGTTATTTACCACCGCCGACGGGCACCCGGAGTGGCGCCGCGTGCCGTATCGCATGGCGCTCGGCGATGTCGATGCGCAGGTGCAGGCGCTTTGCGCCGGATTAGGCGTCGGGCAGATGCCGACCTGGCTGGTGCATGAGCACGTGCAGCGCGGCGAGTTGCAGGTAATTATGCCGCAATGCCAGCCGCACGGGCTGGCGCTCACGCTGGTGTGGCCGCGCCGCAAGCAGCTATTACCAAAGGTGGACGCGTTACTGATGGCGCTCGGCGCGCTGGAGATCTCTCCGCCGCTTGCCGCACCAGCACTTGACCAATGACAAGGCGGGTGGGTAGGGACTCTCTTTATAATCAGCCCCGTTTCCCTTCTCACTGGTGTGATTTATGGCTTACCAACTCAACCTCAACTGGCCGGAATTTCTTGAAAAATACTGGCAAAAGAAACCTGTTGTCCTGAAACGCGCGTTCCCGGATTTTGTCGACCCGATTACGCCAGACGAACTGGCCGGGCTGGCGATGGAGCCGGAAGTCGACAGCCGCATTGTCAGCCATGTGAATGGTCAGTGGCAGGCGTGGAATGGCCCGTTTGAATCGTTTGATCATTTAGGCGAAAAAGACTGGTCGCTGCTGGCGCAGGCGGTTAACCACTGGCATATGCCCTCAGCCGAGCTGGTGAAGCCGTTTCGCGTGCTGCCGGAGTGGCGTTTTGACGATCTGATGATTTCTTACTCCGTGCCGGGTGGCGGCGTTGGCCCGCATATCGACCAGTATGATGTGTTTATTATTCAGGGGATGGGCAGCCGTCGCTGGCGCGTGGGCGATAAACTGCCGATGCGTCAGTTCTGTCCGCACCCGGCGCTGCTGCATGTTGATCCCTTCCCGCCGATCATTGATGAAGATCTGGAGCCGGGCGACATCCTCTATATTCCGCCAGGATTCCCGCATGACGGTTTTACACACCAGGAAGCGTTCAACTACTCAATTGGTTTCCGTGGGCCGAATGGCCGCGATCTGATCAGCAGTTTTGCTGACTACGCGCTGGAAAACGATCTCGGGAACGAGCACTACAGCGACCCGGATTTAACCTGCCGCGAACATCCGGGCCGGGTAGAAGCGTACGAGCTGGAGCGCGTGCGCAATATGATGATCGAGTTGGTTAGCCAGCCGGAGCATTTCAAACAGTGGTTTGGTAGCTTTATTTCCACGCCGCGCCACGAACTGGATGTCGCACCTGAGCCAGACGATTACCGCGTTGAGGAAATTGTCGATGCGCTAAAAGAGGGGCAGGTGCTGACGCGCCTTAGCGGTTTACGTGTGCTGAACGTTGACGGCAGCGTCTTTATCAACAGCGAATATCTGGACACGGCCGATGCGCAGGCCGCCGATGCGCTGTGCCGCTACACCATTATCGGCCGCAAAGAACTGGGCAACGCGCTGGATAACCCGGCTTTTGCACAAGAGCTGACCGATCTGGTGAATCAGGGTTACTGGTACTTCGACGAGTAAAATTTGTTCGTGTTTCCAGCAATAAAGTGACTGAGCATTTATGGTGTTCAGTCACTTCAAATCCCGTGAAAAATAAAATCCATCGCGTTGCGGATCACGTCGCGCTGCGCGCGCATACTGCAAACCTCTTCACCCAAAATCGCCAGGCTGACGCCTGCAAGATCGTGGGTCAGTAACAAATACGAGTTCCCTTCGATCTCCAGTACCGGGTTTAACCGCTCAACCCGGCGGCGATCTTTGTAATCCGCCAGTGGGCAGAGCGGGATCACCACCCGCGAGTTCATGCTACCGATAATATCGCTCTGTACATCCAGCAGAAACGGGAAATCCCGGCTGTTACTTTTGTTCCGATAAACCGAATATTGCATGGATTAAAACTTCCTGTGTTCATCCGAGAAGTGGCCGCGTTCGGCAATAAATTCATTTAGATCGGCAATGGCGGCGGCATTTTCGCGCTTCCAGCGCTCAGCTGCCAGATTGCGCAGTTCACCTTGCAAGGCGGTCGCAAGTGTTTGCGAAAGGTTGATGCCTTCTTTGCGCGCTTGTTCCAGTAGCTCGCGCTCGACGGTCACGCTGACATTTTGCTTGTTTCGCTGTTTAGGTGCAGTAGCAGGCATGACGTCCCCCTCCTGTGTATAGATGTGTGTAGTATACGCAGGTGTTTGCATGCCATCTAGCCAAAATTTGTACAATACCAATACGTAGCGGAGAAAAAGAATTGCCCGCTCAGCGGGCAATATCTTTATCAATATCGTTATCTCGCGACGATAAAGCGCTTATCGTCGTCGATATAGCTCTTTTCATCAGCGGCAGTAACAATCGAACCAAAATTCATTTCTGCGCGCAGCTTCCAGCTTTCCGGGATCTGCCACGCGGCGCGAACATCAAGATCGATTAACGGGTTGTAGTGTTGCAGATTCGCGCCAATGCTCTTTTCCGCCAGCGCCAGCCACACCGCGTACTGGGCGATACCGCTGCTCTGTTCTGACCAGACGGGGAAATTATCGGCATAAGCGATGTACTGACGCTGCAGGTGAGTGACCACTTCCTGATCTTCAAAAAACAGCACGGAACCAGCGGCGGCGGCAAAACCGTCGAGTTTATCGGAGGTGGCGTGAAAGCTCTCCGCCGGGATCACTTTGCGCAGCTGCTCGCGCACCATCTCCCAGAAACGATCGTGCTCTTTACCGAGCAGGATTAGCGCCCGCGAACTCTGCGAGTTAAACGCCGACGGCGCCTGGCGGATGGCCTCTTTAATGATGTCAACTACCTCATCTTCGGCGATGGGCAAATCTTTGCCGAGGGTATAAATGGTTCTGCGTGCTTTGGCGAGCGAGAGGAAATCGTCCACCGCAACGTGAGCAATCCTCGGTTTTAACTCCGCTTCCAGCAATGCCTGAGGCTTGATGGCAGGTGGTGCGTCATCGGTGCGGGCGAGCGTTGATTTTAATATTTGCTGAAACGGATCCATCAGGTGCGGCTCCTGTCATGAGCGTCAGTGGGGTTAAAAGTATCATTATCAGAGCATAGGCCAGAGCATTTCCATCCTTCAAATAGATGAAAGAAAGCGTGGTATTTGGCGCAAAAAAAGAGGTGTCACGGCACCACTCTCGTGATGATGTGGAAAAGGACGAGGCTGTTGAGATAATCCTGAACCATACTTTTCCCCTTTAGGTGATAGATTTTCATCTTACAGGCGAAATAAGCTCAATATTATTCAACAATAACCTGAGTAAGGCGGCGTTAAATTTATGAAATAAATGAAAAATGGATATTTAGATCGATGCTGTCAATAATTGATCACGAATTAACCTTTTGCTTTATATGATTTTTTTAACGTTTTAAGACGATCCGCATAGCTAATTTTCCTGTTATTCTTTATTTTAAATAATATTCCTAAAGTATTTTCCAGACTGGTCGATGAATAGAGTTTCGCCAGGCATCGAGGAAAAAAATGAAAACGCAATCATTCGGTCAGGACCTGCCTTTGCACCCGGATCCGCAGGCGACGCAAAATATCCCGATCCCACCTTTTGTCGAGACCATTGCGGTGCGTTTATCCTGGGCCTCATCTGTTGCTGAATCGGAAGCGTATCGCCTGCTCGCGGCACCCTATTATCACGGTGCGGTGACGGCGGAAAACAGAGAACAGCTACTCGCACGCTTTCCTTTTATGGCGGAACTGAATGCGCCTGCGCCGATTGCCGACTATACGATTATGCTGGTCAGCCTGTGGCTTACTATTGAAGAGATGTATCACCGGGGCAAGTTATTGCCGGACGAGATTATGCAGGGATTAATGGCAAAAACGACAACCACGCATTTGCGTGATTGTCGTGAAAATGAAAACGGCTGTACGCAGAATATTCCACAACCGCACGATTAAGTTCACGCCATAACGTTGTAATCGAGAAGGTAGCGTTCCATATGACGGGCAATAACGTTGCGCAGAATTTCATATTTCTTGCGCATCGGATCGCTGCGGTGGAAAATCAGCACCACTTTACGTTTTGGCTCCGGGCTAACGCAGCGAATATAACGAATATTCTCGTTGCCGCCCTGCTGTGTGGAAAGCAGCGGAAAGAAAGAGACGCCGCGATTAAACGCCACACCGCGCCGCAGGGTTTCCAGATGCATGGCGACAAAGCGCGAATCCGGCTCCAGCTCAAATTGATAGCAGTAACGCAGTACCTGGCTATGCAGGCAGTTGCCGTCATCCACCATCAAAATCTTATTATTCTTCAGATGCCCCATATCGATTTCGCTCATTCGCGAATAGGGGTGCTGGTGGCTCACGCCCAGCACCAGCGGTTCGTCGAACAGCGGCAGCTCGACATATTTGCTGGTGTCTTTATTGGAGGTCATGATCGCGCATTTAATGGTGTCCGACTCCAGCATATGCAGCAACTGGTTAGTTTGCGCTTCGTGAATTTCCAGCTCGATTTCCGGGAAATTCTCGCGACACACCGTATTGAGATGAGAAAAAATATAGGGTGCGAGCGTCGGAATAATACCGACATCCAGCGTCTGCATCAGGTTCTGATAATGGCTGCTGCTGGCCATATTTTTCAGCGCTTCAATTTCGCGCAGCACCACCTGGGTTTGCTCAACCAGCCGCAACCCGGTTTGTGTGAAGCGGATCTTACGCGTGGTACGTTCCAGTAACTGCAAGCCCAGCTCATTTTCCAGCTTGCGTAACTGGGCGCTGAGCGTTGGCTGGCTGACATTACACGCTTCGGCAGCGCGCTGAAAATGGCGATGTTTCGCCAGCGCGACAAGGTACTCAAGATTACGGATGTTCATTGTGTTCCCCGGGGCGCAAGTTTCCGTTCTGCTGAGAACCCGCCTGTAACAACATGCTGTGCAAATGACGTGTGATTGTTTTCAACTCAGTCATCAGGTTTTCCCCCTCATGTTTGCACATGAGATTTGATGGTTTTTATTATTCATTTCGCGCTTGAAGCTTCCTGCCTGACTCCTGCGCAATCCCGCGCCGGCATTGTTGCTTTACTACTATTTCGTTTTTAATGAGACGGCAAAAAGCGACAACATGTGCAAAACGGACAAATAATAACCTTCGCCCGGTAGCACAGATGTCTCTATTTGCTGATAGTCGCCCATCGTTAAATCACGCACTGCCAGCATGCCGCCGGACATCGCGTAACTCGCCCGTTCGTCGCCGGAGACACTCACCCACGCAGGCGTCGTGCTGCGGGCATAATTAGCCCAATAATGACGGAAATTCTCCATCGAATGCGCTTGCGTATCGCTGAGGCTTAAATACAGCGGAACGCGAATCGCGTCATAACCAAATCGCGCCGGCCAGTTTTCGGCAGGCATGACTTCACCACTATTCTTAATAAAAATCCAGTCGCTGGGCAGTTGCGGCTTACCGAAGCGCGCTTTATTGAGCAATTCGAGGCTTGAGCTTTTTAACTTAAGCCAAATCTCATTATGCCGCTGCCGCCAGAAGCTCTCCCACGCCGGAAAAATAAAATAAGAGGGGTTAACAATATAGCCGTCGTCTTTGGTAAAACCGCTCAGCCCCGGCAGCAAAAGCAGGCGGGAATCTTGCTCAATAATCAGGCAATTGATCAGCGCATCCTGAATATTATTCGAAGCCGCCAGGTAACTCTGATCGTGCCATTTATTACCGGCCAGCAATAAGGCCCAGGCAATCAACGTATCGCCGTCGCTGGCGTTATTTTCGTCCGTCACGTTGTGTGTCTTCGGATCGTAACGCCAGGCAAACAGCCACAGCGACGGGCGTAATAAGGTGTTGCGCGTCCAGCGCCACATTTTTTCAAACGTGGCGGGATCGTCATTCAGTACGGCCAGTAACATGCCATATCCCTGACCTTCCGAATGGCTGATATCGCCATTTTCATGGTCAACAATGCGGCCATCCTGGCTCAGGTAATTCTGCTTAAATAGCACCCAGTTACTGTCCTGGCTGTGGGCTGAAAAAGCGGTCATGGCCAGCGACAGTAACAAACACGGCATGAGCCAGGTGGTTCTTAACATGAGATTTCCTGTGGTAGAGATAGGGCAGTTACCTGCCCAGGCGTTACACCGCTTCAGCGATACGTTCTACGACCTCAGCCACCGGCTTGAGCGCCAGTTCATGCTGCAGCCAGTGGCGGAAAGCCGGGCCGGTCGCGCCGTGGCGCAGGCCGTACTCCACAAAAGCTTTCATATAGCCAATTTTGTCCCCGCAGTCGTGTGACTTGCCGGTCAGCGCGTAGGCTTCAACCGGCTCACGCGCCAGCAGCATAGCGATCGCATCGGTCAGTTGAATTTCGCCGCCTGCGCCAACCGGCGTTTTATGCAGCAGCGGCCAAATCGCTTTTGACAACACATAGCGACCCACCACCGCCATATCGGATGGCGCTTCCTCGACCGGCGGTTTCTCCACCATGCCCTGTACCTGGCCGAAACCACCGGCGGGCAGGTTTTCACCGCCGCAATCCACCACGCCATAGCGCGAAACATCGTCGTGATTAACCTGCTCGATCATTAACTGGCTGGCGCCGGTGATGGTAAAGCGATTGATCATCGCCGCCAGGTTGTCCTGCGCCATATCGCACTGGCTATCGTCGATCAGCACGTCCGGCAGCACGACGACAAAATCGTTATCGCCAATTAGCGGTTCGGCGCACAGCACCGCGTGACCAAGGCCTTTCGAGTGACCCTGGCGCACATGCATAATGTTCATCCCCGCCGGGCAGATGGTGCGCACCTCTTCCAGCAGCTGGTTTTTCACGCGCGATTCCAGCAAGGACTCCAGCTCAAAAGAGGTGTCGAAGTGGTTTTCTATGGCGTTTTTAGACGAGTGCGTTACCAGCACGATCTCGCGGATCCCGCAGGCGTAGCACTCCTGCACGATATACTGGATAAGCGGCTTATCGACGATGGGTAACATCTCTTTCGGAATAGCCTTGGTTGCCGGAAGCATACGCGTGCCGAGGCCTGCCACTGGGATTACAGCCTTTAACATAGTTATTTCCTGTTTTTTTATTGCTGTTTAAATATCAACACACAACGGTGTTAATGATGCCACCCGATTCATTAATGCCCGGAACCTGGTAGTTAATATAATTATCACCGCCTCGCGCCTTCACTTTATAAAGGGCGGTATCGGCGGCTTTTAAAATGGAAGAAAAATTCGGCCCATGTTCGGGATAACTGGCGACGCCAATACTGACCGATAATTCCACCGTCTGTTGCAGGTACTGCAAATACATCGGCTGGCGGGTGGCTTCGACAATTAATTGCAACACGCCACGCCCGGCAGGTTCGTCGACACCTTCAATGTACGTCAGCGCAAATTCATCACCGCCAAGCCTGCCAAGCAGCGTGCCGCGAGAAATGCACTGTTTCACCCGGCTGATAAAACAGCGCAGCACCTCGTCACCGGCGGCGTGGCCCAGGTCGTCGTTAATGTTTTTAAAATTATCGAGATCGAGGATCGCCACCACAATCTGCGCGCCGCGCGCATTGGCGGCACGGATTTTCTTGCGGCTGCGAATATAGTAGCCCTGGCGATTCAGCGTTTTGGTTAATGCATCGTTGTGAGCGCGAAAATGTAATTTCTCGCGAATCGCCATATGCCGGGTAATATCAAAGCCCAACAAAATAAACGCGAATATTTCACCGCGCTCATCTCGCTTAGGCATTAAGCGGGTGTCGAGCCAGACAATTTCACCGCTCTTTTTACGCTGGGATATTTCTCCTTGCCAATTATCGCCGGTGGTTTTGGCGATATTTATCGCCGCCGCCAGTGAGATTTCCGTGTCGTCGTCCGCGGTCTGAAACAGCACCTGGCCTGTCACCTCATCCGGCGTAAAGCCGGTGAGCTGATAAAAGAACGGGCTGGCGTGAATCAGTCGCCCGGCGGTGTCGAGCACCAGCGAAACAAAGGCATTATCCTCCATATAATTAACGGCTTCGATTTCAAGTTTCCTGCCTGAAACCATAATTTCATTCACCATGATGATCACCTGATCGTTGATATAGAGTTTTCATGCCTTTGTGTACTTATTCGCCGATGGCGTAGCGGAAAATCAGTACATCTTCCGTGGCGTTGTCTTTCCAGCGTACCGGAACCTGGTTGCCCGCCCCCTGCGATACCAGCCACTGGGAGTAAGCCCCTTCCAGCACATACGCACTGGCACGACGCCAGCCCGCTTCATCGCGGTACTCCGGCGCGTGCGGCCAGGCGCAGTGCAGCAAGATCAGCTCGCGCTGCGCCGGTGCCATTTTCACAAAACCCCAGTTGAACAACTCCAGCACCCGGTTAATGCTGGCTTCCAGTTCGCTCACCGTGGTGGCGTTATCAATGGGATACCACTGAGCCATCATCTGGCCGATGCGTCTCAGGGCGTCGGGATCTTTATCGCCACGGCCTTCGGTGTATTCGTTAAAAAACAGATACACCAGGTCATGCCAGCCAGCCTGATAATTGCGTTGTAAATAAGTGTCCTGATTGCTAAACATCATCTGTCCCACGGGTTATTTATCTTGATCGACGTAATATTTGAAATAAAACAACGCTTTACCTTCGTTATAACTGCCGAAGGTGTCATAGCCTAAGTTCGCACCCAGAGCCAGGTTGTCGCTGAGGTGGTAGCGCGCATCCACGCCCAACGTGTAGCCAATGCCGTTTTTCGAGGTGGCTTTGTAAACCGCATCCACATCGTCATCGTCGCTGGCGTAGCTGTTTAACTGCGACTGCAGGCTGCTGTGGCCGGGGAAATAGTCGCTCTTACTCTGTTTGTAGGACTGGTAACCCACTGCGCCGTTGAGCGTCAGATCCCAGTCATTAAGATGGCGCGTCAGCGTGACCGGCAGCGAAACCGCCATAAAATCCTGCGGGCTGAAATAACCGCCCTGGCCGAGCGTGTAGTAACTGAGGTTACGGTCAAAGTTCATGTAGTTGACGTTAACCCCGACTTTCAGCTCGCTGTCGGTGGTTTTCCACGGCCGCAAATAGCTGCCCGCCTGCGCGCTCACCGCGTGATTGGTCGGTACGTTGGTGCCAACATAGGTGTCGAAACCTAACTTGCTGTAAAGCCCGATTAACTCGTTATCCCAGGCAAATTGTGCCGACACGCCGTTACGGGTGATGCCGCCCCAACTCTCACCGGTGCTCTTATCCTTCACGCCGACATAAGAGAGCAGGCTGTCGGTCACCGCGCGGCGCTCTGCTTTCAGGTTCAGCGAGCTGTTTTGTGTCAGTTTCGGGTTCCATTCCACGCCGCCCACCAGCCGGGTGAACTCGCCGCCGGTCGGCGTGCTGCCGATATCCAGCTTATAGTTGTCGCCGCTCATGCTGAGGCTGGCGGCAACACCGTTCGCCTGCTGGCTGCCCTGAGAAGCGGCATTCGTCGAGCTGGTGGTGGTTGAAGTGCTTGCCGCCGCTTGCGCCAGTTTTTCCGCATGCTCCAGCGCCCCGGAACCAAAGCGGTTCGCCGCTTCGCCAGACATCTCCCCGGCATTGAGTGACACCGGCGTGATATTCAGGCTCAGGCGCGTGGCGTCGCCGATGGCACCGGAGAGGATCATCGGCGCCTGCACTTCATCCAGCGCGCCAAGGCCGGACTCGCCATTACGGCTACGCAGCGAGACGCCCGCGCTGGTCCACGTGGCGCTCTTTTCCTGCAAATCGCGCATCATGCTGTTGATGCCGCTCATTGCCGTTAACTGCGCCTGGCGCGTCGGCGAGGGCAGGGACATCACGGCGCTGAGTTCGTCGTTGTCGTTCTCATCCCCCTGTTGCAGACGCCACTGGGCGGTGCGCAGCAGCGACATGGCGCGCTGGTTTTCACCGTTAGCGGCGGCGACACGCGCCGCCAGCAACATGTAATCGGCATCCTGGCTTGGCTCAAGCGTAGAGAACGCCCGCCGCGCCGCATCGTTATCGCCACGCGCCAGTGCCAGGTTTACCAGCCCGGTCAGCGCCTGTTTATCGCGCGGGGATTTGCGCAGCACGTACTGGTAGATCTCGGTGGCTTTGTCGTCCATGTGATCGGCCTGGTAAATACGCCCCACCGCCAGCAGCAGATCCGTATTGGTCGGGTTGCGTTGCAGTTCCGGCATGAGCAGATTCCACGCTTTGCCAATTTGTCCTTTTTCCCGCAGGCGGTCGGCGCGGGCGATCAAGCTGCCGGTACGGATATCGTTCATCTCCTGCTGGCTGGTGCCGTTTTGCAGCGCCGGGGCGTTGAGAATGCTCTCCGCTTCGGCGAACTGACCGGCCTGATTGAGGACGCGGATCTGCCCGGCGTAATCGATCACCGAACCGTGCAGCCCCTGCGCCTGGTTTTCCCGCACTAATTGCAGTGCGCCGCTGCTGTCACCGCTTTGCATTAACAGTTCTGCCAGACGGCCAACATCGACCGGGGTTTGCGGCGGGTTACGTTGCAGCGCCAGCAGCGAGTTGCGCGCGGCAGCAGCATTGCCGAGCCGTAAATAGTTACGGGCAATATCCAGTTGTTGGTTGGTCTGCACGCGCGTGCTGAGCGCTGTCATATCGGCGCTGTAGCTGCTGCGGGGTACGCGGGCGAGCAGGCTTTGCGCGCGTGACCAGTCGTTCTCTTCGGCGGCGAAAACCGCGGCGGCATACAGCGCTTCTTTGCTGGTATTACTGCGCGTGGTAACGGCGGTCATTACTGTCGCGGCTTGCTGTTTCTGTCCGGCTTTGCGTAAAGCGCGCGCATAGTCGAGTTGCAGCCAGACGTTTTGCGGATATTTACCGGACGCCGCCTGTAAAATTTGCATCGCGCGTGAGCTGTTGCCCGCCTCCAGTGCTGACTGCGCGGCTTTGCGTTCGCCGTCGCCGTTATCGCCAACGGCGGCAAAGCGGGTGCGCAGGCTGGCGGGCAGGGTACGCAGCATGGCGTCCGCTTCGCTTTGCTTGTTTTGCTGCTTTAACACCCACCACAGGCCGGTGCGGATATCGGTGTTTTGTGGACGTTCAGCCAGCAGCTTGCGATAAATCTCTTCCGCTTGCGGCAATTTTCCCTGGCGGCGCAGGATGTCGGCGCGCAGCATCTCTGCCGCCAGTTGTTGACTGTCGTCGTGAGTGTTGCTGCCTTCAAGGCTTGCCAGAGCTTGATCGTAGCTGCCTTTCAGGCTCAGGCTGCGCGCCTGGCCGAGCGCACCGTAAAAGCGAGCGTTATCGGCATCTTTCGCCCACTGCTCGTTGTTCGGATTAGTGGTGTCCTCCTGGGCGGCGCGGCGCAGAAATTTTTCCGCATCGCTGAAATTATTCTGTCGCAGCGCGACGTAACCCATCCCGGCCAGCGCGTTGCCGTTATTGGCGCGGGTTTGCAGCGCTTCGGCAAACTTATCTTTCGCGCCGCCTAAGTCGCCGCTGTTTAACGCGTCGAATCCGGCTTTGGTGGCATCGCCCTCCACGCTTTTGCGGTAGTGATCCATCGGCGCGCTATCGTCCGGGTGGCGCTGCGCATACGCGGTGTAGGCCGGGAGATCGCCCGCTTTGGCATCGAGCCACAGCAGCGCTTGTTGCAGCGCTTTGTCGGCGTTTTTATCGTCCGGCGCAAGGCGGCTCAACTGTGCGATCCCTTCCCGGCGCGTTGGCTCCTGGTAGGTGAGCGCCATCGCCAGCGCCTGTCTGGTCGGCACATCATCCGGCATCACGCTGGCGCGCTGGCGCATCGCGGCAACCGCTTCTGACCAGCTGGCGCTGTCGCCTGCCATCGTCTGGTAATACTCCAGCGCCACATCGTCCGGCGGCGGATTACCGTTAAACAGCGCACGCCATGCGGCAATCGCCTCTTTAATCTGCCCACGGCTTGCCAGTTGGCGGGCCGCAGTGAGCTTGTCCTGCGGGATATTACGCAGCGTGCTGGCGCTGTTCAGCGCGTTGAGGCGCGGATCTTGCGGTGAAAGTTCGGCGATTTTTTTCCGCCAGATTTCCGACTGCTGAACATTGCCTTGCTGCAACGAGTAGAGCGCCAGCAGATACATGGCGTCGATATTTTTGTCATCCGCCGCCAGCACTTTTTGCAGCGCGTCGATAGCCATTTCGTCGTGGGCTTTGCTGTGCCAGTAACTGGCCTGCGCCAGCAGTTTTTTCACCGCCGTGTCATTGGCGTTCGCATCCGTGCTTTCCGTCGCGGCCGCCGGGTGGCAAGCTCCCAGCAGGCAGAGCAGATAAAAGGCGTGCGTCAGTGGTTTACGCGTATTCATTTCTTCGTCTTATCCTGCAAGCGTTGGTGGGCATGGCGCTGTAACGCGTTAAACAACATCGGGCCGGTGACGGCGGCAATCAGGCAGGTAAGGGCAACCAGCCAGAAGATATGCTCGCTGGCAAACCACAAAATTTTCATGTAGCCCGGCAGGTTGCCGCTGGTGAACTGCTCGCCCACGCGCCAGCTTCGCACGTCGCCCGCATTGCTGATGGCGGTGAAGTCCCCGCCGGCATTGGCGAGAAATGCCGGTTTGCTCATGTCCGCTGGCAGTAAGGCCAGTTGCTGGTTGTCCGTGCCGGTGGCAATGACCACGACGCGTTGTGCGTTCCACGGCGAGCGCAGGCTCAGCAGGCCACGCCACTGGTTGGTATCAAGCAGGTATTCGGCGGCGTCCATGTCTGTGCGTGGCTGGTCGCCGCTCAGCAGAGACAGCACCCGGTTGATCACGCTGGCGGTCATTACTTCGAGCGTGTTTTCGTTGAGCGTAAAAGCACTGCTTTGCAGCAGGGGCGTGAGCAGTTCACGGTTGCTCAGGCTGCCAATCGCCAGAATGTCGCTGTCAGCAAGCTGCGCTTGTGCCTCTTCCTGCCCCGGCATGCCGGTGTACAGGTGCAGATAATTGACGCTTACGCCGGTATCGCGCCCGGCTTGCGCCATCAGGTTTAGCAGCAGCGCAATATCCTCGGCGGACGGGCGTGCCGGCATCAGCACCGTGGTATGTGCCAGGTCGGCATGGCGAGTGAACGGGAACATGGCGCTGCTAAACCAGGCCAGATTGGGCAGCTTGCCAAAGTGCCAGGCGCGGCTGAAATCGAGCGTCGAATCACCTTCAATGCGGCTTTGAATGTTCTCATCCGCCAGCGCGTTACACGGGGCATTTTTCTGCGCCTGCAAGCCAAACCAGAAGCCAAGCTGGTTGTTGCCGAGGAGCGCCCGTGGGTCAATGTTCACCACCGCGCTTTGTTGGCGGTGCGACAGACCGAATGTCGCCAGCACAGGCGCCAGCAATCCCTCTTTACTTACCGGCAGGCGTTTGAGGAACTCACCGTTCAGGCTGACATTAAGGAACGATGCCTGATCGTCGAGCCAGCTTTTCTGCGCAAAGCTGTAGTTCAGGTGCAGGGGAACGGCAGAACCGTCCCATAAGAACAGATCCGGCGCGGTGCGAAACGGCAACTGATTCTCGCCGTGCCAGACGCCGTGCGCCACCAGCGCGCCTTCATCGCTGAGCAAAGAGCGTATGGCCACCGGACGTTCGGTATTGATCCAGCGCGGAGCATCCCAGGCCGCGCGTTGCGCCACTTTCAGGGGCGGCACATCCAGCGTGTCGCTGTCCGGCAGCCCCGGTATGTTCAGCCGCCAGGCGGCCTGGCGCAGTTGCATGTCGTTATGACCGCTTACGATCAACAGCTTGTATGCCGGGTTTTGCGGGTTGTCGATAACCTGCAATGCCGCGCCGTTGCTCTGCGGAATGGTAACGCCTCCGATGGTCTGGCCGGGTTTGCCAATCAGGATGCCATTGCCCGCAGGCAGGGTGTCGTACTGCACCTCAAAGCGGCTGGGTTTGCCATTACTCAATGCGCCAAACTGCGAGGCGACAATTGCCGACGCGGTGAGTACATCCGCATCCGGCGAGGCCGGATAAGCAATGCTAATCGTCTGGTCTTTGGTCTGCTTCACATCGAAGAACGGGCGCGGGAATGTGCCGAGGGTTTTGCGCACGTTCAGCCATAATCCCTGGTAATTCAACGACGATTCCGGCTGTAACATCACTTTGTAATCGGCGGGCAGCGCGCGCTGGCAGCTCCAGACGTTATTGATAATGTCGTCACCGGTTTTTAGCTGGAAGCTGAGGTTGTTGCTGGACGCAATCATCGACGCGGGTACATCAAGACTCCAGGCTCCTTTATCCTGCTGCAACTGATCGAGCGGAATTGCGCCGAGCGGCTGGCCGTTGAGCATCAGTTGCAGGTTTTCACCGCTCACATCGCTGCGGTTAACCTGCACATTCAAATTGATATGCGCGTTGGTTATCACCAGATCGCCCGGCAGGTTGAACGACACGCCGTTTTGTAACTGCTGTCCGCTGAGGGTTAAACCGCCGGTTGCGCCCATATCGCCAAAGCTGAGCGTGCTGGCAATATCCTGGTTGCTGCTGCCCGCAACGGGTGCAGGTTGCGGCTGCGGTTTTGCGCCTTGCAGCGTGACCGGCAGCGGTAATTCCGGTAGCGCATCATTCTGAGCCGTAAAGGCGCAGAACGGGCTGAAGCCGCCCACCAGTAAGGCGGTCAAAGTGAAGGGGTTAAAGCGCATTGTTAACCTCTTCCTGTTTTTTCGCCACGGCGGACATCTGGCTATTAAAGCCACTCACGGTTTTTTTGCGGCCGAAGAACAGCTCATACACGCACTGCAAAATTCCCATAAACGACACCAGCGGGCGGTCTGGCGCATGCGGCGGGCGATACCAGGCATCGGCGCGGGAGAGCACCACGCGCACCAGCTTACGGCGTTCGCTCAGCGCCACGGTGTCGAACTCAAGACGGAGATCGCCCACGCCAGTCCCGGCGGCGCGAATCGGCACATGGGCGATTTCACCGCCCAGCCCCAGCTCGATTTGTACCGGGGTTTTGTGGCTCATATCTTCGCCTTTCGCCAGCGCCACGCGCGCGCCGCCCATCGAGATGTCAAAGGTGCGGGTCTGCATTTTTGAACCGTCAGAGAACAGCACCGTGACCGGCAAGCGGGCGTAAATACGGATGGTTTTGCGGATCTGCTTGGTCTCTTTCGCCACCGCGATGGAGGCCAGCAAAATAATGGTACTGAACGTGCCCCAGGCGATGTTGAACAGGATCACGCGCGGATCGATACCGGCGTAATCATGCATAAAGTAGCGTACGCCAACCCAGATCATGCTGCCCACCATCAGCAGGGTGGTGATGATCAGGGGGCGTACCGTGTGGGCATCGAAGTAATCGCGGTCGGTCAGGTCGCCTTTATCGGTGACGTTGAACTTGCCCAGACGCGGTGAAATCAGGCTGAGTAGCGTCGGCAGAATCAGGTGGTACGCCATCACCGTTTCATAAATTTCGCCCCAGAACGCGTAGCGGTAGCGCCCGGTAATACGCGAGTTGACCATTGTCGACAGCACCAGATGTGGTAATACATAGGCGAAAATCAGCGTTGCCGACGACGAAATAATGTTCAGATTGAACAACATAAACACCAGCGGCGAGGTCAGGAACACCACACGCGGCAGGCCATACTGGAAGTGCAGCATGGCGTTGAGATAGCAAATGCGCTGCGTCAGCTTCAGGCCACGGCCTAACAGCGGGTTGTCGATACGGAAAATCTGCGTCATGCCGCGCGCCCAGCGAATACGCTGGTTAACGTGCAGCGCCAGACGTTCGGTTGCCAGTCCCGCCGCCAGCGGAATATCCAGAAACGCGGTGTTCCAGCCGCGACGCTGTAATTTCAGTGCGGTGTGCGCATCTTCGGTCACGGTTTCCACGGCAAAGCCGCCAACTTCATTGAGCGCGCTACGGCGGATCACTGCGCAGGAGCCGCAGAAGAACGTGGCGTTCCAGTTGTCATTGCCCTGCTGCACCGGGCCGTAGAACAACGCCCCTTCGTGCGGAACGCGCTTTGCCGCTGTCAGGTTGCGCTCAAACGGATCGAGTGAATAGAAGTGGTGCGGCGTCTGGATCAGCGCCAGTTTATCGTCACGGAAAAATTCGCCAATCGTGGCTTGCAGGAACACGCGCGTTGCCACGTGGTCGCAGTCGAATACGCAGATAAGCTCGCCGTGGGTGATGGTCATCGCGTGGTTGAGATTACCGGCTTTCGCGTGGCTGTTATCCGGGCGGGTAATATACCCAACGCCCGCTTCAGCGGCGAAATCACGGAATTCGTCGCGCTTTCCATCGTCAAGAATATACACCTTCACTTTATCTTGCGGATATTCGATACACTGCGCGGCCAGAACCGTATCGCGAACAACTTCAAGGCTTTCATTATAAGAGGGGACATAAATATCGACGGTCGGCCAGATTGATTTATCTGCCGGTAAAGGCGCAATCGGGCGTTCTAATGGCCACGCCATTTGAATATAACCCAGCAGTAAAATCGTCCACGAGTAAATTTCTGCGGCAAACAACAAACTGCCGAGCAGCATTTCAACCGTTGAATCAAAATGCAGCGTTGTTGTGGCGCGCCACCAAATATAACGTGTCGACATCAATACGGAGAGGGAAAGCATTGCCAGTACGGCTTTTTTGCTTTTTACTCTTCCCAGAATAAATACCACTGCCATCACGCTAAGGCCAAAAAGGTATTGTTTATCGCTGCTCATGGGAGTAATCACTACCAGCAGCGATAATAACAGCAGTATCAGCGTGAAAATAATTCCGATGATTTTTTTCATGTTGTTATCATCTTGCACAGAAAAGAATAAAGGCATACCGGCGCGACAATGTCTTCCGGTTACCAGTTAAAATTCGTGACGAGACGGATTTATCCGGTCAGTTAAAAATCGTTACTGTTTACCGGGCCGCAGGCCAAGAAAAATCGTGCGTTATTATTACCAGGTGAAGATTTCACATGGCAGAGCGATATTATTTGCCAATAACGGAAAATAACATATCCAGCCGAACTGGATTGCGCTCGCGAACGTCCACCTCCGCCGGGCGGTGAAGGGCAGCCACGCTCTGCAAAATACCGTTAGCCGGTGTGCTAAAGGCATCAGGCGCGGGGACCGGTACCGGTTTATTTTTAGGCCAGGAAAGGGTGTTAGCCGGGATGTCCACAGGTGCGCTGGCCTGGTTAGCCTCCTTGTGGCTCGCCGGCGTTGTTGCAAGCGCGGCGGCCTGCATATCGTCTTTGACCTCGGATGTGACTGCCGTTGTGGTTACTGCTTGCATTGTTGCACCATCTTCATCACTCATTTCCTGGAAAGAAACACCGGACATCTTCAGTTTTTCAGCCAAAGAACCTAAATCATCATACATAGTATTTGCCTGACTCCGATGTGTTGAATATGCGCTAATATAAGCACGTGGTGGTTGTTTTCTCTTTTATTCGCGAACAAAGGTTACGCGTTAAAACGGACGGGGTGTCGTTAATATTAATTTCCGCATTCCGCTTTAAATGAGAATTTCCTTATATACTGTCGGTGGCGGTCAGTTAAGGTCAAGTGACGTTATCGATAAATAGCCAGACACTTATTAAATGCATCTATGAATGCAACGTTTATTTATTGCTGTGCATCGCGTCGGAGCCGCTAAGTACGCGGGATGGCGAGGGGAAAGAGGTAAATATTATCGTTGTGCGTTACGTCAGTATTTTTATTGATAAGCACGTATAATTAAAATCTCCATAATTAATCCATAATTCTTCATTTTTTGATCGTTTTTAATTGTTCGGCATTTGCTGCGGTTTCTTTAACGATAAATAACTGTTTATTTATTGAGGTTCTCTATAAATGATATGGCTGCATAATATTACGGCTGGGTGATATTGAACCTGTTATTACTTTCAATTAGGATGTTGCCGAACTCTTCTTTAAGAAAAAAGATTATGCATTCTGAAAATGATATTTTCGGCTCTGAGAATATGCTTGCCGCACTCGAAAATGTTCACGATGCTGTCGTACTGCTGGATAGTACGGAAACCGTGTTTTTCTTTAATCGCGCGGCAGAGAAATTATGGGGCTATCCACGTATTTCAGTGCTGGGCTGTAAAGCCTCGGCCATTCCGTTATTCGGCTCGCTGGATATGCTGCCCGGCGAAATGGAAAGTGAGCGTGCGCTGACGGTGATCTCGTCTACCGGCGAGGAGACCTCGCTGGCGGCGACTATCTGTTATGAAGGCGCTAGAGGCGACCGTGCGCCTTGCCGCGTCGTGGTGCATATCGATCAGGAGCGCGTCACTAAGCTTTCCACGTTTGATCATTTAACCGGTCTGCCCAATCGCAGCGCGCTGCATCACTATATTGATCAGATGATCGCAGGCGACATTCATCAGCGCGCCGCGTTTTTCTTTCTCGATCTCGACCATTTTAAAGATGTGAATGATGCGCTTGGTTACGCCGCCGGGGACAACGTGCTGGTGGCGATAGCGCAGCGTCTGCTGAGTGAATTTTCACGTCAGGGCTTTGTCAGCCACGCCGATAGCGACGCCTTTGTGCTGGTGATCCCGGACTGTGATTACACGCGTGCCACCAGCATTGCGCAGAAGATCCAAGCCCTGTTCCGTATGCCGTTCAATGTCGCCGATCTGGCGCTGAATGTGACGGTCAGTACCGGCATCAGCGTCTACCCGGATCACGGCGCCTCACGCGATGGCCTGCTTAAACATGCCAACCACGCCTCGCATCTGGCGAAAGCGGCGGCCTCCGGCGGCTATCTGTTTTTCAGCCCGGAGATGAACCAGGTCGATCAGGAACGTTTAAAACTGGCGGCGGCGTTAAAGCTCGCTATCGCCAGTAACCTGCTGCATTTGCACTATCAACCGCAAATATGGCTGAAGAATGGCGAGCTTTATGGGGTTGAGGCGCTGGCGCGCTGGACAGATCCGGTTCTTGGCGATATTCCCCCCGGAAAATTTATCGCCCTGGCCGAGGAGACCGGTGAGATTGAAGCCATTGGTCGCTGGACACTCCATGAAGCTTGCCGCCAGATGGCGGAGTGGCGCAGCAACGGTATTCACGTGCCGGTGGTGTCGGTAAATCTTTCACCCATTAACTTCTATAACAGTAGCCTGCCGCACTATATCAACTATCTGTTGCGCCAGTACCGGATCCCGGCCAGCAGCCTGACCATTGAGATCACCGAAGGGGTGATGATGGATAAGCGCCCGGAAACGATGGAAGTGATTTGCGCGGTGCGCGAGCTCGGCGTTGGCCTGTCGATGGATGATTTCGGCACCGGCTTTTCCTGCCTGTCACGCCTGGCGCACCTGCCTATGACCGAGCTGAAAATCGATCAAAGTTTTATGCGCGATCTCAGCGAAGGCAGCAAAATGAAAGCCATTGCCACCACGGTGGTGAAAATCGGCCAAAGCCTGCACCAGACGGTGGTAGCCGAAGGGGTGGAGACCGAACAGCAGCGTAATCAGCTACGGGATTTGCAGTGCGATATCGCCCAGGGATATCTCTATTCCCGGGCGTTAAATGCCTCGGCGTTGGCAGGGTGGTTACAAAGCCGACATGCAGCGCAATAATAAAAGAAGTGAGTTTGCAAGGTAGCAGCAGTGGCCCAGGCCCGCAAGGAGTGGCGAGCCGGAATATATCCCCCGTTATCGGGGGATTATTTTATTGTTTTAATACCCATCTCGCCGATTCAGCTAAAAAACTTCAATACCAGCAGAAATAAGCAAAAGAATAACATTCCCCACGACATCTGGCGGTGCGCCTGGCGCGCCGGGTTGACGCTGGTGGTTTTATTTTTGCGGTTATCGCTATTCATTGTTTTTATAACCCTGAACTAATAACAAACCCGCACCAGGCCTTGCGGCGCGGCGGGCGTGATGAGTAAAGCGTTGTGGCTGTACCGCCAAAGTAAATGCGGTAACGTTATTTTTATTTTATAGATAGCATTAATTAATTCGTCTTTATATATCGCTATTGTCTTGCGTGATAAATATCGATGGCATAATCGGTGAAGAGAAAATATATTAACCGGAAAACTTAAAAAATCCAGGAGTAATTTGCCTTAAGGTAAATTAATTGCTTTAAATAGATACGATCTATAATTTCTTATTGTAATTAAGGTGACGATAAATAAATCGCAGGTTCTGGCCTCATTGCCGCGAGATAAAAAAATAAGCCGCATGAAAAAGTCTGACGAAATCGTGTACAGTGTGGCTATTATTACTTCTGGTGATTGAAAACAGGCTAAGCAGGCGCAAAACCGACATCTCCGAAGCAGAGATGTTGCAGAAAAAAACGCCCAAAGTAAGTATGAATCTTATTCACTTTCATTGGGTTAAGGCGCAGCTTAGCAAAACAGATAGATATATTTTTGTGGTGAATATTTCTTGCCTTCACCACGCTGACCAGGCAAGTTGTTGCGCGCATAGCGGGCCATGCGGAACAGAAACCATGAATAATGACAAAAAACGGCTGGATCACCGGGAAGAAGATGCCAAACATCTCTTCGAATTGCTGCACAACAATTCTGACTGGGTGTGGGAAGTCGACGCGCAGGGACGTTATACGTGGTCTTCCGACGTCGTGACGGAATTGCTCGGCGTACCGCCTGACCAGGTGATTGGCAAAACCCCTTTTGATTTTATGCCGCCGGGCGAAGCGGAACGCGTGGCGGGCGCGTTTGGTGCCATTGTGGCGGAGAAGCGTGCGTTTTCTGGCCTGGTCAACCGCAATCAACGCGCCGATGGCAGCATTGTGGTGCTGGAAACCAGCGGCATCCCGCTGTTTGATGAGCAGGGTGAGCTGCGCGGTTATCGCGGTATCGATCGCAATATCTCCAACCTCGGTGAACGGGTGCTGCAACTGGAGACCATTTACGAAACCACGCCGGTGGCGCTGTGTATGATTGACCGCCACGGGCGTCTGGTGATGTCCAACAAGGCGATGGTGAAATTGCTGGGTGAGGCGCTGGAAACAGAGGATCACTTTCAGCGTTTGATGCCTGATTACTGGCCCTTTTTCCTGACGGATTTCGCGCTGGCGGATAAGGGTGAGGCGTTGCCGTCACGCGAGTTGGGCTGGCGCGATCGCTGTTACGATATTCAGGCGGTACCGGTACATGACGCTATGGATATGGTGGTGGGGCTGTCGGTCACGTGGGTCGATATCACCGAACGTCGCCAGGCAGAGCACAAGCTCGCCAGCGCGAATAAAGTGTTACAACAGTACGCGCAACACGATCACCTGACCGGGTTGTTTAACCGCCGCTATATGGATGAGTGTCTGCTGAGCGAGATTTCCCGCGCTTTGCAGGAGGATTTCCCGCTGTCGGTCTGTCTGGCGGATATCGACTATTTCAAAAACTACAACGATACCCAGGGGCATCAGGCCGGGGACGATTGCCTGCGCCTGGTTGCCCGCACGCTCACCTCGTCACCCTTGCGCAGCGGCGATAACGTCAGCCGTTACGGTGGCGAAGAGTTTCTGATTATCCTGCCGGGAACCAACCTGATGCAGGCGATGAATGTCGCCGAAGATGTGCGCAGCAATATCAACGCGCTTAGCGTACCGCACGCGGCCAGCCCGACCGGTTTTTTGACCATCAGCATCGGCGTGGCGACATTGCAGGCCGGGCAAGTGCACTTTGAAGGTAAACCACTGCATATGATTGCCAGTGGTCTTATTCACCGGGCCGATACGGCGCTGTATGCCGCGAAAAAACAGGGCCGCAACCAGGTGGTATCAGCGTGGGACAGCCCGTTAACGTCGCAGGGAGCCTGATGGCTCCCCGATTTATGTGCTTACGCCAGCGCGTTTTTCCAGTCAGCAATCAGATCCTGTTCATCTTCGATGCCCACCGACAGGCGGATCAACTGCGGTGTGATGCCGTTTGCCAGGCGCTGTTCAAGCGGAATTGACGCGTGAGTCATGCTAAACGGCTGGCTGACCAGGCTCTCCACACCGCCGAGGCTTTCCGCCAGCGTAAACAGTTTTAGCTTATTGATAATCTCTCTCGCCCGTGCGTCATCACCTTTGATGACCACCGAAATCATGCCGCCCGGCAGCGCCATCTGCTTGCGCGCCAGTTGATACTGCGGGTGCGATTCCAGCCACGGGAACCACACTTTCTCCACCTGCGGCTGTTGTTCCAGCCAGCGGGCGAGCGCCAGCGCGTTGCTGCTGTGGCGCTCCACGCGCAGGGAAAGCGTACGAATGCCGCGCAAGGTGAGGAAACTACTGAACGGATCGAGCACCCCGCCGACGGCATTTTGCAGATAACCGAGTTTTTCGGCCAGCGCCGGGTTATCGCCGACCACGGCCAAACCGGCAACCACATCCGAGTGCCCGTTCAGGTATTTCGTGGCCGAATGCACCACGATATCAAACCCTAACTCCAGCGGGCGATGGATAACCGGCGATGCGAAGGTGTTATCCGCCACGCTGAGAATATTATGACGTTTGGCGATGGCGGCAATCGCCGCCAGATCCGCCAGCTTCAGTAACGGGTTGGTTGGCGTTTCCACCCAGATCATCCGTGTGTCGGGGCGAATGGCAGCTTCGAGACCTGCGAGATCGTCCGGTTTTACCCAGCTCACCTGTAATCCGGCGCTGCGGCGGCGCACATTTTCAATCAGGCGATAGGTGCCGCCGTACACATCATCAATCGCCACCAGATGGCTGTCTTTATCCAGCAGTTCCAGCACCGTGGAGATGCTGGCGAGGCCCGAAGCAAACGCGTAACCGCGCGTGCCGCCTTCCAGTTCGGCGATCGCCGTTTCCAGCGCATGGCGTGTCGGGTTGCCGCTGCGCGAATATTCGTAGCCGGTGTGTTGGCCCGGCGCAGGCTGTGCGAAAGTGGAGGTGGCGTAAATCGGCGGCATCACCGCGCCGTGTTGGTCGTTGAATGCGCCGCTGTGGACGCTCTGCGTTGCCAGTGTTTTCATTTTATTTCCCTTATTGTTCAAGACGGTTGCGCCAGGTGGTCAGCACATCGCTGCGGGTTATCAGGCCAACAAAGTGGCCGTTGTCGGCGATCACCGCGACCAGGCCGCGATCAAAAATGGCGTACAGCGCGCTTTCCGGCGCGTGTTTATCGAGGATTTCCACGTTGCGGGTCATCGCCGCTTTTACCGGCAACGCGAAACGCGCACTGTCACCGCGCACGTGGCTTATCAGATCCCATTCGTCAACAATCCCCACCACCTGACCGTTTTCCAGCACCGGCAGTTGCGAGATATCGTACAGCCGCATGCGCGCCAGCACGGCGGCGAGGCTATCCTCTGGCGCAGCGGTGACGGTGGCCCCTTCGTCGTGGCGCAGGGCGATAAAATCCGTGAGATCGCCGTTAGAAGGGCGCGTGAGCAACCCTTGCTGGCGCATCCAGTCATCGTTGAACATTTTCGACAGATATTTGTTGCCGCTATCGCAGGCGAACGTCACCACGCGTTTCGGCGCGGTTTGCGCCTGGCAGTAACGCAGGGCAGCGCTGAGCAGCGTCCCGGTGGACGATCCCGCCAGGATCCCTTCCTGTTGCAGCAGTTCTCTGGCGGTGGCGAAGGCTTCGCGATCGGTAATACGAAAGGCTTTGCGCACACCGTCGATGTGCGCCAGCGGTGGAATAAAATCTTCGCCAATGCCTTCAACCAGCCAGGAACCTGGCGTGCTGTAACGACCATGTTCCACCTGATCGGCGAGGATCGAGCCGGCCGGATCGGCCAGCACAAATTCGGTGTGCGGCGAGTGTTTAGCAAACCAGGCTTGCAGTCCACCAAGCGTGCCGCCGGAGCCCACGCCAACGACGATGGCATCGATTTTGCCGTCCAGTTGTTCAAAGAGTTCCGGCGCGGTTGTCGACGCGTGTGCCAGCGGGTTGGCGTCGTTATTGAACTGGTCGATGTAAAACGCGCCCGGCGTCTCTTGCGCCAGGCGGCGCGCGTAATCCTGATAGTAAGCCGGATGGCCTTTGTTCACGTCTGAGCGGGTGAGCACCACTTTCGCGCCCAGTGCGCGCAGGTGGAAAATCTTCTCGCGGCTCATTTTGTCCGGCACCACCAGCACCAGTGAATAACCCTTTTGCGCAGCGATCAGCGCCAGTCCCAGCCCGGTGTTACCGGCGGTGGCTTCAATAATCGTCCCGCCGGGTGCGAGCAAACCGAGGCGTTCGGCTTCGTTAATCATCGACAGCGCGACCCGGTCTTTAATCGAACCGCCAGGGTTCTGGTTTTCCAGTTTGAGAAATAATTCGCATGGCCCGCTCGCCAGTTTATGTAACTGCAACAGCGGTGTTTGACCGATCAATTCGGTTACAGAATGGAAGACTGACATTGTAGATTCACCCGTTAACATTCGTGATGAGCGGATGATAGGTCTGTCATTTTGCCTGTTTAAATAACCTTTATTCGGCGTTTAGAGCGATTGGAAATATAAACCGCTGTTTAGCCATCAGGACGGCGAGCCATACAGTCGTCCGGATGGATTGATTGCCAGAAAAGCGGGTTTTAGCGCTGATTTCAGGCACTTTTCCTCTTCTCTCCATCGCAGTTATGCAATTTCCGGCAATGCAATGCGAAATAAAGTCTTATCGTCGAAACCCCTGTTCCATCGCTGTTAGCGTGTTTAGTTATAAGTAATGTCTATTTGGTTATTTGAATTATAACTGCGGCTGATTATTATCTTCTGGACATCCATACTGCTAAACCGCCAAACGGAAACACCAACGAATGATCGTCCTCAGGAATATCTCCAAGATTTTCGACCAGGGAAAGGCATCGATTACCGCCGTCGACAGCGTCAATCTGACGGTTGAGCAGGGGCAGATTTACGGCATTATTGGCTACAGCGGCGCCGGGAAAAGTACGCTGATTCGCTTGCTGAACGGTCTGGAAAAACCCACCTCCGGCAGCGTTGTGATTAATGGTCAGGACATTGCCGCCGCGCGCGGGGAAACGTTGCGCCAGGCGCGGCTGAAGATCAGCATGGTCTTTCAGCACTTCAATCTATTGTGGTCGCGCACGGTGAGCGAAAACATTGCGTTTTCGATGCAAATTGCCGGTGCGCCAAAAGCGCAGATTAATGCCCGCGTGGCGGAACTGATTGAGCTGGTGGGGCTGAAAGGGCGTGAAAAGGCTTACCCGTCGCAGCTTAGCGGCGGGCAGAAACAGCGTGTTGGCATTGCCCGCGCGCTGGCGAATAACCCGGATGTGCTGCTGTGCGATGAAGCCACCTCGGCGCTGGATCCGCAAACCACCGATCAGATCCTCGATTTGCTGCTCGATATTAACCGCCGTTTCAAACTGACCATTGTGTTGATCACCCATGAAATGCATGTGGTGCGCAAGATTTGCGACCGCGTGGCGGTAATGGAGAACGGCAAAGTGGTGGAAGAGGGCGATGTGCTGAGCGTCTTTACCCATCCGCAGCAGCCGATCACCAAACAGTTTGTGCGCCAGGTGAGCCAGTATAAAGAAGAAGAGGCGTTCAACCCGGAGCTGAACAGCGATCTGGACGGTACGGTGATCAAGCTGACCTTTACCGGCCACAGCACGCACCAGCCGATCGTCGGCGAACTGACGCTGCGCTATGGTCTGCCGTTTAACATTTTGCACGGCAAGATGTCGCAAACCGCGCACGGCGTATTTGGACAATTATGGGTGAACGTGAAGGCGACCCCGGAACAACTGAACAATATCCTTGCAGACCTGAGCAAGACGGATATTGAAAGCGAGGTCGTGACACATGGCTGAATCTCTCTTTCCGCACCTGAAATGGGCGCAACTCTGGGCGGCGACGCAAGAGACACTGTATATGACAGCGCTGTCGGGCGCGGCGACTTTTGTACTGGGGATCGTGCTCGGTCTGGCGCTGTTTCTCACCGCGCGCGGCGGCCTGTTCCAGAATCGCACGTTGTACAGCGTGATTTCGATTGTGGTGAACGTCTTCCGTTCTATTCCGTTCATCATTTTGATTGTGCTGCTGATCCCGTTTACCAAAACCCTCGTTGGCACCATTCTTGGCGCGAACGCCGCGCTGCCTGCGCTAATTGTTGGTGCCGCGCCGTTTTATGCGCGCCTGGTCGAGATTGCGCTGCGCGAAGTGGATAAAGGGGTGATTGAGGCGACGCGTTCGATGGGCGCGCGGTTGAGCACACTGGTATTTCGGGTGTTACTGCCCGAGTCATCACCAGCGCTGGTGTCCGGGATTACCGTGACGCTGATTGCGCTGGTGAGCTACAGCGCCATGGCCGGCGTTATCGGCGCTGGCGGGTTGGGCAATCTTGCTTATCTGGAAGGATTCCAGCGGAACCATAACGACGTCACGCTGGTGGCGACGGTGACCATTCTTATCATCGTCTTCATCATCCAGTTCTGCGGCGACGTGATTACTTCTCTGTTAGATAAACGATAATTATTGGAAACCAACATCATGAAAAAAACACTGACACTGATTGCCGCAGCCACTCTCAGCGTGCTGAGCTTCTCCTCCTGGGCCGATACGCTGACCGTTGGCGCGTCAAACGTGCCGCACGCCGAAATCCTTGAGCAGGCGAAACCGATTCTGGCGAAACAGGGAATTGATCTGGAAATTAAACCATTCCAGGACTACATCCTGCCGAACACGGCGCTGGCCAGCCGCGAACTGGATGCCAACTACTTCCAGCACATTCCGTACCTGAATAGCGTTATCAAAGATCACGCGGGCGACAAAACCTATGATTTCGTCAGCGCAGGCGCCATTCATATTGAGCCGATTGGTATTTACTCCAAAAA
The DNA here is from genome assembly GCF_032104925.1 of Kosakonia sp. Lineage (NCBI taxonomy): Bacteria > Pseudomonadati > Pseudomonadota > Gammaproteobacteria > Enterobacterales > Enterobacteriaceae > Kosakonia > Kosakonia sp. The sequence continues at coordinate 459,942 of NZ_DAMCGF010000002.1, forward strand.
ATACAAATCGCTGAAAGATCTGCCGCAGGGCGGCAAAATTATCATGCGTGATGCGGTGTCTGAAGAGGGGCGCATTCTCTCTATTTTCGAAAAAGAGGGTGTCATCAAGCTGAAACCGGGCATCGACAAAGTGACGGCGCGTATTGATGACATCGTTGATAACCCGAAAAAACTGCAGTTCCTGCCGAACGTCGAAGCAGCGCTGTTGCCGCAGATGTACAACAATGATGAAGGCGATGCGGTGGTGATCAACGCCAACTATGCGATTGATGCCGGTCTGGATCCGGTTCACGATCCGATTGCGGTGGAAAGCGGTGAAAACAACCCGTATGCCAATATCATCACCGTACACCGTGGCGACGAGAAGAAAAAAGATATCGTGGCGCTGGTAAACGTGCTGCACTCCAAAGAGATTCAGGACTGGATCCGCACCAAATATAAAGGCGCGGTGATCCCGGTTAACAACTGATTTTCCCCTTCTGCGCGGCCTTGCTGGCCGCGCAACTTGCCGCTGCTTTCCCGCCTCTGACTTTCGCTGTGACTAATCTCACCAATTTTAAACAATTGAGTTAATACTTGTTAACAATGCACTACTATTGCCGGGTTGAACAACTGCGGGGGTAGGGATGAAAGATGTCGTGATAGTCGGCGCGGTTCGCACGCCTATCGGCTGTTTTCAGGGCGCATTGTCACGCCTCTCTGCCGTTGAGTTGGGCAGCCAGGTGGTGCGCGCATTGATTGAGCGTAGCGGCGTGCAGCCACAAGATATCGACGAAGTGATTTTAGGCCAGGTGCTGACAGCAGGCGCCGGGCAAAACCCTGCGCGGCAGTCGGCGATCAAAGGCGGCCTGCCGAATACGGTTTCGGCAATTACCATTAATGACGTCTGCGGCTCCGGGCTGAAAGCCCTGCACCTGGCCTCTCAGGCGATCCAGTGCGGCGAAGCCGATGTGGTGATCGCCGGTGGGCAGGAGAATATGAGCCGTGCGCCGCATGTGCTGACCGACAGCCGCACCGGCGCGCAGCTCGGCAACAGCCAGCTTATTGATAGCCTGGTGCATGACGGGTTGTGGGACGCCTTCAATGATTATCATATGGGCGTAACGGCGGAAAACTTGGCGCGTGAATATGGCATCAGCCGTGAACGCCAGGATGAATGGGCGTTAAGCTCGCAGCATAAAGCGCGTGTCGCTATCGATTCCGGGCGTTTTCGTGATGAAATTGTGCCGGTAAGTGCGTTGGATGCAGCAGGCCAGACGCAGGTTATCGATACCGATGAACAACCGCGTACCGACCCCAGCGCGGAAGCGCTGGCGAAACTCGCCCCCGCTTTTGAACAAAGCGGCTCCGTCACCGCCGGTAACGCCTCGCCGATCAATGACGGTGCGGCGGCGGTGCTGGTAATGAGCGAAGCAAAAGCGCAGGAACTGAATTTACCGGTGCTGGCGCGCATCCGCGCGTTTGCCAGTGTCGGCGTCGACCCGGCGTTAATGGGCATTGCGCCGGTTTATGCCATGCGCCGCTGCCTTGAGCGCGCGGGCTGGCAGCTCGATGATGTCGATCTGATTGAAGCGAACGAAGCCTATGCGGCGCAGGCGCTGTCGGTCGGTAAAATCCTTGAATGGGATGAGAAGCGGGTGAATGTCAATGGCGGGGCGATAGCGCTGGGCCACCCGATTGGCGCTTCCGGCTGTCGTATTCTGGTTTCGCTGGTGCATGAAATGCAAAAACGACAGGCCCGTAAAGGACTGGCAACCTTATGCATCGGCGGTGGCCAGGGCGTGGCGCTGGCAATCGAACGCGATTAATCTGACTTTAAGCTAAATAAAACCTTCCCGCTGGAAGGTTTTATTATTTTTGGCACCCATTACCTCTCGCGTTTCAATTTAATTAAAACTTCCACCTTTCCAACTAATAATTTTCCTGGCTTATTCAAAATCACTTCTTCAGCGCTGATTATTAATATCGTACCCTGCGTGACCATTATGTCTGCAAGCGATAAGTGTGCTTATTATTAATGATTTTGTTTTGTAGGTATCTGTTTTATTTTATGTTTTTAATTTGTATTTGAATTTGTAAGTTAACAGTTAATAGAAAGTTGGTGTGATCTTTATCATATTAATCCGCCATTTTAGGAGAAATATATTGATATTCATCACGCCGTTATACATAGTTCCGTTCCATACAAATATTTACGATCGCGATCACTAAAATAAAGTTACCAAAAAAATAAAATGAAATTCCATAAAAATGGAACATAATTTTAATTATTGAGGTAATCTCATGTTTAAGAAAACTCTGGCTCTTGCTTCACTCCTTGGCGCTTCCTTTGCTTCACAAGCCGTCACCGTGGATTTACGTCATGAATACATCGACAGCGGTTCCAACGCCGATCGCGTAGCGGTTTCTCACCGTTTCGATAATGGCTTAGGTTTCGGTGTTGAAGCGAAATGGAAATCTGGCGGCGATGACGCCGACAAACCGTTAACGGAAATCGTGGGTAACGGCCACGAAGAGTCCATTAACTGGCGCTGGGCTGCGACGCAGAATTTTGCGTTAACACCGGGCTTTAATATCGAAAGTAAAGATACCAACTCCATCTATAAACCGTATCTTCATGTGCAATACAGCTTTGATAACGGCGTCTATATTGCCGGTCGTTATCGCTACGAATACACACGTAACCCGGATTCCAATACCGTTGATAACAAGGTCAACAAATTTGATACCTGGGTCGGCTGGGCGATGGGCGACTACCGTATTGAGCTGAACTATGTTTACGCGAAGAGCACCGAAGATGTTATTCGTGAAAACAACAAAACCTATTCCAACGAATATAACGCCAAGGTGGCGTACAAACTGGATAAAAACTGGTCCCCGTATGTGGAAGTGGGCAACGTGGGTGTGAAAAGCACCGACGAACGCCAGACCCGTTTCCGCCTCGGTGTAGCTTACTCTTTCTGATTGTCTGAACTACCTGTGTTACCCTCACAAAAACCCCGGAGCCATTGGCCGGGGTTTTTTATATTTATGCCCGCCATATTCACCGCAATCACTTACTTCAGTTAGCTCCCGGGAACTCGCTGCGTTGCCGCCTTCCTGTGACTCAAATGATTCAGGGCAGACCTGAGCAAATGCAAAAAGCACTCTCCAAAAGTCCAAAGAAAGTAACGAACCTGTAGCGAAAAGTAAGGCAGCCAGCACACCAGTGGCTGAAAGTATGACGGGCAAGAACGGCACAAAAAAAAAGCCCCCCAGGAGGAGGGCAAGGCCAGTTACAGAAACACTAACTCAAAGTTTATGCTTGCAACATTACGCGTTGCTCAGGAAGTTTCGCGATATAAAGCGCCGGTTTACCGTCTTTATCGGAACTAAACAGAATCGCACTGTCGTCCGGTGTGAACGACGGATGCGGATGCGTTACCTGGCGGCTGTTGGCAACCGTTGCCCAGGAGGTATCGTGGCGCGCCACGCGGAAATAGGCTTTTTTCGCCACGTCGAAAACATACAAATACGGATCGTTATCAATGGTGTAACCGCTGGTATCTTTCACATCCACCGGCGTGCCGGAACCATCGCCGACCAGTAATGTGCCGTCGAAGTTGCTCATCAGATGTGAACACGCAGGCATCGGCATCACCGCGTCGTTCACGCCGGTATCCGGATTGAAGCTGTAAATCATGCGCCCCTGTTTGCCTTTCAGGTAAGAGACGTACACCAGCGCGGAACCGTTCGGCACCCAGAATTCGTGGGTACAGCTTTCGCCTTCGGCGTGATCTTTAACTTTGCGCACATGGCTGCCGTCTTCATTGACCAGCCACATCCGCGCATCCACCAGATCGTGCGGGCCTTCGTGGCAAAACGCCACGGTGTTGTCGTCGAATGGGCGATAGATCGGGTGCCCCAGCCAGTTTTTCTCTTCATGGATCACGCTGCTTTCGCCGCTTTGCAGATCCACGCGCAGCAGACGGCAGTGCGGGCCTTTATGAAAGAAATCATGGAACAATTTCCAGTCATTGAGCGGCGTCCAGTCGCTGGCGGCGATCTCAATCCCAACCAGTTTGCTGCAATCGCTGTTTGCCACCCAGGTGCCGTAGCCGACCCACTCATCCGGTACGCGATAAATTTCGCGCTCGGCGAGTGTCTGTAAATTCACTTCACGCAGCGTGCGATCGTTTTTCACATAATATAAGGCACTGTCATCCGGCGAGAGGAAACCGCCAAAGGTGTTATCGCCCGCGCCTTCCGTTAACTGCACGGCTTCGGCTTTCGCGATATCCAGCAGGTAATAATTCCAGTGGCCATCAAATTCACCGGCAAACAACAGGTGGCTGCCATCATTGAAAAAACACTTCTGATAGAAGTAGTTCCGGTGACAGGTCACTTCCGGTGGTGTTAAGCGGGTGACTTCCGCGCCGGTATCCGGATCGCGGCTGATTGCGTAATTGAGTTTTACCCGCATGCCTTTCGCCATATTTCACTCCTTTAGATGGTCCGGTGGGAAAGTTGCGCCCCCAATGATGACCACAGATGATTACAAGTTTAAAAATAGAGTATTAATTTATCAAAACAACGTTTCAATGTGTGTGATTGCTGACGCACTTTATAAGAAAACAACGTCTGCGAGCCGGATAAATGCGAGGTGAAAAAGCGTTTGTGCTAGCGGGCTTTGATTTTACACACAAAAATTACTGATTAGCCGTCAAAACTCAAAGACGGGGTTAACTTATTGTTTGCTATGATTTATTTAAACTTACTCTCATAACCTAACCGGTAATGACGCACTGTCAACGCCAAACAATCGTGATCGGACTTACAGATTTAATAATAAGTCGCAGAAAAATTGAAACGTTGTTTTATTCAAGATTGAAAACATGTTTTAGCCGGGATAAGATGCGCCTAATGAAGAAACGGAACACTGTTTCTGCGTTTCGTTAAGTGACGTTTCGGTCAAAATTTACTTCGGAGGTTATTGTGGAAGTCAGACAAAGCATCCACAGTGCGCATGCGAAAACGCTGGATACCCAGGGCCTGCGCAATGAGTTTTTAGTCGAAAAAATATTCGCTGATGACGAATACACCATGGTTTACAGCCATATCGACCGCATTATTGTCGGCGGTATTAAACCGGTGAATAAAACCGTTTCTGTCGGTGGCGAAGTGGGTAAACAGCTTGGCGTGAGCTATTTCCTTGAGCGCCGCGAACTGGGCGTGATTAATATCGGCGGCCCGGGCACCATCACCGTTGATGGTCAGTGTTATGAAATTGGTCATCGCGATGCGTTATATGTCGGAAAAGGCGCCAGAGAGGTGGTTTTTGCCAGCATAGATAGCGCGAAACCGGCCAAGTTTTACTACAACTGCGCACCCGCACACACCACCTTCCCAACGAAAAAAGTGACGCCAGCCGATGTCGCACCAGTGACACTTGGCGATCCGCTGACCAGTAACCGTCGCACCATCAACAAATATTTCGTGCCGGACGTGCTGGAAACATGCCAGTTAAGCATGGGGCTGACCGAGCTTGCGCCGGGCAACCTGTGGAACACTATGCCGTGCCATACCCATGAGCGCCGCATGGAAGTGTACTTCTATTTCAATATGGAAGAAGACGCCTGCGTATTCCATATGATGGGGCAGCCGCAGGAAACGCGTCACATTGTGATGCATAACGAGCAGGCGGTCATTTCTCCCAGCTGGTCAATCCATTCAGGCGTTGGTACGCGTGCGTATACCTTCATCTGGGGGATGGTGGGTGAGAACCAGGTCTTTGATGACATGGATCACGTCGCTGTAAAAGATCTGCGCTAATAGCGGGCAGCATAAAACCATGCCTGTCCAACACAGGCGCTGATAGATTAAGGAATAAACATGATTCTGGATGCATTTTCTCTTCAAGGTAAGGTTGCGGTAGTCAGCGGTTGCGACACCGGTCTGGGCCAGGGTATGGCGCTGGGCCTGGCGGAAGCGGGCTGCGATATCGTCGGTATCAATATTGTTGAACCAACAGAAACCATCGAGCGCGTGACCGCGCTGGGCCGTCGTTTTCTTAGCCTGACTGCCGATCTGCGTCAGATCGATGGCATTCCGGCGCTGCTGGAGCGCGCGGTCGCCGAGTTCGGCAAAATCGACATTCTGGTAAACAACGCTGGTTTGATCCGCCGCGAAGACGCGATCAACTTCAGCGAGAAAGACTGGGACGACGTGATGAACCTGAACATCAAGAGCGTATTCTTTATGTCCCAGGCGGCGGCAAAACACTTCATCGCACAGGGTAATGGCGGCAAGATCATCAACATCGCGTCAATGCTCTCTTTCCAGGGCGGCATCCGCGTACCGTCTTACACCGCGTCAAAAAGCGGCGTCATGGGCGTGACGCGTCTGCTGGCGAACGAGTGGGCGAAACACAACATCAACGTTAACGCTATCGCGCCGGGTTATATGGCGACCAACAACACTCAGCAACTGCGTGCCGACGAGCAGCGTAGCGCCGAGATCCTCGATCGCATCCCGGCGGGTCGCTGGGGGCTGCCGAGCGATCTGATGGGGCCGGTTGTGTTCCTGGCATCAAAAGCGTCTGACTACATCAACGGCTACACCATTGCGGTGGACGGCGGCTGGCTGGCGCGTTAATTCGCCTGGCATTAGCTGCATAAAAAACCTGCCTGCGGGCAGGTTTTTTTATCTCTGCGTATTAATTGTCCATATCTGATGAATAGAAAAATCCATATCCTTTTATCTTAATTCGCAGGCTATTGATTAAAAAGCGTTAAAAATAAGTAAGTTAAAATTAGTTTAGTGCTTAAACTATATTTTCAAAATTGTAAACTCCATCACAAAACACCATGCCACAGCGCATTTATCCATATCTTCGCGTTTTCAGCACTGACGCTTTGACCCGTCGCTGACTTACTTTCATAGGACGTCTTATTCTGTGTAGGCAGGAAAAAATGACTTCTATCAGTAATGATTCCGTAGCTTTACCGCGCGCCCTGCGTGATACCCGGCGTATGAATCTGTTTGTCTCGGTGTCGGCAGCGGTTGCCGGGCTGTTGTTTGGTCTCGATATTGGGGTGATTTCCGGCGCGCTGCCGTTTATCACCGACCATTTCACCTTATCCAGCCGTTTGCAGGAGTGGGTGGTGAGCAGCATGATGCTGGGCGCGGCGCTGGGTGCGCTGTTTAACGGCTGGCTCTCTTTCCGCCTTGGGCGCAAATACAGTTTAATGGCGGGCGCGGTGTTGTTTGTCGCCGGCTCGCTCGGTTCCGCGTTTGCCGCCAGTGTAGAAGTGCTGCTGCTTTCCCGCGTGCTGCTCGGGGTTGCGGTCGGCATTGCGTCTTACACCGCGCCACTGTATCTATCTGAAATGGCGAGCGAAAACGTGCGTGGCAAGATGATAAGCATGTACCAGTTAATGGTCACGCTGGGCATTGTGCTGGCGTTCCTGTCGGATACCGCGTTTAGCTACAGCGGCAACTGGCGGGCAATGCTCGGCGTGCTGGCGCTGCCAGCGGTGTTGCTGATTATTCTGGTGGTGTTCCTGCCTAATAGCCCGCGCTGGCTGGCGCAAAAAGGGCGGCATATTGAAGCGGAAGAGGTGCTGCGTATGCTGCGCGATACCTCGGAAAAAGCGCGCGAAGAACTTAATGAAATCCGCGAAAGCCTGAAACTGAAACAGGGCGGTTTTCAGCTGTTTAAAGCTAACCGAAACGTGCGCCGCGCCGTTTTCCTCGGCATGTTATTGCAGGCGATGCAGCAGTTCACCGGCATGAATATCATCATGTATTACGCGCCGCGCATCTTCAAAATGGCCGGGTTTACTACTACGGAACAGCAGATGATCGCCACGCTGGTGGTGGGGCTGACCTTTATGTTTGCCACCTTTATCGCGGTGTTTACCGTAGATAAAGCCGGGCGCAAACCGGCGCTGAAAATTGGTTTCAGCGTGATGGCAATTGGCACCTTGATCCTGGGCTACTGCCTGATGCAGTTTGATAACGGCACTGCGTCGAGCGGGTTATCCTGGCTTTCCGTTGGTATGACGATGATCTGTATTGCCGGGTATGCAATGAGCGCCGCGCCGGTAGTGTGGATCTTGTGTTCTGAGATCCAGCCGCTGAAATGTCGCGATTTCGGTATCACCTGCTCGACCACCACTAACTGGGTGTCGAACATGATTATCGGCGCGACTTTCCTGACCTTGCTGGACGCGATTGGCGCGGCGGACACCTTCTGGCTCTATACCGCGCTGAATCTGGCATTTGTCGGCGTCACTTTCTGGCTGATCCCGGAAACCAAAAACGTCACGCTGGAACATATCGAGCGCCGTCTGATGTCGGGTGAAAAACTGCGTAATATCGGCGTGTAACAACATCCCTCTCCCTGGCGGGAGAGGGCAAAATTACACCCGCGCCAGGTACAGCGCGGGCATGCCTTCGGCATCGGAGGTGTAGAGTACCCACTGGTTATCTGGCGAGAAAGACGGATGCGGGTGAGTGACCTGGCGGTCGCCATCCAGCACTTTCCAGCTACTGTTATGCTGGCAAATCGCGTTCTGTTCGCCGCTTTTGATATCAAATACCCAGATAAACGGATCGTTAAGGTGGATATCCCCGGTGTGATGCGGCGCGCCGTCGCCAACCACCAGGCTGCCGTCTTGATTACTCATCAGGTGCGAGCAGGGCGGGATCGCCATCAACTGCTGGTTTTCCAGCGTGTTCGGATCCGCGCTGAAGAGATACCGGCGCGGATCGTTTTCCTGGTGCGCCACGTAATAGAGCGCGGAGCCGTCCGGCACCCAGAATTCATGGGTAAAACTTTCTCCCGGCTTGTGCTGGCGCACTTTGCGCACATTGCTGCCATCTTCGTTAATCAGCCACATACGTGCATCAATCACATCGCGCGGGCCTTCGTGGCAAAACGCCACGGTGTTATCGTCAAACGGGCGATAGATCGGGTGGCCAAGCCAGCGTTTTTCCTGCAACAGGGTCTCACGTTTACCGCTTTGCAGATCAATGCGGATCAAGCGGCACTCCGGATGAGTGAAGTAGAAATCGCGGAATTTCTGCCAGTCGGTAAGCGGCTGCCAGTCACTTTTCTTGATTTCGATACCAACCAGTTTTGTGCAACCGGAGTTGGCGACCCAGGTGCCGTAAGCCACCCATTCATCGTCGACTTCGTAGACGATATGCTCTTCGAGCGTCTGCAAATCCACGCGGCGCAGTTCGCGGGTATTTTTCACATACCACAGCGCGCTGTCATCGGCGGATAAAAAGCCGCCGAAGGTATTATCGCCCGCGCCTTCGGTGAGTTGTGTCGCTTCGCGGTTAGCGAGATCCAGCAAGTAGTAATTCCAGTGGCCTTCAAACGCGCCGCCGAAAATCAGTTTCTCGCCGTCGCGGGTAAAGCATTTTTGATAGAAGTAGTTACGGTGACAAATAATATGCGGCGGCGTCAGCCGGATAACTTCATGCCCGGTTTTGTCGTCTTTCTGGCTGCGGAAGGTGAGAGAGACTATTTTCCCCTTTGCCATTACCTGCTCCTTAGATAAAAAAATACCCTGCCGCGAACGGGCAGGGTATGTCATTGCGGTAAAACCTTAGCGCATGGCGCGTTTCAGAATACGTTCAGCCTGACGCTGGAAGTCGGCTGCGGTTTCTTCAACGGATTTCTGGCCATAGTCGATGTACTGAATTGCGGTACCGAACTGGGCAACAATCTGCGGATCGTCAAAGTAAGGCGATACCGAGAGTTTGGTCGGCAGAGACTGCGCCAGACGCAGACCCGCAACCGCCGGATCGGCCTCTTTGATCGCGCCATTGGCGGTCAGCGTTTGCACCGCGGCTTTGCTCAGCGGCACACCGCGCTCCAGACCCAGCGTTTCCGCGCCTTCTTTGCTGTTCAGCAGGAAGTTGATCACCTGGGCCGCCTCTTTCGGATGCTTGGTGGATTTACCAATCGACAGCATTTGCGCCGGTTTGAAGAACAGGCCCGCGTCTTTCGCGCCCGGCAGCATCGGGTAGTCACCCAGCACCAGTTTGGCTGGCGGCTTCAGGTTGTCGGAGTATTTGGTGATGGTGGAGTTCCACATGTAAGTACCGGCCCATTCACCTTCGATCCACGGCTTCATTTCATACATGTTGCTCTTACCAAATGACGCGTAGTACTTAGCGTCCGGCATCACGTGGCTATCGACCAGTTTTTTATACATCTGGAAGAATTCGACCCATTGCTCGCTGGTGTAGCTGAATTTCTTCGCTTTTTCATCCACGGCAGGAATGTTGTATTTCTGCACCATGTAGGAGTTCAGCAGCGCCAGCGTATCCTGGTGCTCCAGCACTACCGGGTAGTACTGTTTGCCGAGCTTGCTTTCAAAGGTTTTGCCCGCGGCTAACAGCTCATCCCAGGTTTTCGGGAAGGCGACGCCCGCTTTTTTCCACTGCTCATCGTTGAAGTAGAACACGCGCGCGGTGACGGAGATTGGAATGCCGTTCAGCTTGCCGTCAACGGTGGTGGACTGCAGCTCTTTAGCGTCGAACTGGCTTAAATCAATAATGTCTTTCACCTGGTTCAGGTCGTAAAAACCGTCGCCATTTTTGGAGAAAATCGGCAGCCAGTTCCAGTTGGTCTGCATCACGTCCGGCTCGGTGCCGCCCGCGATTTGCGTGGTCAGACGGGAGAGGTGGCCGTCCCAACCGGTGTATTCGGATTTAACGGTAATGTCCGGATGCTGTTTATGAAACTCTTCCAGCGCTTTTAAGGTGACCTGATGACGACCGTTGCCCCCCCACCAGGACATACGCAGATCAACATTATCAGCGGCGGTTGCGGGTACAGCGCACATGCCCAGAGTTGCGGAGATGATGGCGCCGGTAAGCACTTTTTTCATTTTTATACTCCAACGTTTAGTTAAATTTCATTCTTCAGGCTGCCCCTTTGGTGGCTGCGTTGATGTCTGCCGGCGACTTACTTGCGTAAGCGCCGGGAGACACCGACTTGCCGCGCCGGGGCATCGCGAATGATTTCGTCGTTATAAGGAAATGTTCTGTTCTGTTTTCGCGTCAAAAATATGACACTTATTCATATCAAACTTAAAGTACACCTTCCGGTGAAGCTCCTTTGCAATCATTGGCTTAGCTTCATCAGAAGGGATTCGGGCGGTCAGTTCGTAGTCGCCAACTTTCAGGTAAACAAAGAACTCGTGACCCATGTTTTCGACGCGCACCAGCTCACCGGAGCCGCAATCGTCGCTGTAAGGCTCATCTGAAACGGAGACAAACTCCGGGCGCACACCAAAAAACACCTCTTTGTCGGCGTAATCGGCGACTTTCTCCTGCTGATAAGCGTTCAGCGCCAGCGTTTCATGACCAACGGTGATGTGCAGTTGGTCGGCTTTTTTCACGATTTTCGCCGGTTTGATGTTCATCTCCGGCGCGCCGATAAAGCCCGCCACGAACATGTTTTTCGGGAAGTGGTAGAGGTTGTCCGGGGTATCCACCTGCATGATATGACCGAGTTTCATCACGCAGATACGGTCGCCCATGGTCATTGCTTCAGTCTGATCGTGCGTGACGTAAACGGTGGTCGCCGGTTTACCGGATTTCTTTAACTGCTTGTGCAGGTCGGAAATACGGATACGCATTGAGGCGCGCAGCTTGGCGTCCAGGTTCGACAGCGGTTCGTCAAACAGGAACACATCCGGCTTTTTCACAATCGCGCGGCCAACCGCCACGCGCTGCGCCTGACCACCAGAAAGCTGGCGCGGCAGGCGGTCCATCAACTCTTCCAGTTCGAGGATCTTCGCCGCTTCATCAACCTGTTTGTTGATCTCCTCTTTCGGCATTTTGCTGAGCTTGAGGCCGAACGCGAGGTTTTCACGCACCGTCATGTGCGGGTAGAGCGCGTAGTTCTGGAACACCATCGCGATACCGCGTGATTTTGGCGCGAGGTTGTTGACGATCTTCTCGCCGATGCGCACTTCGCCGCCGCTGATGGTCTCCAGACCTGCCAGCATACGCAGCGTGGTGGATTTGGCGCAGCCGCTTGGGCCGACAATCACCATAAATTCGCCATCGGCAATTTTCAGGTCGATACCATGTACCGCTTTGAAGCCGTTGGAGTAAACCTTTTCCAGTTTGTTGAAAATAACTTCAGCCATGATACTTCCCTCTTAACCTTTAATTCCGCTGCTGGTCACGCCCTGTACGAAGTAGCGCTGTGCCAGGAAGAAGACAATGATGGACGGCAGAATGGAGATACTCGCCATTGCCAGAATTTCGTTCCACGGCGCACCTTCGGTGACGTCGATGGACATTTTCAGCGCCAGTGCGATCGGGTATTTATCCACGCTGTAGACATAAATCAGCGGCCCGATAAAGTCGTTCATTGACCACATGAACTGGAACAGTGCCACGGAGATAATCGCCGGTTTCAGGATTGGCACTACCACGTACCACAGCACCTGCCAGGAGTTACAGCCGTCGATTTGTGCCGCTTCTTCCATGTCGCGCGGTACGCCGCGTAAAAACTGAATCAACATAAAGACGAAGAAACCGTGTGTCGCAAACGCCGTTGGCAGATACAGCGGCATGTAGCTGTTGAGCATGCCCATTTCACGGAACATCAGGTATTGCGGGATCAGCAGCACGGTGCTTGGCAGCAGCATGGTGGCGATAAGCGTACCGAACCAGAAGTTCTTCCATGGGATCTCAAAGCGGGCAAAGCCGTAAGCCACAATGGTGGAAGAGATAATGGTCAGGATCACTTTCGGGATCACATACTTAAAGGTATTCAGCATGTAATGACCGAAGGTGTATTCGGTGCCGGTTTTCCAGCCGTTAATAAAGCCGTCCCAGGTGGCGTGGGTGGGCCACAGTCCCAGCGTGGTGAAGATCTCGTGGTTCGGTTTGAACGACGCCGAGAACATCCACGCCAGCGGGTAGAGCATTAACAGGCCGACAAAAAGCAGGATCGTATAGCGGATCCATGCGCTGATTTTCTCGCGGCGCAGCGTGCGCGCCACTTCACGTTCGGCTTCTTTCATGCCCGGCGTGAGATGTTGGATATCAGCCATTTTTGCCTCCCTTATCGGCAGAGTAGAACACCCAGTATTTCGAAGACTTAAAGGCGATGGAGGCAAAGACTGCTACCACCAGGAACAGCACCCAGGCCAGCGCCGCGCCGTAGCCCATGTCGAAATACTTGAAGGCGGTGTCGTAGATGTAGAGCGAGAACAGATAGGTGTAATAGGTCGGGCCGCCGCCGGTAATGACATACGGGCCGGTAAATTCCTGGAACGCCTGGGTGGTCTGCATGATGAAGTTGAAGAAAATAACCGGCGTAATCAGCGGCACGGTGACTTTCATAAACATCTGCCATTTGCTGGCGCCATCGATCATCGCTGCTTCGTACTGGGATTGCGGTACGTTCTGCAGCGCAGCAAGGAAGATGACCATCGCGGAGCCGAACTGCCAGACGCGCAGCAAGGTGACGGACATCAGCGCCAGCGACGGTTCGCCAAGCCAGTTAATCGGATCCAGACCAAACACGCCGATAAAGCTGTTCAGCAGGCCATCGATAGCGAACAGTGCGCGCCACAGTACGGCGATCGCGACAGAGCTACCGAGAATGGACGGAATGTAGTAAGCCGTGCGGAAAAAACCGATGCCGCGAAGTTTAAAGTTGAGCACAAAGGCAATCCCCAGCGCGAAGGCGAGCTTCAGCGGGATTGTCAAAAATACATACGCAAAGGTGACGCCCATTGATTTCCAGAAGAGCGTGTCTTCGGTAAACATGTAGCGATAATTCTCAATGCCGTTAAATACCGGCGGGCTCATCAGGTCATACTCAGTAAAACTGAGAAAGAACGATGAGATGAATGGGAAAGCCGTAAAGACTATCAACCCAATAACGTAGGGCGATATCCAGGCCAATCCCAGTAGTCTGTTTTCATTCATACATACCTACCTGGCGAACAATGTGTAATACGGATTCGGAGATTAACTTTTTTCCCCCGCCGCATGGGCGTCCGGGGATTAAAACAGGCTCTGCGCGTGCGCTTGATCACAATAATCAATTGAATCAATACGTTTTGAAACTTTAACCACCGGAAATTACTCACGATATTCCGGGTTTTAAAATCCTGCGAACTTGCGTTCTTGGTTTGTGAAACGTCGTTTTAAAATATTTTATTGTGTTTTGAATTGGCGTCATTCGATTAATTCGTGAAATGTGATCGAAGTCGAAACGATGTTTCAATAAAGTGAGGTGGGTGTCATTTTTGCCGAAAAACAGCGGGTTTAAAGCCAATAAGCGTAAAGATTTAAGTAACAGCCTAAGGTATTAAAAATTGCGAAATGAAATCATTGGAAATTAAAACGATTATCCGGCGAACTATTTTTATTGGCCGGGAAATAAAAACGCCCCCCTAATTATGGGAGGCGTTAACTATTTTAGGGCGCGATCAACGTTTTAAAAAATCTTCACGTACCGGTGTAAAGGTATCGAGCAGCGTTCCGGCTTTTAAACACACACATCCGTGCATAATGTGCGGTTCCTTATAAAGTGTATCGCCTGCGGTGACGATATGTTTCTCATCACCAATGGTAAATTCGAACTCGCCGGATAAAACGTACGTAAGTTGTTCATGAGGATGGTTGTGCATTGGGCCGATGGCGCCTTGTTCGAACATAACTTCGACCGCCATCATTTTGCCGTTATGGGCAAGAATACGGCGGCTGACGCCGTTGCCCAGGTCTTCAAGCTGAGTGTCTTTATGGAAGATAAACATCGGAGTGTCCTGTAGTAGGTATCGTTAGTGGTTACGACAGAGTAAATGATGAAACGTTGTTTCAAAATAACTTATCTCAGCGTTCTATAAAAATAAACGCGAGGCCAGAGAAGTTGAAAGTCGATCACAACTTTGATTGACTGAGCGCTAAACCAGACGGAGACAAGCGATGAAAACGATAGGACTGCTGGGCGGTATGAGCTGGGAATCGACCATTCCTTATTACCGCCTGATTAATGAGGGCGTGAAAGCTCGTCTCGGCGGCTTGCACTCCGCCAGCTTGCTTCTGCACAGCCTGGATTTCCATGAAATTGAGACCTGCCAGGCGACAGCGCAGTGGCACAAAGCCGGTGAGATCTTAGCCCAGGCGGCGGCGGGTCTGGAGCAGGCGGGCGCGCAGGCGATTGTGCTGTGTACCAACACCATGCACAAAGTCGCCGGTCAAATTGAAGAGCGCTGCCATATTCCGTTCCTGCATATTGCCGACGCCACCGGACGGGCGATTCAAAACGCCGGCATGCGCAATGTCGCGCTGCTGGGTACGCGCTACACCATGGAGCAGGATTTTTACCGTGGCCGCCTGGAAAAACAGTTTGGCATCGAAACCTCCGTGCCGGGCCCGGAAGATCGCGAGCGCATCAACGACATCATTTTTAGTGAGCTCTGTCTGGGAACGTTCACCGATGAGTCTCGCTACTATTTTGTTAATTTAATCAAGAAATTGGCTGGCGAAGGCGCGGAAGGGGTGATTTTCGGTTGCACCGAGATCGGCCTGCTGCTGCCGGAAACGCATTGCCCGATTAAGGTGTTTGATACGGCGGCGCTGCATGCTGCCGATGCGGTGGACTTTATGCTCTCTTAACATTCGCCCAGCATGGCAGCCAGCGGTCCGCTCACCAGCGGCATGGCTGCCTGCAAATGGGCGGTAAACGCCTCGACCAGCGCGGAAGCGGGGCGGTGCAGTGGACGGATCAGGCTCACCGTAAACGGCACATCAATACTGAAACGGCGCACGGCGACACCGCTGGCCGCGTAATCCAGCGCGGTCAGCGGGTTCACCACCGAAATGCCCACCCCGGCGCGTACCATCGCGCACACTGAGGCGGCGCTGTGCGTTTCCAGTACCATCCGCCGCTTCACCTGATGTTCATTAAACAGCGCGTCCAGCAACTGTCGGTAGCTGTCGGAGCGCGACAAACTGATGTAATTCTCGCCCTGAAAGTCTGCCGGTGTTAACACGGTTTTGCGCGCCAGCGGGTGATCCTGTGGCATGACGCAGACTTCATTACAGGTGAGCAGCGGCGTGCGCTCGGTGCCCGCCGGGGTGCTGAGCGTTTCGGTTAAGCCCAGATCGTGGCGCTGCGCCGACAGCCACTCCTCCAGCAATGGCGACTCCTGCGGCACGATATTCAGGCTGACATCCGGATAGCGCGCCAGAAACGGTTGCAGCAGCAGCGGTAAAAAAGACTGCGAAAATACCGGCAGGCAGGCGATAGAAAGCTCGCCCTGGCGGAACTCACGCAGGCTTTCGGCGGCGCTGACAATCCGGTCCAGCCCGTACCAGGAGCGCTGCACCTCTTCGAATAACCGCAAGCCTTGCACTGTGGGTTGTAAACGCCCGCGCGTGCGCTCGAACAGTTTCAGCCCCAGCACTTTTTCAAAGCGCGCCAGCTCGCGGCTTACCGTCGGTTGCGAGGTATGCAGCAGTGCGGCGGCCTCCGTCAGATTGCCGGTGGTCATTACAGCGTGAAAGATTTCGATATGGCGCAGATTGACAGCGGGCATCGGCAGATCCAGTTTCAGCAGGTTATCCATATCATTTTTGCATAGAGTCGCGATAAAACGATATTTTTTATTCTCTTCGCGCTGTGGCGTAATCAGTAAAAATTTTGTTGCCCGGAGTCACCATGCCACGCTCATTACACCAGACTGAAACCGACCTTAACGCCGCTAATCTGCTGCGCTTACCTGCTGAATTTGGCTGCCCGGTATGGGTTTATGACGCGCAAATCATTCGCGCGCAAATCGCCAAACTGCGCGCCTTCGACGTGGTGCGCTTTGCGCAAAAAGCCTGCTCGAATATTCATATTTTGCGTCTGATGCGCGAGCAGGGCGTGAAAGTCGATTCCGTTTCGCTCGGTGAGATCGAACGTGCGCTGGCAGCGGGTTACGATCCGCAAACGCACCCGGACGATATCGTTTTTACCGCCGATGTGCTGGACGAGGCGACCATCGCGCGGGTGAGCGAACTGGGTATCGCAGTGAACGCCGGTTCGGTGGATATGCTGGAACAGCTTGGCGCGGTCTCGCCTGGGCATCGCGTCTGGTTACGCGTTAACCCTGGTTTTGGTCATGGTCACAGCCAGAAAACCAACACCGGCGGCGAAAACAGCAAGCATGGCATCTGGTACAGCGATCTGGCCGATGCGCTGGCGGTAATGCAGCGCTACCAGTTGAAACTGGCGGGCATTCATATGCATATCGGTTCCGGCGTGGATTATGGCCATTTGGAACAGGTGTGCGGGGCGATGGTGCGCCAGGTGGTCGATTTCGGCCAGGATCTGCATGCTATTTCCGCGGGCGGTGGTCTTTCGATCCCCTATCACGAAGGGGAGGAGCCGGTGGATACCGCGCATTATTTCGGGTTGTGGAACGCGGCGCGCGAGCAAATCGCCAAACATCTGGGGCATGCGGTGAAACTGGAGATCGAACCGGGGCGCTTCCTGGTGGCGGAATCTGGCGTGCTGGTTTCACAAGTGCGTAGCGTGAAAAACATGGGCAGCCGCCACTTTGTGCTGATCGACGCCGGTTTTAACGATCTGATGCGCCCGGCAATGTACGGCAGCTACCACCACATTACGGCGCTGGCCGCCGACGGCCGCGATCTTCGCCATGCGCCATTGATTGATACCGTGGTTGCCGGCCCGCTGTGCGAATCCGGGGATGTCTTTACCCAGCAGGAGGGCGGGAAAGTGGAAACCCGCGCGTTGCCGGAAGTGAAAGCCGGAGATTATCTGGTGCTGCATGACACCGGCGCGTATGGCGCATCGATGTCATCAAACTACAACAGCCGTCCGCTGCTGCCGGAAGTGTTGTTCGATAACGGCGTCGCGCGGTTGATTCGCCGCCGCCAGACCATCGAAGAACTGATCGGTCTGGAGCAGTTCTAAGCCTTGCTGCCCGGTCCCGCCGCTACCGACTCACGCAAGACCAGTGTGCCGGTAAACGGTGGGATCGCGGCGATCTGTTCGTTGTTCACCAGTTTGATCGCCTGATCAATCGCGGTGGTGATCATGTTGTCGATCGGCAAATAGACCGTCGACAGGCCTGGCTCCAGCCAGCGGGCGCTTGGTGCGTCATCAAAGCCGAACAGCGAAATATCCTGCGGAATACGCAAACCCGCCTGCCAGATGGCCTTTGAGGCACCCAGCGCCATATCGTCGTTACAGGCGAACAGGGCGCTGAATTTCACCCCTTCCTGCAACATCTGCTGGCACAGCTCATACCCGCGCGTCATGGTCGAGTCGCCGTACTTCACTCTGTGCGGATCCCAGGGAATGCCGTGTTTTTCCAGCGCCTTGCGATAGCCCATCAGCCGCGCTTTACCGGTTGGTGTATGGATCGGCGCGGTAATACAGGCAATATCCCGGTGGTGTTGTGTGATCAGGTAATCCACCGCCTGGAACGCCGCGTCCTGCTGCTCGAAGAACACGCATTTGTCATGCGCCTGAAACAGCTCGCGGTTGATGACAATCAGCGGCATTGGCGTGGCGTCAATGAGCGTTAAGATCGCTTTTTCGCTCATAAACCGGGTGTAAAGAATAATGGCGTCGCAACGCCTGTCCGCCAGCATCTGCACCGCCAGCTCTTCCCGTTCGGGCGTATCGTGACCGTCGGTGACAATCAGCTGTTTGCCGTGTAATTCCGCCTGACGCGACGCCTGCTGCAATAAGCGGCCGAAATAGAAACCGTCAAAACTGGACACCACCAAGCCAATGCTGTTGCTGGTGCGGTTTGCCAGCGAGCGGGCAAGAAAGTTGGGGCGATAATCCAGCTCCTCCATCGCCTTAAAAACCTGATTGCGGGTGCTCTCTTTGACCTGACCCGTACCATTCAACACGCGGGAAACCGTTGCTTTCGAAACGCCCGCGCGCAGTGAGACATCCAGCATTGTGACCATGACGAGTTCTCGTTTCGCGTAATGAAACGCAGTTTACCACACTCATTTCACGGGTTAAGGCCAGCGGTAACGGTTTGCGCTAAGTGTTGGAAATCCCTGCGAAGCGCAAGGTGGTATGCCAATGTTGTCATCCGTCTCGTTTTGGAATACCAGTAAGCGGGTTGCGAGTCTCGTCACAGAACTTTCCGCCACGCATCGCTATTTTTGGTATGCCAAATGGGACTGTGCTGTATCCCTGCATCGATAAAAAAGCCCCTTTACTGAGGTGTTAACTCATGGCCCTACAAGAAAAGCTCATCGATTCTCTGGGTAGTTTTGCGACAAAGTTCAACAGCTATCGCTATATCATGGCGATCAAAGCCTCGTTCATTACCCTGATGCCGGTGATCATCGTCGGCGCATTCTCCGTCCTGATCTCCAACATGGTGCTGGATCCGAAAAACGGCCTCGCCAGCTTCCAGTCACTCTCATTCCTTGCCGCGCTAAAGCCGATCACCAGCGCGATTAACTACGCCACGCTCAACTTTCTCAACATTGGCGCGGTGTTCTTAATCGGTATTGAACTGGGGCGTATCAACGGCATTAAGACGCTGTTTCCTGGTTTGCTGGCGGTAATCTGCTTTATCTGCGTCACACCAACCACCGTGGAAATGCTGGTAGACGGGCAAATGCACGTAGTGAAAGACGTGCTGCTGCGCCAGTTCTCCGATACCCGTAGCCTGTTCCTCGGCATGTTTATCGCTATTTTGTCGGTGGAAATTTACTGCTGGCTGGAGAACCGCGACGGGCTGAAGATCAAAATGCCGGACACCGTGCCGCCTAACGTCTCCGCGTCGTTTTCCGCGCTAATCCCGGCGATCATCACCACCACCGTGATTGCCACCTTCGGTTTTGTTTTCCACCAGGTGACCGGCATGTACCTGTATGACGCCGTTTACCAAGTAGTGCAGCAGCCGCTGGAGCGCGTGGTACAAAGCCTGCCGGGCATTTTATTGCTGATGTTTGTGGCGCAACTGTTCTGGGTGATCGGTATTCACGGCAACCAGATGATTAAGCCTATCCGCGAACCGCTGCTGCTGGGCGCGATCACCGTCAATATGAGCGCCTTTGAGCAGGGCAAAGAGGTGCCGAACATCATCACCATGCCGTTCTGGGATGTTTATATGAGTATCGGCGGCTCGGGTTTAACCATCGGTCTGCTGATCGCGGTGATGATCGCTACCAAACGCAAAGAGATGAAAGAGATCGCCAAACTCTCTATCGGGCCGGGGGTATTTAATATTAACGAGCCGGTGATTTTCGGTATGCCGATCATGCTCAACCCGATCCTCGCGATCCCGTTCATCATCACTCCGCTGGTGACCGGCTCGATCGGTTATTTCGCCACGGTGACCGGTTTTGCCGGCAAAGCGGTGGTGATGGTGCCATGGACGACGCCGCCGTTGATCAACGCCTGGCTGTCGACTGCCGGTTCAATGGGCGCGGTAGTGACGCAGCTTATCTGCATTATCACCTCCGTCATTATCTATCTGCCGTTTGTGAAAATTGCTTCTCGCCGCGCCGAACAAGCGCAACTGCAAGCCGAAGCGACGAACAACGCCTGAGGATGTAATGAGCACGAAAACAATTGCGATACCGCCGTCGTTTATTCTGGGTGCGGCGGCCTCAGCCTGGCAAACCGAAGGCTGGACAGACAAGCGGGAGGGCCAGGATTCCTGGCCCGATCTCTGGTACAAAAACGATCGTCACGTCTGGCACGACGGCTACGGTCCGGCGGTGGCGACCAACTTTTACCAGCGCTTTCGTGAAGATGTGCAACTGATGAAACAGGCGGGGCTAACCCACTATCGCACCTCGATCAACTGGTCACGCTTTCTCACCGATTATGAAAACGGCGTGGTCGATGAACGCTATGCCGCCTATTACGACGGACTGTTTGACGAGATGCAGCGCCACGGCATTGTGCCGATGATCTGCCTGGAACATTACGAACTGCCGGGTTATTTGTTGGAAACCTACGGCGGCTGGGCGTCAAAAAAAGTGGTTGAGCTGTACCTGTTGTATGTCGAAAAAGTGTTCGAGCGCTTTCATCAAAAAGTGACCCGCTGGTTCACCTTCAACGAGCCAATTGTGGTGCAAACCCGTGTCTACCTTGACGCGCTGCGCTGGCCTTATGAGCAGAACACCGGTACCTGGATGCAGTGGAATCACCACAAAAACCTGGCCACCGCGAAAGTGGTGAAACTGTTTCGTGAGAAGGGTTATCAGGGCACCGTGGGCTGTATTCTCAACCCGGAGGTCACCTATCCGCGCTCGTGCGCACCGCACGATGTGCTGGCCGCCGAATGCTACGATCTCTTTTATAACCGTGTTTTTCTTGATCCGATGGTGAAAGGTCACTATCCACCGGAGTTGTTCCCGTTGCTGGAAAAACACCAGGTCACGTGGGATTACAGCGAGGAAGAGCTGGCGATCATCCGCGATAACACTGTCGATGAGCTGGGCATTAACCTTTACTACCCGCACCGGGTAAAAGCGCCTTCCCGTGCCTGGCACCCGGAGACACCTTTCCACCCGGCGTACTACTACGAGCCGTTTGAGTTGCCGGGCAGAAAAATGAACAAATCTCGCGGCTGGGAGATCCTGCCGGAGATCATTTATGACATGGCGATGCGCATCAAAAACGACTACGGCAACATTCCGTGGTTTGTTGCCGAAAGTGGCATGGGCATTGAGAACGAAGGGCAGTTTCGCAATGCGGCGGGCACCATTGAGGACGATTACCGCATTGATTTTATTGCCGCGCATTTATACCAGACGCTGCGCGCCAGAGAAGCGGGCGCGAACTGCCAGGGTTACATGTTGTGGGCGTTTACCGATAACGTCTCGCCAATGAATGCGTTTAAAAACCGCTATGGCCTGATTGAGATTGACCTGCAAAACAACCGCGACCGCAGGCCGAAAAAGTCTGCCGGCTGGTTTCGCAAGCTGCGCGATGAACGCCAGCTTACCCTGACTATTGATGACGAATGGAAATAAGGAGCCACCATGAAACGTATTGTGTTGTGCTGCTCCGCCGGGATGTCCACATCGCTGGTGGTGACCAAAATGGAAAAAGCGGCGGCCGAGCGCGGTCTTGAGCTGAAGATCTACGCCATTGCCGAGCAATCCCTGCGCGACGAGCTGCAAAGTTATGCCACCGAGATAACTGCCGTGCTGCTGGGGCCGCAGGTGCGCTTTAAGCTGGCGGAAAATAAAAAGTTAACTGACGAATACGGCATTCCGATTGATGTGATCGATTCGGTGGCTTATGGCACCTTAAACGGCGCGAAAGTTCTCGATCAGGCGCTGGCTTTGGTAAGATAGCGCCGACAGGCCGGGGCGCCCGGCCTGCGCGATAACTCAGACTTGCAGGTGATATTGTGGAGAAGGCCGTCGTCCCGCCGGAAAAAAAACAGTACCAGGAGATTGGCGAAGATTTACGCGAGCAGATAATCCAGGGGCATTACCCCGTGGGTTCCCGTCTGCCGCCGGAGCGCAATATCGCCGAAAAATATGGCGTTAGCCGCACCATCGTGCGTGAAGCGCTGTTGATGCTTGAACTGCAAGGCACGGTAGATATTCGCCAGGGCTCCGGCGTCTATGTGATGCGTATTCCGCAGGAGCACGAGAACGAAGAGGAGCGCTTTCTGAGTAGCGATGTTGGCCCCTTTGAGATCTTACAGGCGCGCCAGCTACTGGAGAGCAATATCGCTGCCTTTGCCGCCAAAATGGCGACGCGCGCGGATATCGATAATCTTCGGCGCATTCTTGAGCAAGAGCAGCGCGCCATCGCGATGAACGACACCTCGCAGGACAACAGCAAAATGTTCCACCTGGTGCTGGCGGGCGCATCGCAAAACCAGATGCTGCTGGCGACGGTGGAGAGTATCTGGCACCACATGGACAGCAGCCCGCTGTGGCAACAATTCAACGTGCATATTGCCAGCCGGCCCTATCGCCTGAAATGGTTAGGCGACCGGCAGACCCTGCTGGCGGCGCTACGTCGCCGCGATGTGATGGGTGCCTGGCAGGCGATGTGGCAGCATCTGGAAAATGTCAAAAAGAGTCTGCTGGAGCTTTCCGATGAGGATGCGCCTGACTTTGACGGCTACCTGTTTGAATCAGTGCCGATTTTTCAGGGAAAGATCTTATGAAGATTATTCCCCTTTACGACGCGCCACACTTTGCAGAGCAGGTGGTGGACTGGTTATGGCGTGAGTTTGGCGACTCGCTGCCGCGTGATTTCTTCGCCTCTATTATCACGCACAGCCAGACGCCCGGGCAGTTGCCGCTGACGTTTGTTCTGGTTGATGGGGAGCAATTGTTGGGCACCGTTGGGCTGTGGCGCTGCGATTTAATCAGCCGCCAGGATCTGTTCCCGTGGCTGGCGGCGCTGTATGTGAAAGAGAGTGCTCGTGGGCAGGGGTTGGCCGGGCAGTTACAGCGCCATGTTATCGAGCAGGCGAAAGCGATGGGTTTTCAGGAGCTGCATCTTTATTCGGCGTGTCGCGATTTTTATGAGCGTTTTGGCTGGCACTATATTGGCGACGGTCTCGACTATCCGGACAAGACCGTGCACCTCTATCGCTACTCTTGCGGCGCAATCACCGAATGACGACGCACCAGCGTTGGGTTAAACAGGTGCGTGATTTCCGGCAGCGGGCGGTTTTCCGCCAGCGCCAGCGCCAGCTCGGCGGCCTGTGTTGCCATGGTGACAATCGGGTAGCGCACGGTGGTTAAGCGCGGGCGGACATAGCGCGACACCAGCACATCATCGAAACCAATCAGGGAAATCTCACGCGGCACCTCAATGCCGTTGTCATTCAGCACGCCCATAGCACCTGCGGCCATCGAATCGTTATAACAGGCGACGGCGGTAAAGTTACGCCCGCGACCGAGCAGCTCGGTCATCGCCTGTTCGCCGCCGCTCTCATCCGGCTCGGCAAACGTCACCAGCCGGTCGTTGCAGGGCAAACCGTTCTCTTTCAGCGCATCGTAATAGCCCTGCAAGCGATCTTCCGCATCAGAGATTGCGTGGTTGGAGCAGAGGTAACCAATTTTCGTGTGGCCTTGCTGGATCAAATGGCGCGTAGCCAGCCAGGCACCATAACGGTCATCCAGCGCCACACAGCGTTGTTCAAACCCCGGCAAAATGCGGTTGATTAACACCATGCCCGGCATCTGTTTCATCAGCGAGGCGAGTTCATCGTCAGGAAGGGTTTTGGCGTGAACGACCAGCGCTGCGCAACGGTGGCGAATCAGTTGCTCAATGGCTTTGCGCTCTTTTTCTTCGTTATGGTAGCCGTTGCCAATCAGCAGGAAATTCCCGGTAGCCGAGGCGACTTGCTCGACAGCCTTTACCATCGCGCCGAAGAAGGGATCGGACACGTCGCCCACCACCAGACCTACGGTTTCGGTGGACTGCTGCGCCAGCGCGCGGGCATTGGCATTCGGGTGATAATTGAGCGCATCCATTGCGCTTTGCACCGCCAGGCGCGAGGACTCGCTCGCTTTTGGCGAGTCGTTAATCACGCGGGAAACCGTTGCGACCGAAACTCCTGCCAGCCGCGCGACATCTTTGATAGTCGCCATTACGCACCTTCCTTTGGGTAAGCGTTTACACGCTGCATAGTGTTACGGAAAAGAGATGTGTAATCAAGGAAGCTACCCGGCAGGTGTCTGCAAACGTGAGCTGACGCGAAGGAAATCAGTGAAACCGTTACACGCGGGAAATTGCAAAGTAATTCAGGCACAACCTTTAGTTACACTTTGCGAAGGGCTGTTTCGATTGTCCGCTGGTGGCAGATATCCCCCCGTGACAGAGTAGAACTCCCAGAGGTATTGATAGGTGAACGCGGCCCCCAGGGTTGCACACTCGAATTACACCAACCTGCGCAGATGCGCAGGTTTTTTTTTACCTTAAGTCTGTAACAGTAATCGCTAATGGACACACCTCGTTTCACTTCGGCTCACTCTCTTGCTTTTTCCCGCTGGTGAGGCGCGGTGCCGCACGCGACAATCAAGGTCCCAGAGGTATTGATTGGTGATTTATTCGGTACGCTTTTCGTACTCATTTCTTGCACCAACCTGCGCGGACGCGCAGGTTTTTTTTCGCCCGCGTTTTAACCCGCCGCACTTCTCATGTAATCTGCCACAATTTGATAACGTCCTTAATTTACTGGCAAAAGGAGTTGAAATGCTACTGGGCTTTTTCCGCGGCCTGTTCCGTGTGTTGTTTCGCGTACAACTGACCGGCAACACGCAGGCGCTGCACGGCGAACGTGTGCTTATTACCCCTAACCATGTCTCTTTTATTGATGGCATTTTGCTGGCGTTGTTTCTGCCAGTACGCCCGGTTTTCGCGGTCTACACCTCCATCAGCACCCAGTGGTACATGCGCTGGATAAGCTCAATTATTGATTTTGTCCCGCTGGACCCGACCAAGCCGATGTCGATTAAACACCTGGTTCGGCTGGTGGAACAGGGGCGTCCGGTGGTAATTTTCCCGGAAGGGCGCATTTCGGTTTCCGGATCATTGATGAAAATTTACGACGGTGCGGGGTTCGTGGCGGCAAAATCGGGCGCGACGGTGGTTCCACTGCGTATCGATGGCGCGGAGCTAACCTACTTCAGCCGCCTGAAAGGGCTGGTAAAACAGCGCCTGTTCCCGCGCATTACCTTGCATATTCTGCCGCCAACAAATCTGCCGATGCCGGATGCGCCGCGTGCGCGTGACCGTCGCAAGCTGGCGGGCGAAATGCTGCATCAAATCATGATGGAAGCGCGCATGGCCGTGCGTCCGCGCGAAACCCTGTTCGAAGCGTTGCTTTCTGCGCAGTATCGCTATGGCGCCAATAAGCACTGTGTTGAAGACATCAATTTCACCCCGGATAGCTACCGCAAGCTGCTGACTAAATCGCTGTTTGTTGCCCGTATTCTGGATAAATACAGCGCGCCGGGCGAGAAAATCGGCCTGATGCTGCCAAACGCCGGGATCAGCGCGGCGGTGATTTTCGGCGCGATTGCGCGTGCGCGCATCCCGGCGATGATGAACTACACCGCCGGTGTCAAAGGGTTGAGTAGTGCGATTACGGCGGCGCAGATCAAAACCATCTTCACATCCCGTACGTTTATGGATAAAGGCAAGCTGTGGCACCTGCCGGAGCAGCTCACGCAGGTGCGCTGGGTGTACCTGGAAGATCTGAAAGGCGATGTCACCTGGGAAGACAAACTGTGGATTTTCCGCCATCTGCTGACGCCATTAAAAGCGCAGCTGCCGCAAAAACCGGAAGACCCGGCGCTGATCCTCTTCACCTCCGGTTCTGAGGGCAATCCGAAGGGGGTGGTGCATAGCCATAAAAGCCTGCTGGCGAACGTTGAGCAGATCAAAACCATCGCGGATTTCACCGCCAACGACCGCTTTATGTCGGCGCTGCCGCTGTTCCACTCGTTTGGCTTAACGGTGGGGTTACTCACTCCGTTATTCACCGGCGCGGAGGTGTTTCTTTACCCGAGCCCGCTGCACTACCGCATTGTTCCTGAACTGGTGTATGACCGTAACTGCACCGTGCTGTTTGGCACCTCGACGTTCCTTGGTAACTATGCACGTTTCGCCAACCCGTATGATTTCTTCCGCTTGCGCTATGTGGTTGCCGGTGCTGAAAAATTGCAGGACAGTACCCGTCAGTTGTGGCAGGACAAATTCGGCCTGCGCATTCTCGAAGGTTACGGCGTGACCGAGTGCGCGCCAGTGGTTTCCATTAACGTGCCGATGGCGGCAAAACCCGGCACTGTCGGGCGGATCTTACCGGGGATGGATGCGCGTTTAATGGCGGTACCGGGCATTGAAGACGGCGGCCGCCTGCAATTAAAAGGACCCAACGTGATGACCGGCTATCTGCGGGTGGAAAACCCTGGCGTGCTGGAAGCGCCAGCCGCGGAAAATATCAATGGCGACATGGAAGCGGGCTGGTATGACACCGGCGATATCGTGCGTTTTGATGAGCAGGGCTTTGTGCAGATTCAGGGACGGGCGAAGCGTTTTGCCAAAATCGCCGGGGAGATGATCTCGCTGGAGATTGTCGAACAACTGGCGCTGGCGGTGTCGCCGGAGAAACTGCACGCCACGGTGGTTAAGAGCGATGTCAGCAAAGGCGAGGCGCTGGTGATGTTCACTACCGACAGCGAACTGACGCGCGATAAGCTGCAACAGCAGGCGCGGGCGCAGGGCGTGCCGGAGCTTGCCGTGCCGCGCGATATTCGCTTCCTGAAACAACTGCCGGTGCTGGGCAGCGGCAAACCTGATTTTGTGACCCTGAAAAGCATGATTGAAGAGGCGGAATCGACACATGCATGAGTCAGTAAGCACTAACTCCTCGCTGTGGTCGCGCGGGATGATGGCGGTGATTGCCGCGCAATTTCTCTCGGCGTTTGGCGACAACGCGCTGCTGTTCGCCACGCTGGCGCTGCTGAAAGCGGAGTTTTATCCCGACTGGAGCCAGCCGATTTTGCAGATGGTGTTTGTGGGCGCTTACATTCTTTTCGCGCCCTTTGTCGGGCAGGTCGCCGACAGCTTCGCCAAGGGGCGGGTGATGATGTTTGCCAACGGCCTGAAACTGATTGGCGCGGCGAGTATTTGCGTCGGCATCAATCCTTTTATTGGCTATTTGCTGGTAGGTGTGGGCGCGGCAGCCTATTCCCCGGCGAAGTACGGCATCCTTGGCGAAATCACGACCGGCGATAAGCTGGTGAAAGCGAACGGTCTGATGGAGTCGTCGACCATTGCCGCCATTTTACTCGGCTCGATGGCTGGCGGTGTGCTGGCCGATTGGCATGTGCTGGCGGCGCTTGCTGTTTGTGCGCTGGTGTATGCCGGAGCGGTGATCGCCAATCTGCTGATCCCGAAGTTGCCTGCTGCGCGTCCGGGGCAATCCTGGCGCTTTACACCGATGACATCCAGCTTCTTCAACGCTTGTAAAAGCCTGTGGCGCAACGGTGAAACGCGCTTCTCACTGGTCGGCACCAGCCTGTTCTGGGGCGCGGGCGTGACGCTGCGTTTCCTGTTGGTGCTGTGGGTGCCGGTGGCGCTCGGGATCACCGATAACGCGACACCAACGTATCTTAACGCGATGGTCGCCGTGGGGATTGTTGCCGGTGCCGGGCTGGCGGCGAAGCTGGTGACGCTGGAAACCGTGGCGCGATGTATGCCTGCCGGCATTCTCATTGGCGTGGCGGTGGTGCTGTTTTCCTTGCAACACGCGTTACTGCCAGCCTACGGCGTACTGATGTTGATCGGCATGTTGGGCGGTTTCTTTGTGGTGCCGCTGAATGCGCTGTTGCAAGCGATTGGCAAAGAATCCGTTGGCGCGGGTAATGCGATTGCGGTGCAGAACCTCGGCGAAAACATGGCCATGCTGCTGATGCTCGGTCTGTATTCGCTGACGGTGAAAGCGGGTGTGCCGGTAATTGGCACCGGCGTTGGCTTTGGCGTGATTTTTGCGCTGGCGATTGCGGCGCTGTGGATCTGGCAGCGCCGCCGTTAACCGTTACGGTGCGGGGTAGGTGTAAACCTGATGCACCGCTTCGATCTCAGCCAGCACCTCTGCGCTGAGATCGAGATGCAAACTTTCCACGTTGGTTTTCAGTTGCTCCATCGTCGTCGCGCCCAGCAGGGTGCTGGCGACGAAGGGCTGACGCCGCACGAAAGCCAGCGCCATTTGCGCCGGATCGAGATTGTGGCGCTTCGCAATATCCACATACGCCGCGACCGCTTTTTGCGCCTGCTCACCGCTGTAACGCGTAAAGCGGCTAAACAGCGTGTTGCGCGCGCCAGCGGGTTTCGCTCCGTTGAGATATTTGCCGGTTAGCGTCCCAAACGCCAGGCAAGAGTATGCGAGCAGCTCGACGCCTTCATACTGGCTCACTTCCGCCAGACCCACTTCAAAGCTGCGGTTTAACAGGCTGTACGGGTTCTGAATTGTCACGATGCGTGGCAGTTCATGCTTCTCGGCCAGTTGCAGATAACGCATCACGCCAAACGCCGTTTCGTTGGAAACGCCGATATAGCGGATTTTCCCGGCGCGCTGGCACTCGGTCAGCGCCTCCAGTGTTTCCAGTAGCGTCACGACCGGCGCGCTATCAACCCAACTGTAACCCAGCTTGCCAAAGCAGTTGGTCGGGCGCTGGGGCCAGTGTACCTGGTAAAGATCGAGATAATCGGTTTGCAGGCGCTTTAAGCTATCGTCCAGTGCCACGCGGATGTTTTTGCGATCCAGTGCCTGGTTCGGGCGAATACCGCTGTCATTGTTGCGGCTTGGGCCGCTGACTTTGGAGGCGATAACCAGTTTTTCACGGTTACCGCGTTTCGCCAGCCAGTTGCCGACATAGGTTTCCGTCAAACCCTGCGTTTCCGGACGTGGCGGAACAGGGTACATCTCTGCAACGTCAATCAGGTTGATGCCCTGGCTGACGGCGTAATCGAGCTGTGCATGGGCGTCGGCTTCGCTGTTTTGTTCACCAAACGTCATAGTGCCCAGCCCCAGGGTGCTTATTTCAAGCGAACTGTGGGGGATACGGTGATACTGCATAGCCGGCTTCCTTAAAAGTACAACGTCAGTTGACCTGACAAAGGAATATAAACATGGCAGAGGGGAGGAAAAAGGGAAAGAGAAAAATCAAATAAAGGCCAGCAGGTAACTGACCTTTATAGCAATTTCTTAGCGTTCAATAATCTGGGATACATCATCGCGGTTAATCTGCATCTTATTGCCCTGCTGATCGCGGTAGCTGACCAGCCCGGTATCATCGTCAATTTCCGGTTTACCGTCGGTCAGGATCATCCTGCCGTCTTTTGTCGCCATCACGTAATCACTGCTGCATCCGGAAACGGCGAAAGCCAACCCCACTGCGGAAATAATCACTGCCCATTTCTTCATCATTCTGATCCTCTGGTGGCATGCGTCTGACAACAAGTTTAGTAATAACTTGCTGTCTGGAGACGAAAAAGCAGGATAATCTGAAAAAAGTTGTTAAAGGCAGATCAAAGATAAAAAACGCTTCCCCGGTTGAGGAAGCGTTTTGTTTACAGCGGATTCTTCTTATTTCGCATCAGGTTGAGCGTTTCAACCGCGATGGAGAAGAACATGGCGAAGTAGATGTAACCTTTCGGCACATGAATGGAGACGCTTTCCAGAATCAGCGTAAAGCCAACGAGGATCAAAAACGACAGCGCCAGCATTTTGACCGACGGGTGGCGGTCAACAAACTCGCCAATCGGACGCGCGGCAAACATCATCACGCCAACGGCGATAACCACTGCCGCCATCATAATAAACAGATGATCGGACAGCCCCACCGCGGTGATCACCGAGTCGAGACTGAAGATAATATCCAGCAGCATAATCTGCACAATCGCGCCAAAGAACGAATGCACATTGGTCTTCAATCCTTCCTCTTCGCCTTCGATCGATTCGTGGATCTCTTTACTCGCTTTCCAGATAAGGAACAGACCGCCGAGGAACAAGATCAAATCGCGGGCCGAAACGCTGTGATCAAACACGCTGAACAGCGGGTGTGTCAGTCTTGTCACCCAGGCGATAGACGCCAGCAGCAACAGTCGCATGATCATCGCCGCAGCCAGACCTAGCCGACGAGCGTGATTACGCTGCGCGGTAGGCAGTTTCGCGACCACCAGAGAGAGGAAAATAATATTGTCGATCCCTAAAACGATCTCCAGCAGCGTCAGCGTACCGAGCGCGAGCCAGGCGTTGGGATCGGTTATCCATGCAAATAACATCTCTATAAAGTCCTGCCAAAAAAAGAAGCGCTAATTATAAGCGTCGCTGTGGAGTAGGCAAAAAATTAATAGGGTGAGAGCAAAAAATGGCGCGCCAGCAGTGCGCCGGTGAAGTTCTTTTTCAGGTAAAAACCGCGCGGCAGCGTGAGAATGGTTTCGCCATGTTCGCCAATGGCTTCGGTTAGCGCTTTACTGTTGGCCGCCTTCGGGCGCAGTTGCAGCACTTCGCCGTGACGGGCGGTAATGCGGGTGACCTGGCCTAACACAATCAAGTCCATCAACTCTTCCCAGTCGAGCCGTAACTGCTGTTCTTCTTCTGCATTGGGACTCCAGAGCAACGGCGAACCGACGCGGCGATCCGCGACCGGGATCTCGCGTGAACCTTCAATCGGAATCCATAAGACGCGCTTGAGCTTATGCCGCACATGGCTGGTTTCCCACACGACACCGCTGTTGCCGGTAAGAGGGGCCACGCAAACAAACGTGGTCTCCAGCGGGCGTCCCTGGTTATCCACCGGTATGGTTTTTAGCTCAACGCCCAGCGCGGCAAAATCCTGCTCGGGTTTACTGCCTGCGCTGGCGCCGAGCCACAGCTCCAGCAGAACACCCGTCCAGCCTTTATCACGCTTTAAATCGCGCGGAACGGGCAAGCCTGCCAGCGTGGCCAGTTCGCCGAGCGTGTAGCCCGCCAGGCGCTGCGCCTGGGCCAGTAATTGCGCTTCTGATTCAGGCGGTGAAGTGAAAGGAGCCAACGCGAACATGTTAAAAACCTTTTGTCTAAAAAATAACCGCTAGTTTTGCACCGTAGCCAGGCAGTGTACCTTTTTCTGTCCTGTGTGAGCAAGCAGATGATTTATAAAGGAATTTAACGAGGGTTTTGATGAGTTGCGCAACTGTGCGCCGGGTTTTCCAAATCTGGTCACTGACAATAAACAGGATCTTACACCATGTTATCCACAGAAAAGTGGGATAACTGGGGAAAAGTGCCACTACTGTTTCGATTTACAGCCTTGACGTGCGATGAAAATCGAAATTCTGCACAAAATGTGCCTAACTTATTGGCATAATCTGTGGATAAATTCGGCTCTGTTCGATCTTTCATCAGCGCCAGGATCCTTAAGGTGATGATCGTCACATTATGGGGCTGTTATCGGTTGAAAAGCTATTTAACTGCATGAATTGCTGTATGTTATTTCTTTGATGTAAATCGGGGCTATTCAGACTGTTCCGGGTTTTCCCTGGGTAATTCCATACTTTTTCACAACTCTATCCACAGAAAAGGTGAATAAAAACCGTCGTCAGCATCGCTTTCTGTTTATAACTTTGATGATTACTGTGAGTTATTCAAATGTTATTCGTTCGTATCCCTGTCATAGAGTGGTTTACCGTTTTCCGGGAGTGTGAAACAATCGCTTTATTCAGACTTTTTTTGAGGTAGTCCGGTGATTGATGACGATGGCTACCGCCCAAATGTGGGAATCGTAATCTGTAATCGACAAGGTCAGGTCATGTGGGCCAGACGCTTTGGACAGCACTCATGGCAGTTCCCCCAGGGGGGGATTAACCCTGGCGAGTCCCCGGAACAAGCAATGTACCGGGAACTGTTCGAGGAAGTGGGCTTAAGTCGTAAAGATGTTCGTATCCTTGCTTCTACGCGTAACTGGTTGCGTTACAAGTTACCGAAACGTTTGGTGCGTTGGGACACAAAGCCGGTTTGTATCGGCCAGAAACAAAAATGGTTTCTTTTGCAGTTGATAGGTAACGATAGTGAGATCAACATGCAGACCAGTAGTACGCCCGAATTTGATGGCTGGCGTTGGGTGAGCTACTGGTATCCTGTTCGCCAGGTAGTGTCGTTTAAACGCGATGTCTACCGGCGGGTGATGAAAGAGTTTGCAAGCGCGGTGATGTCGCTTCAGGAAACGCCTCCGAAGCCGCAAAGCGCGCCTGCCTGGCGACGTAAACGAGGTTAAGCCACCCATATTATGCTCACCCGACTGCGAGAAATAGTTGAGAAAGTCGCCAGCGCGCCACGCCTTAATGAAGCGCTGGAAATATTGGTTACCGACGTTTGTCTGGCGATGGAAACCGAAGTGTGCTCGGTCTATCTCGCAGATCACGACCGGCGTTGTTATTACCTGATGGCGACGCGCGGTTTAAAAAAGCCGCGTGGTCGCACTGTCACGCTCGCATTCGATCAGGGGATTGTCGGTCTGGTAGGCAGGCTGGCGGAACCCATCAACCTGGCGGATGCACAAAAACACCCCAGTTTTAAATATATTCCCGCTGTAAAAGAAGAGCGCTTTCGCGCTTTTCTTGGCGTACCTATTATTCAGCGCCGTCAGTTGCTTGGCGTGCTGGTGGTACAACAGCGTGAGCTACGCCAGTACGATGAAAGCGAAGAGTCCTTTCTGGTTACGCTCGCCACCCAGATGGCGGCCATTCTCTCCCAGTCACAATTAAACGCGCTGTTTGGTCAGTATCGGCAGACGCGAATTCGCGCCTTACCGGCAGCACCTGGTGTTGCTATCGCTGAAGGTTGGGTTGACGAAACGCTGCCGTTAATGGAGCAGGTTTATCCGGCTTCGACGCTTGATACCTCGCTTGAGCGCGAAAGGCTCACGGCGGCTCTGGAAGAGGCCGCCAACGAATTTCGCCGTTACAGCAAACGTTTCGCCGCCGGGGCGCAAAAAGAGACGGCAGCAATTTTCGACCTCTATTCGCACCTGCTTTCCGACGCGCGCCTGCGCCGTGATCTGTTTGAGGAAGTCGATAGAGGCGTGGTGGCGGAATGGGCGGTCAAAACGGTTATTGAACGTTTTGCCGAACAGTTCGCTGCGCTCAGCGATGGCTACCTGAAAGAGCGTTCAGGGGATTTGCGCACGCTGGGCCAGCGTTTGTTATTCCACCTCGATGACTCTATTTCGGGGCCAAACAGCTGGCCGGAGCGCTTTATCCTGGTTGCCGAGGAACTCTCCGCCACCACACTTGCAGAGCTGCCGCACGACAGGCTGGCGGGCGTGGTGGTGCGCGATGGCGCGTCAAACTCGCATGCGGCAATTATGGTGCGTGCGCTTGGCATCCCGACGGTAATGGGGGCAGATATCCAGCCCGCCGTGCTGCAACGTCGCATGTTGGTGGTGGACGGTTATCGCGGCGAGTTGTTGGTGGATCCTGAACCGGTGCTGTTGCAGGAATACCAGCGCCTTATCAGTGAAGAGAATGAACTCAGCCGCCTTGCCGAAGATGATGTGAACCTGGCCGCGCAGCTTAAAAGCGGCGAGCGGGTGAAGGTGATGCTGAACGCGGGTTTAAGCCCGGAACATGAAGAGAAACTGGGTAGCCGCATTGACGGTATTGGGCTTTATCGCACCGAAATCCCGTTTATGTTGCAAAGTGGTTTCCCGTCCGAAGAGGAACAGGTGGCGCAATACCAGGGCATGTTGCAGATGTTTAACGACAAGCCCGTGACGCTGCGTACGCTGGATGTCGGCGCGGATAAGCAACTGCCCTATATGCCCATCAGCGAAGAGAACCCCTGCCTTGGCTGGCGCGGTATTCGGATTACCCTCGACCAGCCGGAAATCTTCCTGGTGCAGGTGCGCGCCATGCTGCGTGCCAATGCGGCTACCGGGAATCTCAGCATTCTGTTGCCGATGATCACCAGCATCGACGAAATCGATGAAGCGCGCAGACTGATTGAACGCGCCGGTCGTGAAGTCGAAGAGATGATTGGTTACGCCATTCCTAAACCGCGTATCGGGGTGATGCTGGAAGTGCCGTCAATGGTGTTTATGTTGTCGCACCTGGCGAACCGCGTCGATTTTATCTCGGTTGGCACCAACGACCTGACGCAATACATCCTGGCCGTCGATCGTAACAATACCCGTGTAGCAAATATGTACGACAGCTTGCACCCGGCGGTGCTGCGGGCGCTGGCGATGATTGCCAGTGAAGCAGAACGCTTAGGCATTGATATCCGTTTGTGCGGCGAAATGGCCGGTGATCCGATGTGCGTCGCCGTGCTTATTGGTCTGGGATACCGCCATCTTTCCATGAACGGACGCTCAGTGGCGCGCATTAAATATTTGCTGCGGCGCATTGACTGTGAAGAGGCGCAAACGCTGGCGAGACGTACGCTGGATGCGCAACTGGCGACAGAAGTGCGTCATCAAATTGCCGCATTTATGGAACGGCGTGGGCTGGGCGGTCTGATTCGCGGCGGAATTTAGCTGGCTCAGGGATATACATAACTTTTACAACTTCGCCGCCACCCGCTCGCGGTGCCTTATGCTATGATTCGCAGCTTTGGAGCGGCCAGCAATTGCGGTCGCGTAGGTGAACCGCTGTCCACTTTCGGCGGAATAACAACAAGTTGTGGTGACAGATGAACAGTGGCTATCTGCATTTTCCGGACTTTGATCCGGTGATTTTCTCCATTGGACCGGTTTCTCTCCACTGGTACGGATTAATGTACCTGGTAGGCTTCGTTTTTGCGATGTGGCTGGCAACGCGCCGGGCGAATCGTCCGGGCAGTGGCTGGACAAAAAACGAAGTTGAAAACCTGCTTTATGCGGGCTTTCTCGGTGTTTTCCTCGGCGGCCGTCTCGGCTATGTGCTGTTCTACAACTTCCCGGTTTTCCTGGACGATCCGCTTTATCTGTTCCGCGTATGGGACGGGGGCATGTCTTTCCACGGCGGTTTGATTGGCGTGATTGTGGTGATGATTATCTTCGCCAGACGCACCAAACGCAGCTTCTTCCAGGTTTCTGATTTTATTGCGCCGCTGATCCCGTTTGGCCTTGGCGCAGGGCGCCTGGGTAACTTTATCAACGGTGAGCTGTGGGGACGTGTTGATCCGTCATTCCCCTATACCATGCTGTTCCCTGGCTCACGCGCGGAAGATATGGCGCTGCTGCCTTCACATCCGGAGTGGCAATCGCTTTTTGATACTTACGGCATGTTGCCGCGCCATATGTCTCAGCTTTACGAGCTGGCGCTGGAAGGCATTGTGCTGTTTATCATCCTTAACTTGTTTATTCGCAAACCTCGCCCGACGGGCGCGGTCTCCGGCTTGTTCCTGATTGGCTACGGCGCGTTCCGTATCATCGTTGAGTTCTTCCGCCAGCCCGACGCGCAGTTTACCGGCGAGTGGGTGCAATACATCAGCATGGGGCAGATCCTCTCCATTCCGATGATCGTTGCAGGCGCAATCATGATGATTTGGGCGTACCGCCATCGTTCGCCGCAACACGTTTCCTGAGGAACCATGAAACAGTATTTAGAATTGATGCAAAAGGTGCTGAATGAAGGCACCCCGAAAAACGACCGCACCGGGACAGGCACGCTGTCTATTTTTGGCCATCAGATGCGTTTTAATCTGCAGGACGGCTTTCCGCTGGTGACCACCAAGCGCTGCCATTTGCGTTCAATTATTCATGAGCTGCTGTGGTTCCTGCAGGGCGACACCAATATTGCCTATCTGCGCGAAAACAAAGTCACCATCTGGGACGAATGGGCCGACGAAGAGGGCAATCTTGGCCCGGTTTACGGCAAACAGTGGCGCGCGTGGCCTACGCCTGACGGCCGCCATATCGACCAGATCACAACAGTGATTAACCAGCTGAAAAACGACCCGGATTCACGCCGCATTATTGTCTCCGCATGGAACGTAGGTGAGCTGGACAAAATGGCGCTGGCCCCTTGCCACGCGTTCTTCCAGTTCTACGTGGCGGACGGCAAGCTCTCCTGCCAGCTCTACCAACGCTCCTGCGACGTGTTCCTTGGTCTGCCGTTCAACATCGCCAGCTATGCGTTGCTGGTGCATATGATGGCTCAGCAGTGCGATCTGCAACCGGGCGATTTTGTCTGGACCGGTGGCGACACCCACCTTTACAGCAATCACCTGGAACAAACGCGTCTGCAATTAAGCCGTGAACCGCGCGCGCTGCCGAAACTGGTTATCAAACGTAAGCCTGAGTCGCTTTTTGACTACCGTTTCGAAGACTTCGAAATCGAAGGCTACGATCCGCATCCGGCCATCAAAGCGCCTGTCGCTATCTGACTTCTACCAACATGTCATAACCGGTGCGGCATCGTACCGGTTTTTTTTACCCGATAATCGTTTCTTCGGCTCTGTTTCCACCCCGCCTGCAACTCACTGCAACATACTGCATTTCTTTCGTGCTGCCTCGTAACCTCTCTGTTTGCACCTCGACCTGAATGCGTAGTGACGACACACTGCCGCCATGAAAAAAGAAGATGGCTTCACCCTGATTGAAACCCTCGTCGCAATGGTGCTGATAGTTATCCTGAGCGGAGCGGGAATCTCTGGCTGGCAGAGTTGGCAGGCGCAGCAGCGGCTGTGGCAAACCGCGTTGCAGGTGCGGCATTTGCTTGAGCGTCTGCGTGATGATGCCAACTGGCACAACCGTTCACAGCTGGTATATGGCATTCGGGATGGCGAACACTGGTGCCTGGTGAATTCGCCGTCGCAAAACTGCGCTGCACAGAATGCTTTCTCACTGCAGCCTCGCTGGCCGGACGTCACGCTGGTTGATGTGACACCTTCGCTGGGGTTCTTTGGGCTGCGCAACACTGCCTGGCCCGGCAGTATTCGGCTACGTAGTAGTGCAGGGGAGTGGCGGGTAGTGGTTTCAGCATGGGGGCGGATCAGAATGTGTCAGCCATCAGCGGAGAATCTATGTTAGACAGGCAAAAAGGATTTTCACTGTTGGAAACCGTGCTGGCGATGGCAATTGGCAGCGTGCTGTTACTGGCGTCTGCCCGTTTTTTACCGGCGCTACAGCTGGCGGTAACGCAGCACACCCGTATCCAGACGGTGGAAGACGATCTCTGGCTGCAACTGCGCGGCATCGCAAAACATCTCCAGCGAGCGGGATATTGCAATGGCAGCTGTAGCGGCCAGCCGTTGGTTATCAATAGCACTGGCGACTGTGTTATTGCTCAGTGGGACGCCAACAGCAATGGACGCTGGGAGTCATCGGGAAGCAGCGAACCGGAACAAACCGGCTTTCGGCTGCAAAGTGGTGCGCTGGAAATCATGCGTGGAGCCACATCCTGCAGTGGCCGGGGCTGGGAAAAAATCACCGATCCTGCCCAAATGAGTATTGAGCGTTTTCATGTCGCTCAGCATCAAAGACCGGGGTTTGCACCACAGCTTGCGATCACGCTCTCGGCTCGTGTTCCGGGTAATGCCGGGCAACCCTTTACCGCTGATTTAAGCGTGATCGGGTACAACTTATGAACCGGCAACGAGGGATGTCGTCACTGGCGCTGGTTTTGCTGTTATTGCTGTTGGGGAGCCTGATGTTGCACGGCTTAAACCTGCAATTGAGCAGCCATATCTGGCGCGTGAACAATGAAAATCAGGGGATACGTAATGCTGCGGAAATTGCTTCAGCCATGGAGTGGGCGCGTCATCAAACCTGGCCTGCCCAGCCCGCGCTACAGTGCCAGCAAAGCGCCGGGCAAAATGTTCGAAGCTGCTTACGCATTTTCACCGATGGGGCCGCGCTGCTGATTGTCGCTAATGCTGAAGCAGCGCTGTGGCATCTGGGGCGCGTGGAGGGGGCGCAGGTACGTTTTTTGCCCCATGGCTGGAGTGATTTTTGTCCACTAAAAGAGGAAGCGCTATGCCGGTCGCCGTAAACAAACAACGAGGTTTTAGCCTTACCGAAGTTCTGCTGGCTATGGTGTTAATGGTGATGGTTGTTACCGCGCTTGGCGGTTATCATCGTGCGCTGGCCTCGGGGTTTGTATCCACCAGCCAGTGGCGACAGCTATGGCGCTACGCCTGGGAACAAGCGCAACCAGAAGTATCATCGTTACCGCCAGGCTGGCAGGTTCAGTGGGGGCAGACAACCACCGGGGGATGTGTCAGCATCAACGTTACCGTTAGTTCGCCAGCGGGCAGGCAGGGGCAAATGACGCGATTATTTTGCCCGAACAGTCAGTAGTCAGGAGCGCTTATGTTAAGGGTCTACCACTCCAATCGTCTGGATGTGCTGGAAGCATTGATGGAGTTTATTGTT
Organism: Kosakonia sp.; assembly: GCF_032104925.1. Classification (NCBI taxonomy): domain Bacteria; kingdom Pseudomonadati; phylum Pseudomonadota; class Gammaproteobacteria; order Enterobacterales; family Enterobacteriaceae; genus Kosakonia; species Kosakonia sp. The sequence continues at coordinate 498,801 of NZ_DAMCGF010000002.1, forward strand.
GAGCATGACAGGCTCGACGATCCCTTTGAGCCAGAAGTGGTGCTGGTGCAGAGCACCGGCATGGCGCAATGGCTGCAAATGACGCTCGCGCAGAAGTTTAGTATTGCCGCCAATATTACCTTCCCGCTACCTGCGAGTTTTATCTGGGAAATGTTCGTCACCGTACTGGACGGCATTCCGAAAGAGAGCGCATTTAACAAACAGAGTATGAGCTGGAAGCTGATGTCGCTATTGCCCGACATGCTGGAGCAAGATGCGTTCACCATGCTGCGCCATTATCTGAATGACGACGATGACAAGCGTAAACTCTTCCAGCTCTCTTCACGCGTGGCGGATCTCTACGATCAATATCTGGTTTACCGCCCGGAATGGCTAACACGATGGGAAGCGGGTGAACAGATCGACGGGCTGGATGAAGCACAGCGCTGGCAAGCACCGCTATGGCGTGCATTGGTGGAACATACCGCGGCGCTGGGGCAGCCACACTGGCATCGTGCCAACCTCTACCAGCGTTTTATCGATAAGCTTGAATCGGCTGAGCAGCGGCCCGCCGGTTTGCCTTCGCGCGTCTTTATTTGTGGGATTTCCGCGCTGCCGCCCATCTATTTGCAAGCGCTTCAGGCGCTGGGTAAGCATATTGATGTCCATCTTTTGTTTACGAATCCCTGCCGTTACTACTGGGGCGACATTAAAGATCCGGCGTTTCTGGCGAAACTGATCACCCGTAATCGTCGGCATCACCGGGAAAACCGACAGTTTCCGCTGTTCCGTGATACGCAAAATGCCGAAGGTCTGTTCAATGCCGATGGCGAGCAGGATGTTGGTAACCCTTTGCTGGCTTCATGGGGCAAGCTGGGACGGGACAACATTTTCCTGCTGGCGGGCATGGAGCGCTATGAAGAGCTGGATGCTTTCGTCGACATTACGCCCGGCTCGCTGCTGCAAAATCTGAAGTACGACATCCTGGAACTGCAAAATGGTGCGGTGGCGGGCGTAACGGCAGAAGAGTTTTCCCGCAGTGATAAAAAACGTCTGCTTGATCCCAACGATCGCAGCGTAACGGTGCATATCTGCCACAGCCCGCAGCGAGAAGTAGAGATCCTGCATGACCGGCTGCTTACGATGCTGGAAGAGGATCCTGAACTGACGCCTCGCGATATCGTGGTCATGGTCGCCGATATCGACAGCTACAGCCCGTATATTCAGGCGGTTTTCGGGAGCGCCACTGGTGAGCGTTATCTTCCCTATGCTATTTCCGACCGCCGCGCGCGGCAGGCTCATCCGGCGCTGCAGGCCTTTATCAGTTTGCTCTCCCTGCCGGACAGCCGCTTTGTGAGTGAAGATGTGCTGGCGCTGCTGGATGTTCCGGTGCTGGCGGCGCGTTTCAACATCAATGAAGAGGGGCTGCGTTACCTGCGTTTATGGGTCAATGAGTCCGGCATTCGCTGGGGAATGGACGACGACAACGTTCGCGAGCTTGAATTACCCGCGACCGGGCAGCACACCTGGCAATTTGGCCTGACGCGAATGCTGCTCGGTTATGCGATGGAAAGCCGCCAGGGTGAGTGGCAGTCGATTTTACCGTATGACGAATCCAGCGGGCTTATCGCGGAGTTAGTTGGCCACCTGGCGGAGCTGTTGATGCAGCTTAATATCTGGCGTCGCGGCTTGTCTGAGGCGCGACCGCTGGAAGAGTGGCTCCCGGTTTGCCGCGACATGCTTAATGACTTTTTCCTGCCAGACCAGGACACAGAAGCCGCGCTGGCCCTGATTGAACAGCAGTGGCAGGACATTATCGCGCAGGGAATTGGTGCAAATTACCACGACGCGATCCCGCTTTCGCTACTGCGTGACGAGCTGGCTCAGCGCCTCGATCAGGAACGTATCAGTCAGCGTTTCCTCGCGGGGCCTGTGAATATCTGCACCCTGATGCCGATGCGCTCTATTCCGTTTAAAGTGGTCTGCCTGCTGGGCATGAACGATGGTGTCTACCCGCGCGCACTGCCTCCGCTGGGGTTTGACCTGATGAGCCAGAAACCGCAGCGAGGCGACCGCAGCCGTCGGGATGATGACCGCTACTTGTTCCTCGAAGCGCTTAACTCAGCGCAACAGCAGCTCTATATCAGCTATATCGGCCGGTCTATCCAGGATAACAAAGAGCGTTTTCCCTCGGTGTTGGTACAGGAACTGGTGGATTACATTGGGCAGAGCCACTATTTGCCAGGCGATGCCTTGCTTAATTGCGATGAAAGCGAGCAGCGGGTAAAGGCACATATTACGCATCTGCATACGCGTATGCCGTTTGATCCGGCAAACTATACGGCTGATGAGTGGCAAAGTTATGTCCGCGACTGGCTACCTGCCGCGAGTTCGCAGGGGCAGGCGCATGCCGAGTTTATTCAATCGCTGGATGACGTGCCGCTTGAAACGCTCACGTTTGATCAGCTCCAGCGTTTTTGGGCGCATCCGGTGCGCGCTTTTTTCCAGATGCGCCTGCGCGTTAATTTCCGCCCGGAAGAGAGTGAAATCCCGGATGCAGAGCCGTTTATCCTTGATGGCCTGAGCCGTTACCAGCTCAATCAGGAGATATTAAATACGCTGGTTGAAGAGCAAGACGCAGAGAAGCTGTTTCGCCGCTACCGCGCGGCTGGCGTACTGCCTTATGGGGCGTTTGGCGAAATCATCTGGGAAACCCAATGTCAGGAGATGCAGGAGCTGGCTGACCGCGTTATTGAATATCGCCAGCCTTCTGACAGCCTTGAAATTGACTTACATTGTGCAGGCGTTCATCTCACCGGATGGCTGCCGCGTGTGCAGCCAGACGGGCTATTGCGCTGGCGTCCGGCCTTGTTGAACGTTTCGCAAGGCCTGCAACTTTGGCTGGAACATCTTGTCTATTGTGCCAGCGGTGGCACCGGCACCAGCCGCTTGTTCGTGCGCAAAGAGGGTAAATGGTGTTTTCCCCCGCTACCCGCTGATAAGGCGCGGGAATATCTGGCAACGCTGATTGAAGGTTATCGGGAAGGCATGGTTAAACCGCTCCTGCTATTGCCGGAAAGCGGCGGCGCATGGATAAAAGTCTGTTATGACGCGGCAAATGATGCCATGTTAAAGGACGAAGAGACGTTACAAAAAGCGCAGAGTAAATTCCTGCAGGCGTACGAAGGCAACATGGTGGTGCGCGGTGAAGGCGATGATGTCTGGTATCAGCGCCTGTGGCGAACCCTTGAACCTGAGTACTACGCTGAAATTACCAAACAAGCGCAGCGTTTTCTGTTACCGCTTTATCGACACAACCAGTCCGATTGATTGTATAAAAATTGCGCGAAATGGTTGCATCCATTATCATGCGCGACGGTCACGGACTGATATAACAAGAGTGCTGGCTCAGCCAGCACAGGTTTACCCGGCTTTCTCCATTCTCCCTGGGCGAGCCGGAAAAGTTAATGATGAGGTTCGTGAATGCCCCGCAGCACCTGGTTCAAAGCTTTCGTCCTGTTTTTTGCCCTCTGGGCTTCATTCAGTCAGGCAGACAACGGTTGGCAACCTGTTCAGGAAACTATCCGTAAGAGCGACAAAGATACCCGGCAATATCAGGCGATACGCCTTGATAACGGCATGGTTGTATTGCTGGTGTCCGACGCGCAGGCGGTAAAATCGCTCTCCGCGCTGGTGGTGCCGGTCGGCTCGCTTGAAGATCCGGATGCGCATCCCGGCCTTGCTCACTATCTTGAGCACATGACACTGATGGGTTCCAAAAAATACCCTCAGCCCGATAGCCTGGCCGAATTCCTGAAACTGCATGGCGGCAGCCACAATGCCAGCACCGCGCCTTATCGCACCGCTTATTATCTGGAAGTGGAGAACAATGCGCTGGAAGGGGCTGTTGATCGCTTAGCCGATGCCATCGCCGCCCCCATGCTGGATAAAAAATATGGTGAACGTGAGCGCAACGCGGTCAACGCCGAGCTGACAATGGCCCGCACGCGTGACGGTATGCGTATGGCGCAGGTCAGCGCGGAAACCATCAACCCGGCGCACCCTGGCGCGCGCTTCTCCGGCGGTAATCTCGAAACCCTCAGCGATAAGCCGGGCAGCCCTGTTCATGCCGCGCTGCTGGCATTTCGCGATAAATACTATTCGGCCAACCTGATGAAAGCGGTGATCTACAGTAACCGCCCATTAGCGGATCTGGCGAAAATTGCTGTCGAAACGTATGGCCGTGTGCCGAATAAGAATATCGACAAGCCGGACATCACGGTTCCCGTGGTGACCGATGCGCAGAAAGGCATCATTATCCATTATATCCCGGCGGTGCCGCGTAAAGTGCTGCGTGTGGAATTTCGTATCGATAACAATACCGCCGCTTTTCGCAGTAAAACGGACGAGCTTATAACCTACTTAATTGGTAACCGCAGCCCGGGCACGCTCTCGGACTGGCTGCAAAGTCAGGGGTTGGTAGAAGGTATTCGCGGTGATTCCGATCCGGTAGTGAACGGCAACAGTGGCGTGCTCGCCATCTCTGCAACGTTGACCGATAAAGGCCAGGCCAATCGTGATGAAGTCGTGGCTGCTATTTTCAGCTATCTGCAACTGCTGCGCGAAAAAGGCGTTGATAAACGCTATTTCGACGAGCTGGCACATATTCTCGATCTCGATTTCCGCTATCCCTCTATTACCCGCGATATGGATTACGTCGAGTGGCTGGCGGATACCATGATCCGCGTACCTGTCGCCCATACGCTGGATTCGGTGAACATTGCCGATCGGTTCGATGCCAAAGCGGTACAGGCGCGTCTTGATGAGATGACGCCGCAAAATGCGCGTATCTGGTACATCAGCCCGGATGAACCGCACAATAAAACGGCCTATTTTGTTGAAGCGCCTTACCAGGTGAATAAAATCACGCCGGAAACCTATGCCGACTGGCAGACGCGCCAGAGCCGTATTGCGCTGAAATTCCCGGAGTTAAATCCCTATATTCCCGATGACTTCTCGCTGATAAAACCGGCGAAGCAGTACGAACACCCTGAATTGATTGTCGATGAGCCGACGCTGCGCGTGGTGTATATGCCAAGCCAGTATTTCGCCAATGAGCCCAAAGCGGATGTCAGCGTGGTGCTGCGTAACCCGCAGGCGATGGATAGCGCAAAAAACCAGGTGATATTTGCCCTGAATGATTATCTGGCGGGGCTGGCACTCGATCAGCTCAGCAATCAGGCGGCGGTCGGTGGCATCAGTTTTTCCACCAACGCCAATAACGGGTTGATGCTCAACGCCAACGGTTATACCCAGCGTTTGCCGCAGCTTTTCCAGGCACTGCTGGCGGGTTATTTCAGCTATACGCCGACAGAAGAACAGCTTGCCCAGGCCAAATCCTGGTATGCGCAGATGATGGATTCTGCCGAAAAAGGCAAAGCGTTCGATCAGGCAATCATGCCGATCCAGATGTTGTCACAGGTGCCTTATTTCCAGCGTGAAGAGCGTCGCGCACTGCTGCCATCTATTACCTTGCAGGATATTTTGCACTACCGCGATGCGCTGAAAGATAATGCGCGTCCGGAATTCCTGGTGGTGGGTAACCTGAGCGAACAGCAGACGAAAGACCTCGCTCATGACGTGCAAAAACAGCTTGGCGCTAACGGTACGGTGTGGTGCCGAAACCAGAACGTCGTGGTGGACAAGCAGCAGAATGTGAGCTTTGAAAAAGCGGGCAACAGTACAGACTCCGCACTCGCGGCGGTGTTCGTACCTACCGGTTTTGATGAGTTCAGCAGTTCGGCATACAGCGCGATGTTAGGGCAAATCGTGCAGCCGTGGTTCTATAACCAACTGCGTACAGAAGAACAACTGGGTTATGCCGTGTTCGCCTTTCCTATGAGCGTAGGTCGCCAGTGGGGCATGGGGTTCTTGTTGCAAAGCAATGATAAGCAGCCAGCCTATCTCTGGGAGCGCTACAAGGCTTTCTTCCCCACCGCAGAAGCGAAATTACGGGCAATGAAGCCGGAAGAGTTTGCGCAGCTTCAGCAGGGCGTCATCGCGCAACTTACGCAAGCGCCGCAAACGTTAGGTGAAGAAGCTTCCAAACTCAGCAAAGATTTTGATCGTGGCAATATGCGCTTCGATTCGCGTGATAAAGTAGTTGCTCAGATAAAACTGCTGACGCCGCAAAAACTTGCCGATTTCTTCCATCAGGCGGTGGTAGAGCCGCAAGGTATGGCGATCCTGTCGCAGATCTCCGGTAGCCAGAGCGGTAAAGCAGATTATGCCCGCCCGCAAGGCTGGAAGGTCTGGGATAGCACCAGCGCGTTGCAGCAAACCTTACCGAAGATGACCGAGAAAGATGAGAGAAACGACCGCTGAGACCCTTGATCCCCTGCGCTTGCCGCTCACCGGCGAGCGCCTGATTGAAGCCTCGGCGGGTACCGGTAAAACCTTTACCATTGCCGCGCTCTATTTGCGGCTGCTATTAGGGTTAGGCGGCAGCGCCGCCTACCCGCGCCCACTCAGCGTTGAAGAACTGCTGGTGGTGACTTTCACCGAGGCTGCGACAGAAGAGCTGCGCGGCCGCATTCGCAGTAACATCCATGAGTTGCGCATTGCTTGTCTGCGCGAAACGAGCGATAACCCGCTATACGCACGCCTGCTGGACGAGATTGCCGATAAGCAACAGGCGGCGCAGTGGCTGCTGCTGGCAGAGCGGCAAATGGACGAAGCGGCAATCTTTACGATCCACGGTTTTTGCCAGCGCATGCTGAGCCTCAATGCCTTCGAATCCGGCATGCTGTTTGAACTGCAACTGCTGGAAGATGAGTCGCTGCTGCGTTACCAGGCCTGTGCGGATTTCTGGCGTCGTCACTGCTACCCGCTAGCGCGTGAAATTGCTGAAGTTATCCATGCTTCGTGGAAAGGACCGCAGGATCTGCTGAAAGCGATCGATCGTTATCTGCAAGGGGAAGCGCCGCAAATTAAAACGCCGCCCGCAGCAGACGAAACGCTGGCCTCGCGCCATCAGCAAATTATTGCGCAGATTGGTGAGGTGAAGCGTCAGTGGAGCGCTTGCGTCAATGAAATCGAGCCACTGCTCGAAAACTCCGGTATTGACCGACGTAAATTTAACCGTGGCAACCAGGCGAAATGGATCGAGAAAATCTCCACCTGGGCGCAGGAAGAGACCCGTAGTTACCTGTTGCCGGACGCGCTGGAAAAATTCACTCAGTCCTTTCTTACTGAACGCACAAAACCTGACGGCGTTGTACCAGAACACCCGCTTTTCGTCGCCATTGAAAACTTGCTGGCGCAGTCATTGACGCTTAACGATCTGGTGCTGACCAGCGCGATGCGTGAGATTCGTGAAACGGTGGCAAAAGAGAAACGTCGGCGCGGCGAACTGGGCTTTGATGACATGCTCAGCCGCCTTGATGATGCCCTGCGAAGCCCGAGCGGCGAAGCGTTGGCCGCGGCAATCCGCACCCGTTTCCCGGTTGCGATGATCGATGAGTTTCAGGATACCGACCCGCAGCAGTACCGTATTTTTAGCCGCATCTGGTTGAAACAGCCGGATTGCGGTTTATTGCTGATTGGCGATCCAAAGCAGGCCATTTACGCATTTCGCGGCGCGGATATTTTCACGTATATGAAAGCGCGCGATGAAGTGAGTGCCCGCTATACGCTGGATACCAACTGGCGCTCGTCGCCTGGCATGATTGCCAGCGTCAACCAGCTCTTCAGCCGGATGGACGACGCTTTCATGTTCCGTCAGATCCCGTTCCAGCCGGTAAAACCCGCCGCCAAAAACGCAGGTTTACGTTTTGCGTATCAGGGGGAAACACAGCCAGCGATGAAGCTGTGGCTGATGGAGGGCGACGGCGTAAGCGTCGGGGATTATCAGGGATTTATGGCGCAGTTATGCGCAGCGCAAATCCGCGACTGGCTGAGCGCCGGGCTGCGGGGCGAAGCGCTGCTGTATGAAGGGGAAAATGCGCGGCCGGTAAAAGCCTCGGATATTACCGTGCTGGTGCGCAGCCGCCATGAAGCCTCACTTATTCGCGATGCGCTGACGTTACTGAATATTCCGTCTGTGTATCTTTCCAACCGCGACAGCGTTTTTGAAACACCGGAAGCGCAGGAGTTGCTGTGGCTATTGCAGGCGGTGCTGGCGCCGGAGCGCGAAAGTACGCTGCGCAGTGCGCTGGCGACCTCCTTGCTGGGGCTTACTGCGCTGGATATTGATGCGCTCAACCAGAATGAGCTGGCGTGGGATGAGATTGTTGAAGAGTTTTCTGGCTATCGCGAGCTGTGGCAAAAACGCGGTGTGATGGCGATGTTGCGCAGGCTGATGAGTGCGCGACATGTGGCGGAAAACTTGCTGGCGACCCCCGGCGGTGAACGACGGCTGACGGATATCCTGCACATCAGCGAGTTGTTACAGGAGGCGGGGACGCAACTGGAAAGTGAACACGCACTTACCCGCTGGCTGGCGCAGCGTATTGCCGAGCCGAACGCTAATGCATCAAGCGAGCAATTGCGGCTGGAGAGCGATAAACACCTCGTGCAGATTGTCACCATCCACAAATCGAAAGGGCTGGAGTATCCGCTGGTCTGGCTGCCGTTTATCGCCAATTTCCGCATTCAGGATCAGGGCTTTTACCACGATCGTGACTCTTTTGCCGCCGTGCTCGATCTCAGCCATGCCGAAGAGAGTGTCGCGCTGGCGGAAGCAGAGCGTCTGGCCGAAGACCTGCGTTTGCTGTACGTGGCGTTGACGCGTTCTGTCTGGCATTGCAGCCTGGGGATTGCCCCGCTGTTTCGTCGCCGTGGCGAAAAAGCCGGAGCCAGTGATTTTCACCAGAGCGCGCTGGGGCGGCTTTTGCAGAAAGGCGAAGCGCTGGATGCCGCCGCGTTGCGTAACGTTTTGCAGCAACTGTGCAATGACGATATTGCCCTTTGCATTCCTTCTCTGCCGGACGCCGGGCGCTGGCAGCTACCGCAAACGGAACCACCGACGCTGAGCGTGCGTGAAATCACGCGGCGCATCAGCGATGACTGGCGTGTCACCAGCTATTCCGGATTGCAGCAGCGGGCTCATGGCATCGCTCAGGATCTGCTGCCGCGTCTGGATATTGACGCAGCTGGAGAGCGAGAAGCGTTGCAGGAGCCGGTATTAACGCCGCATCAGTTTCCGCGCGGCGCGGCACCGGGGACATTTTTGCACAGCTTGTTTGAGGATCTGGATTTTACGCAGCCGGTAGCTGACACCTGGGTTGCAGAGAAACTACTGGCGGGCGGTTACGAAGCACACTGGCAGCCGGTGCTAAGTCGCTGGCTGGAAACCGTGCTGCATGTGCCGCTGGCGCAAACAGGCATCTCGCTGAGCCAGCTGACGAACAAAGAAAAACAGGTGGAGATGGAGTTTTACCTGCCGATTAGCGCCACGCTGAGCGCGGAGGCGCTGGATGAACTCATCCGGCGTTATGATCCGCTCTCGGCTGGCTGCCCGCCGCTCGATTTCCGCGATGTGCGCGGCATGTTGAAAGGCTTTATCGACCTGGTGTTTCGCCACAACGGGCGCTATTACCTGCTGGATTACAAATCCAACTGGCTGGGCGAGAGCGCAGAAGCCTACACGCAAGCAGCCATGGCGGCGGCGATGCAGTCGCACCGTTATGACTTGCAGTACCAGCTTTACAGCCTGGCATTGCACCGCTTTTTGCGTCATCGCATTACAGGGTATGACTACGAACGCCATTTCGGCGGCGTGATTTATCTGTTCCTGCGTGGCGTGGATGCGCAAAACCCACAGCAGGGGATTTTCACTATCCGGCCTGATGTTGAATTAATTACACAAATGGACGACCTGTTCGCAGGCGTTGCGCCGGAGGTTGCGCCATGAGTATGCAAAGTTTGCTACAGGAAGCGGTGGAGCAGAAATTGCTGCGTGCGCTGGATGTGCAGTTTGCGCTGACGGTCGCCACGGAACAGGAACCCGCCGTGATGCTGGCTGCAGCGCTGCTCAGCCATGATACTGGTGAAGGGCACGTATGCCTGCCGCTCGCGCGTCTTACGCCTGAGACATACGGTAACGACTCACCGCTGTTTAGCGAGTTATTCGCCCTCGCGGGCAACCCGGATGACTGGCGTAACGTCTTGCTGCGTTCGCCCGCAGTGAGCGAATGTGAAGCCGCGACGCCGATGATCCTCACCGATTCTCGCCTCTACCTGAACCGCATGTGGTGTCATGAGCGGCGGGTTGCCGCGTTTTTTGCCGCACAAGCGCCACTGCAGGATGTTGATGAAACGCGAATGGCGCAGACGCTGGAGACGCTATTTCCCTCCTCGTCGGAAACTGAAATCAACTGGCAAAAAGTGGCCGCTGCCGTGGCGCTTACCCGGCGGATTTCGGTGATTTCCGGTGGTCCAGGAACCGGCAAAACCACAACTGTGGCGAAACTGCTTGCCGCGCTGGTGCAGATGGTGGACGGCGACAAGTGCCGAATTTGCCTTGCCGCGCCAACCGGTAAAGCTGCCGCGCGCCTGACCGAATCGCTGGGCAGTGCGCTACGCCAGTTGCAACTGGATGCCCGACAAAAAGCGATGTTGCCGGATGAAGCCAGCACGCTGCACCGGTTGCTTGGCGCGCAGCCCGGCAGCCAGCGCATGCGTCACCATGCGGGTAACCCGTTGCATCTGGATGTGCTGGTCGTCGATGAAGCATCAATGATCGACTTACCCATGATGTCCCGCTTGATTGATGCGCTGCCTTCACGCGCCCGGGTCATTTTCCTCGGCGATCGCGATCAACTGGCCTCGGTGGAGGCCGGCGCGGTGCTGGGCGATATCTGCGCGTGGGTCAATGCCGGGTATAGCGCTGAACGCGCAGCGCAATTGTCGCGTCTGACGGGCGCTCAGGTTCCCGAAGGTATCGCCGAGGCAGGCAGCTTGCGCGATAGTCTCTGTTTGCTGCAAAAAAGCTACCGCTTTGGCAGTGATTCCGGGATTGGCCAGCTCGCCGCCGCCGTCAACCGGGGCGATAAACGCGCGATGCAAGCGGTATTCAGCCAGGGCTTTGCGGACATTGAGCGTAAACCCCTGAACAGCGCGGAAGAGTATCAGGGCATGATTGACGATGCGCTGGCGGGTTACGCGCGCTTTCTCTCATTGGTGCGAAGCCACGCCGGGCCGAAAGAGGTGATTGCCGCCTTTGGCGAATATCAGCTGCTCTGCGCCTTGCGTGAAGGGCCGTTTGGCGTCAGCGGGCTGAATGAGCGGCTTGAACTGGCGCTGGTTCGTCAGCACCAGATTACCCGGCTGGCGCATTCGCGCTGGTATCACGGGCGACCGGTAATGATTTCGCGTAACGATTCGGCGCTGGGGTTGTTTAACGGCGATATCGGCATCGCGCTGGATCAAGGGCAGGGGATCCGCGTCTGGTTCCCGATGCCGGACGGTGAAATCAAACCGGTATTGCCAAGCCGTTTGCCGGAGCATGACACCGCGTGGGCGATGACGGTGCATAAATCGCAGGGGTCGGAGTTTGATCATGCCGCGCTGATCCTGCCGGGACAGATTGCACCGGTGGTGACGCGTGAACTGGTTTATACCGCGATAACCCGCGCCCGTAATCGCTTGTCGGTGTATGCCGACGAACGCGTGCTGGGGCAGGCGATCGCGACGCGCACTGAACGGCGCAGCGGGCTGGATTCACTCTTTCGTTCCTGGATGTAAAAAGCCCCCGCAGAAGGCGGGGGCGAAAGCTCAGGTGAGATCGGCCATCAGCACTTTTGACCGGCGCTGGTAGTTGTACATCTCTTTTTTGGTTTCCGGCAGGGAATCAATATCCACTGGCGTGAAACCGCGCTCCTGGAACCAGTGAATGCTGCGGGTAGTCAGCACAAACAATTTGCTCAGCCCCATTTGCTTCGCCTGAGCGGCAATGCGCTCCAGCAGCACTTCGCCGCGCGATGAGCTGCGGTAATCGGGATGAACCGCGACACAGGCCATCTCCCCAATTTTCTCTTCCGGGAAAGGGTACAGCGCCGCACAGGCGATGGTCAGGTTATCGCGCTCGATGATCGTGAACTTGTCGATCTCCATCTCCAGTTGTTCGCGCGAGCGGCGTACCAGGATCCCTTGCTGTTCCAGCGGGCGGATAAGTTCCAGGATCCCGCCGATATCGTTGATAGTGGCGCGGCGGATCTGCTCGGCGCTCTCCATCACAATTTGCGTACCGATACCGTCGCGTGAGAAGAGTTCCTGCAACAGCGCGCCGTCTTCCTGGTAGCTGATTAAATGGCTGCGGCGCACACCGCTGCGGCAGGCTTTGACCGCGCCACGCAGGAAACGCACGGTGCCGGAGTGGTAATCGCCACGTGCTTCCAGCGTCTCGACGCGCGCCTGCGCTTCATTCGGGAACAGCTCAGAAACGATTTCGCCTTCATCATTCATCACACCTTGCGATGAACAAAAGCCGATCATCTTTTCCGCTTTCAGTTTGATCGCAAGCTGAGTGGCAATCTCTTCCGAGGTCAGATTAAAACTTTCGCCAGTGACCGAAACTGCCACCGGCCCCATCAGCACAATCGCGCCGCTGGCAAGCTGGCGGTTAATCGCTTCTTCATCAATACGACGAATACGGCCGCTGTGGCAGTAGTCGACACCATCATCTACGCCCAGTGGCTGAGAGATAATAAAATTGCCGCTAACGACATTAATATGCGCGCCTTGCAGCGGCGTATTGTTGAGGCTCATCGACAAACGTGCGGTGATATCCAGTTGCAACAACCCGGCGGCTTGCTTAACCAGCTCAAGGGTTTTCGCGTCGGTAACGCGGGTATGTTTGTGGTAAATCGGCTCATGGTTGTGTTCGGCGAGATTCGCGTCGATCTGCGGACGCGCGCCGTAGACCACCACCAGCCGGATACCCAGGCTATGCAGCAGGCCGATGTCATTGACAATACTGGAAAAGTTTTCATGCTCAATGGCTTCACCGCCGAGCATAATGACAAATGTCTTGCCACGGTGGGCATTAATATAGGGAACGGAGTGGCGAAATCCCTGCACCAGTTCGGTTCTACGCTCTTTTACCACGGCCTGTCCTCAATGCATGATTATTCGTAAATTGTGTATTTTTATTCTTTTCTGCCGCCGCGTGCAAGTGCAAATTTTGCTGTCGTATAACAAATGTTCCTCGCCGCAGCCCGCGGGCAGACATATGTTTACCCTTTAATAGATGACAGTTTATGCATCATTCGTTAAAGTTTTCCGTCAATTTTGACGAATATTATTACGTAGATAAAAATTGCTCGGGAGAAGCATGTCGGGAAGTCAATCAGCGCTGAGCCGCCGCAGATTTTTAAAAGGCGCGGGGGCCATGTGGTTATTAAGCGTGAGCCAAATTGGTTTGGCCGCAGTCAGCCAGGTGGTGGCGGTTCGCGTCTGGCCAGCGTCAAGCTATACGCGCGTGACGGTGGAATCGAACCATGTCGTCAAATATAAGCAGTTCGCGTTGAGTAATCCCGACCGGCTGGTGGTGGATCTTGAAGGTGTGCATCTGAACTCCGTGTTAAAAGGCATGGGCGCGCAGATCCGTGGCGACGATCCTTATATCAAATCCGCGCGGGTAGGGCAGTTCGATCCGCAGACCGTGCGCATGGTGTTTGAGCTGAAACAGGACGTGAAGCCGCAGTTGTTTGCGCTGGCACCGGTGGCCGGTTTTAAAGAGCGTCTGGTGATGGATCTCTACCCGGCCAATGCGAAAGATGTGCAGGACCCGCTGCTGGCGCTGCTTGAAGAGTACAACAAAGGCGATCTTGAGCAGCAGGTGCCGCCCGCAGAGAGCGGCCCGAAGCCGGGGAAAGCCGGGCGTGACAGGCCAATTGTGATCATGCTCGATCCTGGTCACGGCGGTGAAGATCCGGGGGCGATGGGGAAATATCGCACCCGGGAAAAAGATGTGGTGCTGCAAATCGCGCGTCGGCTGCATGCGCTGATCGAGAAAGAGAGCAATATGAAAGCCTATATGACGCGCAACGAGGATGTATTTATTCCGTTGAAAGTGCGCGTTGCCAAGGCGCAGAAACAGCGCGCTGACCTGTTTGTGTCGATTCACGCTGATGCTTTCAGCAGCCGCCAGCCGAGCGGTTCTTCTGTCTTTGCGCTGTCGACCAAAGGGGCGACCAGTACCGCCGCGAAATATCTGGCGGAAACGCAGAACGCGTCCGACTTAATCGGTGGGGTGAGCAAGAGCGGCGATCGCTATCTGGATCACACCATGTTCGATATGGTGCAGTCGTTAACCATTAACGACAGCCTGAAGTTTGGCAAAGCGGTGCTCAATAAACTTGGCAATATTAATAACCTGCATAAAAACCAGGTTGAACAGGCCGGCTTCGCGGTGCTGAAAGCGCCGGACATTCCGTCAATTCTGGTGGAGACCGCGTTTATCAGTAACGTGGAAGAGGAGCGTAAGCTGAAGACGGCGAAATTCCAGCAGGAAGTGGCAGAGTCGATTCTGGCAGGAATTAAAGCCTACTTCGCGGATGGCGCGACGCTGGCGAGAAGGGGATAACCGAGTGGCGCTGAACAGCGCCATTTTTTGGCGAACCACAGAAACAAAAAAACACCCGTTAAGGTGTTTATTGTGTTGGTTGCGGGGGCCGGATTTGAACCGACGACCTTCGGGTTATGAGCCCGACGAGCTACCAGGCTGCTCCACCCCGCGTCCGTCTTGTTTACACTTCCGTCATGTAAACTTTTTTCTTCACATTTTAATTGGTTGCGGGGGCCGGATTTGAACCGACGACCTTCGGGTTATGAGCCCGACGAGCTACCAGGCTGCTCCACCCCGCGTCCGTCTTGTTTACACTTCCGTCATGTAAACTTTTTTCTTCACATTTTAATTGGTTGCGGGGGCCGGATTTGAACCGACGACCTTCGGGTTATGAGCCCGACGAGCTACCAGGCTGCTCCACCCCGCGTCCGTGGATGCGCACTATACTCTGCAAACGTTTTGATGCAACCTTTTTTTTGCCTGGATCGCATAATTGGTGGGATTATGTGTAAAAACAACACAATCCGTTTATTTTTTGCACTAAATTAGCGCCGGGTAGTGATAGCGCATTTCATTAGCGGGTGGGGTTTGTTATCTTCACCCCGCTCCGGGTTAATCAGAAGATGAGAGATAATGAAAGGACGTTGGGTTAAGTTCGCACTCACAGGCGCAATGGTGGCAATTCTCGCGGCCTGCTCTTCAAAACCGACCGATCGCGGTCAACAGTATAAAGACGGAAAATTTTCCCAGCCTTTTTCCCTGGTCAATCAACCTGACGCCGTAGGGGCGCCAATCAACGCCGGAGATTTCTCCGAGCAGGTTAATCAAATTCGCAGCGCCTCACCGCGCCTCTACGGCAGCCAGAGCGGCGTCTATAACGCGATTCAGTCGTGGCTGATGTCCGGTGGCGATACGCGTAATTTGCGCCAGTTTGGCCTCGACGCCTGGCAAATGGAAGGCACGGATAACTATGGCAACGTGCAATTCACCGGTTACTACACGCCAGTTGTGCAGGCGCGCCATACCCGCCAGGGCGAGTTCCAGTACCCCATCTACCGTATGCCGCCTAAACGTGGTCGCTTGCCATCCCGCGCGGAAATCTACGCCGGTGCGCTCAGTGACAGTTATGTGCTGGCCTACAGCAACTCGCTGATGGACAACTTCATTATGGATGTGCAGGGCAGCGGCTATATCGATTTTGGCGACGGCAGCCCGCTTAACTTCTTCAGCTATGCCGGGAAAAACGGCCACGCTTACCGCAGCATCGGCAAAGTGCTGATCGATCGTGGTGAAGTGAAGCGCGAAGATATGTCGATGCAGGCGATTCGCGAATGGGGCGAAAAACACAGTGAAGCGGAAGTTCGCGCGTTGCTGGAAGAGAACGCCTCGTTCGTCTTCTTTAAACCGCAATCCTGGGCACCGGTAAAAGGTGCCAGCGCGGTGCCGTTGATTGGCCGTGCTTCTGTCGCTTCCGACCGGTCGATTATTCCGCCGGGCACGACGCTGCTGGCGGAAGTGCCGCAGCTTGATAACAACGGCAAGTTCAACGGCAAATATGAGCTGCGCCTGATGGTGGCGCTTGATGTTGGTGGCGCAATCAAAGGCCAGCACTTCGATATTTATCAGGGTATTGGCCCGGATGCGGGTCATCGCGCCGGATGGTACAACCATTATGGCCGCGTCTGGGTGTTGAAAACCGCCCCCGGAACCGGCGCTGGCGGCGGCGTGTTCAGCGGCTGAGTGTGCTACACTCGCACCCTCTTCCGGCTCCGGAAGAGGGGCTTTCGTTTCATCTTGAGGTTTGTTTATGTCAGCAGTAATCAGTGACGCCTGGCGCCAGCGCTTTGGCGGCACCGCGCGGTTGTATGGTGAAAAAGCGCTGCAGTGGTTTGCCGATGCGCATATCTGCGTGGTGGGCATTGGCGGTGTCGGCTCGTGGGCGGCGGAAGCGTTGGCGCGCACCGGTATTGGTGCGATCACGCTGATTGATATGGATGATGTCTGCGTCACTAACACCAACCGGCAAATCCACGCGCTGCGTGAAAATGTGGGGCTGGCGAAAGCCGAGGTGATGGCGGAGCGTATTCGCCAGATAAACCCGGAGTGCCTGGTGACGGTGGTTGATGATTTTGTCACTGCCGATAACGTCGCACAGTTAATGAGCCGTGATTACAGCTATGTGATTGATGCGATTGATAGCGTGCGCCCAAAAGCGGCGATCATTGCCTACTGCCGACGCAATAAGATCCCGCTGGTAACGACCGGTGGCGCAGGCGGGCAGATCGATCCGACCCAGATCCAGGTGAGCGATCTGGCGAAAACCATTCAGGATCCGCTGGCGGCGAAACTGCGCGAGCGCTTAAAAAGCGATTTTGGCGTAGTCAAGAACAGCAAAGGCAAGCTGGGCGTGGATTGCGTGTTTTCCACCGAAGCGCTGGTTTACCCGCAGGCGGATGGCTCGGTGTGTGCGATGAAAAGCACGGCGGAAGGGCCAAAACGCATGGATTGCGCCGCCGGTTTCGGCGCGGCGACCATGGTGACCGCGACGTTTGGCTTTATCGCGGTCTCCCATGCCCTGAAAAAACTGATGGCGAAGGCGGAACGTCAGGCTAGCGCCTGACGGGCTGCTTCCTGCACGGCGGCGGCCAGCGCCGCCAGCCCCTGGCTACGTGACGCGCTAAGCTGGGCGCGTAAGCCCAGCTCATCAAACAGCGCCAGCGGATCGTTTTCCACCAGCGTTTGCGGGGTTTTGCCTTCTACGGCGGTAAGCAGGACTGCCAGCAACCCGCGTACGATGCGGCCTTCACTGTCGCCAAAAAAGTGCATTTTTCCGTCCACGCCGAGCGTGGAACCCAGCCAGACACGATTTTCACAGCCGGGAATTTCCCGCGCCTGCGCTTTTAATTCGTCCGTCGCCGCAGGCAGTTGCTTGCCGAGCAGGATCAACTGGCGGTACTTCTCTTCCCACTGGTTAAGTGCGCCAAATGTCTGGCGCAGCGTCTCTTCGGTTATCACCGTGCCGAACGGATGTCCGGCAAAAGCAGGGCTGGTCATGCATCCCCCAGAATGTCGAGCGCGCGATCAACCGCGACTATCAGCGCATCAACATCGTGTTGCGTATTGTATGGGGCAAATGAAGCGCGCAGCGTACCACTGACCCCCAGCGCCGCCAGCAATGGTTGCGCGCAGTGTTGCCCGGCGCGCAGCGCGATACCGTAACCGGCAAGGAGCGTCACCATATCGCTGTGGTGAATGCCGTCGAAATCGAAAGCCAACAGGCTGGAATCCTGGCAGCGGAAAGAGCGGAAACCCGGACGCTGTGCCAGTTGCTCCTCCGCAAGCGTGGCTAACCCACGGCTGTAGCTCTCCGCCTGGACAATATCCATCGTGTCCAGCCACTCAAGCGCGGCGCTTAAACCAATCACCCCTGCGACGTTAGGCGTCCCGGCTTCCAGCTTGTACGGCACCGGTTGCGTGGTGAAGCCATCAAACGTCACTTCGGTAATCATCTTGCCGCCGCCGAGCCACGGTGTCATTTCATTGAGCAGTTCCGCTTTGCCGTACAGCGCACCGATGCCATTTGGTCCATACAGCTTGTGGCCAGAGAAGGCGTAAAAATCGATATCCAGACGCTGAACGTTCGCCGGGAAATGCACCACGCCTTGTGCGCCGTCAACCACCACGATCATGCCTGCCGCATGCGCCAGGGTAATGGCGCGTTCCAGATCCGGGCAGCCACCGGTGACGTTGGACATCTGTCCGAGCGCCAGAATCCGGCTACGTGGAGTAATTAATTGTGGTAACAGCGCGATATCCGGTAAGTGGTCGGCGCCCAGCGGTAATTTCACCACTTTTGCGCCGGTCTGCTGCGCGACCATCAGCCACGGCACCAGGTTCGCGTGGTGTTCCGCTTCACTGACGAGGATTTCATCCCCGGCTTGCAGACGCGGGCGGGCGTAGCATTGCGCGACCATATTGATGGCTTCTGTGGTGCCGCGCGTCCAGACGATATTTTTCCCGGAGGGCGCGTTAAGGAGGGCGGCAACCTGTTCGCGCGCCGCTTCATACCGGGCGGTGAGCTGTTGCGCCTGCGCGAACTGGCTGCGATGCACGTTGCCAGCGCTCAGGCTGTAGAACTGTTGCGTGGCGTCAATCACGGCTTGCGGCTTCAGGGCGGTAGCGGCGCTGTCGAGATAGACGCCCGCATCGGCAAGCGCCGGAAACTGCGCGCGAAAGTGCGCTGGGTTAAATGCGTTCATGCGATTCCTCATCTAATTACTCAGATCGTCGCGCAATTTTTCGGTCGTAGCAAGGCAGTTGATAACCATCGGAATTGTCTGTTTGTCCTGGCAGAGTCCGGTAAGCAGGTTATGCTGAATAGTGTTAGTTAATCGTTCGAGACTCTTCCGTGAAGAGTATTTCACAGCATTAATTGCCAGAAGGAGAAGAAGATGAAAAAGGCTGCCGCAATTATTTCTGCATGTGCTTTTGCTTTTGCCCTGAGCGCTTGTTCCAGCCCGAACTATGCATTACACACTAACGATGGTCGTACGATTATTTCGGAAGGTAAACCGAAAACCGACGATCAGACCGGCATGATCTCTTATAAAGACGCCAACGGTAACGAGCAACAGATCAACCGTACCGACGTCAAAGAGATGGTCGCGCTGGATAAATAACCCTGATTTCAGGTAAAAAAAAGCACCGCAATCTTGCGGTGCTACATTAATCACTATGGACAGACAGGGTAAATGTACAGGAAGTGAAAAAGGGGTAGCGTCGCTACCGGGGTCTGAATAGCAGACCAAATTGCAAACACAACAACACAACATCACAACCGTAAGCCAAAAGCCCTTCAGAACACACATTCCAAAAAAAGCTTCTCGTTCCGGCTCAGGAAGTGCCGCCACTATAGGTATTTGCTGGTAGAAGCTCAACGGACAATTTATAATGGCTCAGATAAAAAAAACTAATAGGTTAAACACTGTTTCCTGTTTGTTAAATTGCCTTTACATCTAAGCCTGATAACCATGTCCAAGCGATTACCACCACTAAATGCATTACGTGTTTTTGATGCCGCTGCCCGCCATCTGAGTTTTACGCGCGCCGCCGATGAGCTTTTTGTGACGCAGGCCGCAGTAAGCCACCAAATCAAGTCTCTCGAGGATTTTCTTGGCCTGAAACTGTTCCGTCGACGCAACCGTTCGCTGCTGCTTACCGAGGAAGGTCAGAGTTATTTTCAGGATATCAAAGAGATATTTTCCCAGCTCAATGAGGCCACGCGAAAACTACAAGCACGCAGTGCAAAAGGCGCGCTCACTGTTAGTTTATTGCCCAGTTTTGCCATTCAATGGTTGGTGCCGAGGCTCTCTAGCTTTAACTCAGCTTATCCGGGAATCGACGTGCGCATCCAGGCGGTTGACCGCGAAGAGGATAAACTGGCGGACGATGTCGACGTGGCGATTTTTTACGGTCGCGGCAACTGGCCAGGGCTGCGTGTTGAAAAACTGTACGCAGAATACTTGCTACCCGTCTGCTCGCCATTATTACTCACTGGCGATAAAGCATTGAAAAAGCCTGAAGATCTGGCGCATCACACCTTGCTGCATGACGCTTCCCGGCGCGACTGGCAAACTTATACGCGCCAGTTAGGTCTTAATCTTAATGTTCAGCAGGGACCTATTTTCAGCCACAGCTCTATGGTGCTGCAGGCCGCTATCCACGGACAGGGGATCGCACTGGCCAACAATGTAATGGCACAGTCCGAAATTGAGGCAGGTCGTCTGGTCTGCCCGTTTAATGATGTTCTGGTCAGTAAGAACGCGTTTTATCTGGTTTGTCATGACAGCCAGGCAGAACTGGGTAAAATAGCCGCCTTTCGTCAGTGGATCCTGGCAAAAGCGGCCAGCGAACAGGAAAAGTTCCGTTTCCGTTACGAACAATAATTCGCGCGCGTATGGCGCGTATGACTTTTAGGGTACTCACATGACCAGCCGTTTTATGCTGATTTTTGCCGCGGTAAGCGGTTTTGTGTTTGTCGCGCTGGGGGCTTTCGGCGCGCACGTGTTACGTAAATCTTTGGGCGTGGTGGAGATGAGTTGGATCCAGACCGGGCTCGAATATCAGGCGTTCCACACGCTCGCGGTGCTTGGGCTGGCGGTGGCGATGCAGCGCCGCATCAGCATCTGGTTTTACTGGAGCAGCGTTTTTTTGGCGTTCGGCACCGTGTTGTTTAGCGGCAGCCTTTATTGCCTGGCGCTCTCACATTTACGCCTGTGGGCGTTTGTTACGCCGGTCGGTGGCGTCTGTTTTCTCATCGGCTGGGTATTAATGTTAGTTGGCGCAATTCGTCTGAAACGTAGGGGCGTTGTTCATGAATAAAGTGGTATTGCTGTGCCGCCCGGGTTTTGAGAAAGAGTGCGCAGCAGAAATTACCGATAAAGCCGGTCTCCTTGAGGTGTTCGGTTTCGCGCGTGTGAAAGAGAACGCGGGTTACGTTGTGTTTGAATGCTACCAGCAAGACGACGCCGACAAACTGGCGCGCGAGCTGCCGTTCAGTTCGCTGATTTTTGCCCGCCAGATGTTTGTCGTCGGCGAGCTGCTGCGCGACTTACCGCAGGAAGATCGCATTACGCCGATCGTCGGCATGCTGCAGGGCGTCGTGGATAAAGGCGGCGATTTGCGTGTGGAAGTGGCCGATACCAACGAAAGCAAAGAGCTGATGAAGTTCTGCCGCAAGTTTACCGTTCCGCTACGCAGTGCGCTGCGTGAAGCGGGCATCCTGGCGCGTAGTGATTCAGCGAAGCGTCCGGTCGTTCACGTGTTCTTTATTGCGCCGGGTTGTTGCTACACCGGTTATTCGTACTCCTTTAACAACTCGCCGTTCTATATGGGCATCCCGCGTCTGAAGTTCCCGTCCGATGCGCCAAGCCGTTCAACGTTGAAACTGGAAGAGGCGTTTCACGTCTTTATTCCGGCAGATGAGTGGGACGAGCGCCTGGCAAATGGAATGTACGCGGTGGATCTCGGTGCATGCCCTGGCGGTTGGACCTATCAGCTGGTGAAACGCAACATGTGGGTAGCGTCGGTGGATAACGGCCCGATGGCGCAAAGCCTGATGGATACCGGCCAGGTAACCTGGCTGCGTGAAGATGGTTTCCGCTATCGACCGAACCGCAACAACATCTCGTGGATGGTGTGCGACATGGTGGAGAAGCCGGCGAAAGTCGCCGCGCTGATGGCGCAGTGGCTGACTAATGGCTGGTGCCGGGAAACCATTTTCAACCTCAAGCTGCCGATGAAAAAGCGTTACGAAGAGGTGTCAAACAACCTGGCGTATATTCAGGCGCAACTGGATGAGCATAACGTTGCCGCGCAGATTCAGGCGCGGCAGCTCTATCATGACCGTGAAGAAGTGACGGTACATGTGCGCAGAATGTGGGCTGCGGTAGGCGGGCGTCGCGACGAACGCTAGCCGCCGGTTGATCACTTCTACTGAACCCGGACGTGCGCAAAAATCTTTTCGTTTCGGTTTTTGCACACCGGTCGGGTTCGGGGGAGTTGCAAGATAACGCCAGCCATGCTGGCGTTAATTTTTGGTGGTTTTCGCCAGTTCGCTCACCAGCGGCAGCATGATGCGCACCACGTCGCGGCTGCGGCGCTCAATGCGTCCCGGCAATGCCTGATCGATATACTGCTGGTTATCCAGCCGGGCATTATGGTGGCTTACGCCTTCCGGGAAGGTTTTGGATTTGGCGCGCTGTTGGTTGCCGTCTTTCAGACCCAGAGACCAGTTTGTCGCTTCCACCGACAGCACCGGAATAGAGGCCTGATCAAACACCTGCGCATCATTAGCGCTGTGGTTGCTTTTGGTGGCTGTGACCGGGGCGCTCAGCGCCTGAATGCCGTGCGAACGGGCAATGGCCAGTGCCCGATCCCGCGTCAGTTTGCGCACTGAAGCCGGGGTGTTTTTCCCGCTGCTAAAGTAGAGCTTGTCGCCGACGATCAGGTTATTCATATTGATCACCAGCAGCGTGTTTTTGCGCTCTTTTTCGCTCATTCGTGCAAGATAACTCTCTGCGCCAAGCTGGCCTTCCTCTTCGCCGCTGGTGGCGACAAAACGAATACCGTATTGCGTTGGCGTCTGCTTCAGCGCTTGCGCCAGTTCCAGCATCACGCCTACAGCCGCCGCGTTATCATCTATACCCTGCAGCGTTAAACCGCCGAGGTTGTTGTCGACATCCGCATCGCTGCGCGGTGCGTAGGTATCGAGGTGCGCCATAATAATGATCTGCTGCGGCAGTTTGCCTTCATGCGCGGCAATCACCGTGCTGCCGGTAACGTTTTGCCAGTTCTGCTGGTTATCTTTCGCCGTATAGCGGTAACGGGTTTTGAATTTACGGATATCGCTCTGGTAGCCCATTTGTTCAAATTGTTGCTGAACGTAATCCGCAGAGAGCATTTCAGCGGGGGTGCCGGTCATTCGTCCCGGGAACAGGGTGGCAATGTGACGAGCCTGCTCAGTTGCAAAGTCGCCGGGTTGAGAGGTCCGGGCAGAAACCGGGAGGATAAAGCATACGCCGAGCGCCAGGGCAGCGGTACGGAGGCGCAATGCGGAAAACATAGGGAGTCCTTTAAGCAGCAGAATTTTTACCGCGCTTAGTATGAAACTGTGACCCGCTTTACACAATTTCATTTCTTCTTAACCTTCCGAAAATGTTGATGTTAAGCACTTTTTGATATTAGCTTTGCACAAGCGTTATTCCTTTGCGGAACTACTCATTCCAATTCGTAATTTCATTCGTTCTAAAGCGCCCCCTATAGTCCCTCTATTGCTGGCCTTGAGTGAGTTACCGCGTTGTGGATTACCTGCCGTTATTTGCTGCTGTAAAAGACCGCCCCGTTTTAGTGATTGGCGGCGGCGAAATCGCCGCGCGCAAGATTGCTTTTTTGCGTCGCGCTGGCGCACATGTGCAGGTGGTGGCGCAACGGCTGGAGCCGCAGTTGCAGCAACTTGCCGATGCGCAATCTCTTCACTGGCTGGCTACCGAGTTTGACGAATCACAGCTGGACGCGGTTTTCCTGGTGATTGCCGCGACCAACGATTCGGCGCTGAACCGCCGGGTGTTTGACGCCGCCAATGCGCGTCATCGGCTGGTGAATGTGGTCGATGACCAACCGCTGTGCTCCTTTATTTTCCCGTCGATTGTGGATCGTTCACCGTTACTGGTGGCTATCTCTTCTGGCGGTAACGCGCCGGTGCTGGCGCGGTTACTGCGTGAAAAGATAGAAGCGCTGCTGCCGGGTAATCTCGGGCGCATGGCGGAAGTGGCCGGGCGCTGGCGGACACGCATCAAGGCGTTTCGTCGTACTACCGATGAGCGGCGTCGTTTTTGGGAAACGGCTTTTCGCGGGCGTTTTGCCAGCCTGATGGCGGCGGGCGACGAACCGGCCGCGGAAAAAGCGCTGGAAGCAGAGTTAGCGCAACCGGGTTCCGGGGGCGGTGAAATCATTCTGGTCGGTGCCGGGCCAGGCGATGCCGGATTGCTGACGTTGCGGGGTTTGCAGGTTATCCAGCAGGCAGACGTCGTGTTTTATGACCACCTCGTGAGCGATGCGGTGCTGGAACTGGTGCGGCGGGACGCAGAGAAAATCTGCGTGGGCAAACGCGCTGGTTCGCACGCGGTGGCGCAGCATGATACCAACCGCATGTTGGTGGACGCGGCGCGCGAGGGGAAAACGGTGGTGCGCCTGAAAGGTGGCGATCCGTTTATCTTTGGACGCGGCGGCGAAGAGCTGCAGGCGGCGGCTGTAGCGGGCATTCCCTTCCAGGTGGTGCCGGGCGTTACGGCAGCATCGGGTGCGACAGCCTATGCCGGCATCCCGCTGACGCACCGGGATTTTGCCCAGAGCGTTACTTTTGTTACCGGCCATTATAAAGCCGACAGCGCGCCGTTTGACTGGTCGCAACTGGCGCAGAGCCGCCAGACGCTGGCGATTTATATGGGCACGATGAAGGCAGCTGAAATCAGCGAACAGTTGATTACCCACGGGCGGGACAAAACCACGCCGGTGGCGGTGATTTCCCGCGGTACGCGCGCGGATCAACACGTTGCTACCGGCACATTAGAACAACTTGAGGAACTGGCGAAAGCCGCCCCGATGCCTGCCCTGCTGGTGGTGGGCGAGGTGGTCGGGCTGCATCGCGAACTCGCCTGGTTCCGGCATACGACAGCGACGGAGGCGTTCGGCGCCGCCGTGATTAATCTGGCTTAAGGAATGGTTATGGATCAAAAACGACTCACTCACCTGCGACAACTGGAGGCGGAAAGCATCCATATTATCCGCGAAGTGGCCGCCGAATTTTCCAACCCGGTGATGATGTACTCCATCGGCAAAGATTCCAGCGTGATGCTGCATCTGGCACGCAAAGCCTTCTACCCAGGTACGCTGCCGTTTCCGCTGCTGCACGTGGATACCGGCTGGAAATTCCGTGAGATGTACGAATTCCGTGACCGTACCGCAAAGGCCTATGGCTGTGAGTTGCTGGTGCATAAAAACCCGGAAGGGGTGGCGATGGGCATTAACCCGTTCGTACACGGCAGTGCCAAACACACTGATATCATGAAAACCGAAGGGTTGAAGCAGGCGCTGAACAAGTACGGTTTTGATGCGGCATTTGGCGGCGCGCGGCGTGACGAAGAGAAATCGCGTGCCAAAGAGCGCATTTACTCCTTCCGCGATCGCTTCCACCGCTGGGATCCGAAAAACCAGCGCCCGGAGCTGTGGCACAACTACAACGGCCAGATCAACAAAGGCGAAAGTATTCGCGTGTTCCCGCTCTCTAACTGGACCGAGCTGGATATCTGGCAGTATATCTTCCTGGAAAATATCGACATCGTTCCGTTGTACCTGGCGGCGGAACGCCCGGTGCTTGAGCGCGACGGTATGCTGATGATGATCGACGATGACCGTATCGATCTGCAGCCGGGTGAAGTGATCGAAAAACGGATGGTGCGTTTCCGTACGCTTGGCTGCTGGCCGCTGACCGGCGCGGTGGAATCAAACGCGCAAACGCTGCCGGAAATTATCGAAGAGATGCTGGTTTCAACGACCAGTGAACGTCAGGGGCGCGTGATTGACCGCGACCAGGCCGGCTCCATGGAGCTGAAAAAACGTCAGGGATACTTCTAAGGAGCCGCCATGAACACCACGATTGCACAACAGATTGCCAATGAAGGCGGCGTCGAAGCGTATCTGCATGCCCAGCAGCACAAAAGCCTGCTGCGCTTTTTAACCTGCGGTAGCGTTGATGACGGCAAAAGTACGCTGATTGGCCGACTGCTGCACGATACCCGCCAGATCTACGAAGATCAGCTCTCCACCCTGCACAACGACAGCAAACGGCACGGCACCCAGGGCGAAAAGCTCGACCTTGCGCTGCTGGTTGATGGCCTGCAAGCGGAGCGCGAACAGGGCATTACCATTGATGTGGCGTATCGCTATTTCTCTACCGAAAAACGCAAATTTATCATTGCCGACACGCCAGGGCATGAGCAGTACACCCGAAATATGGCGACCGGCGCGTCGACCTGCGATCTGGCGATTTTGCTGATCGATGCGCGCAAAGGCGTGCTGGATCAAACCCGCCGCCACAGCTTCATCTCCACGCTGCTCGGCATTAAACACCTGGTCGTGGCCGTCAATAAAATGGACCTGGTAGACTTCAGCGAAGAGACGTTCGACAACATTCGTCAGGATTACCTGACTTTTGCCGGGCAACTGCCGGGCAACCTCGATATCCGCTTTGTGCCGCTGTCGGCGCTCGAAGGGGATAACGTTGCCAGCCAGAGCGGGAAAATGCCGTGGTACAGCGGCCCGACGCTGCTGGAAATGCTGGAAACTGTTGAAATCCAGCGCGTGGTGGATACGCAACCGATGCGCTTCCCGGTGCAGTACGTTAACCGCCCGAACCTCGATTTCCGTGGTTTCTCCGGCACGCTCGCCTCTGGCGTGGTGAAAGTTGGTCAGCGCATCAAAGTGCTGCCGTCTGGCGTCGAATCGACTATCGCCCGCATCGTGACGTTTGACGGTGATTTACAGGAAGCCGCAGCGGGTGAAGCGATTACGCTGGTGCTGAAAGATGAGATCGATATCAGCCGTGGCGACTTGATTCTGGATGCACAGGAAACGCTGCCTGCCGTGCAGGGCGCATCGCTGGATGTGGTGTGGATGGCGGAACAGCCGTTGCAGCCTGGCCAGAGCTATGACATCAAAGTGGCAGGCAAAAAAACGCGCGCCCGTGTGGATGGCATCCACTACCAGGTGGACATCAATAACCTGACGCAGCGCCAGGTGGATACGCTGCCGCTTAACGGTATTGGGCTGGTGGATCTGACGTTTGACGAGCCGCTGACGCTGGATGCATATCAGCAGAATCCGGTGACCGGCGGCATTATCTTTATCGATCGCCTGAGTAACGTGACCGTTGGCGCAGGAATGGTGCGTGACGTTCATATCCAGCAGCAGGCCATTACATCCGGGTTCAGCGCATTCGAACTGGAACTGAATCAGCTTATTCGTAAGCACTTCCCGCACTGGGGCGCACGCGATCTGCTGGGGGGCAAGTAATGGCGCAGCATGACGAAAACGTCGTCTGGCACGCGCATCCGGTGACGCCTGATGCGCGTGAGCAACTTCACGGTCACCGTGGGGTTGTGCTGTGGTTTACCGGCCTTTCCGGTTCGGGGAAATCGACCGTCGCGGGGGCGCTGGAAGAGGCGCTGCACCGCGCGGGTGTCAGCACCTATTTGCTGGATGGCGATAATGTGCGCCACGGGCTGTGCAGCGATTTAGGCTTTAGCGACGCCGATCGTAAAGAGAATATACGCCGCGTGGGCGAAGTGGCTAAATTGATGGTTGAAGCCGGTCTGGTCGTGCTCACCGCCTTTATTTCGCCGCACCGCGCCGAGCGGCAAATGGTGCGCGAGCGCCTGGGAGCAGGGCGGTTTATCGAGGTATTTGTTGATACGCCGCTGGAGATCTGCGAAGCGCGCGATCCTAAGGGGTTGTATAAGAAAGCGCGTGCGGGTGAACTTCGCAACTTCACCGGCATTGATTCGGTATACGAAGCGCCGCAATCCCCGGAAGTGCATCTGGACGGCGAACAATTGGTAACAAATTTGGTCAGCCAATTATTAGACCTCCTCCGGCAGGGCGATATTATCAGATCCTGAGACGGTACTGGCGATACACGCCATCTTCAGCTTTCCCGGCGTTAATGTTGGCGCCGCCTGAACGAGGGTGTGTATTTCCGTTACCGGTCGTACAGGCAACAGGATCAGATATGCGCAACAGTCAGAACATCACCATTCCACGGTCGCAGTCGATGACGACCACCACCGATGAAGCCACAACATGGTCGTTCCCTGGAGCGGTTGTGGGCTTTGTCGCATGGCTGCTGGCGCTCGGCATCCCGTTCATGATTTACGGCTCCAATACGCTGTTTTTCTTTCTCTACACCTGGCCTTTTTTTCTCGCCCTGATGCCCGTATCCGTTGTGGTCGGCATTGCGCTGCATTCGCTCCTCGATGGCAAGCTGGTTTACAGCAGCGTGGCGACACTGTTGACGGTAATCGCCATGTTCGGCGTGCTGTTTATGTGGCTGATGGGGTAACGCAATCCCTACGTCAAACCGTAACGCTCATTAAGGCAATGTGTCCGGCTACGGATCGACAGACATTTATGGTAAAGTCTGGCGCTTGTGCGGCATCACCCGGCTGGAGTGGAGTCTGACGAAAAGTTATGGGATGATGATGCCGTTTTTCAGGGGGCAGGATGGGTAAACTAACGCTGCTATTGCTGGCTTTGCTGGTCTGGCTACAGTATTCGCTGTGGTTCGGCAAGAATGGTCTGCATGATTACGGCCGCGTCAGCGAAGATGTGGCGGCACAGCAGGCGACAAACGCCAAATTAAAATCGCGTAACGATCAGCTTTTCGCCGAAATTGACGATCTCAATGGTGGCCAGGAAGCGATTGAGGAACGCGCTCGCAACGAATTAACCATGACGAAGCCGGGCGAAACATTTTATCGTCTGGTGCCGGACGCCTCCAGGCGCGCGTCGGGCTCAGCGCAAAACACGCAAAATACACAAAATACGCAGAACAGACCTTAAATAATCCCGGACTCACGACATGTCAGCAATGATCCCGGACGTCTGTGCCGTGGTGCCGGCCGCCGGATTTGGCCGCCGCATGCAAACGGAATGTCCTAAGCAGTATCTCTCCATCGGTGATAAAACCATTCTTGAGCACGCGGTCGCCGCGTTGCTCGCCCATCCGCGCGTTAGTCGCGTGATTATCGCGGTCAGCCCTGGCGATGAACGTTTCGCGCAATTACCCCTTGCCAGCCATCCGCAAATCACCGTGGTAAACGGTGGCGCAGAGCGCGCGGACTCCGTGCTGGCGGGCTTGAAGGCCGCCTCGGGCGCGCAGTGGGTGCTGGTGCACGATGCAGCACGGCCTTGTCTGCATCAGGATGATTTAAACCGTCTGCTGGTGCTGAGTGAAACCAGCCGCGTGGGCGGAATTCTTGCCGCCCCGGTGCGTGACACCATGAAGCGTGCCGAACCCGGTAAAACCGCGATTGCTCACACCGTTGAGCGCAACGATTTATGGCATGCGCTGACGCCGCAGTTTTTCCCGCTGCCGCTGCTGCACGGCTGCCTGACCCGCGCGCTGAACGAAGGCGCTGTCATTACTGATGAAGCCTCAGCACTGGAGTATTGTGGTTTTCACCCGGAGCTGGTCGCCGGACGCGCGGATAATATTAAAGTCACCCGCCCCGAAGATTTACGACTTGCAGAATTTTACTTGACCCATGCAGACCTCCAGGAGAAAGCATAATGCGCATTGGACACGGTTTTGACGTACACGCCTTTGGAGGCGTTGGCCCGATTATCATTGGCGGTGTGCGCATTCCCTTCGAAAAAGGCCTGCTGGCTCACTCTGATGGCGATGTTGCGCTGCATGCGTTGACCGACGCGCTGCTGGGCGCGGCGGCGCTTGGCGATATCGGCAAATTGTTCCCGGACACCGATCCGGCGTTCAAAGGAGCAGACAGCCGCGAGCTGCTGCGTGAAGCCTGGCGGCGCATTCAGGCGAAAGGCTATACGCTTGGCAATGTCGATGTCACCATCATCGCTCAGGCACCGAAAATGCTGCCGCATATTCCGCAGATGCGCGTGTTTATCGCTGAAGATCTCGGTTGCCATATGGATGATGTCAACGTCAAAGCCACCACTACCGAGAAACTGGGCTTTACCGGCCGCGGCGAAGGTATCGCTTGTGAAGCGGTGGCGTTGCTGGTGAAGGCGGCGAAATGACAGATTTTGAGAACCTGACATTTTTGCACGGCAAACCGGTGGCAAGCGGCGTTCTGAAAGCCAATCCGGAAGATTTCGTGGTGGTGGAAGATCTTGGCTTTGAGCCTGATGGCGAAGGCGAGCATATTCTGGTGCGCATCCTGAAAAATGGCTGCAACACGCGTTTTGTCGCTGATGCGCTGGCCAAATTCCTTAAAATCCACGCGCGTGAAGTGAGCTTTGCCGGGCAAAAAGATAAACACGCTGTCACTGAGCAGTGGCTGTGTGCCCGCGTACCAGGTAATGCGATGCCCGATCTCAGCGCATTCCAGCTTGAAGGTTGCAAAGTGCTGGAATATGCCCGTCACAAGCGCAAACTGCGTCTCGGTGCGCTGCAGGGCAATGCGTTTACGCTGGTACTGCGCGAAGTTAGCAACCGTGCGGATGTTGAGGCGCGCTTGCAGGCAATCGCGGAGAAAGGTGTACCGAATTATTTCGGCGCTCAGCGTTTTGGCATCGGCGGCAGCAACCTGCAAGGCGCGCTTCGCTGGGCGCAGAGCGATGCGCCGGTGCGCGACCGTAACAAGCGCAGTTTTTGGTTGTCGGCGGCGCGCAGCGCGTTGTTTAATCAAATCGTCAGCGAGCGGTTGAAAAAAACAGACTTTAATCAAGTTGTTGACGGCGATGCGCTACAATTAGCGGGGCGCGGCAGCTGGTTTGTTGCAACCCGTGAAGAGCAGGCGGAACTGCAAACGCGCGTTGAGGCGAAAACGCTGATGATTACCGCGTCGCTGCCAGGCAGCGGTGAGTGGGGCACACAGCGTGACGCGCTGGCGTTTGAACAACAGGCGGTTGCGGATGCGCCGCAGCTACAGGCGCTGCTGGTGCGGGAGAAAGTCGAAGCAGCGCGCCGCGCGATGCTGCTCTACCCGCAAAAATTGAGCTGGAACTGGTGGGATGACGTCACCGTCGAATTACGGTTCTGGCTTCCGGCGGGCAGCTTTGCCACCAGTGTCGTCAGGGAACTTATCAACACATCGGGTGATTATGCGAATATTGCTGAGTAACGATGACGGGATCCACGCGCCGGGTATCCAGACGCTGGCAAAGGCTCTTAGAGAGTTTGCCGATGTTCAGGTCGTCGCTCCCGATCGTAACCGCAGCGGCGCGTCTAATTCGCTGACGCTTGAATCCTCGCTTCGTACTTTTACGTTTGAAAACGGCGATATCG
Organism: Kosakonia sp.; assembly: GCF_032104925.1. Classification (NCBI taxonomy): domain Bacteria; kingdom Pseudomonadati; phylum Pseudomonadota; class Gammaproteobacteria; order Enterobacterales; family Enterobacteriaceae; genus Kosakonia; species Kosakonia sp. The sequence continues at coordinate 529,943 of NZ_DAMCGF010000002.1, forward strand.
CCGTCCAGATGGGCACACCGACCGATTGCGTTTACCTGGGCGTAAATGCGCTGATGCGCCCGCGCCCGGATGTGGTGGTGTCTGGTATTAATGCCGGGCCGAACCTTGGCGATGATGTTATCTACTCCGGTACGGTTGCCGCTGCGATGGAGGGGAGACACCTGGGATTCCCGGCGCTGGCGGTGTCGCTTAACGGCCATACGCATTATGACACTGCCGCAGCGGTCACCTGTTCCCTCTTACGCGCGTTAAGCCGCGAACCGCTGCGAACGGGCCGTATTTTGAATATTAACGTCCCGGATCTGCCGCTGGATGAGATCAAAGGCATTCGCGTTACGCGTTGTGGTAGCCGCCATCCGGCGGATCAGGTGATTCCACAGCAAGATCCGCGCGGTAACACGCTGTACTGGATTGGCCCGCCCGGTGAGAAATGCGATGCCGGGCCGGATACTGATTTCGCCGCCGTTGATGAAGGCTATGTTTCCGTGACGCCGCTACATGTAGATTTAACCGCTTACAGCGCGCATGATGTGGTGTCGGGTTGGTTGGATCGTGCCGGGGTGAACAGGCAATGGTAAGCAAACGCGTACAAGATCTTCTCAATCAATTACGCGCGCAGGGCATCAAAAACGAGCAGGTGCTTGAGGCGTTGTCACAAGTGCCGCGCGAGAAATTTATCGACGAGGCGTTTGAACACAAAGCGTGGGATAACGTCGCGTTGCCTATTGGTCAAGGGCAAACCATTTCTCAGCCTTACATGGTGGCGCGAATGACCGAGCTGCTGGAGCTGACGCCAGCCTCGCGGGTGCTGGAAATTGGCACCGGTTCGGGGTATCAGACCGCGATTCTGGCGCGCCTGGTGCATCATGTTTGCTCGGTTGAACGCATCAAAGGGTTGCAATGGCAGGCACGTCGCCGCCTGAAACAGCTTGATTTACATAATGTTTCTACGCGTCATGGTGATGGCTGGCTGGGGTGGCAGGCTCGTGCGCCGTTTGACGCCATTATCGTGACCGCTGCACCGCCGGAAATCCCGGCTGCGCTGATGTCGCAGCTTGATGACGGCGGTATTCTCGTTTTGCCCGTGGGCGACGAACTCCAGCATTTAAAGCGGGTTCGTCGGCGGGGAAGCGAATTCATTATCGATACCGTTGAAGCCGTACGCTTTGTGCCGCTGGTGAAAGGCGAACTGGCCTGAGAAACAGAGTTTTCCTGGGTTTTTCAGGCAATAACAGCGTATGGTGAGCACATTTGCCGTAAACGTTCACGGTTATCTTTAAGTCATTGGTAATTTACATATTGTTGGGGGATAAATGAGCGCGGGAAGCCCAAAATTAACCGTAAGCCGTGTTGCGGCATTATCACTGGTTTCACTTTGGCTGGCAGGGTGTTCAAATTCCACTAATGCTCCGGCCCCGGTTAGTTCCGTTGGCGGCATGAAGAGCGCCAGCAGTAATAATTCCAGTTCCGGTATGTTAATCACGCCGCCGCCAAAACTTGGCACGTCCGCGCAGCAACCGCAGATTCAGCCGGTACAGCGTCCTGCCGTTCAGCCGACGCAGATCCAGCCCGTCGCACAGCAGCCCGTTCAGACGGTGAACGGCCATATCGTCTATAACCGCCAGTATGGCAATATTCCTAAAGGCAGCTACACCGGCGGCAGTACCTACACCGTTAAACGTGGTGATACGCTGTTTTATATCGCGTGGATCACCGGGAACGATTTCCGTGACCTCGCGCAGCGTAATCACGTTGCCGCGCCGTATAGTCTGGAAGTCGGACAAACATTGCAGGTTGGCAATGCATCCGGTACGCCAATCACTGGTGGTAACGCCATAACTCAGGCTGATGCTTCTGCGCAAGGAATCGTCTCAAAACCTGCACAAAATTCAACCGTAGTGGTTGCTTCGAAACCGACAATTACGTATTCTGAAGATTCAGGTGAACAAAGTGCTAACAAAATGTTGCCGAACAATAAGCCTGCGACTATCGTCACAGCGCCTGTTACGGCTCCTTCTGTAAGCTCAACCGAACCGACTGCCAGCAGTACCTCAACCAGCTCGCCAATTGCTTCATGGCGCTGGCCGACTGATGGCAACGTTATCGACAACTTCTCTGCGACCGAAGGTGGCAACAAAGGCGTCGATATTGCGGGCAGTAAAGGGCAGGCTATCGTCGCGACCGCAGATGGGCGCGTTGTATATGCCGGTAACGCACTGCGCGGTTACGGTAATTTGATCATCATAAAACATAACGATGATTACCTGAGTGCCTACGCCCATAACGACACAATGCTGGTCCGGGAACAACAAGAAGTTAAGGCGGGGCAGAAAATCGCTACCATGGGTAGCACCGGAACCAGTTCTACACGCTTGCATTTTGAAATTCGTTACAAGGGGAAATCCGTAAACCCGCTGCGTTATTTGCCGCAGCGATAAATCGGTGCAAAGTGAATGAAGTGCTCCCCATTTGAGTCGTTGCAGCGTGCGCAGATGCCGCTGCAGCCGGCAAAATGAGTAGTCTTCAGGTGCTTTGCCCAGGGATCACGGGTAGGAGCCACCTTATGAGTCAGAATACGCTGAAAGTTCATGATTTAAATGAAGACGCGGAATTTGATGAGAACGGAGTAGAGGCTTTTGATGAGAAAGCCTTAGTAGAAGAGGAACCCAGTGATAACGACCTGGCTGAAGAGGAGCTGTTGTCGCAGGGTGCAACCCAGCGTGTTTTGGACGCGACTCAGCTGTACCTTGGGGAAATTGGGTACTCCCCGCTCTTAACGGCCGAAGAAGAAGTTTATTTCGCACGCCGTGCGCTACGTGGTGATGTAGCCTCTCGCCGTCGCATGATCGAAAGTAACCTGCGTCTGGTGGTGAAAATTGCCCGTCGTTATAGCAATCGTGGTCTGGCGCTGTTGGATCTGATTGAAGAGGGTAACCTGGGGCTGATCCGCGCCGTTGAGAAATTTGACCCTGAACGTGGGTTCCGTTTCTCAACATATGCCACCTGGTGGATCCGTCAGACCATTGAACGGGCAATCATGAACCAAACCCGTACGATTCGTCTGCCAATCCACATTGTTAAAGAGCTGAACGTCTATCTGCGTACTGCTCGCGAGTTGTCCCATAAACTGGACCACGAGCCGAGCGCGGAAGAGATTGCCGAACAGCTGGATAAACCTGTTGATGATGTCAGCCGTATGCTGCGCCTCAACGAGCGCATTACCTCAGTAGATACGCCGCTGGGCGGTGATTCTGAAAAAGCGCTGCTGGATATCCTGGCCGATGAGAAAGACAACGGTCCGGAAGACACCACGCAAGACGATGATATGAAACAAAGCATCGTTAAATGGCTGTTCGAACTGAACGCCAAACAGCGTGAAGTGCTGGCGCGTCGTTTCGGTCTGCTGGGTTATGAAGCTGCAACACTGGAAGATGTGGGCCGCGAAATTGGTCTCACTCGTGAACGTGTTCGCCAGATTCAGGTTGAAGGTCTGCGTCGTCTGCGTGAAATCCTGCAAACGCAAGGGCTGAATATCGAAGCGCTGTTCCGCGAATAAGCACCATTTCACGACAAAAAGGCCGCTCGCAGATGACGCGGCCTTTTTTCTTTGTTCTCAATCCACCGTCACGCTGCCTGCGCCGTTTCATGCAAATGACGCCACAACACGCGTCCTTGCTGAAATTGAAACACCACTGTCGAACAGCGCACATGTTCGCCCTGTGTTTCCCGGTAGCCTATTACCGCGCCATCCTCCCACTCCGCCAGCGGTTCGATGTTATCGACCACGATCTTCAGCCCTGCTCGACTACCGCACTGCGCCTGGAAAAAACCGGTAAGGGCCGCGTAGTCCAGAGATGCACCGGAAAGCGTCACCATGGAAAAGTTTCCGGCAAAGCGCGCCATCAATGCCTCCAGCTCGCCTTCACCCCGGCTGAGCCAGTTTTCGATGGCGATATGCGCGTCAATAATTTCAGTAACATAGGCTTTCATGGTTTCTCCTGATACAGATAGTGCAGAGTTTGTTGGTTATTCAGTCGCAGGGCGGCCACCAGCGGTAACAAGGAAAAGGCGGCAGCGGTAATAAACGTGCCGCGCCAGGCCAGTAAAGGGGAAAACAGGTGCTGCAATGCGCTCAACACGCACGCCAGCAAGGTTGTCCCGAGGAAGAAGCTCAGTTGCCGGTTAAGATTCCACAGCGCGCTGGCATCGGGCATCTCATGATGGGGAATCGTCAAAAAGGCACTGCTCTGCGCGGTGCTGCTGCACAAACTCCCACCCGCACCCATCAGGGTAAATGCTGCGGTAACGACGCTGGCAGGCGTCTCTGGCGTAACGCCCGTCAACATCAGCATTCCGACAGCCTGAAATAAACACCCGGTGATGATGAATGGTCGCGGGCCAAGGCGGTTGAAATAACGGCCGCTAAAACAGATCGCGGCGAAAGACGCCAGCGACCACGGGATCATTAACGCACCGGTCATTGCTGGCGACATCCCGGCGATGCGCTGCAAATAAAACATGCCCACCACACTCACACCGATGAACATCCCCGGCACACAGAGATAAATCAGCATGGCGAAGCGCAGCAGTGAATTGCGCAGTAAGGGTAAATGCAGCAGGCGCGACGACCCGCCTGCCACAGGCTCGTCTTTTAGCCACAGGCTCGCGAGCAGCAGCGTTAGCAGCGCAACAGGTAGCGTGGCGAAGAAAATCCAACGCCAGCTAAAAGACTGTACCAGCACGCCACCGATCGCGGGCGAACAGGCGGGAGCCAGCAGTGCGACCAGCATCACGGCGGAAGAGACTTTGGCGCGTTCATGAGGCTCAAATTGTTGCCAGGTTAACGCTTGTCCCACCGGGATCAGCAGCCCGCCGCCTGTGCCTTGCAGCACGCGCCAGAAAATCAGGCTGCCAGCGGAGTTAGCGCAACCTGCCGCCATCGCCGCTGCGCTAAATACAAGCAGTGAAAAGATAAAGACGCGTCGAGCGCCAAAACGTCTGGTTAGCCGGGCGCTAAACGGGATTGCCAGCGTTAAACCGGCCATATAGCCGTTGCTGACCCATGCCAGCGCAGAAACCGACGCCTGCAGGCTAACCGCCATCGCCGGAAACGCTACGCTGGCAATAAACATGTTGATTACGTCGAGAAAAAAGCCCAGCAGATATACCACCGCGACCTTGTTGCGATACACCATTTTCTGCCCTCCTGTGTGGAGGCGTAATGTAGCGGAGCCATGGGGCGGGATAAACGGCGCGCCGGGCGATATACTGTCAAAATTATTTTTACAATGATGGAACCCCGATGCTCAATTTATCGCGTATGGCTATCTTTGTTGCCGTGGTCGATACCGGCAGTTTCACCGCGGCTGCCGTTGCACTTGGGCAAACCAAAGCGGTGGTCAGCTTTAATATCCGCCAGCTTGAAAATGAGCTCGGCGTAACCTTGCTGCTGCGCTCAACGCGGCGGCTAACGCTAACCGATGCGGGGCGTGTGTTTTATCAGCGCGGCGTTGAGTTGCTCAATGCCGCAGAGTCCTTGCAAGATGACGTCCGGGCAAGCCACGTAGGTTTATGCGGTGAGCTGCGGATCACCAGCACGCCGGAGTATGGCGCACAGGTTGTGGTTCCGGTGCTGGCGGCGTTCGGTCAGGATCATCCCGGTTTACGCATCCGCCATGTGGCCTCGTCTCAGCATAATGATTTGATTTCAGAACGTTTTGATGTGGCGATCCGCTTAGGATCGCTGGCGGATTCGCGCTACCACGCCGCGCTGATTTCACGCTTCGCGATTGTGCCAGTGGCAACGCCCGAATGGCTGCGCGCCCATCCTGTGACCTCGCTGCAATCGCTGGCGAAGGCGGAGTGGATCATTCATGAGCGCTTAAACACACCGCTGCGCTGGCAGGTTACCGATGCCAGCGGGCGCAGCGAAACGCTGGAAATCACCACGCCAGCGCGGCTATCCGCCGATAGCGCGCAGGCGTTAATGGCATTCGCGCTGGCCGGTTGCGGTGTGGCGTTGTTACCGCTATGGCTGGTGCAAACGGCGCTGGACAGTCACCGGCTTGTTCATCTGTTGCCGGAATACCGCTTCGCGCAGCAGGGAGTTTATGCCGTGTACGCGGATGCGCAGCATCAGCCGGCCAAAGTCCGCGCGTTTGTGGATTTTTTGCGTGCTCGTCTGGCTTAGTGCTGCCCCGGCTTTTTAGCTCATCAGGCACGCTTAAAAGACCTGATAATGTGGCATCCAGAGGCTCTGCGGAAAACAGACCGGCACCGTTAATAAAGTGCGAGACACCCTATGTCCATCCAGGCAAGTGATTACCGGTAAAAGGCGGCTGAATGCATGGTCATCGCGAACCGCTGCGCCGTTGCAGACGTGCGTTTTGCATGACACAGCTAAGGTTTGATACTGAACCGGAGATGTCGGCATGGCTGACGAATAAGGGAAAATCCCTCTCCGAGCGGGAGAGGGAAGAGGGGTTACAGCAGATTTTTCAGACGGTAGATCCACTCCAGTGCCTGGCGCGGCGTTAAGCTGTCCGGATCGAGGTTTTCCAGCGCTTCAACCGCCGGATTTGTCTCTTCCGGTGCCGCCAGCAGCGACATTTGCGTGCCGTCGATCTGCGTAGCTGCCGCGCTCGGCGACAGGCTTTCCAGCTCGCGCAATTTACCGCGCGCGCGCTTGATCACCTCTTTGGGCACCCCCGCCAGCGCGGCGACTGCCAGGCCGTAGCTCTTACTGGCAGCGCCATCCTGCACGCTGTGCATAAAGGCGATGGTATCGCCGTGCTCCAGCGCATCGAGATGCACATTCGCCACGCCTTCCATTTTTTCCGGCAGTTGCGTCAGCTCGAAATAGTGGGTGGCAAACAGCGTCAACGCTTTGATCTTATTCGCCAGATTTTCCGCACACGCCCACGCCAGCGACAGGCCATCGTACGTTGATGTCCCGCGGCCAATTTCGTCCATCAGCACCAGGCTGTTTTCCGTGGCGTTATGCAGGATGTTAGCGGTTTCGGTCATCTCCACCATAAACGTGGAACGCCCGCTGGCCAGATCATCCGCCGCGCCGACGCGGGTAAAGATGCGATCGATTGGCCCGATCTCCACCTTTTGCGCCGGAACAAAGCTGCCGATATAGGCCAGCAACGCAATCAGCGCGGTCTGGCGCATATAGGTACTTTTACCGCCCATATTCGGACCGGTAATGATCAACATCCGGCGCTGCGGTGACAGGTTCAGCGGGTTGGCGATAAACGGCTCTTTCAGCACTTGCTCCACCACCGGATGGCGGCCTTCGCTAATGCGAATGCCCGGTTTTTCGCTGAAGGTCGGGCAGCAGTAATTCAGGGTATAAGCACGCTCCGCCAGGTTGACCAGCACATCCAGCTCGGCCAGCGCGGCGGCGCTCTGCTGCAAATCCGCCAGATGCGGCATCAGCAGATCAAACAGTTCGTCATACAGCTGTTTTTCCAGCGCCAGCGCTTTGCCTTTGGAGGTCAGAACTTTGTCTTCGTACTCTTTCAGTTCCGGAATAATGTAGCGCTCAGCGTTTTTCAGGGTCTGACGGCGCACATAGTGAATCGGTGCCAGGTGGCTCTGCCCACGGCTGATCTGAATGAAATAGCCGTGCACCGCGTTATACCCCACTTTCAGCGTATCCAGCCCCAGCCGCTCACGTTCGCGGATCTCGAGGCGGTCGAGATAATCGGTCGCGCCATCTGCCAGCCCGCGCCACTCATCCAGCTCGGCGTTATAGCCCGGCGCAATCACGCCGCCGTCGCGCACCAGCACCGGTGGCGCTTCAATGATGGCGCGCTCCAGCAGTTCGCGTAACTCGACAAATTCGCCCATTTTTGCACGCAGCGCCTGTACCGGTGCGCTGTCGATGTCCGCCAGTTGGCTGCGCAGTTCCGGTAATTGCTGAAAAGCGTAACGCATGCGCGCCAGATCGCGTGGACGGGCAGTGCGCAGCGCCAGACGCGCCAGAATACGTTCCAGATCGCCCACCTGACGCAGCACCGGTTGCAGCTCACTGGTGTGTTCCTGCAACGCGCTGATGGTTTGCTGGCGCTCGGTCAGCACTTTCGTATCGCGCACCGGCATATGTAGCCAGCGTTTGAGCATACGGCTGCCCATCGGCGTGACGGTGCAGTCGAGCACCGAGGCCAGCGTGTTCTCGACACCGCCCGCCAGGTTCTGGGTGATCTCCAGATTTCGGCGCGTCGCCGCATCCATAATGATGGTGTCCTGCTGGCGTTCCATGGTGATGGAGCGAATATGCGGCAGGGCGGTACGCTGCGTGTCTTTCACATATTGCAGCAGGCAACCGGCGGCGCACAGACCGCGCGGTGCGTTCTCGACGCCAAAACCGACCAGGTCCCGCGTGCCGAACTGCATATTTAATTGCTGGCGCGCGGTGTCGATTTCGAACTCCCACAGCGGGCGGCGGCGCAAACCACGACGTCCTTCAATCAACGCGGTTTCCGCGAAATCTTCCGCATAGAGCAATTCCGCCGGATTGGTGCGTTGCAGTTCGGCGGCCATGGTGTCGCGATCCGCTGGTTCGCTAACGCGAAAACGCCCGGAACTGATATCCAGCGTCGCATAGCCAAAGCCTTTGCTGTCCTGCCAGACGGCGGCGAGCAGGTTGTCCTGGCGCTCCTGCAACAGCGCTTCATCGCTGATGGTGCCAGGTGTGACAATGCGCACCACTTTGCGTTCTACCGGCCCTTTGCTGGTGGCGGGATCACCGATCTGCTCGCAAATCGCCACCGATTCACCCAGGCTCACCAGCTTCGCCAGATAGTTTTCCACCGCATGATGCGGCACACCCGCCATCGGGATCGGCTCACCGGCAGACGCACCGCGTTTGGTCAGTGAAATGTCCATCAGTTGCGAGGCGCGTTTGGCGTCGTCGTAAAACAGCTCGTAGAAGTCGCCCATACGGTAGAACAGCAGAATATCCGGGTGCTGTGCTTTCAGTTTCAGATACTGCTGCATCATTGGCGTATGCGCGTCGAAATTCTCTAGTGTACTCATCAGTTTATGATGTCCATTTTCTTAAATTTTAATGAGTTAGTGATGTTTGTTGTTCTCATTGAGTTTCACTTTGTCTCATTGGATCTCATGAAATCCTGCATTTCGCTTCATAAAGGCGTGGGGAGCATGATAACGGAGTCTTTATGGCAGGAAAACAAGAGGCAAAGCCACTGTCGTTTAAAGCGATAGAAATGATGAAGCCAGGTGACAAAGATAATGCGGATATTGGCGAAAATCGTGGTTTACGTGTCGCCAGCCGTACGGTATGTATCCCGCCCAGGCAGATCTTGCGCTTTTAGCTCTCTGTCCGGTTCATGCCATAACTTTTTATCTATCCGCGGCCATAGCGATCGACTGGAAAGCATCATGCATGCTATGAGCGGGAAACAACTATTCGCGCATATTTTCATAAGACCGAACTGATCCTCAGCAGCGAAACCCGCTCTCAGCAATTTACAAAGCTGGGTAAGCTGTTTTTTTATGCCAGTGGATGGGGCTTATGGCGTTTGCGGTGTTTACGGGTTCTGGAGGATGGTTTTTCAGATAGCGTGACGCTTGATAACCAGGCATCCGCAAACGTCACCGCAAGAGAACCAATAATCGATTCAGGCATTAAAAAATGCTGATGACAGACAGGAGAAACGATAGATCCCACCCGGAGTGGAATCTATCCCCGTGAGATTAAATCGACTGCCCGCCGGAAACTTCAATGCGCTGTCCAGTGACCCATCGGTTGTCCTCACCCAACAGGCTGGCAATCATCGGACCGATATCATCAGGCAGTCCCACGCGACCAAGCGCAGTCATGCCTGCAAAGGCTTTGTTGTAATCGGGAATGTCACGTACAGCGCCTCCCAGGAAGTCCGTTTCGATAGCACCTGGCGCAATGGCATTGACGGTAATGCCGCGGCTGCCCAACTCTTTAGCCATATAAACGGTGAGCACTTCCACCGCGCCTTTAGCCGCCGAGTAGGCCGAGAACCCAGGGAATGACACCCGCGTCAGACCCGATGAGAAATTAATGATCCGTCCGCCATCGGCCAGGATCGGCAGAAGTGACTGCGTCAGGAAAAATACGCCTTTCACGTGGACGTCAAAGAGCGCGTCAAACTGCTCTTCTGTGGTATTCACGAAGTCGGCCATTTCACCATGCCCGGCGTTATTGATCAGATGGTCGAACGTATCGCGCCCCCAAGTGTCTTTCAATGCTGCGCTGACGGCGGCCACGAAATCGCGAAAGGAGGACACGTCGCGCATGTCCAGTTGAAGGGTAATTGCCTTACGACCAAGGGACTGGATATCAGCCGCCACGGCATCCGCAGCTTCTTTACCATTACGATAGGTGATGATCACATCGCCGCCATGGCGGGCAATGTTCAGTGCAGTATTACGACCAAGGCCCCGACTGGCACCGGTCACAAGAGAAATGGTTGTCATAAAATATCTCCTGATATGTGGAGATAAAATACTATCCATCACAGCGCATTTTAGGTTGCCCGATAATCGCGAAAATTTGCCTGATAATTTTGAATTTTCTCTTCTTCCAGAATTGCACTAAGATTAGCGCACGCTAAAATTACATTTATTAGCCTAAAAATATGACAGCGATGACCCGATTACCTGAAGAATGCGTCTCTGGCACTGACGAATCTGACGGTGCAAAGACGATGGCGGCGCTCCTGCGGGTGGCGCGGATATATGCCGACGCGCACCTCAATAAAGACGGTGTGGCAACAACCCCCATTCCGGGGGTGTTTATCTTAAGCGAGGCCGCACCTTCCTTGTTGCAGTTCGCCATTACTAAGCCGCTGGTGGCACTTGTGCTGCAAGGGCGCAAGCGCGTGACGATGGGCAGTCATACGTTCGATTTCGGCGCGGGGGAGTCTTTGCTGGTTACTATGGATGTGCCGACAGTCAGCCAGGTTATCACCGCCAGCGCTGCCGCCCCATATTATTCACTGGTCGTGGAACTTGACGCCGCTGTGATTACCGAACTGGTTGGCGATATGGAAAAACTGGAGGTAATGCCGGATTTGCCTGTAAGGGTTGACCAGATCGAAGAGGACGTTGCAGACGCTGCGTTACACCTGCTGAAATTGCTCGACAGACCGCACGCGTTGAAAATGCTGGGTCGCCAGTTAGTGCGCGAGTTGCATTACTGGCTGCTGTCCGGCCGCTATGGCAAATCTATGCGCGCCTTGGGAAATATTGATAGCCATGCCCGCCGGATCGCCCGGGCTATCGAGATTATCCGGACTAAGTACGATCAGCCGTTGCGAATCAAAACACTGGCCGATGCAGCGGGGATGAGTATTTCGGTATTTCACACGCATTTTCGCAACGTCACTACGCTCACTCCACTGCAATTTCAAAAACAGTTGCGTCTGGTTGAAGCTCGCAGACGTATGCTTGCGCAAGGCGCCGCGATCAGCACCGCTGCCCACGGCGTGGGCTATGAGAGCGTGACGCAGTTTACACGTGAATATTCGCGCATGTTCGGTCAGCCACCGGCTCGCAGTATCCGTGAAGCGCGCAAAAGTGAGTAGTTGGTGAAGCCCGTTGAACCTACGGGTGACAGTAGCCCGGCTTTAACAGGCGGCATCGTTTTCACGGCACGCCTCTGCACCCGCAGCTTATTCAGGCATCATCAGGAATAACCGCTTTCGCCTGCCATTTTCGGCAGGCTTAAAATAAGTGCTGGTGTTTAATGAAATATCCCAACCCTTGCCCTACTGCCTGACAGCATCATCCTTCCCCGGCAGCCATTTACAACGCACCCAGTTGTTTCATCAGGGTCAGATTATCTTCAAGATGCCAGTTCGCGATAATTTTATTGTTCCTGACCTGGTAGATATCCGTCGCGATAAAATCCACCTGCTGGCCTTTACCTTTCAGTTTGCCGAAGGTTCCCGTGAAATGTCCGCGGAAATGAAGGTGCGATACGACTCGATCGCCTGCAACGATCATCTGCTCAACCTCGCAACGCAGATCCGGGACGGCGGTGCGGAAGGCGCGGGAAGCCAGAAGCGCGCCTTCCGGTCCCTGTTTGCGGCCTTCAGGCGGTGTCTTATCGACAAAATTATCGGCCAGCGCCTCACGGGCCAGGGCTTCATCGCCGGTATCCCAGAATGTTGCGTAACGCCTTGCAACGGTTTCAAGCGCGGCCACGCGGGCGGATGATAAGTGGCTTTCCGCAATCAATTCATGGGGTTTGACCAGCTCAAGCGGTGCAGAAAACACAGCGCTGGTCACAGGAAGCAGCATAAGCGTCGCCAGCCGGGAAGAGTAAAACCTTAACTTATTCATAAAAAGATCCTTTATTTAGCCTCAGAGAAACAGGTGATTCGGGCGCATTTCAGCCGCCCGCAGATAAACGTGAGGTTTAGTTAATTAGCGCGCCGCCTTCGATATCCAGCAGGGTTCCGGTGACAAAGGGATTGTCCATCACGAACAGATAGCCTTTTGCGATGTCCTCCGCCCGCCCGAAGGCTTTTGCCGGCAGATTTTCAGCGGCAGACAGCAACATTTTTTCGCGGGCAGCAGGCTCCATGCCTGCATGCGCCTCGGTATCTGTCAGCCCCGGGCTCACCGCATTTACGCGCAGCGGAGAAAGCTCTTTCGCCAGCACCTTAACGGCTGACTCCAGCGCCGCGTTCATGGTGGTTTTGACGATAGCGCCCGCAACAGTGCGGCGGGAAACAAAGCCGCTGGTCAGCGTCAGGGTGCCCCGGGCGTGGATATTTTTACTCAGATGCCTGGCAACATGGATGCTGCCCCAGAATTTGGTGTCGAAAGCCAGCCGGGCCTCGTTCAGATTCAGTGACGTGAGCACCCCGCTTGGTGCATGCGATCCCGCCGTCACAATAATGTTATCTACCTCTCCGAGCGTCTGGCTAAGCTGGATCACCTCCTCCTCTTTGCTGATATCAAGGACGACAGTATCCACAGATGCGCTTTTCTGGCTCAGCAATTCTCTGGCTCGCGCCAGCTTTTCACTGTTCCTTCCGGCAAGGATCAGGCTTCCTCCCTGTTCAGCCAGCGCGCGGGCCACAGCAAAGCCAATACCGGAAGCCCCGCCGATGATTAATGTTTTTTTCGCCATCACTTTACGCCTCGTCGGTTTTGTAGATCGGATAATCGGTATAGCCTGCGCTGCTGCCGCCAAAGAGCGTGGCGGGATTGTTTACGACCGCTAAGGGAAGGTGATTCCTGAGCCGGTACGGCAGGTCAGGGTTGGCAATGAACGGACGGCCAAAGGCAATCAGGTCGGCCAGACCCGCCTTAAGGAGTTTGTCCGCTTTGTCCTGGGTATAATTTCCGGCGACGATAAGCGTGCCGCTGAAGGTGGCGCGTAATGTTTGACGAAAATCATCAGGCACCTGCGGGGCATCGTCCCAGTCAGCCTCTGCCAGGTGGATATAGGCGATACCTCTCTTTTCACACCATGCCGCCAGCGCGAGGATCGCGTCAATCACCTGCGGATCGTTCATTCCGCGCTGGGTGATGAACGGGGAAAGGCGTATGCCCGTGCGCGTATTGCCGATAGCGTCGCTGATGGCTTCCAGCACCTCCTGTGCGAAACGGATCCGGTTAGCCAGGCTGCCGCCATACTCATCGGTACGTTTGTTTGATGTCCGGCGAAGAAACTGATCGATCAGATAACCATTACCGCCGTGCACCTCAACACCATCAAAACCGGCGTTAATGGCGTTTACTGCGGCCTGCCGGTAATCAGCAATGATCTGCTGAATATCGGCATGCTCAAGTGCCCGCGGCACCGGACAGTCGACCATATGTCCTTCACCCTGCTCATCCACCACCCATACCTGGGCATCGGGCGCGAGCGCAGACGGCGCGACCGGTTTGCCGTCTTTATGGAAACCCGCATATGACATGCGCCCAACGTGCCAGAGCTGGGAGAAGATAATCCCGCCTGCACGGTGAACGGCTTCGGTGGTGAGCCGCCATCCTTCAACCTGCTCAGCGGAGTGCAGACCAGGTGTCCAGGAGTACCCCTGTCCCTGAGGTGAAATCTGCGTGGCTTCGGTAATGATCAATCCCGCGCTGGCACGCTGCTGGTAGTAAGCCGCCATTAATGCGGAAGGAACGTTTCCCGGCTGTAACGCCCGCGCCCGCGTCATCGGCGCCATCACGATCCGGTTTTTCAGGCTGAGCGCCTTCAGGTGGTAGCTCTCAAAAAGTGTACGATTTCCCATTTTCTGTCCCCCGTAATGAATCTTTAAAAGCACTTTACGCGGCGTCAGATATTTTGATAATGGCATTAAAATATGATTCTCTTTTCAGGATTACTGAATAATGGGAAAGCTTGAAGATATGGCACTGCTGGTTACCGTGGTGGAGGCGGGCGGGCTTTCGGCCGCCGGTCGCCGGATGGGGCTTTCGCCGGCAACCATGACCGCAAGGCTGAAGGCGATTGAAGAGCGTTATCAGACCCGGCTATTCCACCGCTCCACCCGCGCTATTACCATGACGCGTGCGGGTGAGGAGTTCTATCACGCGGCACTGCGCGTACTGGATGAAATGAACCATGCTGAGTCACTGCTTACGCAAAAAGAAGGGGTGCTCAGCGGTAATATCCGCATTTCGGCCCCCTCCGATTTTGGCCGACAGTATCTCAGCCCGGCCCTGCTTGATTTTTCCCGGCTGCATCCGGCAGTGAAAAGCTCGGTATACCTGGGCGAAAATGTCGCCGATCTGGTCGCCAATCGTCTGGACATGAGCATTCGCTTCGGAAACCTGCCAGACAGCAGCCTGGTCGTCAGAAATATCCGCCCGAATCACAGGGTACTGGTCGCTTCCACTAACTATCTCCGGACGGCAGGCACACCAGCGGCTATTGAGGATTTGCACAGCCACCGATGCCTAGCGCTGGAACTGCGCGGAATGGCCATGAACGAATGGCGTTTTGAGCATGACGGTAAACAGAGCGCAGTACGCTTTACCCCAGCCATGGTATGCGACGATGGCGCGCTACTCCGCCAGTGGGTGTTGGCGGATGCGGGGATTGCCAGCAAGTCATGGTGGGATGTAAAGCGCGATGTGGAACAGGGGAGGCTGCACCTGCTGTTTGCTGAAAGTTTTATTGGGTTCAGCCGCTTTGATAAAAAAAATGTCGGGCTGCAATTTGTCTATCCACAGCGACGGTTGCAGTCGCTGCCGGTTACCGCCTTCACCCAGTTCTTCATTGACTGGCTGGAAAATGAGTAAAACTCGCCGACCAGCTCCCGGTTTTTTAACTCGCCGTTGCGTTAGTCATGGGCGTTTTTGCACTCAGCAGATGATCGCATAACGTACATCGTGCTCATTGGTCAGGGATGTTCATTATCGCGAAAGGTATGAGTGAGTCTTTTGTGGTTGTGGTTCGCGATCGCTCTGCCAGGGCGGCATGATAACGACGTATGGGGCCGGGAAACGGGAAGAAAAACCAGGCTTCCCGCATAATGGGGAAGCCTGGCTGAGCGTTACAGTGCGGCGGCTTGCGGGAAATCCACCACCGTGTCGTTGACGCGGTTAATCATATTGGTAAACAGAATGGCGCTGATGGCGCTGATTATCTCGACAATCTGACGATCCGCGAAACCGGCGCTGCGCAGTGATTCAACCTTTTCTGCCGGCAGCGTGCCGTGCGCGGTGACCACGGTTTTTACGAATTTCAGCAGCGCGTCAATGTGCGCATCTTCAGGGAATTCACCACGGCGCAGCTGTTGCGTTTGTTCCACGCTATAACCCGCCATTTTTCCTGTTAACGTATGCGCGGCCAGGCAGTAGTCACAGCCGGAAATTTCACTGACCAGTAAGTTGATTGCTTCCAGCTCTTTTTTATTCAGCGAACTTTTTGCCAGTGCGGCATTATGTTGTAACGCCTGAGCAAGCATATCCGGGGCAATGCCAATGGTCTGGTAGGCATTAGGTACTTTACCCATCGCTTTCTTAATGGCACCGAAAAGATCGGCGGTTTTATCGGTAGCGTTTTCGGGTTGAATGGATGTTAAACGGCTCATGATTATCTCCTGTCAGTGTATGGGTTCCGCCGTATCGGCGATGTGCTCATCATAGGGAGATAGCTTGCGGGTAACTGTTATACATCGTCTCTATTTTTTGTCTTATCGTCTCAGAGGGAAGTGTGGATAGCCTCAGCCAACTGCTTGCGATGCTGGCGCCACTATGCGCTGTAAACCTCCACTGCCGCTTTGCCGGGCGGTGGGAAGCCGACCATCAACAACTCGCGCCTGGCGTGGTGCCCTGGCATGTGGTTTTGCACGGCGAAGCGAGGCTGGTGGTAGAAGGCAGAAATGTGGATGTGTGCGCAGGCGATGTGCTCCTGCTTCCCCACGGTTCGCCGCATCTGCTTCAGAGCCTGGTCGAGTGGGGGCAGATTGTTCCGGCGCTAAAGCATGACAACGGCATCCTGACAGAAGTCCGAAGCCCGGCGAAGGGCGCGGCGGTGGAAGTGCTGTGCGGTGAATTTGATTTTGGCCCGCACAGCGGCTGGTTGTTTGCCCATGAAAGCCACCTTATCCATCTGCAAACAAACCACTGGCAGGCGTGTCCTGAACTGGAAATGTTGCTGATGATGCTGGTGCGGGAAAGTCTCGGTTCGTTGCCGGGGAATGCGACGATTGCCAAAGGGCTGGCCGATACGCTGCTGGCGCTGATCTTGCGTCTGTTGCTCGCACTACATGAGCCGCCCGCCGGTCTGCTCAGGCTGATGAGCAATAAACGGCTTGCTCCCGCGTTGCTGGCCGTCATCGCCGATCCTGCGCACCCGTGGACTCTGGAAACCATGGCCGAACGATGCTTTTTATCCCGCGCGACATTTGCCCGCTATTTTGCCCGCAGCTATCCGCTTACGCCGCAGGCGTGGCTTTCCCGGTTGCGTATGGCGATGGCCTCGCAGTTACTCATTACGCACGCGGGTTTAACTATCGACGCCATCGCCGAACGATGCGGGTTTCTTTCGCTGTCCTCGTTTTCGAAAGGGTTTAAGCGGCTGTATGGTGTGAGCCCCGCGCAATACCGAAAACGCCGAACCCATCTGCTAACGCCTCAGCCATAGCGGCTGTGCATGCAAAAACGGGCTGGCAAAAATCGCCAACCCGTTTAAAGATTTTGCTCACTGAAAACCATCAATGATTAAGCACCGCTGCTCAGGGTCATGACGTTAAGATCGGCGAGCCCGTCAATGGCGCTGACTAACGCCCTGAATGGCGCGGCTTGGCTGTGTTGCTCGAGCATTTTTGCCGATGCCCAGCGCTCAATCATCACGAACTGGTGGTCGTTTTCACGGTTGACGTGTAGCTGATAAGAGAGACAACCCGGTTCGCCCTGCACATCGCGTTCAACGGTTTTAAGCGCCCCGGCCACCTTTTCACGGCTACCGGCATGGGCGGTAATGGTCGCAACAACCGTTACGGTATCGTTCATTTTATACTCCTGATTTCATGAGAAAGTTCAGGTTAGTCTACGCCGCCTGGCAGCATAAAAAACCCGTTTCTGGCATTAGCTCTTTCACCGCAGGAATGAAAATCGGTATGAAACCTCAGCGGCCGGTGCGCAGCGACTGCGGCGGGATACCGTAACCACGCACGAAAACTTCCCGCATATGGCGACGATCGCGAAAACCGGCTTCACGGGCAATCGTATCCAGCGAAAGCCGGCTTTGCTCAATCATCAGCCTCGCCGCTTCCAGCCGTAATCCTTCAATCGCTTTCGCTGGCGATTTACCCGTCTCCTGGCGAAACAGGCGGCTGAGCTGGCGGGCGCTCACGTGAACCGCATCGGCCAGCAGTTCCACCGTCAGCGCTTTTTTTAGATTATTGCGGGCGTACTCCAGCGCGCTTTGCAGCCGATCCGAGCGCGGTGCCAGCGCCAGCATTTCAGAGTGTTGCGTCTGCCCGCCGGAGCGGCGTTGATTCATCACCAGCCGGTGCGCGACGACACGGGCTGCCTCAGCACCCAGATCTTTTTCTACCATGCCGAGCGCCATATCCAGCCCGGCCGTCATTCCGGCGGACGTCCAGATACGATCATCAATGATAAAAATACGATCGTCTTCAAGCTGAACGTCAGGATGTTGCAGCACCAGGCTTCGGGCATGCGCCCAGTGCGTGGTGGCGCGCTTTTTCTCCAGCAAACCTGCCTGCGCCAGCACAAATGCGCCGGTGCAGATCCCCGCGATGCGGCGCGCCTGTAACGCGGTGGTTTGCAGAAAGTGAACAATGCCAGCGCTGGCCGGTTCATCCACGGGCGACAGCACACCCGCGACCAGCCAGGTGTCGATTTGCGTGACGCTTTCCAGCGCTCGGGACTCGACGCCAATACCGGATGAGGAATAAACAGTGCCGCCGAATTCTGAGTAGACCGTTGGCTGATAAAACGCTTCACCGGCAACCATGTTGGCGAACTCAAACACCGTCAAGGTGGACAGCGCCAGCATCTGAAAATGGTCGGAAATAAGTAATCCAATTTTGTGCATCGCGACACCCTTTAACATGCGCTGGCGGCCTGCAAAGCCTGGCTCCGAACGCGTAATCGTTCAGAGATCCATAAACTGATAAGCGCCAACAGTAAAAACAGGACTGCGCTTAGCATCACACCATAAAAGCCGAACAGCGGATAGAGCCATGAAGCGACCGCCGAGCCAAAACCAATGCCGCAAAACATAAATGCGCTGGTCAGGGCGAGCGAGATCCCGCGTGTCGCCGCCGACGCGATCTCGACAATCCGCCGCTGCTGGGTTGGCCACAGAAGATCGGTAGAAAACGCCCACAGCACCAGTAACAAATAGAGCAGCGCCAGCTTACCGGGCAGGATCATAAGCAGCAGCATATCCAGCACCAGCATAGTGATGCCAGTGACCAGTAACCGTTCGGCGCTATAACGGCGTGCGGCGCGGCCAACAAACAAGTTCCCCAAAATCCCGGCAACACCAATCACCGTCAGCGCAACCGAAACACTGGCGGTATCGCCCTGCCAGCGATCGCGGATCATCGGCGAAATAAAGGCATACATGTCATACACGCCGGAGGTAATGAAAAAGACCACCAAAAATGCCGCCAGCGATTTGCCATCCATTAATACCTGTCCCACCTGGCGTAAACGGATGTCCACCCCTTTAACGATGTTCGGCACCGAGAACCAGACGGCCAGCGCGGTCAGCACACTCACCAGCGCGACAAGGGCAAATAACGTTCTTGCCCCCCAACCATTTGCGATCCACGCCGCCAGCGGAATGCCGACCATACTCGCCATGGAGACGCCGAGCAGGATCGTGGCAATAGCGCTGCCGCGTTCATGTTGTGTGACGAGTTCCGCGCCGAGCGCCACCAGCACCGGGCCAATCAGCGATGCGCCCAGCCCCATCACCACACGGGAGATAACCAGCGCGGTGTAATCGGGGGCGATGGCGAAAATAAACGCCCCGAGGCCGAACACCAGCATCCCGGCCAGCACCTGGTATTTGCGCATCATATGACCCAGAAACACCTGCGCCAGCGGTGCGCTGATGGCAAAGGTCAGGCCGAAAATAGCGAGTAAACGCGCGCTTTGACCATCGCTTAACCCCCATTCATGGGAGATGGCGGCCAGGCTGCCCGCTACCGATAGCGCCCCTGTGGCCTGAATAAAATACGCCAGGCTCAGCGCCCACAGCGCGCGTCGTTGCGCCAGAGATAACCGATTATTCATCATTCACTCCCGCTGCGGGGCCCAGGCCCCGCAATTCGATTACGCCACAGGGATCGGGTTGTCCACCATCGCCTGGTTAAAGGCGTTGACCATCTCATGTTCGTTCGCACCAGGGTTGGTGCGCGCGGGCAGCACACTATCGACAATGGCTTCAATGGTATCGGTGCCCAGCTTGTCGAAGGTCTGCTGGATAAAGTCCGGCAGCGGCATCGCACGGGTGTCGCCACTTTTATAGATCAGGTCGGTATCCACCCACGGCGGCGAAATTTCAATAACCTTGATGCCAAAATCCTTCAACAGGAAGCGCTGGGACAAGGTGTAGGAGTGGATCGCGGCTTTGGTCGCTGAATAGAGCGCGTTACTGACGAGCGGTAAGAACGCCAGAATCGAACTGTTATTGATAAGTACCGCGTCCGGCTGCTTTTTCAGATGCTCAATAAACGCCGCGCTTACCCGCACCGGGCCTAACAAGTTGGTGTCTAACAGCGTGGTGGCCATCGCGTCATCAAGTTCCCCGGCGGGGTTGTCGAACGGCATAATGCCCGCATTGTTGATAACCACGTTCAGCGCCGGGTAGCGCGACAGCACCTCATGCGCCGCCGCTTTGATGCTTGCGGCCTGCGTGACGTCCAGCACCACGGAATCCATGCCTGGGTTGGCTTCTGTGACGCTATCCAGCAGCGCTTTTCGCCGTCCGGAGATGATCACTTTATTGCCCAACTGGTGAAATTTTTCCGCCATCGCGCGGCCAATGCCTGAAGTGCCGCCGGTAATAAAAATCGTATTGCCTGTCAGTTTCATAAAGAAAGCCCTCGGTTTGAAATGGATGTTCAGTGCGTGGTAGCCGGGCGGTAGCGCTCAGCCGGTACGTTGCTGGAGAGGTTGGGCAGCATGGCCTGTCGGCGCTGTTCCATTGCCTGCCAGTCCGCGTCGTTGTGCAGTGAGGGGATGGTGACAAGCTCACCCTGGGCGAAGCCAACCAGTGCGGCGTCGACCAGATCGTAAGCACTCATCACAATGGATTTATCCAGCTGTTCCAGCGGCAAACCGCCGTTGTCCCAGAAAGGCGTTGCTGTTGCGCCGGGTAACAGGGCCTGGATCTGAATGCCTTTCTCCGCCAGTTCATGATGCAGCGACTGGCTAAACGCCAGCACAAAGGCTTTCGTCCCGCCGTAGACCCCGTTCAGCAGTTCCGGTGCGATGCCGACAATCGAGGAGATATTGATAATGGCGCCCGCGCCGCGTGCCACAAAACCGGGAACGACCGCGTATGTGAGGCGGGTCAGGGCAGTAACGTTGAGGTTAATCATCGCCTCCATCTGATCAACATCGCTGGATAACAGCGGCGTGTGTGTCCCAACGCCGGCGTTGTTCACCAGCAGCGTGATGCTGGCATCCTCACGCAGCTTCGCTTCCAGCGCCCGCAGTTGTTGGGCATCGTTTAAATCGGCGGCGACGGCTTCCACATTGCGGGCGGTATCCGCCGTGATGTGGCTGGCCATCTGGTTCAGGCGGTTTTGGTTACGGGCGACGATAATCAGGTCATAGCCCATTCTGGCCAGGCGGTTGGCGTAAATCGCGCCAATACCGGTTGATGCGCCGGTGATAACAGCCGTGCCTTTGTGCGGTTGTGTAGCGATGGTCATGAGAGACTCCTTGGGTTCAGCAATGAATGCGATGGAAGCATCATAAGCAAACCCTGCATGTCTTAAATGACGTTTATAGGCGTGATTTGGGACATCTGGTGACGTCTGTCACCGTGTTGTTTTCACTGCAAGCCTCAGGCTTGTCGCGTGCGCTTTTCAAAGGGCGGGCGGAGAGTTGTCTACGCTTAAAAGAAACAGCATGGTGAGGAGCGCGGATGAGCAAGAAGATTATGCAGGAGTACCTGGTGCTGGGTGGAAAGCATCATGGCGAGGTGTGGCGCGGTGTTTACCCGGCCATGGGGCTGAACTTATCAAAGCATGATGAGCGTTACGGGCAATTTTTCGACCGGGAAGGGCAGCAGAAAATCGAGCTGTCACGCAAGGAGCAATATTTCATCTCTGAATGGATCTCCCCGCAAGGCCAGACTTTTTTGTTAGCCACGGCGGAGGATCTCACAGAATTTGATATTGAAGAGGAGATTGAACGGATTACGCCGCCGCTGCGTCCGCTCGATGGCGCGGTAGAGGACTGGATTTAAGCGTTGGCGAAAAATCCACGGTGGCACGTGGATTTTTTCAGGATGGTTATATTGGCCGCAACGCAGTTATCCCTGTTTTTTATTCCAGTACGCTGCTTATATTTCCTGATATTTCATAAAGCCTCTATAAATCCTTCACGTTACGTAATCCATTTATCACTATTATTAGCTGAGTCTTTTAAATGACAGGTTAATAATAAAATAAAACTTTAGGATTATATTATTTCCTGTTAGGAATGCCGTTTACAGAACAATGTAATATCCTTTTGTTTTCGCATTAATTTTGCGAGATAGATCAAATAGAGTGGAATTCACAGTGGACACCCATATTCGCTCTGCATGACTATTGTTATCGATGTAGCACCTCTGCGTCATCTCCAGGGAATATTTGAGATAATAATTAGAATTTTGCTTATTAAGCGTTCTCCCGCTTCTTCATGGTTTTTATTTATGAAGAAGCGGATTTATTCACGTAACGCATGCCACTCACTTATTTGCTTGCTATTTACAAAGGGAATTTTCAATGAAGAAAACATTGCTTGTGCTGTTTATCCCGGCCATCTGCGGTAATGCCTGGTCGCAAAGCCTGACGGTTGAACAGCGCCTGGCACAGCTGGAAAAACAGTTACAGGAAAATGCCGTTGAATTATCACAGACCAAAGCGGCATTAAAACAGTATCAGGAAACTGAATCCGAAAATAAAAGTAATAAACCTGTAACGACGGTCGTTAATAAACAAATCACAAACAATACCGCAGCGGAAAAAACAGCGCCAACGTTGAAAGAAATTAGCAACTTTGTCAAAGAAGATATCGGTTTTACCTATTCCGGCTATCTTCGTTCCGGTTGGGGCGCTGCCAGTCATGGATCGCCACAACCTTATGCCGTTGGATCCGTCGGACGATTTGGGAATGAATATTCCTCGTGGTTCGATCTGCAATTCAAACAACGCGTCTACGACCAGAATGGAAAAACAGCCCATGCGGTGGTGCTGTTCGACGGCAATGTGGGTGAGCAATATGGCGACGCCTGGTTTGATAAAGATGCAGAAAGCCGACTGCAATTTTCTGATATTTACCTGACCACAAAAGGGTTTCTCCCCTTTGCGCCGGAAGCGGACTTTTGGGTCGGTAAACACAACTTACCGAAATATGAAATCCAGATGCTGGACTGGAAAAGCCACCTCACCGAGAGCGGCGCGGGTGTGGGCATTGAAAACTGGCAACTTGGCGTAGGGCAGATCAATGCCGCGCTGGTGCGTCAGGATTTGAATGCCCATGCGGTGAACTATCCTGCCGCCAGCGAGGCGCTGCAGGTGAATACCAATACGCTTGATGTGCGCTACAACAACATCCCGCTGTGGGATAACGCGACGCTGGCTCTGCTTGCCCGTTATTCGGTGGCAAACAAATCCGACACCTATAAAAACCGTGAGGATAACGGCAGTTACTACAGCATTAAAGACGCGTGGCTGGCCGGTGTGGTTGTTCGCCAGGCGCTTAGCGCGGGCGGTTTTGAGGAGTTTACCGTACAGGCGGCGGATAACTCGCTCGCCAGCGGCTTTGCTCAGCCATTTGGCCCCAGCCCAACGTATGGTTATGGCGACAACTACTATGGCGAGCACAGCTACGGTAAAGCGTTTCGCCTGATCTCGCAGGGCGAAGCGTACCCGTTCTCCCACGTGGTAATGGCGCATGCGCTGATCTACTCGGCGGGTAACGATATTTACAGTTACGATACCGGCGCGCATACGGATTATCACAGCTTCCGTGCGGTGGTGCGCCCGGCGTGGATTTGGGACAGCTATAACCAGACCGGGGTGGAGCTGGGATGGTTTACGCAGACCAACAAGCAGCAGGGCGTGAACTATCATGAGCAGGGTTATAAAACCACGCTCTACCACGCGCTGAAAGTCGACACCAGCCTGCTGGCTTCGCGACCGGAGATCCGTTTTTATACGACGTATCTTCGCGCGCAGGATAATGGCATCAGCCATTTCCAGTTTGGCGACCAGAAAAAAGATCAGCTAGCGGTGGGCGTTCAGGCCGAAGTGTGGTGGTAACAGCTCAACGTTGCGGCGCAAAAGTGCGCCGCAACGCGTGGGTTAAATATCGAGAAAGCTCCCCAGCCGGTAGCCGCGCTCGGCAATCGCATATTTCAACGACTGTGAGGTCAGTACTTCCAGTTCCGTTAAGCGCGGGTAACAGTAGCTACTCTGGCGCACGGTGTTATCGATAAACGCCGGGTGGCACATGATCTCCAGCGAGCTTTCCCCTCGTGCGTTAGATGCATCCAGAGCCTGTAAAAAGAGCGCTTCGGAAATCGCTTCGCCGTAAAACGCACTGCTAAAACCCTGGGTCGTGCGCAGTGAGGCGGGTAGCCCGAAATCTGGCGGCAACGCAGGGCGATCGATGCGCAGTGCCACGCCGCGCTGTGCGGCGAACGCTGCGACGATGGGCAGGATCTGCGGGATCATATGCACATGGTGATGGCTGTCCAGATGCGTCGGTTCCCGGCCAAACAGGGCGATAAACCGTTGATACTGTGCTTCCAGTTCACCGGCTATCTCTTCCAGCGGTAGCGCATCCGCCTGCGCCATCTGCCAGATCCATTTCCCCAGTTGCCCGTCACGCGTAAGTCCGGGCATGGGCGTCAGCGGTTTACCTAACGTCAGCGCAAAGTGCAAGCCGACGCCGAGCAAGGGCTCGCGCTGGCTCAGCCCGGCGGCATGCTCCACCGCATCGCCGTTGACCAGCGCGGTCGTTGAGGTGACAACACCATGGCGAAAGCTGTCGATAATGCCGTAGTTTTGCCCTTTGCTGAGACCGAAATCATCCGCGTTAACAATCAATAAGCATTCCATAGCCCGTCCCGGTTAATGATGTTCAGCTTTCAGTTGCGCAAGGGTACTGGCAAAGTTTGGCAGCCATTTTTCGTGGGCGAGCAGCATTTCACGCGCCAGAATTTCCGCGTCGCGATCGGAGTGGATCAGCGGGCTAAGGCTCAGCGCCAGCAAGACATCGTTCAGCTCGCCGCTGAGTGCCGCTTTGCTGGCCGCCACTTCAAAACCTTTAATGGTGTAGATAAGCCCCAACACTTTCTCATCAAAGTGGGTGACGCGCGGGTGCGGTGTTGCGCCGTTGCGCCCCAGCGTACAGGTCATCTCTACCGCCCAGTCCGCCGGGATATTGTCGATATGCCCGTGATGCGGAATATTCACATAGTGCTCGGTTTGCTTGTCGTTATAGATAGCGTTGATCACTTCACAGGCCGCATCGGAATAGTACGCGCCGCCGCGCTGCTCAAGCTCTTTCGGTTTCACCTTCAGCTCAGGATCTTTGTACAGCTCAAATAGCTGTTTTTCGACTTTCTGTACCACCTGCGCCCGCGCGCCGCCTTTGTAGTACTCGCCCATCTCAATCGCCAGCATCTCTTTTTGCTTAAAGTAATAGAGCAGATAAGAGCAGGGCAGCAGGTTGAGTGAGCGGATCAACCCTTCGCTAAACGGCAGGTCGAAAATGTTCTTCACCGAGGAGGCTTTCAGCCTGCCGGAGGCCACACCGTCGAGCAGCTCCGCAAAACGCGATTCACCATTAACCAGCACATCTTTAATAAACACCATGTGGTTAAGGCCAAACAGATCCATGGCAACATCATCGCTACTGCTAAGACCCAGCACGTCATGAATAAACATCTTCATGCCGACCGGAATATTGCACACGCCGATAAACTTTTTAAAACCGGTGTGGCGATACACCGCTTCTGTGACCATTCCCGCCGGGTTGGTGAAATTAATCACCCACGCATCCGGGCAGATCTCCTCGACATCTTTGATGATGTCGAAGATAACCGGAATGGTGCGCAAGCCTTTAAACAGCCCGCCCGCCCCGTTGGTTTCCTGGCCCAGATAACCGTGACTTAGCGGAATACGCTCATCCAGCTCACGGGCTTTAAGCTGGCCGACGCGCAGTTGCGTGGTGACAAAATTTGCCTCGCGCAGCGCTTCGCGGCGGTCCAGCGTTTTAAACAGTGTTAGCGGGATGCCGGCTTTATCAATCATGCGCTGGCAAAGATCGAAAATAATATCCAGCTTCTCTTTTCCGTCCTCAACATCGACCAGCCATAATTCGGTGACCGGCAGTTCGTGGTAGCGCTTAATAAACCCTTCCAGTAATTCCGGGGTGTAGCTGCTACCGCCGCCGATGGTGACGACTTTTAATTTCTGCTTCATGATTTCTCCCTTCGTGTCAGACACGGTGGTGTAAAACGTTCAGCCCGCACGCCGTTACTGGTTGATTTCCGTTAACCTTTTTCGGTAGCTATTGGGGGTGAATGAGGTCATTTTCTTGAATGTTTTAATAAACAGGCTTGGGCTGCTGTAACCCGACTCATAAGCAATATCGGTGACCGAATAGTTGGTCATTTCCAGCTGCTTCTTCGCGAAATCTATGCGGATTTCATTGATGATCTGCATCGGCGTTTTGCGGTAATAACGCCGGGTGGCGCGGGTCAGATACTCCTGCGATTTCGCCGCCAGCTGCACCATATTTTCCATCGCGTTTTCGCCAAACTGCGTTTTATCGTGCATTGATTCAATGGTGGTTTTTAACCACTGCGGTGTGTCATCCACCACCTGCTCTTCACGGTAGTGGCGCAGGCGGTTAATGACATAAAAGGTCACCGCCTCGATAAATTCGTCCAGCCCGGTTTCGCGGAAATTGAGTGAGGCGATAACGGTTTCCACATAGCTCAGAAAAGCGCTGCTGGCGCGGTAGGCCTGCGAGGCGACAAAACAAAATGGCAGCAGGGCAAGATAATGCTGTTCAAAAAAGCGTTTACTGATCCCCACATTGAGTATCCGCGTCGCGCCAAATTCATAGAAACTTTGGTGGTGCGAACCCAGCGGGATAAAAACGAAATCACCGCGTTCAAGCAGCACGCGCTTACCATTAATCTCCTGGTAATAGCGGCCGGTTAATACCAGCGTGAATTCGTAGTAGTCGTGCTGATGCAGCCCGCTGGCGCTCTCCGTCTTGTTGTAGATAAACACATGGAAATTTTTACCGTTAAACAACTGCTGTTCGTGAACGGTTTTGATCCCCAGCGTGTTGATCGAAGGCTGCATTATTCACTCCTTGTTATTTCAGTTTTTCGTGAAGCTCAATCAGTTCCGTTATCAGCTCGCGCGCCAGCATTGATGTCATCAGATGATCCTGCGCATGCACCAGCACCAGGCTCACTTTCATCCGGCCTTCGCCCTGATCGCCCTCAATCAGTTTAGTCTGCACCAGGTGTGCTTCGTTGAGCGCCAGCCTTGATTGCTCCATCAGCGCTTTTGCGCCGTCAAAATCACCCTGTTTAGCCTGTTTCAGCGCGGTGTAGGCCAGGCTGCGCGCGTGCCCTGAGTTAATGATTAAGCCCATCACCACTTCTTCCAGCTCATCGGCCGGGGTGGTGCTCTCCAGGACGGTATCGAAATCGAACATCGTTGCTCCTCGCGTGGTTTCCGGCGGGGGCCACCCGCCGGGTTCGGTCAGAATTTCAGTGCATTAGCGATATCTTCTTCGCTCTCTTCCTGCTCAATGGCGTTCTGCGCTTTGTTGGCGACCATCACGAACGGCAGGTAAACCAGCGTCGCAATGCCTAAGTTGAACAGCGCGAGCAGCAGCGCGGCGATACTGCCGTTGGTGTTAAAGAATGCGCCCAGCCCGGTTGGCATTGTCCACGGTGCAATGTTGGTGATCGGTGGAATAAAGCCGGTGTAGTAGGCCAGCAGCGTAATGGCGGCAAGTATCGGCTGCACCAGAATGAAGGGGATAAACATCACCGGGTTCATGATGATCGGCAGGCCGAACAAAATCGGTTCGTTAATCTGGAACAGGCCGGAAGGCAGACCCAGCTTCGCCACCTGGCGGTAATCCGCGCGACGTGAAGCGAGGAAGATGGCGATAATCAGCCCCAGCGTTGCGCCGCTGCCGCCCAGGAAGATATACGAGTCGAGCATCGGTTTCGCCCAGACATGGAACGTTTTACCCGCTGCCAGCGCCGCTTCAACCGAGCCATATTGTTGATAGACAGAAATATTTTCCAGCGCCCATGGCGTCATGATGCCGCTGTCCAGCGCGGTCAGCGCCAGCGAACCATGGATGCCGAAAAACCACAGCAGCGGCACAAACAGTACATATGCCCAGCCGACCACACTGCCCAGCGAAGCCAGCGGCGTGGAGATGGTGTCCATGATAATTTGATGGAAATTGGTGCCGTAGTGATTCAGCGCCCAGGCGATAATGCCCATAATCGACAGAATAATAAAACCGGGGATCAGCGCGGAGAACGAGCGCGCCACCGAAGCCGGTACACTGTCTGGCAAGGTGATCACCCAGTTGCGTCGCACAATAAAGGTGAACATTTCCGCCACGGCCAGGCCAATGATAATCCCGGAAATAATATTCGCCCCGCCTAACCAGTTGGCGCCAACGGCGTAAGATTCACCGACGCTATACGGCGTGACGGTCATAAACGCGGCAATCGATAACAACCCGGCGGCCAGCGCATCCACTTTGCGCTCTTCCGCCAGCGCCATGCCGATAAAGAAGGGGGCCATCAGCGACATAATGCCCAGCGTGCCGTTATAGACGTTGCCGCCGATGCCTTTAAAACTGTTCAGCGTTTCAATGGTTGAGGCATCCAGCCGAATGCCCAACGAATAAAAGAACGATCCTTCGCCAAAACTCAGGAACACGTTATTAATTAAGACAAACATCGCCCCGGCGAGGGTCAACGGCATTAAGCGGATAAAGCCGTTTTTAATGGCGTTAACATGTGGCTGTTTGCCGATTTTTACCGCAAAAGGCACCAGTATCTTTTCAAGTGAAGCAATGGCATTACTCATAGAAAATACCCTTAAATACCGCAATGCAACATTGCGGTGAATGTGTGGGATCACTGTGTGATAAGCGAACGCAAAACGTTTAGTTGGCGGCGGCTTTTTTTATTGCCGCCACGGCGGCCTTCAGAACACCTAAACCATCGACTTTGCCGTACAGCGAGGCGTCGATCACTTCGACAGGCTTATTGGGAAGCAGACGCTGGATATCCGGTAACATCCAGGCGATTTGTGGACCTAATAAAACAACATCGGCCTGCGGGCCTTTTTCACTGGCGAGTGTCTCGGGAAATGCTTCAATAATGACCGGGACTTCATATTTTTCCGCCTGGGTGCGCATCTTCGACACCAGCAATGACGTCGACATGCCCGCAGAACAAAACAGGTAAATATGTTTCTTTTCCATAAAAACGACCCTCATTGTCCGATGATCCGCCAGCCGGACTCGTTTCTCTCTCTTCGTACTGGCGGTGCGCCTAACCAAAATGACTTTTTTCTTCGGTTGAAACAAGTATACGGGAGGGTTATCGGTGCGGGTATTTCATAAGGCTCCAAAATTGTCTCTGGTTGACCTGGTGCTTTGCGGGCCTTCACATTTTGGGCAATTTATCGTTAAAGAGGTGGGGCAGGCGGGGATAAGTACGGTTCAACTATTTCTGGATGGCACTGCGTAGCTGCGCAAAAAGGGGCTGCGAGGCGCCGCCATTACGCTGCGGGTAATGGCGGCAACACGCATTATCTCAGCATGGCGACTAACGCTTTCGCCACGGCTTCGGAACTGGCCGGGTTTTGCCCGGTGATCAGTTTCCCGTCTTCGACGACGAACGGTGCCCAGTTCGGCCCTTTGTCATACTTCGCGCCGAGCGATATCAATTCGTCCTCCACCAGAAACGGCACTACGTTGGTCAGCTCAACATCCGCTTCTTCGCCGTTAGTAAAGCCGGTCACTTTACGTCCTTTCACCAGCGGATCGCCGGCGGCGGTTTTCACATGACGCAACACGCCCGGCGCGTGGCAGACAAAACTCACCGGTTTACCGGCACGTTCAAATGCTTCAATCAGCGCAATCGAGGTGTCGGATTCGGCCAGATCCCACAGCGGGCCGTGGCCGCCGGGGTAAAAGAGAGCGTCAAAATCCCCGGCGCGTATGCTATCGAGTTTAACGGTGTTAGCCAGCGCCTGCTGGGCCGCCGGGTCGGCTTTAAAACGGTGGGTCAGTTCGGTCTGAAAATCCGGCAGATCGCTTTTCGGATCGAGCGGTGGCTGACCACCGGCGGGCGAGGCGAGCACAACCTCGGCGCCCGCGTCTTTGAATACGTAATAAGGGGCGGCGAACTCTTCAAGCCAGAAACCGGTTTTTTTACCGGTATTACCCAGTTCGCTGTGGGATGTCAGCACCATTACTATTTTCATGTTACCTCCGTCGTGATGCGTTATCAGCGGCATTACCGTTGCCATACTGAATGAAAAAGTCGTTCAGTAAGCATAGCGATGAATATCGGCTTTACCGGGATTGTCGGAAAACTCCAGGCCTAAGCGTTACAGTATTCACACTTTATTACACGTCGCTACACCACTAATTACTTTCTTTAATTCGTTTCGCTATGGGTGAATGTTTGATTATGCATTGCGGTCCGTTTTTTCTTTTATTCAAAGAAATGTCTAATCCTGTAAATAACGCCAGTCTGACAAAGTTGTTATAAAACTGTCAGCCGTTGGTCAGCATGCGCTGCGTAATATCGCTTACGTTGAAACATGATTATTACCCCCTCTTTTATGCGGAGCTTTATTATGAAAACCATTATTAACACCGTGCTTGCTGCAACACTGTTTAGTGCTATCTCTTTCGGCGCGTTTGCCGCGCAACCAGTCACCGACGATAGTGGCCTGGTGCCGATGGGCACCATTTCAATTGCCAAAGCCGATACGGTTGCGGATCTCGAAGCGCAAGTTCAGCAAGCCGCTGAAAAAGATAATGCGAAATACTATAAAATCATCTCCGCCGGTGGCGATGAGTATATTTATGGTAATGCGATTCTGTATAAATAATCGCGTGCAATTACCCCCGATCTTTCATTTGCTAAAGACCGGGGGTAATTATTCAGATATTGAAAAAGGCGCCGTGCAAGGCGCCTTTTTGCTGGCTATGATTTTTGTGGTTCGCGCGCCAGCAGGTAGAAACAGAGCAGACCGGCGCAAATACTCATGTTTTTGGTGAATTGAATCACTTGTCCGGCTTGCTGGGGGCCACTTGCCGCCCAGAATTGATGGAACATAATACTGGTGAGAAAAATATAGAAGATCCACAACAGCGATATTTCTTTTACCCGATAACCAACAATAAATGCAATGCTGCCACCCAGCTCAATGGCAATGGCAAAAATAATCATCAGTCTGCCAATAAGCATATCGCCAAACGGCGTTTTTAACACGTTATCGGTGAAGTTGATTATTTTCCCGCTGCCGCTATATAAAAACAGCGGGGTGATTAAGATACGGGCAATGATAATAATCGTGTGGTTGTTCATGCGCGGTTCCTTGAAGAAGAAAAAACCAATGAGTGGGCATGAGCAGTATATTGGCGGAACCCTGACGGCCGAATGACGCCATTCTGTCAAAGCTGTCAGGGAATAGCTGGCGCTATTTATTTAGCGCCAGCGTAAAGCCAAAGGTATTTTCGCCGTTCTGGCTGGTGGCAAAGACATCACCGCCATGCATTTGCGCCACCGCTTTGACAATCGACAGCCCAAGCCCGTGGTTGGTATCGCTTTGC
Organism: Kosakonia sp.; assembly: GCF_032104925.1. NCBI lineage: Bacteria > Pseudomonadati > Pseudomonadota > Gammaproteobacteria > Enterobacterales > Enterobacteriaceae > Kosakonia > Kosakonia sp. The sequence continues at coordinate 561,539 of NZ_DAMCGF010000002.1, forward strand.
GTTCTGGCGTGATCGGCGCGGTAAAAGCGCTCAAACAATCTTTCCAGATGGTGGCTTTCAATGGCATCGCCGTAATTTTTAACGCTCACCGTCGCATGCTGATCATTACGACTCAACGTGACCGTGACCTGGCTATTTTCGTAGGCGTAGCGGGCGCTGTTTTCCAGCAAATTGGCGAGCGAGCGGGTAAATAAGCGCCTGTCGACGCAGATCGTCACATCACCTTCGATCAGTAATTGCAAATGGCGATCGGTGAATGAAGGTTCGGTATATTCGGCCGTTTTTAACGCCTCCTCGCGCAGCGACACTTCCGCAAGCTGCGCCGGATGTTTGCCGGTTTGCGCATGGGACAAGAACAGCATGTCGTTGACGATCGACGTCATGCGGTTTACCTCCTCAAGGTTTGATTCGAGGCAGGCTTCGAGTTCCTCATGGCTGCGTTTGCGCGAGAGGGCTAGCTGCGTCTGGCCGAGAATGCTCGAGAGCGGCGTTCTCAACTCGTGCGCCACATCGGCGTTAAAACTTTCCAGTTGTCGCCATGCAATTTGCTGGCGGGCGAGCACGCCGTTAAAGGCTTCCGCCAGACCCTGCAACTCCTGCGGTAGCGCGGTGGCGTCCAGCCGCTGGCCGTCAATCCCTGGCGCAAGTTCACGCGCCTGCTGGCTGAGGAGTTCCACCGGTTGCATCCCCTGGCGGGAGATAACAAAGCCTAAAAAGGTCACGAACAGCACGCCCATGGTGGTGATAAAAATCAGCACCTGGGTAAATTCATTCAGCGTGCCCATATACGGCGTGGAGTCGATAGAAACCACAAAATGCAGCGGCGTCACGCCATCGCGGTAGCGAATGGTTTTCGTCAGAATAAACAGCGGACACTGGTCGGTTTTTTCCCGGTTAATGCGGCTGAAGCCATCGGTAAGGGCGTTGAGATCGATCTCTTTTGGCGGCTCGCCACCCACTTGTAGCGCCGGATCGCTGCTTAAAATCCAGTAGTGAACGCGCCCGCCTTCCGAGTTACTCAGGCTCATCAGCTTGGTTTTGAGTTCATCGAGTTCATGGTGATTAAACTTGGAAACGATCAACGGCTCCACCAGCGAGTAGCGGAACATCAATTCGTTATGCATCTGTTTATTCAGCGATTCGCGCAGCGATTCCCGCAGGCAAAGCGCATAGGCGAGGGCAATACATAAGGTGACCACCGCAAACGTCAGCGCCAGCTTGCGGGAAATAGAACGTTTAAACATACGCACTCATCTTGCCGGGATCTTCGTCGCGATACTCAAGGATGTAACCCATGCCGCGCACGGTGTGCAGCAGCTTCTCTTCAAACGGGGAGTCGATTTTGGCGCGTAAACGTTTGATCGCGACTTCGACAATATTGGCGTCGCTTTCAAAGTTCATATCCCAGACCTGCTCGGCAATCATCATTTTCGACAGCACTTCCCCCTGGTGCCTGGCGAGCAGACTTAGCAGGGCAAACTCCTTTTGCGTCAGGTCGATGCGCGTACCGTTGCGGTACACTTTGCGCGCGAGCAGATCGAGCTGCAGGTTGTGGACCTGCAACTGTGAAATATCAAGCCCATCGGTCGGTCGGCGGCGCAGCAGCGCCTGAATGCGCGCCACCAGCTCAATCAGCGAAAACGGTTTGGTCAGGTAATCATCCGCGCCCAGTCGCAGCCCTTTAACCCGCTCATCAAGTGAACCGCGCGCGGAAAGCATCAGCACCGGCGTCTGTTTCAGTTTGCGCAGGCTGGTGATGACGGCATACCCGTCCATTGACGGCAGCATGACATCCAGGATAATGGCGTCGTAGTCCATCTCCGTTGCCAGGAATAACCCTTCGCGCCCGTCGGCGCAGACATCGACGTTGTAACCTTGCTCGCGAAGCGCGGTGTTGATGTAAGACGAAATTTTCTCTTCATCTTCGATTAAAAGGAGTTTCATGACCCAGGCCCTGATGATTACCTATAACTGACGTCAATAATATAAAGCGTTGCCGCTAACAATTGCCTGACCGTTAACTGACAATTTTGTAAGCAAAAGACGTTATAACGAATAAAATTCCCGCCTGGTGCGTTTACGGGATATCTGCAATCCGGAGAATCCATTTATGAAACGCATCATTCCAGCCATCATGATTGGCCTTTTAAGCGCGCCGGGAGCACAGGCGATGCCGCTCAGCTACCGTATCGCCACGCCGGCAACCACGGTTGCGCTCTCCTGGCACGCCTTTGGCGGCGTGTCACAGGCGCATCTTGATGGCGTAAGTGGCGACGTAACGCTGAATCCGGCGCAGGAGAGGGAGGATCGCATCAACGTGACGATCCCCGTTGCGACACTTATCGCCTCTAACAGCCTGCTGACTTACCAGTTGAAAAGCAGCCTGTTTTTTGATGCGGAGCACTACCCGACAATCGCCTTTAGCAGTAGCCGGGTGGTGGATTTAGGCGACGGGCATTTCCGGGTTTTTGGCTCCCTGGCGGTAAAAAATATTCGCCGCCCGGTGATCCTCGACGCCACGCTGCAAAAACAGGGCCGGGCGGATTCGGGACAACTGTCACTCCATGCCACCACCGCGATCTCCCGTTCGGCATTTAACATGGATAAGTTCGCCATGCTGGTGGACGACACGGTAACGATAAATATTGAAATCCATGCGCAGGCCCAGGCCCAGGCCCAGGCCCAGGCCCAGGCCCAGGCTCAAGTCCAAGCTCAAGCTCGCCAGCCAGCGTAAACCGTGGCGGGCGCGACTTATGACAGCGCAGCGTGCAGCGCCTGCGCGTGTAGGGACAATTGCGGCGGTGGGTTTCGGCCTATCAGCACAAATTGATAGCCGCGTTGTTGCCACCAGACGAGGTGCATATCGTGGCGATGTTCAGGCGTTAAGGCGCGCGTTTGGGCATGTCGTTCAGGCGAAATACACAGCGCCATCGGGCCATATTCCGCATCCATCCACGCGATTTGCGCAATCGAGGTGCTGTCATAACGCAGCATGCGCACCATCTTCAGTTCTGCGCCGGTCAGGGCAAGTTGCGCCATCTTCACGTTTAAGCCAATATCCTGCGCTGTGCGCGCCAGCCCGCGTTGCAATGCCGTGGGCGAGCTGTCTGCATCCAGCAGCGTTTCCGCGCTATACAGCGACATATATTGCGCCTCAAGATCGCGGATTTTCTCGCTCTCATCACGCGCCAGCGCCAGTGGCCTTGCGAAATAGCCAAGCCCGCCGCCAATGACCAGAAAACTGAGCGACGCGGCAATCAGCGAACGGCGGCTGATGCCTGTGGATGAGCGGGGCGAAGCCAGCAGCTCGTTCAACCGCGCCTGCATGCGCGCTTCGGGAGCCTCATGAAGCAGCGGTGCGAAGGCCTCGGCGAAATCCGCACGATCCTGTTTTAGCGCCTCGGTACGGCTGGCGAGCTGTTCGTCTTGTGCAAGCTGGCTCTCAAATTGTTGCGCATCCGCTTCACTCATCTCGCCATCGAGCCAGGCGACAATCGCGTCATCCTGATAGGGCGGTGTAAACATGCTGGGTTTCACGAGCGTTTCTCCTGGGGTTTTGGCGGCGTAGTGGCTTTTTTCGCCAGCGTCGCGCGTGCGCTCGCCAGCCGGCTCATGATCGTGCCGATAGGCACTGCGAGCGTGTCTGCCGCTTCCTGATAGGTAAACCCTTCGACATAAACCAGAAATACGGTATTGCGCTGCGCCTCCGGCAGCGCGCTGACGTGCTGCATAACTTTCGCGTAATGCCGCCGCGCGTCATCCTGAGCGTGGGTATCCGCCACCAGCAGTTCATCACTCTCCACAAAACCTTGCCCCATCCGCACACGACGCGCGCGCAGATCGGAGATCCAGATCGAGTGCAGAATGGCGAACAGCCAGCTGTCTATGCGCGTGCCGGGGGTAAATTGCGCACTCTTTTCGAGTGCGCGAACGCAGGTCGACTGCACCAGTTCTTCGGCAACCTCGCGGTTGCGCGACAGAACCAGCCCATAGCGCCACAGGCGTGTCAGATGTGCAGCAAGTTGCTGGCGAACGTCACTGGTGGTGATTTTACGCTCCTCGCACCGGTCGTCAGGACTCAGGGTGACCATTAATCGCCGCCTGCAAATCGCGATACTCTTCGCATTGCACACCGCAAAGCGTGGCGATGGTTTTCAGTTGCTCTTTTGCCAGATCCGGGCGGCCTTTCACCAGCCACGCTTCACCGAGATATTCCCGCACTTTCGCATACTGCGGGTTGAGCGCCAGCGAACGCTGATAATAGCCAATGCCTTCATCGGTGCGACCCAGTTTGCGCGTGGCGTAACCCCGGTAGTTCCAGGCTTCGGCGGTATTGGCGTTTTTCAGCGTATCCAGCAGATTCAGCGCCGCCTGATACTCCCCTTTTTTCGCCAGATGATAAGCGTAATGGGTTTTATCGTCGTCGCTGAGGCGGCTGCTTTTTTCCGCCACACACTGTTTGAGCGTGCTGTCATAAACCTGCCCGCTCGGGCAGTCTGGCGTTTTACTGTTGGTATTATCGTCTCCGGCGGCGAAAACCTGCGCGGCAGGCAACAAAAATAGCGACAGCAACAGCGGGGCGAGCGTTTTCATTTTGAGTTCCTTCGGTAGCGTGAGTAGTGAGTTAACGCCGCAATGGCGATTTCTATTCGAAAAAAATCACGTTTCCCGCCAGGCGCTGCTGATGCTGGCGACATCACCGTCACGTCATACATCCGGTTTATAATTTGATACGGCGTGTCGCGGGAGTGTGAGTCTCTGATTCGGCGGAGGGTAAACCATGCGTGTTAGCGGGCAGCAAGGTGAGTTAACGGCGTTAGCGGTGGCGGGCAGCTATGTGGTGTTGCTGGGCTGGGATATGCCCGAGCAGCATATCCTCGCCGGTAATATTCTCGGTTTCGCCATTCAGCGCACGCGAAAAAGCGACGGGGAGGTTATCTGGCTAAACGGTATGAAAACCTTCGCCAGCGTCGAGCCGACGCCCGCGCCGGGCGTGCCGGTCTCCTCGTTCAGACACCCTTTCCAGACCTTTCAATGGTCTGATTACAGCGTTGCGCCCAACGCGGAATATCGCTACGAAATTGTCGCCATGCGCGGGCCTGCCGGGGCGTTAACGCCGGGCGATGCGGTGCAACTAACGGTACTAACCGAGCCGGTGGATAACGGCGAGCACGCGATTTTCTTCAACCGCGGAGCGATTGCCTCACAGGAGTATGCCCGGCGCTTTCATAATGCCAGCCCGGCGGAGATTGGCGATGCGGCCTGGAAGTGGCTGTCGCGCGGCCTGCTGGAAGGGCTGGAGCGGTTTATCGGCCAGGCTGATAAAGGTGATGAGCTGCACGGTGCCTTTTTTGAATTCAAAAACAGCCGCATCTATGACGCGTTAAAAAGCGCTGCCGCGCGCGGCGTGACCGTGAGCGTGATTTACGACGGCGACTCGCAGCGTGAGTCCAATGAAAAACATCTGGCGCACAGCGGCATCGAGGCGCTGACGCACCCGCGCATCCACTCCGGTCGCTATATGCATAACAAGTTCTTTGTTTTGCGGCGCCAGGGTGTGTCGCAGCAGGTCTGGACCGGTTCCACTAATCTCAGCGAAAACGGCATTTTCGGTCACTCGAATAATGCGCACATCGTTCGCGATCCTCGCGTGGCGGAGCAGTACGAAACCTACTGGCAACTGCTGTTGCAGGATTTAACCCGCGCGCCAACGGCGAAAAAAGTCGAAACGATCACCGCCGCGCCGCCGGTTCCGTGGCGCGATGAAGTGAGCACCGTCTTTTCGCCGCGCACCTCGCTCACCGCACTGGAGTGGTACGCCCAACTGGCTGCGGGCGCGCAACGCGCGTTGTTCGGCACTTTCGCTTTTGGCATGAACAAACTGTTTGTCCCCGCCTGGGATCGCACCGACGAGGTGTTACGCTTCGCCTTGCTGGAGAAAAAAGGTTCCGGCAGTCAGTACAAGCAACAAGCGGCGGAAATCGACCGTATCCGCAAACATCCAAATGTCACCATCGCCGTTGGGCAGAACCTGGTGCTGAACGCCTTTGACCGCTGGCTGAAAGAGATCGAAAGCCCGGTAGAAGAGACGCACGTCACGTACATTCACACCAAATATTTGTTGATCGACCCGCTTGGCCCGGAGCCGATTGTGATTGTCGGTTCGGCGAATTTTTCCGCCGCGTCCACCGACACCAATGATGAAAACATGCTGGTGATCAAGGGCAACGCTGCCGTGGCAGATGTTTATCTTGGGGAGTTTATGCGTCTGTTCACCCACTATGCGTTTCGTGAATCGGTGGCGCGCTCGCAACAACGCATCGTTGCAGGCGCGGTGTCGCCAAAATACCTGTATGAAACCACGCAGTGGATTGATGCTGCATCCGGGTATTTTGTCGCCGGTAGCGACCGCGCTCTGCGTCGCCGCTACTTTTCCGGTCAGTAAGCGGCGGCAAAATGGTGGTTGCAGGAGATAATTGCCGATGGCGATAGTTTCGCCGTCGGGCATTTTTTCCGCCTTTGTTCGGCAGGATAAAAAGAGAAATAACCGCTAATAACGCGTACCGGCATGGCTATTTTGCTTAAGGTCGATAAAAAGCAATGTAACGCAGTGCTGGTTCTTTGGTGCGTGGATAACGGTGCCCTTTTAAACCCGCCTGGGTGGCGGGTTTTCGCGGGTAAAGTGTGAGTTTTACTGCTGGTGAGTAAATATTCGCTCGCCAATTTTTTGCGCCTCACGTAATAACGCTTCCGGTGTGCCGAAATCAGGCAGCATCAGCGTGGCATTGGTGAGCACAGGCGCGCCGCAATAATCAAAAATGCCGTGGGCGATCTGCGTCTTCCAGGATTGTGCATAGCCATGCTTTTCAAAGGTTTTCATGTCTGCGCCGCCCAGGGCGATAAGGTGGACAGGTAAATGCCCAAGTTTGCCGGAGACCTTGCCGTTTGCGCCCTCTTCATAGGCCCATCCGTTGGAAAACACCCGGTCAATCCAGCCTTTTAACTGGCCGGGCATGGTCCACCAGTAAATGGGGAACACCAGCACCAGCGCATCGGCTTTCTCAATGCGCGCCTGCTCGGCAAGCACATCGGCGGGCAGCGGCGCGCCTTCGGCAAAGGCGGTGTAATCTGCCGCATTAAACACCGGGTTAAAGCCTTCTTGCGTCAGATCGGCAAATTCTGTGCTATTTTCCCCATTTTTATCCGTTATCCCCTGTGCAACAGCTTTCGCCACGCTGTGGGTTAACGAGCTTGCTAAAGGGTGCGAAACCACGATTAACGCATGCATCTGAACCTCCTGGATTGCCATCCGCCGTTAACGGACGTAGTCTTATATACGAACAGTAACCTACCATTAGTAAGTTACTTTTAGTATATAAGCCTGTCAAGGGAGAAACATCATGGCGGAAACGCGTGTGCGTCAGCGCTTGTCGCGGGAAGATCGCTATTTGCAGCTTGTGGATGTCGCGTGGCACATTATTCGCCAAGAGGGCACCGAAGCGCTGACGCTCGGCCATCTGGCGGAGCTAGCCGGTGTCACAAAGCCAGTGGTGTACGATCATTTCACCAGCCGTTCCGGGCTGCTGGCGGCGCTCTATCGCGAATATGATCAACGCCAGAACCGCAAAATGGATGATGCGCTGGCAAAGACCGCGCCGGAACTTGCCGCGCGCGCGTCGGTTATCGCCACCGCTTATATTGAGTGCGTGCTGTTTCAGGGCCGCGAAATGCCAAGTTTACTGGCGGCGCTCGCCGGTACGCCGGAGCTGGAAACTATCCGCCGCGAATACGCCGTCGATTTCATCGGCAAGTGCCGCACTCTGTTTGCGCCATTTTGCGGTGAACCGCTGCGCGATGCGCCGCTGTGGGCCATGCTGGGTGCCGCCGAAGGGCTCGCCTGGGCGGCGGTGCAGGGTGCGATTAGCGAGTCGCAGGCGAAAGAGGAACTTTGTGCGGTCATCATCGCCATGGTTCGGGCGACGCTGCCGCGCGGCTAAAGCCGTTCTACCTGGCGCGCGCCTTGCATCAGGGAAGCAGGACTTCCCTGGAGCATACGCATGATAGCCAATTCATCGACCACCATCCGTTTCCTGCTCGCCTCGCGCCAGTGTGAGCTCAACAGCCTGCGTTATCTGCTGCAAAGCGGCGAGCTGGTGGGCAAGATCAGCCAGCTTGTGCACATGCTGCAACGCGAGCGCGGAACCTCCAATATGTTCCTTTGCTCAAGCAAGGGGCAATTTGCTGATGAGTTGATCCTGCGCGAACAAGAGGTGGCGCAGGCACAAGCACCGCTGATGGCGCAACTCGACACGCTGGAGCAGCAGATTGCCGCGCTGCCGCAGGCCAGCCGTCTGTTCAGCCACGTCGCCAGCGTCGTGTACGCCCTCAGTTTGCTGCCTGCGTTACGCCAGCAAATCCGCCAGCGCACGCTGCGTTTACCGCAGGCGATGAGCTTCTTTAACGACATCATTCGCCATCTGTTGTCGCTGGTGTTTGAGCTGTCTGACACCGCCGCCGAACCGGCCATCTCCAGGCATTTGATCGCCATGTTCAGCTTTATGCAGGGCAAAGAGTACGCAGGTCAGGAGCGGGCGACCGGTGCGGCGGCCTTTGCCGCTGGTACATTCAGCGAAGAGACGCAGCAGAAATTGCTCAGCCTGATTGAACGCCAGGAGCGCTGTTTCGCCACCTTCGCCGATTTCGCCGACGATGAACACCGCCTGCGCTGGCAGCAGATGGCGACCGACAGCCAGTTTGAACGGCTGCGGCGCATTGCCTGCACCGGGCGTGAGCTTTACGACGCCGACAGTTGCCTGCGCTGGTTTGCCCTTGCCACCCAGCGCATTGACGAGATGAAAACCCTGGAAGATGCGCTGGCGCAAACGCTGATGGCGCACTGCCGGGCACGCATTGCCGCCACCGAGCAGGCCAATAATGAGCAACTCGCCGATATCGAAAGCCTGATGCCCGCATACGAGAACGAAGAGAGCAGTTACTCAGTCTTTAGCGACGCCCACGGCTGGCTGGAGAGCGGCGGCGTTCGCCCGCAGCTTGGCCGTTCACTGCTGGTGCTGGTGCAGCAGCAGTCTCGGCGCTTGCAGGCGCTGGACACAGAACTGGCGGCGCTGCGCGAAACGCTCAACGAGCGCAAGCAGATTGAGCGCGCGAAGAGCATGTTGATGCAGCACCGGCAAATCAGCGAAGAAGAGGCCTACAAAACCCTGCGGCGTATGGCGATGAACCAGAACAAAAAGCTGATAGAAATCGCCAGCGCCATGCTGGCGGTGGCCGATGTTTTTCAGGCTAACCCTTAAGGAGTAGCTGCACATTGCCAGTGCGAAAAGTGCCCTTCCGCAGTGCGCCGCGCTGGGTTGTTAGCGGCAATGTGCCGCGAAATCCGCCGCTTTCAATTCTGGCACAGCCTTTGCTTTAACCTTCCAGGACAGAAAAAATCACAACGCGCACCCGGCCAACGGCGGTCGGTTTAGCGTTAAGCGGACAACGGCGTCCATAAGCGTGCAGCTTTGCACAGGCTTATGGACGCCGTTTTTTTTGCATCCCACAACGGTGAGCAGCGCGAGGGTGGCATGAGTGATAACAACACGAAAGGTATGACGGTTTCCCGCCGTCAGTTTTTACTGGGCAGTGCGGCGCTCGGCGGCAGTCTGCTGGTGCCGGGCGTCATCAACCGCGCCTGGGCCGCCGGTTCTGACGCACCGGAGCTTAAAGAGATCCGCGTGGGCTTTATTCCGCTCACTGACTGCGCCTCGGTGGTGATGGCGGCGGTGAAAGGCTTCGACAAAAAATATGGCATCACCATTTTGCCGAGCAAAGAAGCCAACTGGGCGTCGGTGCGCGACAAACTTCTTTCTGGTGAATTGAACGCCTCGCACATTCTCTACGGCCAGCTTTACGGTCTGCAAATGGGGCTTTCTGCGCCGCAAACCAACATGGCGGCGCTGATGACCCTCAACCAGAACGGGCAGGGGATCACGCTCGCTAATGCGCTGCACGAGGCGGGTGTCACCGATTTGCCCGCGCTGGCAAAGCATCTCACCGCCAGTCCCGCGGGCACGTACACCTTTGCCCAGACCTTTCCGACCGGCACCCACGCCATGTGGCTCAACTACTGGCTGGCGAGCGCGGGTATTAATCCGCTCAACGACATCCGCAGCGTGGTGGTGCCACCGCCGCAAATGGTGATGAACATGAAAATTGGCAACATGGTCGGCTACTGCGTTGGCGAACCCTGGAACCAGCGCGCGATCAGCGATGGTATCGGTTTTACCGCCGCGACCAGCCAGGATATCTGGCCGGATCACCCGGAAAAAGTGCTCGGTACGCGCGCCGATTGGGTTGAAAAGAACCCCAACAGCGCCCGCGCGCTGACCGCCGCGATCCTGGAAGCCTCACGCTGGATTGACGCCTCGGACGATAACCGCCGCGAAACGGCGAAGGTGATTGCCGGGCGCGCTTATCTCAACACGAAAGAAGAGACCATCGTTGGCCGCATGCTCGGCCAGTACGACAACGGCATTGGCAAAAGCTGGAAAGATCAGCACGCGATGCGCTTCTTCCACGATGGCTCGGTCAACTACCCGTGGCTCTCCGATGGCATGTGGTTCCTCACCCAGCACAAGCGCTGGGGACTGCTCACAGACGATCCGGACTACCTCGCCATCGCCCGCCAGGTGAACCGCATTGATATCTACAAACAGGCCGCCGCCAGCGTGGGCAATGTTTCGCTGCCGGACAGCGATATGCGCAGCAGCGTGTTGATGGATGGCGTTCGCTGGGACGGCAGTAACCCTGCCGCCTACGCCAACGGCTTTAGCGTAAAAAAATGAGAGGTCGCTGATGAAAAACCAGGCGCAAGTTATCCCGATCCCGCTGGACGAAGCGGCGAAAATTCCCCAGCAGGCAGAGATCGTTACGCTGCCCGCCAAAGTGCGCGTACGTCGCCGCCCGTCATTGTTTCGCCCGCTGATGCAGCGCGTGGTGCCTGCGCTGCTCGGCATCGGCCTGCTGCTCTGCCTGTGGCAGGTGGCGGCGCTGAACAGCAAAAACTTCCCCACGCCGTGGCAAACGTGGCTGGCGGCGCTGGAGATTTTCGCCGATCCGTTTTATGTCGCCGGGCCGAACGATCAGGGCATTGGCTGGAACGTGCTGGCCTCATTAGAGCGCGTGGCGACCGGTTTTGGCCTTGCCGCACTGGTCGGTATTCCCACCGGTTTTTTGATTGGCCGCTTTCGTTTTGTCGCCAGCATGCTCAACCCGCTCATCTCGCTGCTGCGCCCGGTCAGCCCACTGGCCTGGCTGCCAATAGGTTTGCTGCTGTTCCAGCGTGCGGAACCGGCCTCAAGCTGGACGATTTTCATCTGCTCCATCTGGCCGATGATCCTCAACACCGCTGAAGGCGTGCGGCAGATCCCGCAGGATTACCTGAATGTCGCGCGGGTTCTGAAACTCTCCGAGTTCGCCATCATGCGCAAAATCCTGCTGCCCGCCGCGCTGCCGGGCATCCTCACCGGCATGCGGTTATCGATTGGCATCGCCTGGCTGGTGATTGTGGCGGCAGAAATGCTGACCGGCGGTATCGGCATCGGTTTCTGGATCTGGAACGAGTGGAACAACCTGAATGTGGAACACATCATCATCGCCATTGTGGTGATTGGCGTGGTCGGCCTGCTGCTCGAACAGGCGCTGATGTGGATTGCTAACCGTTTTAACTACACCAACCGCTAGGGGGCTCTGATGCGTACCAATCCGATTATCCAGGTTCAGCAGGTGAGCCAGCGTTTTAATACCAGCAGCGGCGAGTTTCTGGCGCTTGATAACGTTAGCTTTGACATTCACCCCGGCGAAACCCTCAGCCTGATTGGTCACTCCGGCTGCGGCAAATCCACGTTGCTGAATTTGATTGCCGGGCTGACGCTGCCCACCAGCGGCGGTCTGCTGTGCAACAACCGCGAAATCGACGGCCCGGGGCCGGAGCGCGGCGTGGTGTTTCAGAACCATTCGCTGCTGCCGTGGCTGACGGCGTACGACAACGTCGGGCTGGCGGTGCGCCAGGTGTTTCGCGGCGAAATGAGCAAAGTGGAGATGCATGAATGGATCATGCACAACCTGGATCTGGTGCATATGTCCCACGCGTGGAATAAGCGCCCGCACGAGATCTCCGGCGGCATGAAGCAGCGTGTCGGCATTGCCCGCGCGCTGGCGATGAAACCGAGCGTCCTGCTGATGGATGAGCCTTTCGGCGCGCTCGACGCTTTAACCCGCGCCCATTTACAGGATGCGGTGATGGAGATCCAACAGCGCCTGCACACCACCATTGTGCTGATCACCCACGACGTGGATGAGGCGGTGCTGCTCTCTGACCGCGTGTTGATGATGACCAACGGCCCGGCGGCGAGCATTGGCGAAATTATGGCGGTGGAGCTGGAGCGCCCGCGCTCGCGCGTTTCGCTGGCCGACGACGCGCAGTATCAGCGCTATCGCCAGCAAGTGCTGCATTTCCTGTATGAGAAACAGCCCAAAGCGGCCTGACCTCTCTTTCTCTTGCGCATTAAGGATCCAGGTTATGAAAAAGCCCGTTTTAGCGGTGATCGGCCACGGCATGGTGAGCCACTACTTTCTGCAACAGCTCGTGGAGCGCGAACTGCACCTGCATTACGACATCGTGGTGTTTGGCGAAGAGCGGCTGCCTGCTTATGACCGCGTACATCTTTCGGAATATTTTGCCGGGCGCAGCGCGCAGTCGTTGTCGCTGGTAAGCGAGGGGTTCTTTGCCGATAACGGCATCACGCTGCACTGCGCGAGCAAAATTGTCGCTATCGACAGCCAGCAACGCTGTGTGCGCGATGCGCAGGGTGTGGAAACCCATTACGACACGCTGGTGCTCGCCACCGGTTCGTATGCTTTTGTACCGCCGATCAGCGGCAATACGCGCCCTGGCTGCCTGGTATACCGCACGCTCGACGATCTGGACGCCATCGCCGCGCAGGCGAAGAACGCGAAACGCGGCGTGGTGATTGGCGGCGGTTTGCTGGGGCTTGAGGCCGCCAACGCCCTGCGTCAGTTAGGGCTGGAAACCCACGTTGTTGAATTTGCGCCACGCCTGATGGCGGTACAGCTCGACGAGGGCGGCGCCATGATGCTGCAACGCAAAATCGAAGCGCTTGGCGTGCAGGTTCACACCCGCAAAGAGACGCGGGAAATCATCGACGGCGAGCAGGCGCGCCACCGCCTCTGCTTTGCCGACGGCAGTTTTCTGGAAACCGATCTGCTGCTGTTCTCGGCGGGCATCCGCCCGCGCGATGAGCTGGCGGAAAGCGCTGGGCTGCAAAAAGGGCCGCGCGGCGGCATTGTTATCAACGATCACTGTCAGACCTCCGATGAGGCCATTTACGCTATTGGCGAGTGCGCGTTGTGGAACGGGCAGATTTTTGGTCTTGTCGCACCGGGCTACCAGATGGCGCGCAGCGTGGCGGACAAGCTCGCGGCACGCGACACACCGTTTACCGGCGCGGATATGAGCACCAAACTGAAATTGCTGGGCGTCGAGGTGGCCTCTATTGGCGACGCGCACGGCAAAACCGCCGGCAGCCAGAGTTACCAGTGGACCGATGGCCCGCGCGAAATCTACAAGAAAATTGTTGTCTCCGCCGATGGCAAACGGCTGCTCGGCGCGGTGCTGATTGGCGATAGCGCCGATTACAGCCTGCTACTGCAAATGATGCTTAACGACATGCCGCTGCCCGCGCAGCCGCAAACGCTGATCCTGCCTGCGCTTTCCGGCGATGCGCCAAAAGGGCTGGGCGTGGCGGCGCTCGCCGCCAGCGCGCAAATCTGCTCCTGCCATAACGTCAGCAAAGGCGATATCGCCGCCGCCGTGGCGGGCGGTTGCAGCGAACTGGGAGCACTGAAAAGCTGCACCAAAGCGGGCACCGGCTGCGGCGGCTGCGTGCCGCTGCTGAAACAGGTGATGGAGCACGAGCTGCAACAGCTCGGCGTGGAGGTGAAAAAAGATATCTGCGAGCACTTTGCCTGGTCGCGTCAGGAGCTGTATCACCTGATCCGCCTGCACGATATCCGCACTTTCGACGCGCTGATTGCGCAGTTCGGCCAGGGGCACGGCTGCGAAGTATGCAAACCGCTGGTTGGTTCCATGCTCGCTTCGTGCTGGAACGACTACCTGCTTAAACCGCAGCACCTGCCATTGCAGGATACCAACGACCGCTTCTTCGCCAACATTCAAAAAGATGGCACCTACTCGGTGGTGCCGCGCATCCCGGCGGGCGAAATCACTCCGCAGGGGCTTATCGCCATCGGCGAAGTGGCGCAGCGCTACAACCTCTACACCAAAATCACCGGCGGGCAGCGAGTGGATCTCTTTGGCGCGCGGCTTGAGCAGTTGCCCGCGATTTGGGAGGAACTTATCGCCGCCGGGTTTGAAACCGGCCACGCTTACGGCAAATCCCTGCGCACGGTGAAATCCTGCGTCGGTTCCACCTGGTGCCGCTACGGCGTGCAGGATTCCACCGGCATGGCGATCGCGCTGGAGAACCGTTACAAGGGGCTGCGCTCGCCGCACAAAATTAAAATGGCGGTCTCCGGCTGTACCCGTGAATGCGCGGAAGCGCAGGGCAAAGACATTGGCGTGATCGCCACCGACAAAGGCTGGAACCTGTATGTCTGCGGCAACGGCGGTATGAAGCCGCGCCACGCCGATCTGTTTGCCAGCGATCTCGACAGCGAAGCGCTGATCCGCACCATCGACCGGGTGTTGATGTTCTACATCCGCACCGCCGACCGGCTACAGCGCACCAGCACCTGGCTGGACAACATGGAAGGCGGTCTGGACTACCTCAAACAGGTGGTACTGGAAGACAGTCTCAATATTGGCGCTGAACTTGAGCGCGAAATGCAGCAGGTGGTCGACAGCTACCAGTGCGAGTGGAAAACCACCCTCGATAACCCGCAAAACCGTCTGCTGTTCCGGGGCTTCCTCAATAGCGATCAACCGGATGAAGCGGTGGTGATGGTGCCGGAGCGCGGGCAGATCCGCCCGGCAACGGCACAGGAAAAACCGCCTATGCAGAACCAGCCGCACACGGGGGATGGCGAGTGGCAGCAGATTGCCGCGCTGGCTGATATTCCGGCGAACGCCGGCATGGCCGCGCGTCTTGGCCAGCAGCAGATTGCCCTGTTTCACCTGCCTGATTGCGAGGAGCAAGTATTCGCGCTCGAAAACCATGAACCTGGCAGCCAGGCGAATGTGCTGGCGCGCGGGCTGGTGGGCGACGCAAGCGGTGAGCCGATGGTTATCTCCCCGCTGTATAAAAAGCGTTTTCGCCTGCGCGACGGGCAGAGCCTGGACGATGCCGGGCTGCGTCTGCGCGTCTGGCCGGTGAAAATCCTGCACGGGCAAATCTGGGTGCAGCACGCGCCCGCCGCACAGAACACCTTGTCGGCAGTTGCCGAAGCGTCTTAAACAGATCCGGGGGCGAAATGGAGCAGATCAAAAGCGTATGCCCCTACTGCGGGGTGGGCTGCGGGCTGGTGATGCAGGTGGAAAACCAGCGCATCATCAGTGTGGTGGGCGATAAATCCCACCCGACCAACCAGGGGCGGTTGTGCACCAAAGGTAAAAGCTGTGCCGGGGCGATAACGGCGACTGGCCGGCTGGATAGCGCGTATCTCCGCACATCGCGTCAGCATGAGCCAGTGCGCACGGCAATCGATGACGCCATCCGTGAAACCGCCCGGCGGCTGCGTGGCATTATCGATAAGCACGGCTCGGATGCGTTGGCGCTGTATGTTTCCGGCCAGATGTCCTTAGAAGCGCAATACCTGGCGAACAAGCTGGCGAAAGGGTTTATTGGCACCAACAACATCGAGTCCAACTCGCGCTTGTGCATGGCCAGCGCCGCCAGCGGTTATAAGCTCTCGCTCGGCGCGGATGGGCCACCTGGCTCTTATGACGATTTCGAGCGCGCCGATCTGTTCCTGGTGATTGGCGCCAACATGGCCGACTGCCACCCAATCCTGTTTCTGCGCATGATGGAGCGCGTCAATACCGGGGCGAAACTGATTGTCGTTGATCCTCGCCGTACTGCCACGGCAGAGAAAGCCTCGCTCTTTTTGCAGATCAAACCCGGCACCGATCTCGCGTTGCTGAACGGTTTGCTGGCACTGTTGGTGCAAAACGGTCAACTGGATAACGATTTTATCGCCCGGCACACCGAAGGCTGGCAGGCGATGCCGGATTTTCTGCTGGACTATACGCCGCAGCAGGTGGCCGAGCGCACCGGGTTGCGTGAAGCCGACATTCGCCAGGCGGCGCAGTGGATTGGCGAGGCGGGGGAATGGATGAGCTGCTGGACGATGGGGCTAAACCAGAGCACGCACGGCACCTGGAGCACCAACGCGTTATGCAATTTACACCTGGCGACCGGCGCGATTTGCCGCCCCGGCAGCGGGCCGTTTTCGCTTACCGGCCAGCCGAACGCGATGGGCGGGCGGGAAATGGGCTATATGGGCGGCGGCTTGCCGGGTCAGCGATCGGTGCTGGTGGATGAAGATCGCGCGTTCGTCGAACAGCTATGGCAACGTCCTGCCGGCACGCTGCGTGGCGAGGTGGGCGGCGGTACGGTCGCGCTGTTTGACGCGATGAGCGCAGGCGAGATCAAAGCCTGCTGGATAATCTGCACCAACCCGGTCGCCACCGTGCCAAACCGCGAAAAAGTGATCGCCGGGCTGGAACGCGCCGAACTGGTGATTGCGCAGGATGCGTTTCTGGATACCGAAACCAACCGCTACGCCGATATCCTGTTGCCGGGTGCATTGTGGGCGGAGGCCGAAGGAGTGATGGTCAACTCCGAACGCACCATGACGCTGATGCAGCAGGCGGTATCTCCGCCGGGCGATGCGCTTGCCGACTGGCAAATTATCGCCAGTGTGGCGTGTGAAATGGGTTACGCGGAGGGTTTTCGCTACGCCAGCGCCGCCGCGGTGTTTGATGAAATCCGCGCCGCTCACAACCCGGCAACCGGCTACGACATTCGCGGCGCGAGCTATGCGCGGCTGCGCCAGACGCCGTTGCAATGGCCGTGCGCGCCGGAGGATGATGAACCCCGTCATCCCATTCGCTATTTGCAGGATAACGGGCGCGTGCGTTTTGCTACCGCCAGCGGCAAGGGGCAATTTTTTGCCCGCCCGGATCTCGCGCCGGCCGAAATGCCAGATGACGACTACCCGCTGGTGCTCAACACCGGGCGCGTGCAGCACCAGTGGCATACGCTGACCAAGACCGGCAAAATCCCGCTGCTTAATACGCTCAACCCCGGACCGTTTATCGAAATCTCCGCCACAGACGCACAACGGCTGGCGATAAACGAGGGGGACTGGGTGGATATCCGCTCGCGGCGCGGTATGGCGCGGCTGCCTGCGGTGGTGACTGACCGTGTGCGACCCGGCAACAGCTTTGCGCCCTTTCACTGGAACGATCTTTTTGGCGAAAACCTGGCGATCAACGCCCTGACCAGCGATGCGCTGGATCCGGTTTCGCTGCAACCCGAGCTGAAACACTGCGCCATCGCGCTGGTGCGCAGCCAACAGCAACCCGCGCCCGCCGCTGCACCCGCAACGGATGAAGACAGCGGGTTAGTGCTGGTGCTGTGGGCTTCCACCACCGGCAATGCGCAGGCGTTTGCCCGACGCTGTGCCGAACAGCTGCTGCATGCCGGGCTGGCAGTAAAACTGCGCGCCATGGATAGCGTCGGTATTAACGATATGGCCGCCGCGCCGCGCGTGTTACTGCTCGCCAGCACCTTTGGCGATGGCGATCCGCCCGCTAATGGCGCGGCGTTATGGGCGGCGTTGAGCGCCGAAAACGCGCCTGCGCTGAGCAGGACGGCGTTTTCGGTGCTGGCGTTTGGCGATGCCAGTTACGCGCAGTTTTGCGGTTTTGGCCGCAAGCTCGATGCCCGGCTGGCCGCCCTTGGTGCACAGCGGCTGCTGGCGTGCCAGGCGTGCGATGCGGGCGATATTGACGCGGCGCAGCAGTGGCTGGCGGCGATCCTCACTGACATTCTGCGGCTCGGCGCGCCGCCGCAAAGCACGGCGCAACCCACGGCAAAAGCTGGGTTCAGCCGCCACGATCCCGTTAGCGTGCCGCTGGTCACGAACCAACTGCTGAGCGCGCCGGGGGCGGAAAAAGAGATCCGCCAGTTCGCGTTTGATCTGCAGGGTAGCGGTTTGCACTACGAAGCGGGCGACGCGCTCGGTGTCTGGCCGCGCAACTGCCCGCAGCGGGTCGCCGACATCCTCGACCTGCTGGCGCTGGATGGGCAAAGCAGGGTGCAGGTTAGCGGCGTGGGCGAGATGACGCTGCAGGCGGCGCTCTGCGACTGTTTTGACATCACGCGCATCACCCCGGAGGTGCTGCGCCTGGTGGCTGACCATGCGCAAAACGAAACGCTGCATAGCCTGCTCTCCAGTGAAAACAGTACCGAACTTACGCAGTGGCTGTGGGGGCGGCAGATTATCGACCTGTTGCAGTGTTTCCCGGTACATCTGGCGGCTGAACAGTGGCTTTCGGCGCTGCGTCGCTTGCAGCCACGGCTCTATTCCATCTCCTCCAGCCCGAAAGTTTCCCCGCAGCGCGTTGAACTGACGGTCTCCACCGTGCGTTATGGCGACAGCAAGCAACGCGGCGGCGTCTGTTCGACCTTTCTGGCGGATCGCGCAGAGCACGTGGCGATCTTTATTCAGCCCTCGCCGCATTTTCGCCTGCCAGCCGATCCGGACACGGCGGTGATCATGGTCGGCGCAGGCACCGGCATTGCGCCGTTTCGCGGTTTCCTGCAGGAGCGCCAGGCCACGGGGGCGAGAGGCGATAACTGGCTGTTCTTTGGCGAGCAGCATGCGGCCACGGATTTTTATTACCGTGAGGAACTGGAGGCCTGGCAGCGCGACGGCGTGTTGTCGCGCTTCACCACCGCGTTTTCCCGCGATCAGGCGCAGAAAATCTACGTTCAGCACCGCATGCTGGAGCAGGGCGAAGCGCTGTGGCGCTGGTTAGCCGCCGGGGCGCACTTTTATGTTTGCGGCGATGCGAGCCAGATGGCGAAAGATGTCGAAAACACCTTAAAACAGGTGGCACAAACCTTTGGCGGCATGAGCGCTGACGCGGCGGACGCCTGGCTGGCGACCCTGGCGCGGGAAAATCGCTATCAGCGCGATGTCTATTAAGCGTTGTACAGTGTGATACAAAGCCAACGCCCGGGCCGCGCGTAACCAGGATACACTCATTTTACCGTTACCCGCCGCCAGGGCTTTTTGGATGGAACATATTGACCACATTTTGGTTGTTGATGATGACCGGGAAATTCGCACGCTGCTTGCTGATTACCTGACCCGCTCCGGCCTGCGCGCAAGCGTTGCCGCGAATGGCAAACAGATGCGGCAGTTACTCGAAACCACGCCGGTAGATTTGATTGTGCTGGATATCATGATGCCAGGCACGGACGGGCTGACGCTGTGCCGTGAGTTGCGCAGCAGCGCGCATAAAAACGTGCCGGTGCTGATGCTGACCGCGCGCAGCGAAGAGACCGATCGCATTGTCGGTCTGGAGATGGGCGCGGATGACTACCTGGTAAAACCCTTTGTTGCCCGCGAACTGCTGGCGCGTATTAAAGCCATTTTGCGCCGCACGCGCATGTTGCCGCCGAACCTGCAAATCACCGAAGCGGGACGTTGCCTGGCGTTTGGCGACTGGCAGCTTGACACCTCGGCGCGTCATCTGGTGGATGCGCAGGGGACCGTGGTGGCGCTGAGCGGCGCGGAGTATCGCCTGATGCGCGTGTTTCTCGATCACCCGCAGCGCGTACTCAACCGCGACCAGCTTCTGAACCTTACGCAGGGGCGCGACGCAGAGCTTTTCGAACGCTCCATTGATCTGCTGGTAAGCCGCCTGCGCCAGCGCCTGAACGACGACGCGCGTGAACCGGCTTACATCAAAACCGTGCGCAGCGAGGGCTACGTTTTCTCAATGCCGGTGGTTATCACAGAGGCGCGGGAATGAGGCTGTGGCCGCGTTCGCTGCTGTCACGTTTAGTGGTGATTGTGCTGGTGGGATTGCTGCTGGCGAACGCGTTAACCCTTAGCCTGCTGCTGTATGAACGCATCACCACCGCGCGTTCGGTAATGCTGGGCAATCTTGAATACGATGTGGCGACCAGCGTGGCGATCCTCAACCGTTTACCCGCCAGCGAGCGCCCTGCATGGCTGGCGCGTATCGATCGCAGTAACTATCGCTACTTGCTGAGTGCAGGTGAAGGCGGGCGCTATCCCACCAACTGGCGTTCGAAAGATACCGCACGCTCGCTTGAACAGGCGCTGGGCAGCCAATATGCCCTGAAAATCAATGCCGTCCCAGGCCCGCAGGAACATTTGCAGGCGCATTTGCGCCTGCATGATGGCGCGCCGCTGACCATTGATATCACCCCGCGTCCAACGCCTATCGCCCGTTGGCTGCCTGCGGTGCTGGCCGCACAACTGCTGCTGTTGCTTATCTGCTGCTGGCTGGCGGTACGCCTGGCGGTGAAGCCGCTGACCCGCTTTACCCGTGCGCTTGATGCGCTCACCCCATCGCCCGAACCCCCGCCGGTGATGATCGAAAACGGCCCAACGGAGGTGCAGCACGCGGTGCGCGCTTTTAACGCCATGCAGGCGCGTATTGCTCATCACCTGAGTTCGCGCGCGCAGATCCTCGCCGCGATTTCGCACGACCTGCAAACGCCGATCACCCGGATGCGGTTGCGCAGCGAAATGGCGGCCGACGAAGCGCTGCGCGACAAACTGCTGGCGGATCTGGATGAGATGTCCAGGCTGGTTCGTGAAGGGATCGCTTATGCCCGCACGCAGGATGCGCCGCCGCTCGCACCGCAGCGGCTGGCGCTGCACCCGTTTATCGACAGCCTGGTGTGTGACTATGTCGACGTTGGCAAGCGGGTAAGGCTGCTGCGCTGCCCGCCGGATCTCACGCTGCACATTGATGTGCAGGCGCTGCGGCGCATATTAACCAATCTGCTGGATAACGCGCTGAAATTCGCCGGCAAAGCAGACATCGATATTGTGCTTACGCCAGATGCGCCGCTCGCGATCCATGTGCTTGATAACGGCCCCGGCATTCCTGAAGAGGCGCTGGCAGCGGTGCTGGAGCCTTTCTACCGGCTGGAAACCTCGCGTAATCGCGGCACCGGTGGCACCGGTCTGGGGCTGGCGATTGCCCGGCAACTGGTGTCGCAACTCGGTGGGCAACTGCACCTGAGCAACCGCCCGCAGGGCGGGCTGGATGCCTGCGTGCTATTGCCGCACTAAGTTTGTATCTCTGCGTATCTGCTCTCCGGCCTGCAACACCGGCTGACAAAACCCGCCATCACCGACACTGCCGTGATACACCGCGGCGGTGTAATGCGCCTGTTTCCTCAACGAATCAAGGAGCTTGTTATGGTGATCATTGCTTTTTTAGGCGGCTGCTTGACGCTGCTCAGCCCCTGTACGCTGCCGGTTATTCCGCTACTGTTCGCAAGTTTTGGCCGCGATAAACGTCATCTTGCCGCACTGCTGGCGGGAATGGTGGCGATGTTTACGCTGGCGGCACTGCTGGCGGGCGCCACGCAGCAGTGGATAATCCAGGCCAACGCCTGGGGGCGCTGGCTGGCACTCGGTCTGCTGGCGGTGATGGCGCTGGCGCTGATTTCGCCGCGCATTGCCAGCACGGTGATGTACTTTGCCGTGCGCGCCGGTGAACGGCTCGATAACCGCAGCCGCCGTACGGGCGGTGTTCTTTCGGCGCTGCTGGCGGGGTTATCCGTCGGGCTACTGTGGGCGCCGTGCGCCGGGCCGATCCTGGGCGCGGTACTGAGCACCGCCATGCTTAACGGCGCAAGCGGGCAGACGGCGCTGGTGCTGGCGGCTTACGGCAGCGGCGCGGCGGCGATGCTGGCGCTGCTCTGGCTGTGTGGCGATCGGCTTTTTTCCCGCCTGCGCGCCAGCCTGCCCTTCAGCGAGCGGCTGCGTCAGGGGGCGGGCGTCGCCATGCTGGGCGCGGTAGCGCTGATTGGCAGCGGGGCGACGTCTGCGTTGCAGGGGGCGGGCACGTGGACAACGCGGCTGGAACAACAACTCCTGAGCTGGCGGACATCACCGCAACCTGCCGTCACGCTGCAGCCGGTCAGCGAGCCGCTGGTGCGCAATAGCATGCCGTCACTGGAAGGGGCGGTGAGCTGGCTTAACTCCGCGCCGCTCACTGCGCAGGCGCTGAAGGGCAAAGTGGTGCTGGTGGATTTCTGGACGTTCGACTGTATTAACTGCCAGCACACGCTACCGTATGTCAACGCGTGGGCGGAAAAATACCGTGACCAGGGGCTGGTGGTGATTGGTGTTCACACCCCGGAATACCCGTTCGAGAAGAACATTCAGTCGCTGCAAAACGTGGTACGCAAAGAGAATATCCGCTTCCCGGTGGCGGTGGACAATAACTACGCCATCTGGAATGCGTTTGGGAACCAGTACTGGCCTGCGCATTACTACTTTGATGCCAAAGGGCAACTGCGGCAGATGTACTTTGGGGAAGGGGAGTATCAACAGCAGGAGCAACTTATTCAGAAACTGCTGGCCGAAGCCCATTCATGAGGGAAAAGCGCCTTCGCTGATCCAGCCGAAGGCGCGTGCTGTTTAATGCCGTGCAATGTCGATAAGCGCCTGCGCAAAAAACGCGGGCGCTTCTTGCGGCAGGTTATGACCAATGCCGCCGGTGGCGGTACGGTGCTGGTAGCGGCCGCTGAATTTGGCGGCGTAGCTGGCAGGGTCCGGATGCGGCGCGCCGTTTGCGTCGCCCTCAAGCGTAATGGTCGGCACCGTAATTACCGGTGCCTTGGCCAGTTGCTGCTCCAGCGCGTCGAAACGGCGCTCGCCGCTGACAATTCCCAACCGCCAGCGATAGTTATGCAGCGTAATGGCGACATGATCGGCGTTGTGCAATGCCTGCGCCGAGCGGGCAAACTCCGCTTCGCTAAAGCGCCATTGCGGCGAGGCGGTTCGCCAGATAAGTTTCGCAAACTCATCAGTGTGCTCGCGATAACCTGCTTCGCCGCGCTCGGTCGCAAAGTAAAATTGATACCACCAGGCGAGTTCCGCCGCGGGCGGCAGCGGTTTTTTGTTCGCCTGCTGGCTGCCAATCAGATAACCGCTTACCGAGACCAGCCCTTTGCAGCGCTGCGGCCACAGCGCGGCAAGGATATTGGCGGTACGCGCGCCCCAGTCAAAACCGCCGATCACCGCCTGTTTAATGTCGAGCGCGTCAAGAAAGGCAATCGCATCGACGGCGAGCGCCGCCTGCTGGCCGTTGCGCGGCGTGTCGGCAGATAAAAATGTGGTGCTGCCATAGCCACGCAGCCACGGCACCAGCACGCGAAACCCGGCACGGGTAAGGCGCGGGATCACATCGGCAAAGCTGTAGATGTCATACGGCCAGCCGTGCAGTAGCAGCATCGGTTCGCCGTTTTCCGGCCCGGTGTCGATATACCCGATATTCAGCACGCCTGCGTCAATCTGCTTTATGGGCGGTAGCGGCGTCAGGTTGCGCGGTGTGGTGGTGAGGGCGGCGGGCGGTGCGCTGGCCTGGGCGGGAAGGGCGCTGAGCCCCAGCTCCAGTGCGGCCAGGCTTGCGGCGGTGGCCTGCAACAGCAGGCGGCGTTGCGGATTTTCAATCGATGACATAAGTCACTCCTGCATAAAAGTGGGCGATGGCGTCCTGCGCCATCCACCCGCTATTGCAAGGGATCACTGTATCCCGATTGTGTGCGGCTACGCGCCGTTCTGTATCAGCGTGTATAACAGCGGTGTTTGCGTATCGCGTGCAGGCTCTGCGGCCAGGCGATCTTCCGGGAGCTTACACAGCAAGCCTGCCGTCAGGCCGATCAAGGATGTTGGCGGGTAATCCTGCCACTGTCCTGGCGTGTTCATGCGGGCGATTTTGTCGCCAGTGGCAAAATGTTCTGAAAAGTAGATCTTATGCACATGGGTGAACTGGTGCGTATCACAGTTCACGACCAGGCTTTGGCGTTCGCTGCGGATCATCATCAGCGGATTCTTTTTCACCGGCATGCCTTTGGTGTAGTTATGAATCACGTCAATACGACGCAAATAGGGATTGCCGTCGTAAAGGGAAATGGCACGAAAATCCAGATAGCTGACGCCGCTACTGAGTGTCACGAACTTAACGACCCGCTTGGGCGGGGTTTCCTCTTGCGTAACGCTGGCACCCGGATGGCTGGTGCAGCCGGATATCAGCAGCAGTGCTGAGCCAAGAAACAGGGATTTTTTCATTTTTGCTCTCCTTGCAGATCCGGGCGCACCGCCAGTAACTCGTCCTTGCTGACCTTGCCCTGAATCGAGCAGCGCAAAAAGGTTTTGCCTTCACTCACTTCCAGCATTGCGAGTTTTTCCACGCTATCCGCGGCCGGAGCAATACCGCTGACGGCGGTTTTGTTGACCCGCCATGTGGTCTCACCGGCGCGTTTGATCAGCGGATTGGCGTAATACCCGTCCGTGACTTTTTGCCAGTGAACGTCAGGTAACGCAGCTATCACCGCAGACATGGGCTCTTCGATCACCCATCCCCAGAAGTAATAATCACCCAATTTGCCCAGTGACTCCTGCGACCTGTCAAAGCCAGAAATAGTGAGCTGATTGATGCGCAGAGGCTTGCTAAACCAGACGGTATCGGAGCCGTCTTTCGGCGCGGCAAACCAGGCGTGATGCTGCTTATCTGTGACCACTGGCGCGGTGTGCGCCAGTGTGGCTCGCTGTTTGTAGAGTTCACTGAAAAAGCTGCTGTCGCAACGCAGTAAACTTTCGGTCAGCGTTTGCGCCTTTGCGCTGCCGGTTATTGCCAGCGTGAGCAGCGCCAGCGGCATAATTAACTGTTTCATCGGTGTCCTTACGTTTTAATTTCGTGTTTTTTACGGCTTTATTTCTTCGTATTCCGCAGAGGCCGGGTTGTATTTCAGCCGGGCGACATAAATGACGCAGGTATCAGTGCCATAGTCATAATGCACTTCATACAACGCCCCTTTTTTCGGCGTGAAGTGAATATCTACGCTGCACCCTTTGTAAGCCTCATGGTGAATGGTTGTCGGCAAATCGGGCAGCAGCGTGGTTTCAAAAAAAGCGTCACTGTATTTTTTGTTCTTCAACTTTGGAAAACCCATATCCTGGGTTGGACCATAAGCCTTATTAATAAAGCGATCGTGTTTTTGTACCCAGCCGCCAAATTTCTGCCCGCTGGTATCCGTTTGATAAATGGCGTAGGTCATCGTTGCGCCGATTAAGCGAATTTTCGCGACATCATCCGTCATTAATGGCGGGTAATAAAAAGGCTGTTCCGGGAAAAACGGGTTATTTTTACTGATACACCCCGCCAATAAAAATAACGAAACAATAACAATTAATTTACGCACCATTCCCCCGGCGATGATCATTTCCACGTTGATAGACGGGTATCGGCACCTGAGGTCTGACCTTTACATAAAAACGCGGCGGGCGTGGTTTTTTGCGATTCTATTAAGTTGTATTATTTATGCATCTTAATTATTGGTGACGTGTATGGCTGGCCCCCGGATCCTGCGAGAAAAACTGACTATCCGCAAAATGATTGCCCTTTATCAACGCGCCTGCCCGGATGCGGTAAGCAGCGCGGCGCACTACGCGGATTTGTACGCTTATGCGGAAAAGCGGCTGGATAAATGCGTGTTCGGCGAAGAGAAACCGGCCTGCAAGCAGTGCCCGGTGCACTGTTACCAGCCTGCGAAACGCGAAGAGATGAAACAGATTATGCGCTGGGCGGGGCCGCGTATGCTGTGGCGTCACCCGGTGCTGACGGTGCGCCATTTGCTTGATGATAAACGCCCGGTGCCGGAGCTGCCGGAGAAGTACCGGCGCAAATAGCGGGTAAAGGTAAAAAAGCAGGATGCGTATTCGGTAAAGGTGGGTAACGAAGGTGGGTTACGCGTTTGCCGGATTAGCGGTTTTACGGCGCTGTTGACGCGCAAAGAAACGCCCGACGTGCGAAAACGCCCGTCGGGTCTGCGGCTATAACGTCTCTTTATCAATACCTAATCGTTTCATTCGGGAGAGCAGCGTGGTGCGTTTGAGCCCCAGCCGCTGCGCCGCGCCTTTTGGCCCGGCCACCACGCCGTTGGTTTCCCGCAGTACGCGCACAATCAGCTGATACTCATCTTCCCCTTCGCGCGCCACTTCGGCGGGCGTTTCAGGCGCGACGGACGGCACGGCGATTTCCGCCATCGACAGTTGCAGCACATTGCCGCGCGTCAGCAACACCGCACGCTCGATCACGTTCTCCAGCTCACGCACATTCCCCGGCCACTCCATCGCACTCAGCACGCGCAAGGTTTCCGCCGGGATGCTGTCGATGTTGCGCCCCATTTTGCGCGCGATTTTAAAGGTGAAGGCTTTTACCAGCAGCGGAATGTCTTCCGGGCGCTCGCGCAGCGGTGGCAGGTGGATCGGGAAAACATTCAGGCGGTAATAGAGATCGCTGCGAAATTCCCGGTCGGCGACCATCTGTTTAAGATCGCGGTTGGTGGCGGCGATCAGCCGCACATCGGTCTGGATCAGCTTGTTGCTGCCGAGGCGCTCAAACTCCTGCTCCTGCAACACGCGCAGCAGCTTGGGTTGTAGCTCAAGCGGCATATCACCCACTTCGTCAAGAAACAGCGAGCTTTTATCCGCCAGCTCAAAACGCCCGATGCGCTGGGCGCTGGCGCCGGTAAACGCGCCGCGCTCGTGGCCAAACAGATCGCTTTCCAGCAGCCCGGCCGGCATGGCCGCGCAGTTCATCTTCACCATCCGGCGGCTGTTGCGATCGCTCAGGTTATGGATGGCGCGCGCGATAAGCTCTTTGCCGGTGCCGGTTTCGCCAAGGATCAGCACCGTGCTGTTGCTCTGTGCCACCATCTCAACCTGCTTGAGCACGCGGAACATGGCATCGCTACGCCCGATGATCTCGCCAAATTCGCTGTCGACATTATTGAGTTGTTCGGTCAAGGCGAGGTTTTCATCCACCAGCCGCTCTTTCAGACGGTGGATCTCCTGGTAGGCCAGCGCATTATCCACGGCAATGGCGATACGCTCGGCAATCTGGCGCAGCAGCTTCAGGTTCGCCGGGGTAAACACCTCTTTCTGGCACTGCGCCAGTTTCAGCACGCCCAGCAGATTTTTGCCGGACATCAGCGGCAGCAGGCACAGGGTCTGAATTTTATTGCCCCAGGTTTCAAATAGCATCCGCTCGTAAGGGGCGAGTTTGTCACGCTCATGCAGATTAATCAGCAGCATCTCTTTGCTGCTAAATACCCGCTCGGTCAGTGTTCCCTGTTCGTCGACTTCCTGCGTTTCATGGGCGGGGTCGGCTTCATCCAGATAATGCGTCGAGTAGATGGTCAGTTTGCCCTTGCGGCTGCCGCGCAGCACCAGGCTAATGGCGTCAATGCCGAAGTAGTAGTGGATCTCTTTTGCCACTTCACTGACCAGCTCATCCATATGCAGCCGGGAGAGCACCGCGTTGGTGATAGCCACCAGAATGCGAAAATCGTCGCGCTCCTGGCACAGAAGCTCGTAGTCCGGCGTGGGGTGCTCGCGGCTTTGCAACTGCTCGGCAACGACAGCAACGATCTGCGTCAGCGTATGCAGGCGCTCGGTCTCTTTGTCGCTCCATGGCCTGTCGCTGGTACGAAAAAATTCGCAGCCGCCAAAAATCTGCCCTTCGGCGGCGAGCGGCAGCAAGCTGTAATGCGCGAATGCCGGATAGATCCGGCTTTCGGCAACGGCGGGCCAGGTCTCGCTAAAGAGTTGCGCGGTGCAGCGCAGCGCCTGCGGGTGAGAGAGAATATGCCGCACTGGGCCGCCCGCCAGCAGCGCCTGGTCGTTATATCTGGCGCAGTTGTCGGGTGTTTGCACGGCGTAACGGCTGGCGAGATGGCTGTCGGCATGCCACAGCACAATCGCGGCGTTGTCGGCGAGACCCGCCTGGCGGGTTAACCGGGTTAACGTTTCACAAAGCGCGGCCATATCGGGCTGCTGTAATAACATCCGCGTTATATCAAACAATCCTTGTTGCCCGAGATCACTCATCGGTGTATACGACATTTTGCTTTTCCAGGAACACACGCAGAAGGTGTGAAAAAATTAATAAAAATAAAAGGTTAACAAATCCGTGGCAAGGGTTCGGCATGGGGCAAATCCAGCAGGCGCTTCACTCCATAAAGGCCTGTCAGACGTACACCTTTGCGTTCGACCACTTCACCAATTATTGCGGCGTCGCGCCCTAAAGGGTGAGCGCATAATTGTGCCAGCGCCTGCTCTGCGGCTTCGCGCTGTACGGCAATCACCAGTTTGCCTTCGTTGGCAAAATTTAATGCATCCAGCCCCAGCAGTTCGCAAACCCCGCGCACCGCCGGTTTTACCGGTAAGTCTCGTTCCTTTAACTCAATGCCGTAACCGCAGGCGGCAGCAAACTCATGTACCACGGCGTTAACGCCGCCGCGCGTGGCGTCGCGC
This sequence comes from Kosakonia sp., assembly GCF_032104925.1. Taxonomy (NCBI): domain Bacteria; kingdom Pseudomonadati; phylum Pseudomonadota; class Gammaproteobacteria; order Enterobacterales; family Enterobacteriaceae; genus Kosakonia; species Kosakonia sp. The sequence continues at coordinate 590,186 of NZ_DAMCGF010000002.1, forward strand.
AGCGCTTTTACGCCGGGAAGCTCGCGCAGTTGGCTAATCAACGGCGTCAGCACCGCGCAATCGCTGGTCAGCTCGCCATCCAGCCCTAAGCCTTCGCGCAGATTAAGGATGGTTGCGCCGTGATCGCCCAGTGTGCCGCTTGCCAGCAGCACATCGCCGGGTTGCAGGGAGTTTGCCGCCCAGTGAACCGACGCCGGGATAGCGCCAATGCCGGCGGTATTGATAAATACCTTATCGGCTGCGCCGCGCTGCACCACTTTGGTATCGCCGGTAACAATGGCGATACCGGCGCTGCGGGCGGTGTCGGCCATGCTCTCTACAAGGGTTTTCAGCGTTGCTATTGGCAACCCCTCTTCAAGGATAAAACCGCAGGAGAGGAAGCGCGGTGTTGCGCCGCTAACGGCAATATCATTTGCCGTGCCGCATACCGCCAGCTTGCCGATATTGCCGCCGGGAAAGAACAGCGGATCGATAACGTAGCTGTCGGTGGAAAACGCCAGCCGATCGCCGCCTGCTGTAAGCTCTGCCAGATTGATACGCGCCTGATCTTCCTGCTCTGCAAGCCAGGGGTTATCGAACGCCTCCATAAAAAGCTGGCTGATAAGCTGTTGCATCGCCTGGCCGCCGCTGCCGTGCGCCATCTGCACTTCATTCATGCTTCACACTCCTGAGCACGATATTGATACCAGGCCGCGCAGGCACCTTCCGATGAAACCATCAGCGCGCCGAACGCGCTTTGCGGGTTACAGGTGTTACCGAACAACGGGCACTGGTGCGGTTTGCAGCGGCCGGTCAGCACGTCACCGCAGCGGGCGCGCGGATCGTCATACACTTGCTGTACCGCCGGGCGAAAATGCGCTTCGGCGTCAAAGCGCTGATATGCAGGCGTCAGATGCACGCCGGATTCGCCAATCATGCCCAGGCCGCGCCATTCACTGTTGCCGCGTACGGTAAACACCTCGGCAATGGCGGCCTGCGCCAGCCGGTTACCTTCGTCCGGCACCACGCGGCGATACTGGTTTTCCACCTTACTGTGGGCGGCAATTTTTTGCTCAACCAGCATCACCACGCCCTGCAACAGATCGAGCGGTTCAAAACCGGCGACCACCAGCGGGCGCTGATAAGTATCGGCGATGAAAGTATAGGCGTCGGTGCCAATCACCATACTGACATGACCCGGCGCGAGAAACGCGTCGATGCCGTTGTCCGGCTGCTCCAGCAGGCTGCGCAACGTTGGAATCAGCGTGATGTGCTGGCAGAAAAACCAGAAGTTATCGAGGTTACGGGCTTTTGCCTGCTGCAATGTAATGGCGGTGGCGGGCATGGTGGTTTCAAACCCGAGGCCGAAAAACACCACCTTGCGCTGCGGATTTTTTTCCGCCAGCGCCAGCGCATCCATTGGTGAATAGACAATCCGCACATCCGCGCCGCGCGCTTTTGCCTGCAGCAGCGAGCCGTTTTTCCCCGGCACGCGAATGGCGTCGCCAAAGGTGCAGAAAATCACCTCCGGGTGTTGAGCGATCTCCACGCAGGTATCAATTCGCCCCATCGGCAACACGCAGACCGGGCAGCCGGGACCGTGAATAAACTCAATGTTTTCCGGCAGTAGCTGGTCGAGGCCAAACTTGAAAATAGCGTGTGTGTGCCCGCCGCACACTTCCATAATGCGCAGCGGACGCGCGGCGGTGTAAGAGAGGTGCGCTGCCCGTTCACGCAGGTGATCAATCAGTTGCATCACCTGTTCCGGGGCGCGATATTCATCGACAAAACGCATTATTTCTCCTCGCCGTAAAGCAGCGCGCCGACATCGGGTTCGACATCGAACATGTTTTGCAGCGCCGCCAGCGTATCCAGCGCCTCTTCTTCGTTAATCACGCTCATCGCGAAGCCGACATGCACCAGTACCCACTGGCCGAGGCGTGACTGACCGTTTTCGTCGATGCTGCCGACCAGTGTTAAATCGACATCGCGCTGAATGCCGCTGACATCCACTTTGGCTTGCAGGCCATCAATGGCGCAAATTTGCCCCGGTACGCCTATACACATCGTTGCGTCTCCAGCCAGTCAAGCCAGGCATCCATCCCGTCGCCTTTGGTGGCAGAAATCAGCATGATTTCAATGGTCGGGTTCACTTCACGGGCATAAGCGATGCACTGCTCGACGTTAAAATCGAGGTAGGGCAGCAAATCCACTTTATTGAGCAGCATCAGTGAGGCGGCGGCGAACATATGCGGGTATTTCAGCGGCTTGTCTTCGCCTTCTGTCACCGACAGCACCGCCACTTTATGGCGCTCGCCAAGGTCGAAACCCGCCGGGCACACCAGGTTGCCGACGTTTTCGATAAACAGAATGCCGCGATTTTCCAGCGCCAGTCGCGGTGCGGCGTCGGCAATCATCTGCGCATCAAGATGGCAGCCCTTGCCGGTGTTAACCTGAATCGCCGGCGTGCCGGTCGCGCGAATGCGTGCGGCATCGTTAACGGTTTGCTGATCGCCCTCAATCACCGCGCAAGGGACGCGCGCTTTCAGGCGTTTAAGGGTTTCGGTAAGGAGGGTGGTTTTGCCGGAGCCGGGGCTGGAGACCAGGTTGAGCACCAGGTGTTGCGAAGCGGCGAAACGGGCGCGGTTGCGGGCGGCGATTTGGTTGTTTTTCTCCAGCACGTCGATTTCCACCTCCACCATCCGGCGCTGGCTCATGCCTGGCGCGTGGGTACCGGCTTCACCGTGACCATAATGCAGGTCGCCGTTTTCCAGTTGCGTGGGACGAAAATCGTCGGTTTTGATACCGGTGATTTTCAGCGCCGGGCGAGCGGCTGGGGAGAACGGTGCACCGCGAAACGCTGAGTGCGGGTTATGTTCGTCACCCTCGATATAAAGGTTACCGTCCTGACAACCACATGTTGTACACATTGTTTACTCCTCAATTTCCAGTCGCTGAATTTGCATGCCGTCATCGGCGACAATTTGCAACTGGTCGCTGTGGCACTGCGGGCAGCGGCGCACTCGCTGGGTAAGTAACGTCACATACTGTTGGCAGGACTCGCACCAGCATTCCGCCTGTTGTTGTTCGATGTGCAGTGTACAGCCTTCCGCCAGGCTGCCGCGGCAAACCAGATCAAAACAAAACGTTAAAGCTTCCGTTTCTACACAAGAAAATGCGCCGACTTTCAGCCACACGCCGGTGACCCGACGCGCGCCCTTTGCTGACGCCTGTTGTTCGATAATTTCCAGCGCACGCTGGCAGAGGGTGATTTCGTGCATAACGCCTCCTGATGACTTTGCGCCCTTAATGCAATAAGAGTGCCATTCCGCGTTTTGACACGGTGACGATGTCGACAATGTCGAGATGACACGTCGAAAGGGTGAGCGTTTTGTTTTTATTTCTTTTTAAATCAATTAATTAAATTTTGGCATGGATGATGCTTTATCGCCGTTGTTTTTCATTAACCGGGTAAGCAGACATGACGATTTGGGAAATTAGCGAAAAGGCAGATTACATTGCCGGGCGGCATCACCGCCTGCAGGAAGAGTGGCGTAGCTACTGTAACGCGTTAGTTCAGGGCGTTACGCTCTCCAGAGCGCGGTTGCATCACGCTATCGGCTGTGCGCCGGAACAGCAACTCTGCTTTGTGCTGTTCGAACACTTCACGGTTTATATCACCCTGACCGGCGGCTTTAACGGTCACACCATTGAATATGCGATTGCCAATAAAGAGAGCGACGAGCGACGCGTGATTGCCAAAGCGCAGCTCTCCAGCGATGGCAAGGTCGATGGCGCGTTCAGCGTGCACGATCGTGAAAAAGTGCTGGAGCATTATCTCGGCAAAATCGCCGCCGTTTACGACAACCTGTATGCCGCAATGGAAGCGGATACGCCGGTCAATCTCACCACGCTTGTCAGCCACGCGCACGCGCCTGCGCTGGCCTGAGTTTGGGTGTCGACATGTGTCGAAGTGACACATAGCGCGACACGTTTCGTCATAAATGACCGCCCGTAACCAGGGTGAATCACCTGAGGATTTGCTGGTGAACCGTTTTGTAATTGCCGATTCGGCGTTATGTATTGGGTGCCATACCTGCGAGGCTGCCTGCGCCGAAACGCACCGCGCGCATGGCCTGCAGGCGATGCCGCGGCTGCGTGTGATGCGCAGCGAAAAAGAGTCCGCGCCGCAGCAGTGCCACCACTGTGAAGACGCGCCCTGTGCGGGCGTTTGTCCGGTGAACGCGATCAACCGCGTTGATGGCGCGGTGCAGTTAAATGAAAGCCTGTGCGTCAGCTGCAAGCTGTGCGCGATTGCGTGTCCTTTCGGCGCGATTGAGTTTTCCGGTAGCCGCCCGCTGGATATTCCCGCCAATGTTAACTCGCCTAAAGCGCCCGCTGCGCCGCCTGCGCCGGCGCGTGTCAGCACGTTGCTGGATTGGGTGCCCGGCGTGCGGGCAATTGCGGTGAAGTGCGATCTCTGCCATTTCGATGCCGAAGGCCTGGCCTGTGTGCGGATGTGCCCGACCAAAGCGCTGCATCTGGTCAATAACCGGGATATCGCCAGAGCCAGCCGTCGCAAACGCGAGCAAACCCTCAACACGGATTACGGCGATTTATCGCTGTATACGCAGCTAAACCGGAGCGCAAAATGACTATCCTCTCTTTGTTAAGCGCTGCTGTCGCAGTACTTACCTGCGCAGCCATGCTGGCCTATCTGTTTATGCCGTTCAAAGCGTTAAGCGGACTCTTTTCCGGGCTTGGCGGCGCTATCGGTTGTGCAATGGCGGCGGCCTGCGGCGTGATGGCATTAACAGACGCTGTCACCGTGAGCGGCACGCTGCCGTTGATTGAATATCACGTCCTGGTCACGCCGCTCAGCGCCGTATGGCTGATCACGCTCGGCGTTTGCGGCGGTTTTGTTAGCCTGTTTTCCATTGACTGGCATCGCCATGAAGCGGTGAAAGCCAACGGGCTGCTGATGAACTTACTGCTGGTCGCCGCGCTGTGCGCGGTGAGCGCGGCAAACTTCGGCGCGCTGGTGATCATGGCGGAAATTATGGCGCTGAGCGCGGTATTTCTGACCGGCTGTAGCAAATCCGGCAAGCTGTGGTTTGTCATGGGCCGCTGCGGTACGGTCCTGCTGGCGGTGGCCTGCTGGCTGCTGTGGCAGCGTTACCAGACGCTGGATTTTGCACTGCTCGGTACACATGCGCTCGGCAGTGACATCTGGCTGCTCGGCGTGATCGGTTTTGGCCTGCTGGCCGGGATTATTCCGCTGCATGCCTGGGTGCCGCAGGCGCACGCCACTGCACCCGCACCGGCGGCGGCGCTGTTTTCCACGGTGGTGATGAAAATCGGTTTGTTCGGCATTTTGAGCCTTTCGCTGCTCGGCGGCCAACCGCCGCTGTGGTGGGGCGTTGCGCTGCTGGTATTTGGCATTATTACCGCCTTTATTGGCGGGCTGTATGCACTGATGGAACACAACATCCAGCGCCTGCTGGCGTACCACACGCTGGAGAACATCGGCATTATTCTGCTCGGCCTTGGTGCTGGCGTCACCGGCCTTGCGCTGCAACAACCTGTGCTGCTGGCGCTGGGGCTGACCGGCGGCCTGTATCACCTTTTCAACCATAGCCTGTTTAAAAGCACGCTGTTCCTCGGCGCTGGCACGCTGTGGTTTGGCACCGGTTATCGCGATATCGAAAAACTCGGCGGTATCGGTAAAAAGATGCCGGTTATCTCGCTGGCAATGCTGGTTGGGCTGATGGCGATGGCGGCGCTGCCGCCGCTCAACGGTTTTGCCGGTGAGTGGGTGATTTATCAATCCTTCTTTGGTTTAAGCGCCAGTGGTCATTTCCTGCTGCAACTGCTGGGGCCGCTGCTGGCGGTTGGTCTGGCGATTACCGGCGCGCTGGCGGTGATGTGCATGGCGAAAGTCTATGGCGTCACTTTTCTTGGCGCGCCGCGTAGCGCTCAGGCGGAAAACCCGCGCTCCATTCCCTGGTTAATGACTGGTGTGGTCGCCGCGCTGGCCATTTGCTGCGTTATCGGCGGTGTTGCCGCGCCGTGGCTGATACCGCGCCTGTTTGCCGCTGTACCGTTGCCGCTGCAAACGGCAAACACCGTGGTGTCGCAGCCGATGATCGCGCTATTGCTGATTGCCACGCCGCTACTGCCGTTACTGCTGATGATGCTGTTTAAAGGCGATCGCCTGCCCGCCCGCCGCCGCGGTAGCGCCTGGGTGTGCGGTTACGATCACGAAGGATCAATGGTGATTACCGCGCATGGTTTCGCCATGCCGGTGAAAGCGGCTTTTGCCCCGGTGCTGAAACTGCGGAAATGGCTGGAGCCCCGGCTTCCTGTTCCCGGCTGGCACGGTGATAGCGCGCCGGTGCTGTTTCGTCGGCTGGCGCTGATTGAGCTGGCGGTACTGGTGGTAGTGGTGATTTCACGAGGAGCCTGATGATGAGTTATTTGTTTGCTTTACTACAGGCGCTGGTGTTGTTTGCCGCAGCGCCGCTGCTTTCCGGCATCAGCCGCGTGGCGCGTGCGCGTTTGCACAACCGGCGCGGGCCGGGCGTGCTGCAGGAATACCGCGATCTGCTGAAACTGCTGGGGCGGCAAAGTATTGCTCCGGCGGCGTCGGGCTGGGTATTTCGCCTGACGCCGTTTGTGATGGTGGGCGTCATGCTGACCGTCGCGACCGCGTTACCGGTGGTGACGGTCGCCTCACCGCTACCGGAACTTGGCGATCTGATCACCCTGATTTACCTGTTCGCTATTGCCCGCTTTTTCTTTGCCATCGCCGGGCTTGATACCGGCAGCCCGTTTACCGGCCTTGGTGCGAGCCGCGAAGCGATGCTCGGCGTGCTGGTCGAGCCGATTTTGCTGCTTGGTCTGTGGGTAGCGGCGCTGGTCGCCGGTTCCACGCACATCAGCCACATCACCAATACCGTGTATCACTGGCCGCTCTCTCGCAGCATTCCTCTGTTCCTGGCGCTCTGCGCCTGCGCGTTCGCCACCTTTATCGAAATGGGCAAACTGCCGTTTGATCTCGCGGAAGCGGAGCAGGAGTTGCAGGAAGGGCCGCTGTCTGAGTACAGCGGCAGCGGTTTCGCGGTGCTGAAGTGGGGCATCAGCCTGAAACAACTGGTGGTGCTGCAACTATTTGTTGGCGTGTTTCTGCCCTGGGGGCAAATGACCACTTTTAGCGCCGCCGGTTTGCTGCTGGCGCTGGCGATCGCCGTGGTGAAACTGGTCGCTGGCGTGCTGGTTATCGCCCTGTTTGAGAACAGCATGGCGCGTCTGCGTTTTGTTGCCACATCGCGCGTAACCTGGGCCGGTTTCGGCGTCGCCTTTTTAGCCTTCGTCTCCTTGCTGGCGACGTATTAAGAGAGTTTGAGCATGTCTGAAGAAAAAATCGGTCAACACTATCTTGCTGCCCTGCACGAGAAATTTCCCGGGGTGGTGCTGGATGAAGCGTGGCAGACCAAAGACCAGATAACGGTCACCGTCAAAGTGAACTACCTGCCGGAAGTCGTGGAGTACCTTTACTATCAGCAGGGCGGCTGGCTTTCGGTGTTGTTTGGCAATGACGAACGCAAGCTGAACGGCCATTTTGCCGTCTATTACGTGCTGTCGATGGAGCAGGGCGTGAAATGCTGGATCACGGTGCGTGTGGAAGTGGACGCGCTGAAAGCGGAATACCCGTCGGTAACGCCGCGCGTGCCGGCAGCGGTGTGGGGCGAGCGCGAAGTGCGCGATATGTACGGCCTGATCCCGGTGGGTCTGCCGGATGAGCGCCGCCTGGTGCTGCCGGATGACTGGCCGGATGAACTCTACCCGCTGCGTAAAGACAGCATGGACTATCGCCAGCGTCCCGCGCCGACCACTGATGCAGAAACCTACGAGTTCATTAACGAGCTGGGCGATAAGAAAAACAATGTGGTGCCGATTGGCCCGCTGCATGTGACCTCGGACGAACCGGGCCATTTCCGCCTGTTTGTTGACGGCGAGAATATTGTCGATGCCGACTACCGCATGTTTTACGTCCATCGTGGCATGGAGAAGCTGGCGGAAACCCGCATGGGTTACAACGAAGTCACTTTTCTTTCCGATCGCGTCTGCGGTATCTGCGGCTTTGCCCACAGCACGGCCTATACCACTTCGGTTGAAAACGCGATGGGCATTGTCGTGCCGGAACGCGCGCAGATGATCCGCGCCATTTTGCTCGAAGTGGAACGCCTGCACTCGCACTTGCTCAACCTCGGGCTGGCCTGTCACTTTGTCGGCTTTGATTCCGGGTTTATGCAGTTTTTCCGCGTGCGCGAAGCCTCCATGAAAATGGCGGAAATCCTCACCGGGGCGCGTAAAACTTACGGTCTGAACCTGATTGGCGGTATCCGTCGCGACATGTTGAAAGAGGACATGATCCAGACTCGCCAGTTAGCGCAGCAGATGCGTCGTGATGTGACTGAACTGGTCGATGTGCTGATGAGTACGCCGAACATTGAACAGCGCACCGTCGGCATTGGCCGCCTTGACCCGCAAATCGCCCGCGATTTCAGTAACGTCGGCCCGATGGTGCGCGCCAGCGGACACGCCCGCGATACCCGCGCCGATCACCCGTTTGTCGGTTACGGCCTGCTGCCGATGACTGTGCACACCGAACAGGGCTGCGATGTAATTTCACGTCTGAAAGTACGCATCAATGAAGTGCTGACCGCGCTCAATATGATCGATTACGGTCTCGACAACCTGCCTGGCGGTCCGCTGATGGTGGAAGGCTTTACCTACATTCCGCACCGCTTCGCGCTCGGTTTCTCTGAAGCGCCTCGCGGAGATGACATCCACTGGAGCATGACCGGCGATAACCAGAAACTTTACCGCTGGCGCTGCCGTGCGGCGACATACGCCAACTGGCCGACGCTGCGCTATATGCTGCGCGGCAACACGGTTTCCGACGCCCCGCTGATCATTGGCAGCCTCGACCCCTGCTATTCATGCACCGACCGCATGACGGTGGTGGACGTGCGTAAGAAGAAAAGCAAGGTCGTGGCTTACAAAGAGCTGGAGCGTTACGGGGTTGAGCGTAAGAACTCGCCGTTGAAATCGTGAGGGGAGAACGGTAGCGATGTTTACCTTTATCAAAAAAGTGATCAAAACCGGTACGGCAACCAGCGATTACCCGCTGTCGCCAGTGCCGGTCGACAAAAACTTTCGCGGCAAACCGCAGCACAACCCGCAGCAGTGCATTGGCTGTGCGGCGTGCGTCAATGCCTGCCCGTCGAATGCGCTGTCGGTGGAGACCGATCTGGCCACCGGTGAGCTGGCGTGGCAGTTCAACCTGGGGCGCTGCATTTTCTGCGCCCGTTGCGAAGAAGTGTGCCCGACGGCGGCTATCACGCTTTCGCAGGAGTATGAGCTGGCGGTGTGGAACAAAGCGGATTTCCTGCAACAGTCGCGCTTTGAACTGTGCCAGTGCCGCGAATGCGCCCGACCATTCGCGGTGCAGAAAGAGATCGACTACGCCATCGCGCTGCTGGCGCATAACGGCGATAGCCGGGCAGAGCTGCACCGTGAAAGTTTTGAAACCTGCCCGGAGTGTAAGCGCCAGAAGTGTCTGGTGCCGTCCGACCGGATTGAATTGACCCGCCATATGAGAGAGGCCAGCTAATGAGCCAGCTGTTAGGTCCGCGCGATGCGGACGGTATTCCGGTACCGATGACGGTGGAGGAGTCCATCGCCAGCATGAAAGCCTCGCTGCTGAATAAGATCAAACGATCCGCCTATGTCTACCGCGTGGATTGCGGCGGTTGCAACGGCTGCGAAATCGAGATTTTTGCCACACTTTCACCGCTGTTTGACGCAGAACGCTTCGGTATCAAAGTGGTTCCGTCACCGCGCCATGCCGACATTCTGCTGTTCACCGGCGCGGTAACCCGCGCCATGCGCTCACCTGCGCTGCGTGCCTGGCAATCTGCGCCGGATCCCAAAATCTGTATCTCCTACGGCGCGTGCGGCAACAGCGGTGGTATCTTCCACGACCTGTACTGCGTGTGGGGCGGCACCGACAAGATTGTGCCGGTGGATGTCTATATTCCCGGCTGCCCGCCAACGCCCGCGGCCACATTGTATGGTTTTGCCATGGCGCTGGGCTTGCTGGAGCAGAAAATCCATGCTCGTCTGCCTGGTGAGCAGGACGACCAGCCGGCCGAGATTTTGCACCCGGCGATGGTGCAGCCCCTGCGCGTGAAAGTGGATCGCACCGCGCGTCGGCTGGCGGGTTACCGCTACGGCCGCCAGATTGCCGATGACTTTATGCGTTTGCGAAGCGTCGGCGAACATGAAGTGGTGAACTGGCTGGCGCAGGAAAACGATCCGCGCCTGACCGAGATAGTCAGCCATCTGAACCAGGTGGTGCAGGAGGCGAAAATCTGATGGGCGAATCGGTGGTCTTTAGCCAGTTGCGGCGTAAATTTATCGACGAGAACGACGCTACACCCGCACAGGCGCAGCAAGTGGTTTATTACAGCCTGGCTATCGGCCACCATTTGGGGGTGATCGACTGCCTGGAAACGGCGCTCTCCTGCCCGTGGGAGGATTACCTTGCGTGGATCGCCACGCTGGAGGCAGGCAGCGAAGCGCGGCGCAAAATGGAAGGCGTGCCGCGCTACGGCGAAATTGTTATCGACAGCACGCACGTGATGCTGCTGGCAAACGCCTTTGATCGGGCACAGACCCGGCAAAATGCGCAGCAGCTCGCCTGGAGTAAAGCGCTGCTGTCGATGCTGCATGATATCCATCAGGAAAGCGCCATCTATTTAATGGTGAGGAGATTACGTGACTGACGTATTGCTGTGTGTCGGCAACAGTATGATGGGCGACGATGGCGCAGGCCCGTTGCTGGCGCAAATGTGCGCCGAAAACCCGCAAGGTAACTGGCAGGTGATTGATGGTGGTAGCGCGCCGGAAAACGATGTGGTGGCGATTCGCGAACTGAAGCCCTCGCGGCTGCTAATTGTCGATGCGACCGATATGGGGCTCAACCCCGGCGATATCCGCGTGGTGGACCCGGATGACATTGCCGAAATGTTCCTGATGACCACCCACAATATGCCGCTCAACTATCTGATTGATCAGTTGAAAGAGGATATCGGCGAGGTGATTTTTCTTGGCATTCAGCCGGATATTGTCGGGTTTTACTACCCGATGACGCCGCCGGTAAAAGCGGCGGTGGAATGTATCTACCAGCGGCTGGCGGGCTGGGAAGGTAACGGCGGGTTCGACAATTTGTAAACGGTGCGCCGGTTGTCCGGCGCAGTTATTTAACGACTAACGACGACGCTTTTCCGCATACATCACTTTGTCGCAGTCTTCCAGCATATCTCGCAGCGTGGCGTATCGACTGCCGCCGTTTTCGATAATGCCGTGCGAATAGTTGATGTGGTAATTCTTACCGGACAGATGATCGATGGCGTCCATCCGCGATTGCAGATCGAACAAAAACGCATCCACATCATTCACGGCGAGATTTCCCAGCAGCACCGCAAACTCCCCGCCGCCCAGACGCGCGGCGATATCCTGCTCTTTAATACATTTTGTCAGGTTGCTGGCGAAGATTTTTACCACCTCATCGCCCTCTTTGCTGCCCAGCAACTCATTGATGGCTTTCAGATTATCAATGCTGAAATAGAGCAGGCTGAAGGGTTTTTTATGCTCTTTTAGCCAGGCAAAGCGCTTCTCGCCGGTGCGGTAAAAACCACGGCTGTTTGGCATCCCGGTCAGGCTGTCGGTCATTGCCATACTGAGGATCAAAAACTCATCTTCCACGATGGCGGCGAAGTCGAGCAGGGTGTTGATTTCCGCACTGGAGAACGGGCGCGGGTAAGTGTCGATAATACAAATCGTCCCGGCAATTGCCCCGTCCGGCAGGCGCACCGGGCAGCCAGCGTAAAAGCGCACCCAGGGCTCACCAATGACAAACGGGTTATCGGCAAAACGCGGATCGGCGAGAGTATCTTTCACAATGAAAGTCCCCTCTTCGAGGATGGCGTGTGCGCAAAAGGAGAGATTGCGCGGCGTTTCGTGAGTATCGACACCGCTGCGCGACAGCAACCACTGACGATCGCGATCGAGCAGGCTGATGACCGCGATCGGTACGTCAAAGGTGGTCTTCGCCGTACGGGTTAACCGGTCAAAGCGCTCATCATCCTTTTTATCAAGCAAATCCATCATATATAGCGACTTCAGCCGCTCGATTTCATTGACTGGCATGGCCGGAAAGATCATAGCTCATCCTCGCTCTGTTCTGTTTCCTAAAGTGTAGACAGTTCTTCTGATCATCGCGTTATATATCCGTAACTTGCCTGTGCGCGCACAAAATCGATAAACGCCTGTAAAGGCGCAGGAATTAGCCGCCGGGAGTTGTAATAGAGGTACGGGCCGTTAAACGACAACCACCAGGGTTCCAGCACCGGCGTCAGTTCGCCGCGTTCAATCGGTGAGTGCAACCACTCTTCAAACAGATAAATAATGCCGCTTCCGGCAATCGCGGCTTGCACGGCCAGATCCATTGCCGCGCCGACGCTAACCACTAAGGTGCCATTGACCTGTACGCGCAATGTTTCGCCATCGCGCTCGAACTCCCACTCCGGCATCACGCCGCTGGCGTAGCGGCCGCGAATGCAGTTATGCGCAATCAGATCGCGTGGATGTTGCGGTATGCCATGTTGTTGCAGGTAATGGGGCGAGGCAGCGGCGACAAAACGCTGGCGACGCGGGCCGATAGGCAGCGCGACCATATCCTGCTCCAGACATTCGTCATAGCGGATGCCCGCGTCACAGCTGTCGCGAAAGACATCCTGCACGTTACTTTCGGCCACGATTTCCAGCTGAATGTCCGGATAGTGCGCCAGAAAGGCGGGTACGATGGCGGGCAACACCAGCCGGGCAGCGCTGACCGGCACGTTCAGGCGCAGCGTACCGCTGGGTGTTGATCGGTAACGGTTAATGGCGTCGAGCGCCGCGTCCACTTCGCTCATCGCCGGTTGCAGTCGCTCCATCAGCGCTTTACCCGCATCGGTTAGTGCCACGGTGCGGGTAGTGCGGTTAAACAGGCGCACGCCGAGCTGCTGTTCAGCGCGGCGCACCGCATCACTCAGGCGGGAAGGGTTGGTGCCGGTCACGCGTGCGGCTTCGCGAAAGCCTCCGGCGTTAGCGACCGCCACAATGGCGTTCAGCAGGGCGAAGTCCAGCTTCATTGTTCGGTTAACCGTACAGTGTGTATTAATTTCAGCGGATTGTTGCACAGCAACGATACTCCTACAATCTGTTTACTTAATGCACAGGAGGTACTCCATGTCTCAACCTTCACTTACCTTTCGTCTGGGCGATCGCCAGGTTGGTCGCCTGGGTTACGGTGCCATGCAACTGGCGGGGCCCGGCGTGTTTGGGCCGCCCGCTGATGAAGCGAAAGCGTTGCAGGTGCTACGCGATGTGATTGCCGCAGGCGTGAACCATATCGACACCAGCGATTTTTACGGCCCGCATGTCACCAATAAATTGATTAAGCAGGCACTGCATCCGTACCCGGATGATCTGTGCATTGTCACCAAAGTCGGCGCGCGCCGTGATGATAAAGCCAACTGGCTGCCCGCATTCAGCGCTGAAGAGTTAACGCAAGCCGTTGAAGATAATCTGCGAAATCTCGGCCTTGAAGTGATGGAAGTGGTGAACCTGCGCGCCATGTTCGGCGTGCATGGGCCGGAAGAGGGGCCGCTGGAAGCGCCGCTGGAGGCATTGATTAAGCTGAAAGAGCGCGGGCTGATTCGCCATATTGGTCTGAGCAACGTGACGGCGAAGCAGGTGGCGGATGCGCAGAAAATGACGCCGATTGTCTGCGTGCAGAACCTCTATAACGTGGCGAACCGCCATGACGACGCGCTGATTGATTCGTTGAATGCGCAGGGGATCGCCTATGTGCCGTTCTTCCCGCTCGGCGGCTTTACGCCGTTGCAGTCAGGCGAGTTGAATGAAGTCGCGACTACGCTTGGTGCCACGCCAATGCAAGTGGCGCTGGCCTGGTTGTTGCAGCGCTCGCCGAATATCCTGCTGATCCCTGGTACGTCGTCACCGCAGCATTTGCAGGAAAACCTCGCCAGCGCGCAACTCACTTTGCCGCCGGATGCGCTGGCGAAACTCGACGCTATCGCGCAGGCGTAATCAGAAACTGCCCGGTTTACCGGGCAGTTTTAGGCGCAATCACCGACTCACGGCACACCAGCTCGCCCCGATGAGCGCTAATGGCAGTCGCCTCTGGCATCAGAACCATTTCGATGGCGTTACGGATCATCTCCTCCATCGGAACATGGATGGTAGTCAGTGACGGGTTGTAATATTTGCCGATAACCGAATCATCAAACCCGGCCAGAGACACATCCTGTGGCAGCCGCAAACCCGCTTCATAACAGGCTTTCGCCACGCCAATCGCCATATCGTCGTTCCCGGCCAGCACGCAGGTAAACGGTACATTGCGCGCCAGCAGTTCACGCCCCGCCTCGTAACCGCTGTCGGTACTCCAGCTACCGCGCACCAGCAGTTGTGGGTCGGGTTCGATCCCGGCGTTGCGCAGTGCATGACGATAACCGGCTAAACGACTCTCGCCGGTAGGGGAGGCGTCAGAACCGGCAACAAACGCAATGCGCGTATGCCCCTGTGCTAACAGGTATTCCATCATTGTTTCACAGCCTTGCTGGTGATCGACAAACACGCACTGGTTGCGGTGGCGTGTAAGCTCCCGGTTGATCACCACGATTGGCGTCGGGTTGCGTTCGATGATCTCATCGAGTTCGGCGACCGACAGGTATTTGGGGTAGATCATGATCGCTTCACAGCGCAGCGACAGCAGCAGGTCGATGGCGTCGCGCTCTTCCTGCGCGCTGTGTTTTCCGTCCGCCAGCACCAGTTGGCGGCCGTGCTGCTCGCTGTTGGTCGCCGCGTGGTAAATCATGCTGGAGAAAAACGGGCCGTTATACAGCCCGTTGGTGATGACCAGCCCGACAGAGTTGGTTTTATTGTTGGCAAGATTGCGCGCCAGCTGATTGGGGCGATAACCCGTTTCGGCAATCGCCTGCATAATGCGGGCTTTCACTTCCTCACGGACAAAAACTTTGCCGTTTAGCGCGCGCGATACTGTCGCTTTGGAGACGCCGGCCAGCCTGGCGACATCCAGTATCGTTACCATCGTTAAACCTCACTGTTGTTATTATTGCGGCGGCCAGTTTCAGGCCAGCGACATCAGCGGAACTCCCGCGCTGACAGCGCCCTGCGACTGATGGCGAGTGAGCGTAAACTCCTCGCTGTTGACCACCAGCACCGGCGTGGTCAGGTCGTAACCTGCCCGCTCAATGTGTTCTTTATCAAAGGCCAGCAGCGGTGTTCCGGCGCTAACCCGGTCACCCTCTTTGACCAGCGGCGTAAAATATTGCCCCTGAAGATTGACGGTGTTAAGCCCAACATGAATCAGTAATTCCGCGCCATTATCACATATCAGGCCAATGGCGTGATGAGAGTCGATCAATGTTGCGACCTGTGCATCACAAGGGGCGACAACTTTACCGTCGTGCGGGATGATGGCGACGCCATCACCCAGCACTTTTCCGGCAAAGGCTTCATCCGCGACGCTTTCCAGCGCAATCACTTCGCCTTTGATGGGGCTCAGCATTTGCAGGGAGCCGACAGTCAGCGCCGCGTTTTTCTCATCAGAAACCACAGCTTCGACCGGATCGTCAAACCCGACAAACTGCACCATCACAATGGTTAGCACAATCGCGGTGCCCGCGCCCAGCAGTTCGCCAATAAACGACATTGGCGCATCCGGGCTGATTGCGTTGACCAGCGTGAACAGACCCGGCAGTGCGGCATAAGCATAGTAGAGACTGCCAAACAGGCTGGCGACGACTGCGCCAATCGCGCCGCCAATACAGCCGCAGATAAACGGTTTTTTAAAGCGCAGCGTCACGCCATAAATCGCCGGTTCGGTAATACCAAAAATCGCCGTCACGCCTGCCGACAGCGAGGTTGCCTTCAGCTGCTTGTTGCGGCTTTTGATAAACACGCCGAATACCGCCGCCATCTGACCAATCACCGCAATGGTTTGATAGGCCTGGAAAGAGTCATAGCCCTGAGTATCGAAGTTGGCCATGATCACCGGCGTAATGCCCCAGTGGACGCCAAAAATCACAATCACCTGCCAGACACCGCCGATAATCGCTGCCGCCAGTGCCGGTGCGGCGTGGAACAGCGTGTTATACCCGTGCGCGACGCCAAGCGCAGCCCAACTGGTGATCGGGCCAATCACAATTAACGTCAGCGGCACAATGACTACGAAGCAGAGCAGCGGTGTAAACAACGGGCTCACCACTTCAGGCAGCCATTTTTCAACGCGGCGTTCAAACCACGACAGCGCCCAGACGAGGAACAACGGCGGCAGCACTGACGAGGTATAAACCGTTTCCGCCAGCGGGAAAAAGAGGAATTTCACTTCACTGCCGCTGGCGATTTTCCCGGCCATCGCTGTCCACTCAGGGTTGATTAACGCGCAGCAACAGAGCACGGCAATAAAAGGGTTACATTTAAAATGACGCGCGGCGGTAATGGCGATAAACACCGGCAGGAATGCGAAGGGTGTCCAGGACATAAAGTTCAGCACCGCAAACGTGCCGGAGGATTTGATCTGCGCATCGGCAAGCCCGAGCAGAATCAGTAAACCCTGCAAAATCCCGGCGGCGGCAAGAATATAGACAATCGGCGCAAACACCGCCGACATGGTGGCGATCACCGCATCCAGCCAGCGAGTTTTCGGCTGCGCTCCGTTGCCGTCTTTCTCTTTCACCATGCCGCTCAACGCATTAAACACATCGGCGACGTGGGTGCCAATCACCACCTGAAATTGCCCGCCGCTTTCCACTACCGCAATCACGCCTGGCAGGCTCTGGATGTTGGCTTTCGCCGTGTCAGGCGTTTGATTCAATACCAGGCGCAGACGCGTAGCGCAGCGGGAGAAATTACTGATGTTCTCTTCACCGCCGACCTCGCGGAGGATATCACTTGCTAACTTGTTGTAATCCCTGATAACGGCCATTTTTATTTCCGTTTTTTTTTATCGGAAATTGAGTTGGTGTAACTGGGTGAAACCGGTTTCATGCTAACCTGGTAAACTACGCCTGCAACCGGTTTCATGGAGATCTGCGAGCTAAATCACTTCTCGGTTTGTATTAGGGAAAGGAAATCGACAGCCATATTTCGTCAGGGGACGAAGCGTGGGCGCGGCATCTGCGCAACACTGGCGGCTCATTATTGATGAGGAGCCACGTTATGATCGCTGTACTTTTTGAAGCTGATATCGCCGCAGGTAAGCAGGCGCGTTACCTGCAATTAGCCGCTGAACTCAAGCCGATACTGGCAGGCATCGACGGGTTTATCGCGATCGAACGTTTTCAGAGCCTGAGCCACGAGGGGAAGATATTGTCACTGTCATGGTGGCGCGATGAAGCATCAGTGCACGCCTGGAAGAGCAATGTGCTGCACCAGGCGGCTCAGCGCGAAGGGCGGGAAGCCATTTTTTCGTCCTACCGCATCCGTGTTGCCACGGTTTTTCGCGATTACGCATCAACCCCGGAGCAGCCATAATATGTACGATGTCCACGTTATCCTGAATAATGCGCCGGGCGAACTGGCACGGCTTGGTGAAACGCTCGGTAAGCATGGCGTCGGGCTGGAAGGGGGCGGTGTGTTTACCGCAGGCGATCAATGCCATGCGCACTTCCTGGTGGTCGACGGCGAGCGCGCCCGGGAAGTGTTAACCGCTGTGGGTTTAACGGTACATGCCGTAACCCTGCCGGTTATCCGCAAACTGAAGCAGGAGCGTCCCGGCGAGTTAGGCGAAATTGCCCGCACGATCGCGCAATATAATATCAATATCCTTGTGCAATACAGCGATCATGACAACCGGTTGATCCTGCTCACCGATAACGATCCGCTGGCGCGCGAGGTAACACAACGATGGGACGTACAACCGCTATGACCGGCAATGAACTACGCAAAACGCAGGAACAACCGCATCTGCTGGAGGAGATGCTCTCCGGCCTTGCCAGCGCGATGGCGGAACCTTCCCGGGCGAAAATGCTCTGTGCGTTAATGGACGGGCGGGCGTGGACCGCGACCGAGTTGTGCGCGGTGGTGGATATTGCCGCGTCAACGGCCAGCGCGCATCTGGCAAAACTGCTCGCCAGCGGGCTGCTGGTCTGCGTGTCGCAGGG
Source organism: Kosakonia sp. (assembly GCF_032104925.1). NCBI lineage: Bacteria > Pseudomonadati > Pseudomonadota > Gammaproteobacteria > Enterobacterales > Enterobacteriaceae > Kosakonia > Kosakonia sp. Next base: position 608,488 of record NZ_DAMCGF010000002.1, read on the forward strand.
ACGGCACCGCTACTACCGGCTGGCAGGCAGCGATGTCGCCGCGCTGCTGGAAACGATGATGAGCGTATCCATGCGCGGTGTACAGGCACCTGTCACCCGCACGCCGCTGGCGCTGCGTCAGGCGCGTACTTGTTATGACCATCTTGCCGGTGAGATTGCCGTTGACGTGTATGCGTTTATGCAGCGTGAAGGCTGGATCACGGACGATGGCAGCGCGGTGACGGATTCAGGCAAACGCAGCCTTGAGAAGATTGGCGTCACCCTCGATCCGCGCACCCGGCGCAAACCCTGTTGCGCCTGTCTGGACTGGAGCGAGCGGCGTTTTCACCTCGGCGGCGATGCAGGCGCGGCGCTACTGATTGCTTTTGAACAGCAGGGCTGGCTGACGCGTACGCCAGGCTATCACGAAATCACCCTGACAGATGCAGGAAAAACCGCGATTTCTAAGGTGTTTGGTGTGACGTTTAAGGGGTAGGAGAGTAAATAGTGAATTTTGTCAAAGGACGTGAGAAAGCAATACTTTCAGCTAATGCTCCCCAGCAAGAAATGTGGGGTTGTAACCGCGTGCATGTCCCGTGTGATCAGGTGCGTTCGAGCGAGAATGCCCTGAAAAATACTAAGAGTTAGACCGACATTTTGTAGCGTTTTTTTGACTCCTGCCCGTCTCTGTACCAGGATAAATCCGCTAAAAGTGCGTCATTGTGCTTGATAAGGACATATCTTATGACAATTAAAAGTTTTTACTTTTCGCAAGTCGCTGACTTAAGAATCGAAGGTGTCGGGATCCATGCCAGTTATTCGGTTAATTTAACTATCAGCGACGAAAATACCTCTGAGGGAAAAAAAATTACTGTTTCTGCTACCGGGAAAAGTAACGCAGCGAAAGCCGCAGGTTCTGGCAATCTTTTATTCTGGTGCAAAGTAAAAAATATCCTGGATGGGAAAACTTATGTTCTGGAAAGGAAAAAAGGCGAACATTGGGCCGTAGGCATTGATGACATCGTCATCGGAAATACGTCATTTTTTATTGCCCCCGCATCAGGCAGAAATGCCGCTTTAGAAATTGAAGCCGGCTACTTCTATGATTCTGGATATACAGGAACCGTCCCGCCCATTCCTGCTAGCGTCAAGAGAGTCATCAATTTAACGCCTTTTCAGGGATAGAATCATGAATGTAAAAAAAACGCTTTTCATCGCTCTTTTTTTTATTTTTAGCGTCAGCGTCGTCGCTGTGAGTCGCTATAAAGATGAGCCAACTCAGCAGGCGTCAGACCTGGTAAAACAGTATGCGCTGGCAGATGATGCGGCAAAATCCAACGTGTTACAGGACTTCGACAAGCTGGCACGCGAAAATCCTGAGAACGCCAATGTCATCAGAAGTTACACCAGCTTGCTCTCTTCAAAGGGCGAATATGCAAAAGCCCTCGCTTATCTCGAGCCTGTGAACAGAGCTAACACCGATCCCTCTCTGCTGCTGCAAGAGTGTATGCTCAAAGATCGGATCGGCAAAAAAGATAAGGCGTGCTATCAACGCGTGATTGTTGATTCTGAAAGCAAGCACCTTGAAAACATGGATTACCTGATGGCGCTCTATTTTACCGACGACGCAAAATTCCCGGCACAAAAGCAGCGTCTCCAGCAGGAAAACCCCACGCTGAGCCGCGATTTCGCGCTGTTCGATCAGGATAAGCACTCGCTTTTGATGTCCCTCTATCCGTGACAAACTACATTGCCGGATGGCGATTTGCGCCTTATCCGGCTCCTACAAGCAGACTGAATGGTGTGAGGAAATGCGCGTTCTTTCATGAGATTGGGTATGGATACCTTTTTCAGCGGTGATCGAGGCAGTCGTTTAATGCTTTACCCGGGATTATTTCCTCAGCCGAAAAATCAACAACGATCCGCTGTGGGTTGAAGCGCAGATCGTCACTGTCATCCAGGAACGCCGAACGATTTGGCCAAGGTCGATATTGTGATGGCAATGCGTTCGCGACAAACGGCCAGAGCTACAGCAAAAAGAATCAAACGTGCCCACCCATACCCTGGATCTCGGTCGCGATCACCCCGGAAAGTCGATTCCGGTGATCTATTACCGCAACAACCCGAGCCACAGCAACATCGATGATTACCACCACTGCCTGAGGCAATGATCTTCGCGCCGTGCCTGGTAACGTGATTGCCAGCACTAAAACGGCCTCTGCCCGACATATAAAAAATGGTCGTCCGATTTTCGGTTGTGAGGAGTAGACGGCAAACGCCACACTGACTCCACTTAACGCCCCAGGAGACGACCATGGATTTCACCGCTTTTCACCATCAAACCACACCATTACTGCTCGCCAATGTCTGGGACGCAGCCAGCGCGCAGGCGGCAGAGCAGGCCGGATATCAGGCGATGGGCACGTCCAGTGCCGCCATTGCTGCAATGCTCGGTTATGACGATGGTGAACAAATGCCGTTTGCCGAACTGCTGTTTATGGTGAAGCGCATTCGCGCCGTCTGCGATCTGCCACTCAGCGTGGATATGGAAGCCGGTTACGGCCAAACTGCGCAAGCCATTGCCGATAACCTGCAACACTTAATAAAGCTCGGTGTTGTGGGCATTAATCTGGAAGATAGCCGCGTGGTCAATGGCGAACGGCAACTGGTTGAGGCCGCGCAATTCGCCCGGCAGTTACGGGAAATCCGCGCGCAATTGCCGTGTCCGTTATTTTTGAATATCCGTACCGATACGTTCTTGCTGAACGTGGAAAATGCGCTGGCAAAGACGCTGTATCGCGGGCAGTTATATGCTCAACACGGCGCGGACGGTCTGTTTGTGCCCGGCGTGATGCAAAACGCAGATATAGCCGCTATCGCCCAGCAGATCCCTTTGCCGCTCAATGTGATGTGCGTACCGGGGCTGGCAGGATTCACCGAACTGGCCACGCTTGGCGTGCGCCGTATTTCGATGGGCAATGCTGTTCATGCCGCGTTACAAACGCAGTTGAAAAACATACTGTTGAGCGTGCAGACACAGCAATCGTTTGAGGGCGTTTTCCACTATGCAAATCACGGATAAAGTGCAGTGCGATACCTGGTATCAGGCGCTACTCGATCGCGCTTCTGAATACACCGGCCTCTTTTTTGTCGGCGTCAAAACCACCGGAGTTTTTTGTATTTCCGTCTGTCGCGCGCGTAAGCCGAAGCGGGAAAATGTGGTGTTTTTCCGCGAGATGAAATCAGCGCTCGATGCCGGTTTCCGCCCGTGCAAAGTGTGTCGACCAACGGAAAATGCCTGTTCGGCACCGGGCTTTATCGAGCAGGCGTTAGCGCTCGTTCGCGCCAATCCTAAAATGCGTATCAGCGACACGCTGCTGCGCGAACAAGGCATCAGCCCGGAGCGTGTGCGCCGCTGGTTTTTGCAGCAACATGGCATCACATTTCAGGCTTTTCAGCGCATGTCGCGGGTAAATGTCGCGCTTCAGGAGTTGAAAGGCGGGCGCAGCGCCACCGATGTTGCCTTTGACAGCGGTTATGAATCGCTCAGCGGCTTTGGTTATACCTGTAAAAAACTCACTGGCGCGGCACCGAGCCTCGGGCAGCAAGTGATCATGATCCACCGTTTCACCACACCGATTGGCCCGATGTTTGTCTGCGCCACGGAACAGGGCGTTTGCCTGCTGGAGTTTGTGGATAGACGCATGCTGGAGACCGAATTCAGCGACTTACAGCGCTTGTTGAAAGCGCGCATTATCGCCGGGGAAAACCGGCATACCCGGCAAGCGGAAAAAGAGATCGGCGAGTATTTCGCGGGCGACAGACAGCAGTTTTCGCTGACGCTGGATCTGCCCGGCAGCGCGTTTCAGCGCCGCGTCTGGCAAGGCTTGCAAACGGTGCCGTACGGCCAGACCACGCATTATCAGGCACTGGCGGAATGCCTTGCACAACCCACCGCGGTACGTGCCGTCGCGGCGGCCAATGGCGCGAACCGGGTGGCGATTGTCATACCTTGCCACCGCATCATTGGTAAAGACGGCGCGATGACCGGCTACGGTGGCGGTATCGCGCGCAAAGCGTGGTTGATCGCGCATGAGAAAAACCATCTTATGCGGTAGCGCTGTTAACCCCTTTGGCAGAAATTCCTCCGGTTGCGGGCTGTGACTGCGAGCGCGTTGGCAACATACCGGTTTATGGAGGGGATGTGCCGTGATCGGTAATCGCCTGCGCGGCGCAAATCAGCGCCAGGTGGCTTAAACCCTGCGGCAGGTTGCCGCTCCACTTGCCGGTGCGAACATCGAACATCTCATTAAAAGTTTCGACATTGCCTTTATCGCAAAGGGCGCTGAGGATCGCGTCCATTGCCGCTTCGGCTTTGGTTGTCTCGCCCATTGCCGCCCAGGCTGCCGCCAGCCAGAACGAACAGGCGACAAAGGTGTTCTCTTCCTGTTCGACGCCGCTGTAGCGGTAGACCAGTGCGCCGCCGTGGCCCAGCTCCTCTTCAATGGCCTGGTAAGTGGCAAGCATGCGCTGAGGGTTAACGTGTTGACCATAGCGATAAACCAGCGCCAGCGAAGCATCAAGCCGATCGTCGCTATCGGGGTAAAAGAGGTAAGCCTGTTTGCTCTGTGACCAGCAATGGGTTTCGATCCAGTCGCGGATGCGATCCCGCTCGCGCTGCCAGCGCCCGACCCACGTTGGCTCAATGTATTTCTCTTTCGCCATCAACACCGCCATATCCAGCGCCAGCCAGCACGCCATCTTGGAGTGGGTATAATGTTGCAGCTCAGGCAGTTCCCAAATCCCGCAATCTTTTTGCCGCCAGTGATCGGCACAGCAGTTTGCCAGCTCGCCCAGCAGTCGCGAGGTGGTGAGATCCAGCACGTGGCCCGCCTTTACGAACAGCTCCGCCGTTGCCAGCATATCGCCGTACATGCTGAGTTGTAGCTGGTCGCGCGCGTTGTTACCCACTCGCACCGGCTGTGAATTTTTGTAGCCCCGCAGCGCCGGGTACGTTTCACAGGGCACTTCCTCCCCTTCGAGGGTGTAACACGCCTGCAGCCTGACACCGTGGCGGATAATGGTTTTTGAAAGCCAGGAGAAAGCGGCTTTGCACTCTTCCAGCGCGCCCAAAAAGGCAAAGGCTTTAATGATCAGGCAGGCATCGCGGATCCACGCGTAGCGATAGTCGTAGTTTTTCTCACCGCCAATACCTTCTGGAATGGAGGTGGTCGCTGCCGCGGCAAGCGCACCGGTGGGGGAATACCAGAGGAATTTCAATGCCAGCGCGGAACGCCCGACATGTTCTGCGTAACGCCCTGCATAGCTCAGGCTTTTACTCCAGTCGCACCAGGCGGCATGGCTGGTTTCAATGCGCGCGTCAATTGCCTCAAGGCTCGGGACTGCCAGCGGCTCTTTTTCAGTCACCAGCAGTGCAACCAGCCGCCGCTGGCCCGCCGAAACCGTCATGTGACCATTAACCTGCTCATCGTCGGCGTCGGTGATGTTGACCTCTTCGCTGGTGCGCAGCATCGCCATTAAATCGGCGATATGGTAGACGTTGCCGTGCGCTGTTTTGTTCATCCACGGCGAACAGGTTTCTGCCCGCGTCCCGAAACGCACTTTCAGCGTTAAAGCCACTTCGCCTTCCAGACCTTCAATCCGGCGCGCCAGTTCGCTCCACGGCAAACGTCCGGCGAGCGTACTGTTAATGGATTCGGTAAGTAATACTTTGCCGCTGGCGGTGGTAAAGGTGGTTTCCAGCACATTGCTGTCCTGCCTGTAGCAGCGCGTCACGGTGTAAGGTTGTTGCGGCTCTAACTGAAAAAAACCGCCAATCTCCGGGTCGAGCAGGCGATCAAACAGCGGCTGGGAATCCAGGTTCGGCGCGCACCACCAGTCAATTGACCCGTCGGGGGCAATAAGTGCGACCGAGCGTCCTTCGCCAATCGCGGCGTAATCGCCGGGTTCGGCAAAGCCATCCTCCCGGACAGGAGAGTGCGAGACTGTGTTCTTCACGGTGTTGCGATCCTTACCAGCGATGGCCGCCAGACGGCGGCCATACAGAGTGGAAGCGGGGGGAGTTACAGCGTGCCGGTACCGCCGTCAGAACACCAGACCTGCCCGGAGGTGTAGCTGCTTTCCGCCGAGGCCATGGTGACATACAGCGGGGCAATTTCTACGGGCTGACCCGGGCGGCCCAGCGGTGCGCTGGCCCCGAACTGCTGCACTTTTTCCTGTGGCTGACCGCCGCTCGACTGCAGCGGTGTCCAGTATGGGCCTGGAGCCACTGCATTGACGCGGATGCCTTTTTCACCAAGTTGCTGCGCCAGCGATTTGGTGAACGCCACAATCGCCGCTTTGGTCTGCGCGTAATCCAGCAGAATGGGGCTTGGCTGGTACGCCTGCACCGAAGAGGTGTTGATAATGCTGGCACCGCGCGGCAGATGTTCCACGGCGGCTTTGGTTATCCAGAACATCGCATAGACGTTGGTTTTAAAGGTGGCGTCAAAATCTTCGGTCGACAGGGTCAGAATCGACTCATTGAACTGCTGACGACCGGCGTTATTGACCAGAATATCCAGCCCGCCAAGTTTGGCGACTGCCTCTTTAACCAGCGTCTGGCAAAACTGCTCTGAACGGATATCCCCCGGAATGGCGATGGCCTTTCGCCCTTCGGCTTCGATCAATTTGATCACTTCGGCGGCGTCGGATTCCTCTTCCGGCAGGTAGTTGATCGCCACATCCGCGCCTTCGCGGGCATAGGCAATGGCAACCGCCCGGCCAATGCCGGAGTCGCCGCCGGTAATCAGCGCCTTACGGCCTGCTAAACGCCCGGAACCCCGGTAGCTGGTTTCACCGTGATCCGGCACAGGTTTCATTTTGCTGGCAAGACCCGGTGCGGGCTGCGGTTGTTCGACAAACGGAGGAGTAGGATAGTGCGGTGCTAGCGTGGTTTTTGGGCTTTGCTCTGCCATGCTTTCTCCTTCAGACGTTGTTGTACACGTCATTAAGCCTGGCATAGATGTGAGCGTTGTCACGCTATCATGCGGCAAACCGGCATTGAGAAAAGTCTGTAAACAGCGGGGAAAAGAGGGGCAACGATGACATGCGTCGGTATTGCCCCTCTTGTGTGGCGAGGTATTTAGTCGAGATCGGCCCCGTTACTGGCGATCACTTTCTTGTACCACCAGAACGATTTTTTACGGCTGCGTGCCAGCGTGCCGTTACCGGCATCATCGCGGTCAACATAGACAAAACCGTAGCGTTTGCTCATTTCACCGGTTGATGCCGCCACCAGATCGATACAGCCCCAACTGGTGTAACCGATAACCGGAATGCCATCTTCGATAGCGTCGCCCATCGCGCGGATATGCTCGCGCAGGTAGCTGATGCGGTAATCATCTTCCACTTCGCCATTGGCGTTCAGTTCATCTTTCGCGCCCAGGCCGTTTTCCACCAGGAACAGTGGTTTCTGGTAGCGGTCGTACATCATGTTCATGGTGATGCGCAGACCCAGCGGATCGATGCCCCAGCCCCATTCGCTGACCTCAATGTACGGGTTGCGCAGTGATTTCACGATGTTGGCGGCACTGGTGTTGTTGGCGTTCATATCCGCCGACGCACAGCGCGAAGCGTAATAACTGAAGGAGACAAAATCGACGGTGTTCTTCAGGATTTCGTCGTCACCGGCTTCTTTGACAATGGTGACGCCTTTTTCGCGGAACACGCGCGCGGAGTACGCCGGGTAGCTGCCGCGCGCCTGCACATCGATAAAGAACAGGTTTTCGCGATCTTTTTCCAGTGCGGTCCACACATCGGCCGGTTTGCAGGAGTAGGGGTAGAAATTCCCGCCCGCCAGCATGCAGCCTACCTGGTTTTGCGGGTTCACTTCATGGGCGATTTTCGTTGCCAGCGCGCTGGCTATCAGCTCATGGTGCGCCGCCTGGTATTTCACCTGATCCTGATTTTCCCCCTCTTCGAACACCAGCCCCGCGCCGGAGAACGGGCTGTGCAACATGATGTTGATCTCGTTGAAGGTCAGCCAGTATTTCACCAGCCCGTTAAATTCTTCAAAACAGGTGCGCGCATAACGGGTGAAAAACTCCACCATTTTGCGGTTACGCCATGAGCCATATTCGATGACCAGATGCATCGGCACATCGAAATGGCACAGCGTGACCAGCGGTTCGATATTGTACTTTTTGCACTCTTCAAACACCGCCCGGTAAAACGCAATCCCTTCCGGGTTCGGCGTCAGTTCATCGCCTTTCGGATACAGGCGGCTCCAGGCAATCGAGGTACGAAACACCGAAAAACCCATCTCCGCCATCAGCGCGATATCTTCTTTGTAGCGATGATAAAAATCGATCGCCTCGTGGCTTGGGTAGAATTCGTCATCGCGCAGCGTAAAGCGTTTTTCCTGTCCCAGTTTCACCGGCAGACGGTTTGCGCCGTGCGGGATCATATCCACGGTGGTCAGCCCTTTGCCGCCCTCCAGATACCCCCCTTCCGACTGGTTGGCGGCAAGCGCGCCGCCCCATAAAAATCCTTGCGGAAATACTGACATGCGTTACCTCGCTTTCTTAAATCAGGCTCGTGCTTCTTTTACAGTGGCCGGCTCGGCCGCTTGCGGTTTGTCACTGGTTTCTACGGGAATATCTTCAAACCCGAGCAGCAGCGTCAACACAAATGACAACACTACCGCCAGCGCCATTACGCCGAATACCCACACAATGGACATCGGGTTAGCCGGATCGAAGAACTGCACGCTGGTAAATAACCCCGGTGCCGCCATCGAGTGGCTGGCAAGCCCGGCGATACCGGCGACCGCACCGCAGACAAAACCACTAATTAAACTCGCAATCAGCGGGCGTTTCAGGCGCACTGCCACACCGTAGAGCGCCGGTTCTGAGATACCGGCCAGGATCGCGGAAGCCGCTGCCGCCATGGCGGTCTGACGCAGTTCCGGGTTTTTGGTTTTCCATGCCACCGCCAGCGAAGAGCCGCCGAGCGACAGGTTCGCGCCGATTTCCGACGGCATTACCATGCCCTCTTTGCCGGTTTCCGCGATGGTTTGAATAATGGTTGGGGTGAACACACGGTGCATACCGGTCATTACCAGTAGCGGCCACAGAGCGCCCATAATGGCGACGGAAAGCCAGCCAAGATAGCCGTGAATGGTGTAGACCAGCGCGGAAATTGCGCTACCGATCCAGATACCGAGCGGGCCAATCAGCACAATCGCCAGCGGCGCGGCAATCAGCACGATCAACATTGGTTTTAAGAAGTTTTTCGTCACTGCCGGTGTAATGCGATCCACCCAGCGTTCGATATACGACAGGCACCAGGTCATCACCAGCGCCGGGATCACCGTATAGGTGTATTTCACCGCCGTCACCGGGATCAGCGCGAACTCAACGTGCTCGCCCTGTGCGGCTTTCGCCATCAGATCGACAAAGCTCGGATGCACCAGCACCCCGGCGATGGCAATCGCCAGCGACATATTGGTTTTGAATTTCACCGCCGCAGAGGCCGCCACCATCAATGGCAGGAAGAAGAAAGCGCCATCGCCAATCACCGTCAAAATCGTCAGTGTGGAGGAGCCTTTTGGCAGCGCGCCGGACATCTCCAGCACCATCGCCAGCAGTTTAACCATCGACCCGCCGATGATCGCCGGGATTAGCGGCGACATGGTGCCGATTAAGGCATCCAGAATGCCCGCGCCGATGCGGCGCAACGTCAGTTTTTGCTTCGTCTGTACTTCAACCGGCTGCATATCTTGCGGCAGCAGGCTGACCACTTCACGAAACGCCTGGGAAACCGTGTTGCCGATGATCACCTGGCACTGGTTGTCGTTGCGTACCACACCCATAACGCCGCTGACGCTTTTGAGCGTAGGCGCGTCGATACGGGTTTCGTCTTTCACTACAAAACGCAGACGCGTCATGCAGTGCGTTACGGCGGCGATATTATCGGCTCCGCCCAGCGCGTTCACCACCGAGTGGGCCAGCGCGGCATAATTCTTTGCCATGGAGATTTGTCCTGTTCTATCAATAAGGTACGGCTTCATCACTGCAATTTTGCGGCCATGAAACATGAAATAGGTAACCGGTTCCACAAAATCATGATGAGTTTCATTGTGTGAAACAATACGTAAAAAGGGGTTATTTTTATAATCGTGATGATGATCACTTAATTGGGTGGGTGCGAAATGTTCATCTGTCGGGGTTAGGTGTTCCCATCATCGCAACGCCTGAAGTACACTTCGGGTCACGATTTTTGCAGGGGTAGGATCGATGGCGACAATGCAGGAAGTAGCAAAGCGGGCCGGAGTGTCGAAAGCCACCGTTTCCCGCGTGCTGACGGGCAAAGGGTATGTCGGCGAAGAGACGAAAGCGCGCGTCTTTCAGGCCATTACCGAAAGCGGTTATCGTCCGAATTTGCTGGCGCGCAGCCTGGCTTCCAGCAAAACCCAGACCTTAGGGCTGGTGGTCACCAACACCCTCTATCACGGGGTTTACTTTAGCGAGCTGCTTTCCCACGCCGCGCGTATGACCGAAGATAAAGGCCGCCGATTACTGCTGGCAGATGGCAAACACAGCGCCGAAGAGGAGCGCCAGGCGATCCAGTACCTGCTCGATTTGCGCTGCGACGCGATCATTATTTATCCGCGCTTTCTTAGCGTGGATGAACTCGATGAGATTATCGACAACCATTCGCAGCCCATCGTGGTGCTCAACCGCCGGTTGCGTAAACACGCCAGCCACTGCGTTTACTCTGACCAGAAAGCCTCCAGCCTGAGCGTGGTGTCGCGGCTTATCTCCCGCGGTCACCGCGATATTGCGTTTATTACCGGTTCGCTGGATTCGCCCACCGGTATTGAGCGTTTATCGGGCTATAAAGACGCGCTGGCGCAGCACGGGATCGATGTGCGTAATGAGTTGATAGCCGAAGGGAAATGGACGCCAGCCAGCGGTGCGCAGGGCGTGGCGGAGCTGCTTTCCCGCAAGGCGACGTTCACCGCGCTGGTGGCGAGCAATGACGATATGGCTATCGGCGCGATAAAGCAGCTTCATCAAAGCCAGCTCGCGGTACCCCAGCAGGTGTCGGTGGTGGGGTTTGATGATATCGCTATTGCGCCATTTACCGTGCCGGCGCTCTCCAGCGTGAAAATTCCGGTCACGGAGATGATCAAAGAGACGATTAACCGCTTGATCTTTATGCTCGATGGCGGCGATTTTCACTACCAGCAAACCTTTCCCGGCGAGCTCATCACTCGCGATTCCATTATTAATGGCCCGCACGCCTGATCTCGTCAGCTGTCATCGTCACTTCTGTCGATGACAGCCCGCTGATTTTATAAATTTCCTTTAATAACAGTTAATTATAATTCTGGCACGCTTTGTGAATACTCCGGCGGGATATCGCCTTTTACCGGAGGAATTCATGAACCGATTTATTATGGCTGACGCAGCAAAATGCATCGGCTGTCGCACCTGTGAGGTCGCCTGCGTGGTATCTCATCAGGAAAACCAGGATTGCGCGGCGCTCACCCCGGAGACGTTTTTGCCGCGTATTCATGTCATCAAGGGTGTCAATGTGTCGACGGCGACATTATGCCGTCAGTGCGAAGATGCGCCCTGCGCGAATGTTTGCCCGAACGGCGCTATCAGCCGCGACGAAGGGTTTGTGCATGTGATGCAGGAGCGCTGCATTGGCTGCAAAACCTGCGTAGTGGCGTGCCCGTACGGTGCGATGGAAGTGGTAGTGCGCCCGGTTATTCGTCACAGCGGCGCAGGCCTGAATGTGCGTGCCGAGAAAGCCGAAGCCAACAAATGTGATTTGTGCCACCACCGCGAAAGCGGCCCCGCTTGTATGCAGGCCTGCCCGACCAACGCGCTGGTGTGTGTCGATCGCAACTTACTGGAACAGATGAGCGCGGAAAAACGTCGTCGCGCCGCGCTGGATGGCGCCGTTTCCCTGGTGTTCTAAACAATCTGAATTTCACTTTTAACAGGTCTGTTACTGATGAAAAAAATTACGAGCGTATGCCCTTATTGCGGCGCTGGCTGCAAACTGAAACTGGTCGTGGATAACGGAAAAATCATCCGTGCGGAAGCGGCCAACGGCCACACGAACCAGAACGAACTGTGCCTGAAAGGTTATTACGGCTGGGATTTCCTCAACGACACCAAACTGCTGACGCCGCGTCTGACCCAGCCGATGATCCGCTACGAAAAAGGCGGCAAACTGACGCCGGTTAGCTGGGATGAAGCGATCCGCTACACCGCCAAACGCCTTAGCGACATCAAAGCGAAATACGGCCCGCGCGCCATTATGACCACCGGCTCGTCACGCGGCACCGGCAATGAAACCAACTATGTTATGCAAAAATTTGCCCGCGGCGTGCTCAACACCAACAACGTCGACTGCTGCGCGCGTGTCTGCCATGGCCCGTCTGTGGCGGGTTTACAGGAAACGCTCGGCAACGGTGCGATGAGTAACTCCATCAGCGATATCGAAAACTCCAGTTGTTTGCTGGTATTTGGCTATAACTGCGCCGACTCCCACCCGATCGTCGCGCGCCGGGTGATCAAAGCTAAACAGAAAGGGGCGAAAATCATTGTTTGCGATCCGCGCCGCATCGAAACCGCGCGTATTGCCGACCAGCATCTGCAACTGAATAACGGCTGCAATATGGCGCTGGTCAACGCCTTTGGTTATGTGCTGCTCGAAGAAGAACTTTACGACAAAGATTACGTTGCCAGCTTTACCACCGGGCTTGAGGCGTACCGCGAAACGGTAAAAGATTACGCGCCGGAAGCGGTGGAACACATTACCGGCGTGCCGGCAAAACAGGTACGTCAGGCGATGCGCACCTATGCCGCCGCGCCGTCTGCCACCATTATGTGGGGCATGGGCGTAACGCAATTCGGCCAGGCGGTGGACGTGGTGAAAGGGCTCTCCAGCCTGGCGCTGCTCACCGGTAATCTTGGTCGTGAACATGTTGGCGTTGGCCCGGTGCGCGGGCAAAACAACGTGCAGGGCGCGTGCGATATGGGCGTGATCCCCAACCAGTTCCCTGGTTATCAGGATGTGGTCAACCCGGAAGTACGCGCTAAATTCGCCAAAGCCTGGGGTATCGACCCGGCGGTGATGGACGATAAAGTAGGCGTGCGAATTACCGAAGTGCCGCACCTGGCGCTGGAAGGCAAAGTGAAAGCCTACTACATCATGGGCGAAGATCCGTTGCAGACCGAAGCGGATTTAGGCCTGGTGCGTAAAGGCTTTGAAGCGCTCGATTTCGTGGTGGTGCAGGACATCTTTATGACCAAAACCGCCGAGCAGGCCGATGTGCTGCTGCCCGCCACCTCCTGGGGCGAGCATGGCGGCGTGTTTACCTGCGCCGATCGCGGTTTCCAGCGTTTTGAAAAAGCTATTGAGCCGAAGTACAACGTCAAGCGCGACTGGGAAATCATCAGCCTGATTGCCACGGAAATGGGCTACCCGATGCACTACGACAACAACCAGCAAATCTGGGATGAGCTGCGCGAGTTGTGCCCGCTGTTCTACGGTGTAACCTACGAAAAAATGGGCGATATGGGACACGTTCAGTGGCCTTGCCCGACGCTGGATCACCCCGGCACGCCATATCTGTATCAGAACAACAAATTCGATACGCCGGACGGCAAAGGCCATCTTTTTGCTGCCCAGTGGCGTGCGCCAGCGGAACGCCCGGACGATGAGTTCCCACTGGTGCTCTGTACGGTGCGCGAAGTGGGTCACTACTCTTGTCGTTCAATGACCGGCAACTGTGCGGCGCTGCAAACCCTCGCCGATGAACCCGGATTTGTGCAAATTAACCCGGACGATGCGGCGGCGCTGGGCGTACAGGATCGCCAGCTTGTGTGGGTTGAGTCGCGTCGTGGCAAGGTGATCACCCGCGCGGATGTCAGCGAGCGCGTCAATCACGGCAGTGTGTATATGACTTATCAGTGGTGGATTGGTGCGTGTAATGAACTGACGCAGGATAATCTGGATCCGATTTCAAAAACGCCGGAGACCAAATATTGCGCAGTTCGGGTGAGTGCGATCAACGATCAGCGCTGGGCCGAAGAGTACACTCAGAGCACTTATCAACAGATGAAGAGTCGATTGCTCAATGCAGCAATGCAATGATGACACGGCCAACAGCAACGGTGTCTGTTTGCGCGTGTACGGTAAAGTACAGGGGGTGGGCTTCCGCCCCTTTGTCTGGCAACTGGCGCAACAGCTCGGGCTGAAAGGTGATGTCTGTAATGATGCGCAGGGCGTGGAGATTCGCCTGCTCGGTAATGAGCGCGACTTTCTCGTCCTGTTGCAGCAGCAGTGCCCGCCGCTGGCGCGCATTGATATGGTGACCAGCGCGCCGTTTTGCTGGTCCGTTTTACCGCTTGATTTCGCCATTCGCCACAGCGCGGGTGGCGCAATGAATACCCAAATAGTCCCCGATGCGGCAACCTGTCCGGCTTGCCTGGCGGAGATGAACGACCCTTCTGAACGCCGCTACCGCTACCCATTTATTAACTGCACCCACTGCGGGCCGCGCTTTACCATTATTCACGCCATGCCCTATGACCGGCCTAATACCGCGATGGCCGGTTTTCCGTTGTGCCCGGTTTGCGAAGCTGAATACCGCGATCCGCTGGATCGGCGTTTTCACGCTCAGCCCGTCGCATGCCATGAATGCGGCCCGGCGCTTGAATGGCGCAGCGGCGAACAGCATGCACATGGGGAAGCGGCGCTACAGGCGGCCGTCGCGCTGCTAAAAAGCGGCGGCGTTGTGGCGGTAAAAGGCATTGGTGGTTTTCATCTCGCCTGCGATGCAACAAACCAGGCGGCGGTGATGCATCTGCGTGCGCGAAAACATCGTCCGGCAAAACCGCTGGCGGTGATGGTACCCGGCGCGGAAGGCGTGACGACGCAGGCGCAGCGTTTACTTGCGACACCCGCCGCACCGATTGTGCTGGTGGACAAAAACAGCGTTTGCGGGCTGTGCGAGGCCATTGCGCCTGGCCTTGATGAAGTGGGCGTCATGCTGCCTGCCAGTCCGTTGCAACACCTGCTGGCGCAGGAATTACAGCGCCCGCTGGTGATGACGTCCGGCAACCTCAGCGGCAAACCGCCCGCAATCAGCAATGACGAGGCGTTAAGCGATCTGGCGGAGATCGCCGACGGATTTTTGCTGCACAACCGCGATATTGTTCAGCGCATGGATGACTCCGTGGTACGCGCGAGCGGGGAGATGCTGCGCCGTTCGCGCGGCTATGTGCCGGATGCGATATCGCTGCCGCCGGGGTTTAACGATCTTCCGCCGCTGCTGTGCCTGGGCGCGGATCTGAAAAACACCTTTTGTCTGCTGCGCGGTAACAGCGCGGTGCCGGGTCAGCATTTTGGCGATCTCACCGATGAAGGCGTCGAAGCGCAGTGGCGCAGTGCGCTGCGTTTGATGCTGGATATTTACGATTTTTCCCCGGAACAGGTGGTGGTTGACGCCCATCCGGGTTATCGCACGCATCAGTGGGCCAGCAGCTATGGCCTGCCGGTGCAGACGGTGTTGCATCACCACGCTCACGCCGCTGCCTGCCTTGGTGAACACGGCTGGCCGCTGGAGGGCGGCGATGTCATTGCAATAACGCTTGATGGCATCGGTATGGGCGAAGGCGGCGAGCTGTGGGGCGGCGAATGTCTGCGGGTCAATTACCGCGAGTGTGAGCACTTAGGCGGGTTACCGGCGGTGGCGCTCCCCGGCGGGGATTTAGCCGCGCAGCAGCCGTGGCGCAACTTGCTGGCGCAGATGCTGGATTTTGTTCCTGACTGGCAGCGCTACCCGGAAACCGCCGATATCCAGCGGCAGAACTGGCCGATGCTGGCGCGTGCAATTGAACGCGGGGTTAATGCGCCGAAAGCCTCATCCTGCGGTCGCTTATTTGATGCCATTGCCTGTGCACTCGGTTGTGCGCCGCTGCACCTGAGCTATGAAGGTGAAGCGGCCTGCCAGCTGGAAGCGCTGGCGGCGAGCGTTGCGTCCGTTGAACATCCGGTTCAGATGCCGCTGCGTGGCACCATGCTGGATTTAGCGGCGTTCTGGCAAAGCTGGCTGAACTGGCAGGCCACACCTGCCGAACGCGCATGGGCATTCCATGACGCGCTGGCGCAGGGCCTGTCAGCACTGGCGCGGCAGGAAGCGGCACGGCGTGGCATTCATGTGCTGGCGTTCAGCGGCGGCGTAATGCATAACCGCCTGCTGAAAAAACGCTTACAGCACTATCTTGCGGAGTTTACTTTGCTGTTTGCGCACCAACTCCCGGCCGGTGATGGCGGCATTGCCTTCGGCCAGGGGCTGGTAGCGGCATCGCGGGCTATATCGCCAGTGCTTTAAGCAGGGCAAACGCCTCTTTCATTCTGTCTTCGCTGACCACAAACGCGCGCAGTTTATCCTCGGCGTCCAGCCCTTTTGCCACCATGCCGTCGGCCCCGGTGGCAATGTGCCAGCGCAGATCGGTACGGTGCGTTTCCCCGGCCAGATGCAGCGGCATCAGCGGCGTTTTCACCTTCACCAGCATCGCGGGCAGCACCAGTTGCGTGCTGTTGCCGGTGAGGTTTTTCGCCAGCGTCATCGCGCTAAGCTGGATCGGTTGCAGGAACGGCAGCACCTGGCCGTTGATCTGCGCGCAATCGCCGAGTGCGAAGATGTGCGGATTGCTGGTTTGCAACGTACCGTCCACCACGATGCCACGCCCAACCTCCAGTCCGGCGTTCTGCGCCAGCGACACCTGCGGCGCAAGACCAGTAGCGGCGACGACCACATCCGCATCGATGTAGCGAGCGTCATCCAGCTGCGCACGCACCCCCTGTTTGTGTTCGTCGAGTTGCGCTAAACGCGATTGCAGCAACAGGCGTACGCCCAGCGCCGTCAGGCAGTGTTGCAGGCGGCCACTCACTTCCGGCGGCATTAACGACGGCAGAATACTGGCGGCGTTATCGAGAACGGTCACGGTTTTGCCCGCGCGGCGAAAGTCCATCGCCAGCTCGCAGCCAATCAGCCCGGCACCCACAATCAGCACGCGGCTGGCATCGCGCAGGGTGGTTTCACAGGCGTGATACTCCTGCAAGCTATTGAGCGTGAGCATTTTTTCGCGCCCAGGAAGCGGCGGAACGAAGGCCTTTGCCCCGGTCGCCAGCACCAGTTTGTCGTATTGCCACTGTTTGTCGGCGCTTTTCACCACCCGCGCTTGCGTATCGATGGCGCTGACAAACGTGTACGGGAACAGCCGCAGATTATATTGCTCGGCGAACTCACCCGCCGACTGGCGAATCAGATCCTCGGCGCGCTGCGCCTGGCTAATCACATGGCTGAGATCCGGCTTGTTGTACTCTTCCATGCCGTCGGCGGCAATCAGCGTCAACGGTATAGCGCTGTCCAGTTTGCGGATGTTTTTCACCAGCGTCCGGGCGGCGAAGCCCGAACCGATAATCACAATGCCTGCGCTCATTTTGCCTCCGTTGCCAGTTCGTCAAACTCCTCTTTGCCAAGGGAACATTCCGGGCAGAGGAAATTGTCCGGCACTTCGCGCCACGGCGTACCCGGTGCGACATCCTGCATCGGCTCACCTTTTGCCGGATCATAAATCCACTGGCACACACTGCACTGCATGGATGGTCCGAGATCGGCCGCTGCCGCCGCTGCGCAGGCGCAGGTTTCTTGTGCGCTGGCGGCTGGGCTGTTTACCGGCTCCGGCAGCGGCGACAGCGCCCACTGGCGGGCAATATCGCGCCCGTGCTGGCGGCAGACTTCCAGCGCGTCGATATCCGGTCGCCACTTCGCTTTCAGGCTGACCGACATTTCAAATCCGGCGTCCTGTAAACGGGTCGACAGACGATCAACCGCGCCGCCGCTCCAGCCGTGGGAACCAAAAGCGCTGGCGCGTTTATTGCGAAAACGCAGGCCGGTTATCTCTTCGACCAGCCCGGCGATTTTCGGCATCATCACGTTGTTCATGGTTGAGGTGCCGACCAGCACGCCTTTGGAGCGGAACACATTGGTCAGAATGTCGTTTTTATCGCTGCGGGCGACGTTGAAGATTTTTACCGCCACGCGCGGGTCGACTTCGTTAATGCCCTGCGCAATAGCGTCAGCCATCATGCGGGTGTTGTTGGACATGGTGTCGTAGAAAATAGTGATGCGATCTTCCTGGTAATCCGCCGCCCATTTCAGATACAACTCAACGATTTGCGTCGGGTTATCGCGCCATACCACACCGTGTGAAGTGGCAATCATATCGACCGGCAGGTTAAAACCGAGGATCTCGGTGATTTTCGGCGTTACCAGGCGGCTGAACGGCGTGAGGATGTTGGCGTAGTAGCGCTGGCACTGCTCGAACAGTTCCGTTTGATCCACTTCATCATTGAACAGACGTTCATCGCAGTAGTGCTGACCAAAAGCGTCATTACTGAACAGCACCGCATCGCCAGTCAGGTAGGTCATCATGCTGTCCGGCCAGTGCAGCATTGGCGTTTCGACAAAAATAAGCTGTTTACCGTTGCCGATATCCAGCGTGTCGCCGGTTTTCACCACGTTGAAGTTCCACTCCGGGTGGTGGTGGTGGCCATTAATCGAATCAATGGCGTTATTGGTACAGTAAATCGGGGTGTTCGGGATATGCGACATCAGCTCGGTCAGCGCACCGGCGTGATCTTCTTCCGCATGGTTGATAACAATGTAGTCGATCATCTGCAGATCGATTTCGCTGCGCAGGTTCTGCACGAACTCGCGGCTAAATTTATGATCGACGGTATCGATCAGCACGTTTTTGCCTTCGCGGATCAGATAGCTGTTGTAGCTGCTGCCGCGCAGGGTTTTATATTCGGTGCCGTGAAAGTCGCGAACTTCCCAGTCACGCTGTCCAACCCAGTGAATGTTGTTTTTTACATGAATAGCCATATCAGTTGTCCTGTGCAGTTTTCTCAATTCGATGTATGGCTAATATCAAGTTGCGTGCCAGGTTTATATTTAATTGATATAAAAGCGTTTTAATGATTTTTCGAAAAAATAAATTGTCATTATGACTATGACTAATACAGTCAATATGACACTATGCATTGTCAAAATGACAGTGAGGTAGGTATGAGTTTTTCGCTAAATGTCCTGGCGGGGATCGCCATAGAACTGCAAAGCGGCATCGGCCATGCGGATCGTTTCCAGCGGCTAATCACCACCCTGCGCCAGGTGCTGGAGTGCGACGCTTCGGCGCTGCTGCGCTACGACGCGCGGCAGTTTATTCCACTGGCCATCGACGGGCTGGCGCAGGATGTGCTGGGCAGGCGCTTTACGCTGGAAGGCCACCCACGGCTGGAGGCGATCGCCCGTGCAGGTGATGTCGTGCGTTTTCCCGCCGACAGCGATTTGCCCGATCCCTACGATGGGCTGATCCCCGGTCAGGAGAGCCTGAAAGTGCACGCCTGCGTTGGGCTACCGCTGTTCGCCGGGCAAAACCTGATTGGCGCACTGACGCTCGATGGCATGTCGCCGGATCAGTTCGATACCTTTAGCGATGAAGAGCTGCGGTTGATTGCTGCGCTGGCGGCAGGCGCGCTGAACAACGCGCTGCTGATAGAGCAACTGGAGAGCCAGAATATGCTGCCCGGCGCACCAGCGGCGTTCGAACAGGTGACGCGCAGCGAAATGATTGGCCTGTCGGCGGGCATGGAGCAGCTAAAAAAAGAGATCGATATCGTTGCCGCTTCCGATCTGAACGTGTTGATCAGTGGTGAAACCGGCACCGGCAAAGAGCTGGTGGCGAAAGCGATTCATGAAGGTTCGCTGCGCGCCATCAATCCGCTGGTCTATCTCAATTGTGCCGCGCTGCCGGAAAGCGTGGCGGAGAGCGAGCTGTTCGGCCATGTCAAAGGTGCCTTTACCGGCGCTATCAGCAACCGCAGTGGCAAGTTCGAGATGGCGGATAACGGCACGCTGTTTCTCGATGAGATTGGCGAGCTGTCGCTGTCGTTGCAGGCGAAGCTGCTGCGCGTCCTGCAATATGGCGATATTCAGCGTGTTGGTGACGACCGCAGCCTGCGTGTCAACGTGCGCGTGTTGGCCGCCACCAACCGCGACCTGCGCGAAGAGGTGCTGGCCGGACGTTTTCGCGCCGATCTCTACCATCGGTTGAGTGTGTTTCCGCTTTCTGTACCGCCGCTGCGTGAGCGCGGGGAAGATGTTGTTTTACTGGCGGGCTACTTCTGCGAGCAGTGCCGTTTGCGGCTGGGGCTGGGGAGAGTGGCACTAAGCCCCGGCGCGCGGGCGCATTTGCTGAGTTATGGCTGGCCAGGTAACGTGCGCGAACTGGAGCACGCCATCCACCGCGCGGTGGTGCTGGCGCGCGGTATGCGTAACCGTGATGACGTGGTGCTGGAAGCGCGCCATTTTGCGCTTAGCGATGAACCGGCGGCCACCTCCGCTGCGGTGACGCCGCTGCCCGTGGAGCAAAATCTGCGCGATGCGACGGAGGATTTTCAGCGCGCATTTATTACCCGCACGCTGGAAGAGCAGGGCGGTAACTGGGCGGCCTGCGCGCGCTGTCTGGAGATGGATGTCGCCAACCTGCACCGGCTGGCGAAACGCCTGGGGCTGAAGCGTTAACAGATGACTGCCTGCCAGCGATCGTGGAGCGTGACGTCGTCAACCTGCACCGGCTGGCGAAACGTCTTAGGTTGGAGCGTTAACAGATGACTGCCTGCCAGTGATGGTGCCGCGTGGCGTCGCCAACCTGCACCGGCTGGCGAAACGCCTGGGGCTGAAGCGTTAACAGATGACTGCCTGCCAGTGATGGTGCCGCGAGGCGTCGCCAGCCTGTACCGGCTGGCGAAACGCCCGGGGCTGAAGCGTTAAAGAATGCCGGCCTGGTAGAAGTCTTGCAGGTTGATGGCGCCGACCAGTAAACCGGCGTCATCCACCACCGGGGCGGCGGCAATTTTGCGCTGCATTAAGCGCTCTTTGGCGTCCACGGCGCGGCTGCCTGCCTCCAGCGTGATGCCGCCGGGCGTCATCGCTTTATCGACCTGCGCGGTTAGCGCCCCGCCTGAGACCAGCCAGCGGCGAAGATCGCCATCGGTAAATACCCCTTTTACATGGCGCTGGTTGTCGCAGACTGCCACCAGACCCAAACCGGTGCGGCTCAGTTCCAGCATCGCGTCCATCACGCTGGTGGTAAGCTGCACCTGCGGGATTTGCTCCTCTTTGCGCATCAGATGGTGCACTTTATTGAGCAACCGCGCGCCAAGTGCGCCAGCCGGGTGAGAGCGGGCAAAATCCTCTTCATCAAACCCGCGCGCCTGCATCACCGCCATCGCCAGCGCATCGCCCATCATCAGTGTGTTCACCGTGCTGGAGGTGGGAGCCAGGTGCATCGGGCAGGCTTCGCGCTCCACCGAAATATCCAGCACTGCCCGCGCGGCAAGCGCCAGCGGGGAACGGAGTTTACCGGTCATCGCCAGCAGCGCGACGGATTTCTCTTCAAGGCGCGGCAGGATCAGATCCAGCTCTTTTGCCGAACCAGAATAGGAGATAAACAGCATCACGTCGCGGCTTTCAATCATGCCGAGATCGCCATGCAGCGCTTCCGCCGGATGGACAAAAAATGCCGGTGTGCCGGTGCTGGCAAGCGTCGCGGCAATCTTTTTGCCAATATGACCGGATTTACCGATGCCGGAGACGATAATTTTCCCCTCGCAATTCAGCACGGTTTCAGCGGCGCGCACAAACGCCTCGTCAAGGCGATCCGGCAGGCGGCTGGCTTCCTGAAGCTCCAGCAGCAGGGTTTGCCGTCCGGCGTTAATTAATGACTCACTCATGTTTTTCTCCGGCAATGATCACTTCTACACCTTTGGCTTCCAGCGCGGCGCGCACGTCAGCGGCGATCCCGGAATCGGTGATCAGTTTATCCACGCTTTCCAGGCTACAGACCACGTTCGGGCTTTTACGGCCAAATTTGGAGGAGTCCGCCATCAGGATCACTTCCCGCGCGGCGTTGCACATCGCTTTACTGACGGTGAACACCTCGTTAAAGGTGGTGACACCCGCCTCTAAATCGATGCCATCGGTGCCCATAAACAGCTTGTCGAAGCTGAAATGCTCAAAGGCGTTTTCCGCCAGTTGGCCGTGAAACGAGGCCGATTTCTTACGGAAAGTGCCGCCCGGCATCAGGATCGTTTGCTCGTTATCCAGCTCAGAAAGGGCGTTAACGATATGCAAACTGTTGGTCATTACCGTGATGTTATTGAAGTGGCTGAGCAGCGGCACCATTTGCAGCACCGTACTGCCCGCATCAAGGATGATCGAATCGCCGTCGTGGATGTAGGTCACTGCCGTTTCGGCAATCAGCCCTTTTTGCACGGTGTTGATAAGCGTCTTGTGATCAATCGGGGGATCGGCTTCATCTTTGTTGAGCACCACACCGCCATAAGTGCGGATCACCGCGCCGGAATGTTCCAGCGCGACGAGATCTTTACGTATGGTCGTCCCTGTGGTGTCGAAGTAAGCTGACAGCTCTTCAACAGAACACTTTCCCTGCTTTTGCAGATGCTCAAGAATAGCCGCCTGACGCTGACGTGGTTTCATAGGCGCTGATATCCTGCGTTACGTTGCGAAATGATAATTTCGCAAGCTATTAGCGTTCACAACGAAATTATCAATGTTTCATTTTAAGCGCTAATGATAGTGCATTCTGACAGCTCGGATCATGGGGAAAGATCACATCAGGCTCTAATTCCTCTCTTTTAATCCCTTTCAGATAGTCAATTTTTGTGGGGCGGGCAAAAACGGTGAGACCGCGCATAAGCAAGGTGTCCGTTACGCGGTCTTGCTGATCAAAGGCCACGGCCAGCACCACGCGCGGTTTGAAACGCCCGCCGGAGCGCCCGACGCCGACGCGCCCGCGCTGGCACAGCGTATCAAACGCTTTATTAAACTGGCGGATTTGCCAGCCGCCCAGCGCCATCTGGCAGAGCCAGGCAATGGCGGCGACGGTGATCAGGGCTGAAACCATAGCACTCTCCTTTTAAATCAGGCCCCCGCGCGGAGGGCCACGCAGATCAGAACATCACCTGGCCGCCGGTGACATTAATCGACTGGCCAGTGCAGTAAGAGGCTTTAGGGCTGGCATAAAACATCAGCACGTTCAGCACATCCTGGTAGTCGCAGCCGCGCTTGAGCGGTACTTTGTCGATGTAATATTGCTCCACTTCATCCGCCGCAATGCCCAGTTTGCTGGCATATTGCGGGATAAGTGACTGGAACATCGGCGATTTCAGCAGGTTACCCAGCATCAGCGAATGCACGGTAATGCCGTATTCTGCCAGATCCAGCGCCAGTGATTGGGTCAGCCCCACGCCGCCGAACTTCGCTGCGCTATAGCCCGAGTTGTGCTTGCTGCCCACTTTGCCGGATTTGGAGTTGATCTGGATGATGCGCCCCTGAATGCCGTCGCGAATCATCAACTTCGCGAACTCGCGTGCGCAGAGGAAATAGCCCACCAGGTTCACCTGCAAAGAACGGTCGAAATCACCGAGCGCAAAGTCGCTGATAAACGCCGCTTTGGCAATGCCTGCGCTGTAGACCAGCAAATCCGCGCGGCCAAAAATCTCATCCACGCCGCGCGCCAGTGCCAGCACGCTGTGCTCGCTGGTGGCGTCCGCGCCAAAGCCGTAGGCCATCCCTTCGCCAAACTCGCTGTTGATCTCCTGGGCGACATTTGCCGCTTTATCACTTTGAATATCCACTACCGCCACGCGGTAACCTTCTGCGGCAAGCCCACGGCTAAGGAACGCCCCAAGGGTTTGTCCTCCACCAATGACAACGGCAACCTGTTTCATACTCTTCTCCTTACGACTTAAGCGACAAATTTCAAAATGCAGCCGGGGGCGATATCGTCCGGCACCGGGCCTGCGACGTGTACCGTTCCGGGGTATTCGGCCTGCGTTTGCCCATCGAAACGCAGGGTGATATGACCCAGTTCACGCAGATTCTGCTCGGCGACATCACCGACGGCGGTGACCGGGTAGCGACGATCGCCAAGTTCAAACTGCGCGCCGGGTAACAGCGCGCCCGAAAGCGCACCGTGGTTATGGATAAAACAGAACTCGGCGACATCCGCAGGCGCGCCTTCGCGGAAGGTGATCAGCATGTTGTCGCTCAGCGCGTCCGGGGCGCTCTCACCGATATGGGTAATGGTGGTTTGATAAATCACACTCATAAAACACCCCTTATTGATAAATGAAACCGGAGACAAACCAGGCGACCAGCACCGTTGGCGCACCGGTTAAAAAACGGCTGACCAGTACGGAGGGGACACCGACGCGCACGGTATCCTGACGCGCTTCCGCCAGCGACAAGCCCACCGGGATGAAGTCGCACGCCGCCTGGGCGTTGATGGCGAACAGCGCGGGCAGGGCGAGATGCGGTGGGATATTGCCGAGGCCGATCTGTACGCCAATCAGCACGCCAATCACCTGGGCAATCACCGCGCCTGGACCGAGGAAGGGCGACAGCAACGGGAAGGAGCAGATAAGCGCCAGCGTCACCAGCCCGAGTGGATGGCTGGCAAGCGGCGCGAGGCCGTGGGCAATCCAGTCGCCAAGCCCGGAGGCCATGATGATGCCGATGAGCGCCGAGACGAAGGCCATAAACGGCAGAATAGTTTTCAGCACTGTGTCGATGGTGTCGCGCCCGGCCTGAAACAGCACCGCGACCGCCGAACCCATGCCCATGCCGACTTTTGCCAGCAGGCCATCACTCTGCTCGGTGATTTTTTTGCTGGTGTCGTAATCCTTCGCGACCGGGCGTTTTGGTGCGGCGGTTGGCGCGTCACCGTGCAGATGGATATTGTCCTCTTTCACTCCGGAAACGTAGATATCTTCCAGGATGTACTGCGCCAGCGGGCCGGATTTCCCTGTCGCGTGGATATTCACCGTCGGGATGCGGCGTTTCGGATAGATACCACAGCGCAGCGTACCGCCGCAGTCGATCACCGCGACGCCAATCTCCTCTGCTGGCGGCTCGCCCTCTTTAAAGCCGTCAACCGCCTGCCAGCCGGTGAGTTGCGCCAGCTTATCGACGATCGCCGGGCGGGTGCCCGCGGTGATATAGACAATTTTCTTCTCAGTGCTGGCGTCGATTTCCAGCGGGCCGCCCCAGCCGCCGGTGCCTTTTTCAATCACTATGCGCGTCATGATGTTGCTCCAGCGAGTTGGACTTTTTGTTCAAGTTGAATGCCCATTTTCTTCTCGAAAATGGAAGTGGTGAGGTCGGTAACCCAGCCGCGGAAGAAGTTGGTCACCAGCCCGACCAGCAGGTAGCTCACCGCCAGCGGGCCGAGCGGCAAGCCCAGCGTTGTCAGACCGTTGGCGATCCCCAGATAGACAAACAGCTCGCCGGGGTTGATATGCGGAAACAGGCCATTCATTGAGTGGCAACTATAGGACGCGGCAGCGTAATAACTGGGTTTGTACTTCTCTGGCATAAAGCGCCCGAGGCTCAGTGTCATGGGGTTGCAGAAGACAAACGTGCCGATGCAGGGCAGCAGCAAATAGCGGGCAAGGGGATTGCCCGCGCAGCGCTGGGCAAATTTTTCGATCCGGTGTTGGCCAATAAAGTTAATCAGTGCGTTCATGATAACCAGCAGGCTTATCAGCAGGGGCAAAATACCGGTCACCATGCCGGTGAACACTTCGCCGCCTTTCTGAAACAGCCCGATGAACCATTCGGCACCATGCGTAATGGTTTCCATTGTTCTCTCCTGTAGGGTTGTCGTTTTGTTGTTTAACCGTGCACTATCATAATCATTATGAAAGGTTGAAATGTGTTATTTAGATCTCGTTATGAAAGAAAAAATGATCATTGTGAAAGTTTTTGCGAGAGTGAGCGGAATTAAATGAACGCGTAATGGAAGGTGAAAAAGTGAAGTGAGATCGCGTGCGCAGGCGTTACGGCGCTTCCTTGTCGGTAACCAGATGCTTTACCATACTTGCTCCTGGCTGATTCGTTTAAAATGGAAGTCCCATGTTGAAGCGTTGTTACGCAGCATTACTGCCTGCGTTTGTTGTGCTCTGTGCCTGTAGCAGTAAACCCCCGCTTGCTGAAACCCCGCAAACCGCGTCGCCCGCGCCTTCCGGTGGTTTTCTGCTTGAGCCGCAGCACAATGTTCTGATGACCGGCGGTGACTTTGCCAATAACCCGGCGGCGGAGCAGTTCATCAATATGATGGTCAGTAAGCACGGTTTTGACCGCCAGCAACTGCATGAAATTCTCTCGCAGGCCAAACGCCTGGATTACGTGTTGCGCCTGATGGATAAGCAAGCGCCGACGACAGCGGGACCCACCGGGCCGAACGGCGCCTGGCTGCGCTATCGCAAGCAATTCATCACTCCGGACAACGTGCAAAATGGCGTGGCGTTCTGGAATCAGTATGAAGACGCGCTTAACCGCGCGTGGATGGTTTACGGTGTGCCGCCGGAAATTATCGTTGGCATCATCGGCGTGGAAACCCGCTGGGGCCGCGTGATGGGCAAAACGCGTATTCTCGACGGGTTAGCGACGCTGGCCTTCGCTTACCCGCGCCGCGCGGAGTATTTCGCCAGTGAACTCGAAACTTTCCTGCTGATGGCGCGCGATGAAAGTGATGATCCGCTCGAACTGAAAGGTTCTTTCGCTGGCGCAATGGGCTATGGACAGTTTATGCCCTCTTCGTACAAGCAGTACGCCGTCGATTTCAACGGCGACGGGCATATCAACCTGTGGGATCCGGTGGATGCCATTGGCAGCGTGGCGAACTACTTCAAACAGCACGGCTGGGTGAAGGGCGATATCGTGGCGGTTCCGGCCAACGGCCAGGCACCGGGGCTGGAAAATGGCTTTAAAACCAATTACAGCGTCGGGCAACTGGCGGCGGCGGGTTTAACACCGCAACAACCGCTGGGCGCGCACCAACAGGCGAGCCTGCTGCGCCTTGATGTGGGCACCGGCTATGAGTACTGGTACGGTCTGCCGAACTTCTTCACCATTACCCGCTATAACCACAGCACGCATTACGCGATGGCGGTCTGGCAGCTCGGCCAGGCGGTTTCACTGGCGCGCGTTCGCTGATCCCTCTCCCCTCCTGCGGGAGGGGAATCTGAAACATTTCGATGCACTCCCGTTACGCATAGCGATTTACTTAATTATTCATACTGATTATTGTTACGTTATAACATATGAGGTGTGTGAATGATTCCCGTAACGCTGTTTTCCCTTTCCGGCACGATCCGTTTCGTGCTGGCAGCCGCACTATTAGCGGTGCTTTGGCTCCTGACTGGCTGGGCGGTTGCGCTGCCATGATTGAACTTGACCACCTGGTCGCAGGCTACGATCGCCTCGCGATCACGCCGGCGCTGTGCGGCACGCTGGCGCGCGGCAGTATGACGGCGATTGTTGGCGCGAACGGCTGCGGTAAATCGACCCTGTTAAAAACGCTGGCCGGATTTTTACCGCCGGTGAGCGGCGTTCTGCGCTGGCAACCGGCGCGGCCAGTCATCGGCTGGCTGGCGCAGCGGCACGCGCTGGAATCTCAATTTCCGCTCACCGTGCAGGACGTGGTGAGTATGGGCTGCTGGCCGCGCGTTTCGCTGTTTCGCGGGTTGAACCGCGATGCCCGTAGCCGCATCGCTCAGGGGCTGGATCGCGTTGGGCTGACAGCAATGGCGCGCGAAACGATTGATACGCTCTCCGGCGGGCAGTTTCAGCGCATGTTGTTTGCCCGCGTCTGGGTGCAGAACGCGCCGCTGGTGATGCTCGACGAGCCGTTCACCGGTATTGATGAAGCCACATCGCAACTGTTGATGGAGCAGATTGTGGACATGCATCGCGGCGGGCAAACCATTATTGCCGTGCTGCACGATAGCGAGCGCGTGTCTCGCTATTTCCCGCAAACGTTACGCCTCGACGAACGCGTGGCACAGTGGGGCGCGACAGGGCATTTCGCGGCAAAAGATGAGGCGTGCAGCGCATGATCTGGCATCTCTTTTTCCAGCCGTTTATCGAGTTTGGCTTTATGCGCCGCGCACTGGTTGTGTGTCTGGCGCTCTCCATCAGTACCACGGCGCTGGGCGTTTTTTTGCTGCTGCGGCGCATGAGCCTGATGGGCGATGCGCTGTCGCACGCCATTCTGCCTGGCGTGGCGGTGGGTTATTTGCTGAGCGGCATGTCGCTGCTGGCGATGAGTATCGGCGGTTTTATCGCCGGGATCGTGGTTGCGCTGGTTGCCGGATGGGTAAGCCGCCGCACGCCGCTGAAAGAGGATGCCAGTTTTGCCGGTTTCTACCTCGGTTCGCTGGCGCTCGGCGTCACGCTGGTTTCGCTGCGCGGCTCCAGTGTCGATCTGCTGCATCTGCTGTTTGGCTCGATTCTGGCGGTCGATCGCGACTCGGCGCTGTTTGTCGCAGGAGTGGCCAGTCTGACGCTGATGATGTTGGCGTTTTGCTATCGCGGCATGGTCAGTGAAGCGTTCGACAGCGCGTTTTTGCAGGTTAACGCCCCGCGTGCACCTGGCCTGCTGCACGGGCTGTTTCTGGCGTTACTGGTGCTTAACCTGGTGGCCGGGTTTCAGGTGCTCGGCACATTAATGGCCGTAGGCGTGATGATGCTCCCCGCCGTGGCGGCGCGCTGCTGGGCGCGGACGTTACCGGGATTATTATGGCTTGCGGCCAGCATTGGCGCGCTGTGCGCGTGGCTTGGGTTAAGCCTGTCGTGGATGGCGGGATTACCCGCCGGACCGGCGATTGTGCTGACCGCCAGTATTGTCTTCTTTTTTTCCATTTTATTCGGCACGCGCAGTGGGCTGGCTCGCAGCCTGCGCGCACTTTTAACGTAGCAAGGGGAAATGATGAAACGGACAGGGCTTATTCTGGCGCTGGCGCTCGGCCTGGTGGCGCAGGGCGCAATGGCAAAAACAGTAAATGTGGTCGCCAGCTTCTCGATTCTGGGCGATATCACCAGGCAAGTCGGCGGCGATCACGTCAAGGTGACGACGCTGGTGGGGCCGGATGGCGATCCGCATACCTTTGAACCGTCGGCGAAAGACAGCGCACTGCTTAACAGCGCCGACGTGGTGGTGGTGAACGGCCTGGGGCTGGAAGGCTGGTTAGATCGTCTGGTGAAAGCCTCTGGCTTTAAAGGCCAGCTTGTCGTCGCATCAACCGGCGTTGCAACGCATACGCTGGAAGAAGATGGCGCAACGGTGACCGATCCCCACGCCTGGAACAGTGCGGCGAATGGTGCGCTGTATGCGAAAAATATTCTTGCCGCGCTGGTAAAAGCCGATCCGGCTGACGAAGCCGCGTTGAATGCCTCCGGCCAGCGTTATATCGACCAGTTAACTAAGCTGGATAGCTGGGCGAAAGAGCGCTTCAGCGCGGTGCCGCAGGCGAAACGCAAAGTGCTGACCAGCCACGACGCGTTTGGTTACTTTGCTCGCGCTTACAGCGTTGATTTCATGGCACCGCAAGGCATCTCTTCTGAAAGTGAAGCCAGCGCCGCGCAGGTCGCTTCGCTGATCAAACAGATCAAAGCCGATGGCGTGAAAGTGTGGTTTATGGAAAACCAGCTGGATCCACGGCTGGTGAAACAGATCGCCAGCGCAACCGGCGCGCAACCGGGTGGCGAACTTTATCCGGAAGCGTTAAGCGCCAAAGGCGGGGTGGCAGATACCTATCAGAAAGCCTTTCGTCATAACGTCGACACTATCTATAACAGCATGAAATAACAGGCAATAAGCCATGCAGGCCGGCGCTCGCTGGCCTTTTTTCGGAAGCCCCCTCGTAAATTCGCCATCCCGTCTCCATCTTTTCACGGAAAGTGGTATCTTTTCCGCCACAGTTTTTAGACGCACGGGAACCATCATGACGGACAATGAATTAATGCAGCTCAGCGAACGCATCGGGCTGGCGCTCAGGGCGCGCGGCGCGACGCTGACAACGGCAGAGTCCTGTACCGGCGGCTGGGTGGCGAAGGTGATCACCGATATCGCTGGCAGTTCCGCCTGGTTTGAACGCGGGTTTGTTACCTACAGTAATGAAGCGAAAGCCCAAATGATTGGCGTACAGCCCGCCACGCTGGATGCGCACGGCGCGGTCAGCGAGCCGGTGGTGGTCGAGATGGCGATTGGCGCGCTGAAGGCAGCGCGTGCCGATTATGCGATTTCCATTAGCGGCATCGCCGGGCCGGATGGCGGCAGCGACGAGAAGCCGGTTGGCACGGTTTGGTTTGGCATTGCCAGCGTCAGCGGGGAAGGGATCACGCGCCGTGAATGCTTCTCCGGCGATCGTGAAGCGGTGCGCAGACAGGCCACCGCCTATGCCCTGCAAACCCTTTGGCAACATTTTCTACAAAATGCTTGATACTGTATGACCATACAGTATAATTGCGACAACAGAACAGTAATTCACCGCGGAGCGTAACGCGCTTCACTCTGCATGAAGGAGTAATCATGGCTATCGACGAAAACAAACAAAAGGCGCTTGCAGCCGCACTGGGTCAGATCGAAAAGCAATTCGGTAAAGGCTCCATCATGCGTCTGGGTGAAGACCGTTCCATGGATGTGGAAACCATCTCTACCGGTTCGCTCTCGCTGGATATCGCGCTGGGCGCTGGCGGTTTGCCGATGGGGCGAATCGTCGAAATTTACGGACCTGAATCTTCAGGTAAAACGACGCTGACCTTGCAGGTTATTGCCGCAGCACAGCGCGAAGGTAAAACCTGTGCGTTTATCGATGCTGAACACGCGCTGGATCCGGTTTACGCTCGCAAACTGGGCGTTGATATCGACAACCTGCTCTGCTCTCAGCCGGATACCGGTGAGCAGGCGCTGGAAATCTGTGACGCGCTGGCGCGCTCCGGTGCGGTTGACGTGCTGGTGGTCGACTCCGTTGCAGCGTTGACACCGAAAGCGGAAATTGAAGGCGAAATCGGTGACTCTCACATGGGCCTTGCGGCACGTATGATGAGCCAGGCGATGCGTAAACTGGCTGGTAACCTGAAACAGTCCAATACGCTGCTGATCTTCATCAACCAGATCCGTATGAAAATTGGCGTAATGTTCGGTAACCCGGAAACCACCACCGGCGGTAACGCGCTGAAATTCTACGCCTCTGTGCGTCTGGATATTCGCCGTATCGGTGCGGTGAAAGAGGGGGATAACGTGGTCGGCAGCGAAACCCGCGTTAAAGTGGTGAAAAACAAAATCGCTGCGCCGTTTAAGCAGGCTGAATTCCAGATCCTCTATGGCGAGGGCATCAACTTCTACGGCGAGCTGGTCGATCTTGGCGTGAAAGAGAAGCTGATTGAGAAAGCCGGCGCCTGGTATAGCTACAACGGCGACAAAATTGGTCAGGGTAAAGCGAACGCAACAACCTGGCTGAAAGAAAACCCGGCGGCAGCAAAAGAGATCGAGAAAAAGCTGCGCGAAATTCTGCTCAGCAATCAGAGTTCTTCCGCTGAATTCACTGCCGATGGTAATGACGAAGACGTTGAAGAAACCAACGAAGATTTCTGATAATTTGAATGGTAATCAAGGGCTGCTGATGCAGCCCTTTTGCTTTTCTACGAACACAGGATCAAGCCATGCCCGAGAACCCTTCCCGACGCTCCGCCGTTGCCCGCCTGCGTGACAGGGCGATGCGGATTCTGGCGATGCGCGATCACAGCGAAAAAGAGTTTCGCCGCAAATTAACCGCGCCAGTAATGAGTAAAAACGGCCCGGAAGAACTGGATATCACGCCGGAAGAGGTCGAAGAGGTCGTGGCATGGTGTCTGGAGCATAACTTTCTTGATGATATGCGCTTTGTGCGCCAGTTTATCGCCAGTCGTGCGCGCAAAGGTTATGGTCCGGCGCGCATTCGGCAGGAGTTAAATCAAAAAGGGATTTCGCGAGCAGACAGCGAAAGCGCGCTACGCGAATGCGATATCGACTGGGTGGAGAGTGCCCGTGCGCAAGCGCAGCGCAAATATGGCGAACCGCTACCGACTGAATATGCGGCGAAAGTAAAAGTGCAGCGTTTTTTGCTCTATCGCGGCTTTATGCAGGAAGATATTCAGGAAATATGGCGAAATTTTGCCGACTGAGCGCATACGGGATTTTACTTCGCAGTAAAGAAAACTTATCTTATTCCCACTTTTCCCAGTAGCTGGCGCGTTTTCCATGTATGGCAACGGCCGGTTACCACATTTCGTTAGCTTGATTTCAGGATAATTATGAGCAAGAGCACCGCTGAGATCCGTCAGGCGTTTCTCGATTTTTTCCATAGTAAGGGACATCAGGTAGTTGCCAGCAGCTCCCTGGTACCGAATAACGACCCGACTCTGCTGTTTACTAACGCCGGGATGAACCAGTTCAAGGATGTATTCCTTGGGCTCGACAAACGTAATTATTCCCGCGCTACCACAGCACAGCGTTGCGTACGTGCTGGTGGTAAACACAACGACCTGGAAAACGTCGGTTACACCGCACGCCATCACACATTCTTTGAAATGCTGGGCAACTTTAGCTTCGGCGACTACTTCAAACATGATGCTATTCAGTACGCATGGGAACTGCTGACCGGTGAGAACTGGTTCAACCTGCCGAAAGAGCGTCTGTGGGTGACGGTATACGAAACGGACGACGAAGCGTACGAAATCTGGGAAAAAGAAGTGGGCGTGCCGCGCGAGCGCATTATCCGCATCGGCGATAACAAAGGCGCCGCTTACGCTTCTGACAACTTCTGGCAGATGGGCGATACCGGTCCATGCGGCCCGTGCACCGAGATTTTCTACGATCACGGCGACCACATCTGGGGTGGCCCTCCGGGCAGCCCGGAAGAAGACGGCGACCGCTATATCGAAATCTGGAACATCGTCTTTATGCAGTTCAACCGCCAGGCCGATGGCACTATGGAACCGCTGCCGAAGCCGTCCGTGGATACCGGTATGGGCCTGGAGCGTGTTGCCGCGGTGCTGCAACATGTGAATTCCAACTACGAAATCGACCTGTTCACCCGACTGATTCAGGCGGTGGCAAATGTGACCGGCGCGACAGATTTGAGCAACAAGTCGCTGCGTGTTATTGCCGACCACATTCGTTCTTGTGCCTTCCTGATCGCCGATGGCGTCATTCCGTCGAACGAAAACCGTGGCTATGTGCTGCGTCGTATCATTCGTCGTGCGATTCGTCATGGCAACATGCTGGGCGCGAAGGACACCTTCTTCTATAAACTGGTAGGCCCGTTGATTGAGGTGATGGGTTCCGCCGGTGAAGATCTGCAACGCCAGCAGGCGCAGGTTGAGCAGGTTCTTAAAACCGAAGAAGAACAATTTGCGCGTACGCTGGAGCGTGGCCTGGCGCTGCTGGACGAAGAGCTGGCAAAACTGAAAGGTGACACGCTGGACGGCGAGACCGCTTTCCGCCTGTACGATACTTATGGTTTCCCGGTGGATTTAACCGCCGATGTCTGCCGTGAACGTAATCTGAAAGTTGACGAAGCAGGTTTTGAAGCCGCGATGGAAGAGCAACGCCGCCGCGCGCGCGAATCCAGCGGTTTCGGTGCAGATTACAACGCGATGATCCGCGTTGATGGCGCTTCGGAATTTAAAGGCTATGACCATCTGGCACTGAACGGCAAAGTGACTGCGCTGTTTGTCGATGGTAAGCCGGTTAACGCGATCGCCGCAGGTCAGGAAGCGGTTGTTGTTCTTGATGAAACGCCGTTCTACGCCGAGTCTGGCGGCCAAGTGGGCGATAAAGGCGAACTGAAAGGTAATGGCTTTGCCTTTGCCGTACAGGATACGCAGAAGTACGGCCAGGCGATTGGTCACCTCGGCAAGTTGAGTAGCGGTTCGCTGAAAGTGGGCGACGGTGTGAAAGCGGAAGTCGATGAAGCGCGCCGTGCGCGTATTCGTCTGAACCACTCTGCCACACACCTGATGCATGCCGCGCTGCGCGATGTGCTCGGTACGCACGTTGCGCAGAAAGGCTCTCTGGTCAATGACAAAGCGTTGCGCTTTGACTTCTCCCATTTTGAAGCCATGAAGCCATCGGAAATCCGTGCGGTAGAAGATCTGGTGAATGCGCAAATTCGCCGTAACCTGCCAATCGAAACCAACATCATGGATCTGGAAACGGCAAAAGCGAATGGCGCAATGGCGCTGTTTGGTGAGAAATACGAAGACCGCGTGCGCGTGCTGCGCATGGGTGATTTCTCGACTGAACTCTGCGGCGGCACACATGCTTCCCGCACCGGTGATATTGGTCTGTTCCGCATTGTGTCTGAATCTGGCACAGCGGCAGGCGTGCGTCGTATCGAGGCCGTTACCGGTGAAGGCGCGATTGCCAGCCTGCATGCGCAGAGTGACCAATTGCACGATGTTGCGCAGTTGCTGAAGGGCGACAGCCAGAACCTTGGCGATAAAGTGCGTACTGTTATCGAACGTACTCGCCAGCTGGAAAAAGAGTTGCAGCAGCTTAAAGAGCAGGCGGCAGCGCAGGAGAGCGCTAACCTGTCCGGTAAAGCTATCGATCTTAACGGCGTAAAACTGCTGGTTAGCGAGCTGGCTGGCGTCGAGCCGAAGATGCTGCGTACCATGGTGGACGATCTGAAAAACCAACTGGGTGCTTCAGTGATTGTGCTTGCCACCGTGGCGGAAGGAAAAGTTTCCCTGATTGCGGGTGTGTCGAAGAATGTGACCGACCGTGTGAAAGCAGGGGAATTGATTGGTATGGTTGCCCAGCAGGTCGGGGGTAAAGGTGGCGGACGTCCGGATATGGCGCAAGCCGGCGGTACAGACGCAGCCGCACTGCCTGCCGCTCTCGCCAGTGTAAAAGACTGGGTAAGCGCTAAACTGTCATAATTACAAAGCGAAAGCAGACGCCATAACCTTGCGGTTATGGCGTTGTTGCCACTACGCTATTGATAACGATAAAGTCAGGTTGAAGTCTTGTATATCGGCTAAACTTAGGTTTAACAGAATGTAATGCCGTGACTGCTTACACTTAGGTGTTTGTCATCGCTTACTTTTTGGCGTTATATGATGGATAATGCCGGGATACAGAGAGACCCGACTCTTTTAATCTTTCAAGGAGCAAAGAATGCTGATTCTGACTCGTCGAGTTGGTGAAACCCTCATGATTGGGGATGAGGTCACTGTGACTGTATTAGGGGTTAAGGGTAACCAGGTTCGTATCGGCGTTAACGCCCCTAAAGAAGTTTCCGTTCACCGTGAAGAGATCTACCAGCGTATCCAGGCTGAAAAATCACAGCAGTCGAACTACTGATGCCATTATCGCGTCTCGCTGTTTTCCGGCGAGACGCAACTCCACCTCTGATTTTCCCCTCAATACGTTTCCTTTTTATTTCATACTTGCTGTTTTTCCCTGTTACCCGCCTGTTGAGATGGAATGTCTTTGCCATTTTTCTACAGCGAAACGGCAGAATTTCTGCTGATAAAACATCCTTTTTGGCCTTTTTGCAGGCTAATTGCCTGCGAAGTGTGCAAACGATTCAGGGGCTGGAAAAAGTGTTTGACTTATAAGTCCCAGAAAGTAATATGTGCGCCACGCAGCGACGATGAGCCCTTAACAAGTTCTTCGAAGCACTCGAAAGAGGCGCGTGTGGTGAGGTGGCCGAGAGGCTGAAGGCGCTCCCCTGCTAAGGGAGTATGCGGTCAAAAGCTGCATCCGGGGTTCGAATCCCCGCCTCACCGCCATTTTGCATCCGTAGCTCAGCTGGATAGAGTACTCGGCTACGAACCGAGCGGTCGGAGGTTCGAATCCTCCCGGATGCACCATCTTGCTCAGTGTGGCGAGGTAACGCAGCACTGAATCAGCGTTGTAAAGTAAGTTTCCCGATGCATCCGTAGCTCAGCTGGATAGAGTACTCGGCTACGAACCGAGCG